>CAJUQJ010000013.1 GCA_910588215.1 uncultured Lachnospiraceae bacterium
AAAAGATACATCAGTAAATATACAGTATACAAAGTAACACAGATAGATAGCCACTATATTTATTAAGAATAAATTCATTTAATAAATTAAGAGAATGTAAGTAATAGGTCATAAGCCATAATAATATATAAGATGATAATATAAATATAATTCAGCATACAAATAAATGATATGTCTAAGTGCAAGAGAGTAGTTATAAGATGCAACATATAAGAAGAAAATAGTTTTAAAACAGAAAATATAAAGCATGGAATAAATGTCAGTGCGTCTGGCATTTTTTTATTGTTTAAAAGAGATTACATTTTTACTGTTTATTAAAACTTTATGAATGAAAGACAGGCTATTGCCTTTTCATTTATTCAGCGTTACAATCTCCACCCATTAAAAAGAAAGGAGATTGAGCGGTATGGAAGAAACGAAGAACATTCGTAAAGAGTTGAGAAGGCTGGAAGATGTGGTTGATTCCATTGAGAGGAAATTACATCATACAGCAGGGCTTCTTGGACTTATACGGTCAGGCATGGAACGCCTTAATAAACAGGATGACACATATGAAATTTCAAGTGTGATTGTGTTGGAAGAATACCTGTTGGCAATCAATGACACGGAGATTGCAAAGATTCAGACTATGCTGACAGAGATAAAAGAACGGTTCTGACAGGAGCATGTTGAAAGGCGGTGATAAAAAACAGAAATGACAGGGTATGTGATATAGGTACTTCTGTCATTTCTGTAAACTTAGTAAAAAAGATTGTAAAAGCTGGTATTGTTTATCATTCAGCATAGATACATCAAGAAGTTTAACAGTATCAGTTTTATCAATGCCCAGCAGATAGTCAGCGGAGCAGTGATATAAATGTGCAAGCGATATGAGGTTTTCAATGCTGGGTGTCCTTTCTCCGCTCTCATAATTAGATATGACGGAGGCAGACACGCCAATAGAGGAAGCAACCTGTTTCTGGGAAAGATTTCGTAAAATGCGCTGTTGCTGTAGCCGCTGGCCTAATCCATTTATCATGTAAGCACCTCCATGTAAGGATTGTACGTGAAAACAATATGCTTTAGGATATGGTTAGTTTGCTAAAAGCATTGAAAACTATGCGTAAAGATGATATAATAGCCAGTGAGTTTATTGCTTTTGAGGGAAGAAAACAGCTTGAAAAAAGTAAATAAATCATATACTATTTAACACATACACGAGGGAAAAGGAGAGAACCAATGAAAAGAAAAACAACGGCACTTATGATGGCTCTGACACTTTCAGTCAGTTTATCCGCTTGTGGGGATAAAACGGCTGTATCAACAGAACGAACGGAGATAGAAAGTGTTGAGGAAACAGTGGAAACAACAGAAGCGACAGAAGAAGCAGCGGTAACAGAAGAAGAAAGCACACCAGAACCGGAGCCGGAAATTACGGCAGAAGAAAAGTTACAATCCGCAATAGGTGAGATGCCATATTATGGCGATACCGCCAACTGTAAAATGACAGCGGAGCAGGCAACCGCATATGCACAGCTAATAGCAGATGGTTTAGCTGGGGATTTCAGTTTTCGGGATGGATATAACAAAGATGATGTTGACATTTTGACATGGGGACAGCCATTTCAGGCATATGATATTGATATGGGCAAAAAAGTTGAGGTTGACAGGTTTAACGTGATGTTAACTGACTTTGCTGGTGATGGAGTTCCTTATCTTTATATATATAGCAGTACGAATGAGGATAGCTATGAAATTTATGGCTGGACTGATAATATAGTAAATTTAGTAGTTGAGGCAGATGCAAGACCCCGTGGGTCGGTATATTACATTTATGAAGATGAGAATGATTACGGAAAAATAAAGTTGACATTTGAAGAATTTTGGTCAATGTCAGGAGAAACTATTTTTTCTTTTGATACATATTCTTTTGCTAATGGTGCAACAGAAATAGAAGCTTTTAGACGTACAGAGGAATTGCAGGGAGATAATTCTTGGCACATTATAGAAAATGATGTAGAAATAGAAGTTTATACAGATGATGAATATTATGCAATGAGAGAGGAGCGAGAGCAAGAAAAACCTCACAACCACACCTTGCCCTACACCTGCTTCTACGATATGACCCCATGTACATTGGAAGAAATGGTCGATTATCTCAACGCTTATGCATCAGCCATGAGTGACGGACAATCTGTACCTGTTGAGATAAAGAAAGTTGATATTGTCAAGCATGACGGTACAGGCATTACAACGAAAGGAGAAGTGCCACAGGAGAAAGTTAATAGCCTTGAAATATTAAGACAGTACATGAACGGCGAAAAATATATAGGAATTGGGGATTCGGTAGCGTTTACATATATAGACAGTTATTATGGTACTGGAAAGCCAGAAGGATTTTATTTTGGCATAACAGACTTAAATAATGATGACAATCAAGAACTTTTAGTTTCATATAAAAATGATTCTGACAGTAATACATATGTTTTCTTGCCGTCTTCATCTAAGGATGCTTTAATGTATCAAGCTTTTCAAGGAATGAATAAAACAGATGGAACATATTTAATGCGTATTGGTGATAGTGACACAGGGATAAGTGTTTATTTGTATGTTTATGATGGAACAAAATTTTTAGAAATAAGTAAATTAAGTGGTAATATGGAATGGGGAGAATATTATGGTGGGACAATAACTGAAAACGGAGTGACACGAGAAATAGGGGAGGAGGAATTTAACGTTATTTATAATGACTGGAATAACACGTATACAGATTTCGGAGTAAACACCCATTTGGATATTGAGAATATAGAAAATACATTCCAAGTGAAAATTGACGTACAAAGTTCTGGTGAATGGCTTGTAACAAGTGCTGAATAAACCGTACAATAGTTATGATTTCCTGTATATGACGGAAAAACTGTAAAAATATGTAAAAAAGAGCCGCTTGCAAAACAGGCGGCTCTAGTGTATAATCTAATCAGAAAGGTTTATCGGACACGAGTTCCGATTTGCCCTCAGTAAAAATTTGCTAATAAGAAATAAGCATCCTCACTTTGGGCGGTAGGGATGCTTATTTCTTTTTATGATTGTCTATGTAAGACAGAGCCGCAAAGATAACAAGCAATAATGTCAAAACTTCCATCACGCTCATGGGCACCACCCTCTTTCGTAAGACTAGAGGGCATCAATCAGAAAACCGCATCCTGCTTCCTTTTCAATTATACAATTCGATTATAACACGAATACATATATTTCTCAATTAAAAAATGGATATACTGGCGTACCAGTTCATACCGTAAAAAGGGATTTGCTTAAAGCGTGATAAGCGTTCCGACATGGTAAAAAAATCTGGTGGGAAATTTCACTTCGTATGCAGTAGGGTAAAAATGAGTATACATCAACCCATGCAGTGGGGAAAAACTGCCAGCAATATTTCCTTAGTAAGTGAAGTGTAGATGAAAGCGAGGGAAATTTTGAACAGAAGAAAATATACGAAACAGCATTATAAGTCGAGTTAATCAGTATAGAAAAATCAGGAGAGCAGGAAATTAAAATTTTAAGTTTATTTGAGATATGCAATAAATATTGATACAGAACAACATGGAGAATAGGAGTATTAACAAGGTGACGGATATGTATAAATCATCATATGAGCGTCAATCTCCCTAAAAATATGTGTTACATAATGGTTCATTTCCTTGCACTATCACGTCTATGCACATAGATGTTCCAGCGTTAGTATATATGTGTAAGATAAATAAATGGTTAGTGCAGGGCACGGAAAGAGAGAGGAAAACATTATGTGTATGTACTTAGCAAACGGTAACTTTTTAGGGCAGAGATTGATTGGCTATGATTTCTACGATAGCAAGAGCAAGGGCTTCATTGGATTAACGGAGAAGCAGGTAATGACAAAGCTGAAAAACAATGAAAAAATTTACGGCTTTGTTCTTGGTGAAGAGGACGGAAAAGAAGTACTTAAGCTGGATGTCCAAGGTTTCAACATGAGCAATTTACAGTTAAAAACCGGGGTGAATAATCTGTCATGGCTGAATGAGGACAGCGGTTCTGATATGAACATGGAATTGATTGTTGTGGCGGTCAGCGGTGACAAAAAGAAAGTTTATGAGGCAGTCAATGCCCGTCATGCAAGAGTGGGATACAGCGAGGACAAGCTGAAAATGATGATGGAACTGGGAGTGCCTGTAGCCGGAGTAAGGATTGAAAAGAATAAGCTGGTGATCTGCGAGGGTGTCGAGGTCAGTGGTGCCGGGGAAGAAGTGAAAGAGGGGGCGTAGGCCTCCTCTTTTGAGGATAGGGTACAATAGGATTTAAAGGGGGCATGGATAATGGTTGAACAGTATAAAGGGTATGAGATAAAGGTTTATTGGAGTGACATTGAAATGGGATATGTATTCTGCGTATTCAGCAAGGACGGCGAGGGGCTTAAGGAAAGCGGGGCATATTTTTATGAGGAAAATGCATTGCTGGGGGCAAGAGAAACCATAGACAGGCTTGTGGAAAAAGAAGAAATGGCGGCTGAAGGATAAAGTTGGCAGTACACTTACAAGCAAGGGCATTAGGAAATATGGGCGGCATAGTGCATAAAAGATTAGGAAATAAACCGTTGTTTCGTCTACAGTCAGAGTAATATACAGGCGTTATAATCCCCTGTGAGATTTGAAGACAGGGGATTATTTTTTGTAACCTATTAACGAAGAATCAAGAGCATTGTCTCTGGGCAGAAAAAAGAATAATGGAATAGTCTTTTAGGCTAAAAAAGTGCCTGGCGCATTTATTCTTCCTGAATAGTTCACGTATAATTCAACCGTTCAAGGTGCTGTTGGAAGTGCAGACAGCATATCATAATAAGCACTGGAAAGGAGGGGCGAGCAGTATATACCCTGTTTCAAATCTTACAATTTTTGAGAATACTGTAAAAAGATAAGCTGTAAAAAAACAAAAAGTCCTGCCCAGCTATGCCGGGTGGGATTTTTTATATGCCTGTCTATATGCATGTGCCACATTAGACAGTGTTTAAAAAAATTATAAGGAGACAGATAATGGGAAAACGGCATGTATTAAAACAGGGTTTTGTAGGTGAGAACAGCAGTCTCACTCTGAAACTTTCTGTACAGACAGAAAACATGGAAAACAAGGATGTATTCAGGCTCATAATGGCACTTGACACCGAGTACAGGAAACTGGAAAATGAGAAATGTGAAGGTGACGGAAGGGGATTTAAAAAATGGCAATTAAGTTACGAGTGATACCTAAGATAAACGGAAATATGATAGGGGTGTTTGTCCATATACCTGCTACAGGAGAAAGCAGACAGGTCGCACTGGTTGAATGTCCGAATGATAACCAGTTAAATGATAACGTGGAACTGGCAGACGAAATATGCAGGGCATACAGAAAGAGGATAAACAAGAGTATTTGAGAAAAAGGGCAGTCGCTTTAAAAGCGGCTGTCTTTTTTATGGAAACATAAGTGGAAAAAATGAAGAAGTTTGTTTTTTAAAGAATTTTATATCATGTGAATGACTTTCGCAAGTCTGATTTCGTGATACATTGAATCTAATAAATTTTTCTTGAACTGGAGGTTTTTGCGTAGATGGATGGATATATTTTTTGAAAAAGGTAGAAATTCAGGGGAATCTGCATGGATAAAAATTTTTATATGGATTGTGGGGCATACATGAGATGGAATAAAAAATGGTTCTTAATGTGGACTGGTTAGAAAATCAGAAAACAATACGGCTGATACAGTTGACAGGATTTATATGGGAAAGCATGGAAAGGGTTTATTGATAGAGGTGTCCCAATCATTCAAAATGATTGCGTGATATAGAATGACCCGGATAGGAAGCATGAGATATTTTCAGTTTATAGAAAACGTCATGCGGCTGATATGACTGCCTGTTACATGGAGATGACTGCGGACAGATAGCGCATGGTATAAAGCCATGTATAATTTTTGGCGTACACTTGCCAAAAATTAAAGGATTCCGTATGGGAAATTGTGTCTGTTTATAGTATAATATCAAGAAAAGCATACCAAGGAGGCCACTATGGGAGAACAGTCAACAAAGGAAAAAGGTCTGAATATAGGAGATATTATAGCTGGACTGTCAGAAATCAGCAGACGGATTGAGGGTGAAAACGAAAAAACGCGGCCTCAATTTACTTTTAATGAAAATGTTAAAAAGGATATTAAGCCGGATTCAGGGGAAGAAAACAGAGGGGATTCAGACCAGGCAGACGATTTGCCAGTAAAGGTATATGAGGACATTGATATAAAAGACGTGTCGAAAGGGTCAAAATTTACAATACGGATTTCGAACAGGGATGGCTTTTATGTTGACATAGATATGTTTGCTTACAGGGACATCGTGCTTGACAACGAGAAAAGCGAGGAAGACTTTATAACCTCAAAAATCGAAAGGATTATAGGGATTAACAGTAATATTGACAAGACGAGCAAAGCAGTATGTGACCGGCTTTCAATATTGTGCTACCAGAAGGATTTGCAGATTAAGCGTTACAGGGAATTAGGATGGGATTTTTATGACGGGGTGCAGATTTTTAAATATGACAGGATTTACTCAGTGTCTGATGATTTATATGAGATTGAGGGGGAATGCGAAAATGAAGTGGCGGCCGGGCTGGTAAACAGTGAGGATACGGCTGAGGATTATGAGGACTGGCTGTTGTATTTTTCACGGCTGATGCGTTATTCTGACATGGATGCATTGATAATAGCCACAGCCTGTACAGGAGTAATAAGGCAGTTACTGCCCTACACAAAAGAGAACAATATCAACATGAACATTGTTGGGAAACGTGCGAGCGGAAAGAGCATAATCAGCCATTTTGCATTGAGCATGTTTGGCGATCCGGGGCTGTTGGAAGGAAGTTTTACTGACACGGACAACGCAATGGAGATGATAAGGGCAGAAAGGCCTGTACTGCCATATATACTTGATGAGAGGATGCTTAAGGTTGAAGGGAAAACAGAAAACTCAAAACGTCATGCACTGCTTATGGATATATTCAGGGAGTATGAGGGCAAGGTAAAGGAAAGGCTTACAGGGCAGGGAAGCGGACTGTCAGGTAAAAGGACATATGGGCCTGTTATAAGCAGCAGTGTGGAGCCGATGCTGGATAAGCTGTTAGAGGAAAGCAGGGATTTAGGGCAGTACAGGCGGTTCATTGAGTTAAGGGTTGAGCCAGCGGACTTGTTTTATGACAGCAGGATGGCAGAGGCTACCGAAGAAGTGTCATATACACATTATGGACACGGTATTTTAATGTTGATAAATTATCTGACAGGGGAACTTGCAGAGGATAAGAAGTTTATTGTTGATATGTATAATGATGTAAACAATATGATATCAGCAATATTGCATATAATGGAGAAAAAAAAGAATCTTGGGGGCATGTTGAGTTCTTGTTCCAAGAGATTTGCGCTTATTATTACGACACTTGAAATTTTGCTGAAGGCGGCAGTAGAAGAAAATATTTCAGGAATAGATATTAAAGCAGGATATGGCTGGATAGGCGATAATCTGGATAAGGAATACATTAAAAAGATTGGGGAACATCTGGGGAAAGAATGGGGCAGTAAAAAGAAAAACAGCTATCTTGAAATGACCGTTGACAGTTATTTGGATAATAGGGAGCCATTCCATACAGTCAGTGAGAATGTTCTGGGGATATTGATTGACAACGCAGTTGAAAAAATGCAGCGCCTTGATGTTGGTTCTGACATTGACATTTATGCGAATATCATTGATTTTATAAAAGGACACAAAGGGGCATTCTTTACAGGAAGTACAATGTGGAGTGGCAAAGATGGCTATGTAGGAAAACTGGAAGAAACGGAAAAGCAGTATATTATACAGATAAGAGTCAACAAACTTGTTGAATGGGTTCTGGTGTATGGCGGAGAATTAAAAGATGATGAATTGAAAGCCTGTATGGGGCGGCTGGAAAGCATAGGCAGTAAGAATAAGGCAAAGGAAGTGCTGAAAGACATATTTGGAGATGTAGTCATGGATGACTTTAAGGGCATTATATCAAGAAAATATGCAGACAGGATTACATGGAAAAAATATGATAAGAAACAAGGGGCGAATAATATCACCCTTGTGGCGATAGTGATAGAAAAAGATATTGTTGACAGTAAGGGCATGAAGGACAGCGATAAAAAAGAGGATAAGGAGAATAAGGCATGAGGTTATATGATTACAAGTATTCTCCCATCAGTGACAGGCGCAAGTGGATGGAAACAGTAAAAATATCATCAGGGCTTGGGTATTTTGGTGGAAAACAGTTTATAGGAAAATATCTGATGAACAGGTTATTCAATATGGCAGTCAGGATGGAGGATGACGGGAATAAGGCGGATATATTCATTGACGCATTTACCGGGGGTGGAAAGATTGGCCTGTCTGTACCTGAAGGGTGGTTTAACACGATAGTCATAAATGATTTGGATTATGGCGTTGTTTCTTATTTTGAAGCGTGCAGGGATAAACCGGACAAGCTGATAAAATTGATAGAGGAAATCGGCGTCTGCATGTGCAAGGAGTTATTCAATGTGTTTGTGTATAACCGTTGCAATAGTTCAGCGTCAGCAATAAGAAAAATAAAAAAAGATTATAATAATGAGGACTGGATTTCTGATGAAACAGTGGAGCCTTTGCTTGCAGGGGCTATGACATACTGGGTGGTACAGTCGGAATTTAATGGATGCACGGCACCCGGAAAGGCTAACTATAGTTTAAACATACAAGACAAAAGCGACAAAGAAAATGAAGATAAATATGGGAGGGGTAAACATGAGAGGGAGGCGATCAAAAATATCATTGAACTTGCAAAAAAGCGTATTCCAAAAGTGCATGACATTATCAAAAGGCGCAATGTCATTATAGAAAGCCTTGATTACAGGGAATTGATAAAAAAATATAATGGCAAGCCATATAGGGATTTACAGGGAACAGAACATCTGGAAGAAAAAATGGACGAAAAGAATAAGCTGTGGTATTTTGACCCTCCATACCATCCGGCAACCTTGTCAGGTGGGAAGAATGCGCCGTATATGATGGCATTTCCAATAGAAATGGTTGATGAGATGACAAGGATTTTGCATAATGACAGAATGGATGAATTTGGGGAAATAAAGTATTTCGTCAAGTCGGACTATAACCCGAAATATAGATATGAAGAAGAATATGACGAGCCTGATAAAAATATAAAGGTACTGACAGGCTTAAAGAAATCATATCATGATTTTGATGTGCTGGAAGAAAATGATAAAAACAGCACACGGTATAGAGATAAGGACATTGATTATTATGTAGAGTGCATTGGTGACTTTGGAAAAGGTGCAAGTGACAATGAAGGAAAGGCGCAGGGCAGGGAATATATCTGGTGCAGGGGGAACTATCAGGGCGAGGAAAGCAGTAACTGGAAGTCTAACGGTACGGAGCAATTAGCATGATAATAGGTACATAAGATTTTTTAAGGGATATTCAGGGTATGGCTGGAATATCCCTTAAATATGTGTGAAATAGGGGAAAAATGGACGTGACTTTTTAAGAGAGGGGCGTTAAAATAGAGATGTAAGTGGATATGAGGGGTAGGCAGTTACTACCAGTAAATGAGGAACCAGGGTAGTTTCTACCAAGTCTCTACCACAAGGGGAAAAAGGTATGATTTTAATGAAATGATAGGAAATTATGTAGATTATAGAAAATGTTGAGGAATAGGTGGAAATAATGGAAAATGAGTGATATAAAAGATAGAAACGATTGTAGGTATGATTTACAAATTCGAGGTGAACGAATAGAAGTATAGCACTTCATGGATATGTGCCAATATGCGAAACGGAAACTGGTATTGCGGAGGATATTTCGTATTGCAGACCGCATTTAACAACAAGAAACTCTGTGAACTTGGATATCCAACATTCACAGAGTTTTATCTGAAAGTATGTGAAAACTAAGGAACCGCCGTATATGGAACCGTATGTACGGTGGTGTGGGAGGTCAACTACTTTGTGGGTTGCTCTTATCGGCCACCCTCCATCATATAGTCCAGTAGATGCTTCATGTCTTCCGGTTCGGATACGATCAGCTCCATCTCATTGATGAAGGTGTTGTCTGTAAAAAGCTGACTGAGCGCAATGTATTTGGTCAGTTCGGATTTCAGGTTTAGTCTGTCTCCCTGTTTGGAAACCAGTTCTACATTTCCATGACATTGCTTGATCACCTCAAGAAATTTTTCGGGATTTTCAACGTTTAAAATTTTCATACTTTTCTCCTTGCCGTGTCGTTGGCATTTTCCTTAAACTTATTTTCTGTTTACGGGCTTATTCTAACAATTAACGTGAGTTACTACAATATCCGGTTTTCACAATTTCAGTCAGCTGGATTGGAATAAAGTATAAGAAATACACAATTTAGCGCAGATATGCTGGCCGGTAAGACCGATTTTTGTTGGTTGTCCCTGTGATAGCCTGGCTGTTAAGCTCGCTGCCTGGCTCTTCTGTCTCGATGGTGTGTAGTCTATTTTATGTACCCTATTTTTGAATTTGACAATATCATTGTACGGGTGAATGGACTATGTTATCTTGGGATACCTGATGGAGCATTGCGATTGTTGCAGGAAGTTCTTGTCGCTCACTTGCCCTGCATATTGAAATTGATATGCAAGGCAGGTGATTGATGTGTGCGGTATCATTCTTTCTTCCGTGTCAGGAAAATCCCAATGATCGCACCAATGAGGAGGATTGGGGCTGTTCTGACAAACAGCCATTCAAACGAGTGAAATGCGACTCCGAGAACAGCGGTTTCAGGATCGCTATAATCCCAATTCAAGTAAGGACTTTCTAATGATACTAAGAATGCAAAAGCCGATACCAAGACTACGCACGATAAGATAAGAAACCAATGTAGGATTCTTTTTCTTGTGGTTTTTCTCTGTGCAAGCTGTAGATTTATCACCTCCAGTTTTGCACAGATCGCCTTTAAGTCTTCAGCTTCCGACACGACAACGTTTACTCCAAGCAACGTACTTACAGGTGTTTCAAGTACTTCCGACAGGGATATCAGCATATCAGAATCGGGAACTGACAATCCCTGCTCCCATTTAGAAATTGTTTGCCGAACCACGTCCAGTTTGACAGCAAGCTCTTGCTGCGAAAGCCCTTTTGATTTTCGGATAGTTTTAATATTTTCGCCGAGCATTAGGGACGGCCTCCTTTCTTTCAGTTGTTACCATTATTATAGGCAGAATTGCCCGTTGCTACAAGCAACGCATTTTAACATTTGTTACAGTTCACGGCCTAACCGGCCGCAAACTGTAACGCATCCAGCCCACCCCAAGTCGCCTTAGGCGAGAGGCTGGATGCCTGAAACCGTAAAGTTATCGGCGAGTACTACGTACTCAATGCCCATGCAGCAAGGTGCAGGGCACCGTGAATAGTAACTAACATTTCTCGGATCTTGGCTTATGCCAAGATAAGTTGTTGAATGTTTTTTGTGCTGTATGTTATACTGGAAAAGAAATTTGGACAGTCTCGTACAAGTCCGGAATACTCGAAGAACTATCCTTAAAAATTTACACAGGAACGTCAAGGACAGAGTACTAGAGCAGAGAAGGGAAATACATTATGTATCCGACTAAAGAAAAGGCAGAAGAATTACTGGCAGATGCCGCACAGTGCAATCCAGGTCCCTGGGAAGCGCACAGTCATGTGACGGCATGGTGTGCGGAGAGGATTGCGAGAAAGTGTCCGGGAATGGATGCGGAGAAAGCCTGGGTGTTAGGACTGTTGCATGATATCGGCAGGAAGTTTGGTGTGAAGCATTTAGGGCATGTCTATGACGGTTGGCGGTATATGCTGGAGTCAGGATATGATGAAGTGGCCAGGATCTGTTTGACGCATTCCTTCAACGAGGGGAAACTGGAGAGTTATATCGGGAAGTTCGATATCACGGAAGAAGAAACAGAGGCACTTCGTCAGGCGCTTGCGCACACGTCTTTTGACGATTATGACAGACTGATCCAGCTGTGTGATTCTCTGGCCGGTGCGGAAGGCGTGATGGACATAGAGGACAGGATGAACGATGTTAAGAGAAGATACGGACAGTTTCCACAGTCGAAGTGGGATAAGAATCTGGAATTGAAGGCATTATTTGAACAGATGGCCGGGGAAGATATCTACATTATAGTAGGTGGAATCGGAGCAGGTCAACGAAAGGAGCAAACGACATGAGAGAGACGGTAACGATCAAGATAGAAGAACCACAATATTCTGTGGTGACAGGGATGACCTTTTCACAGGTGGACGCCTGGTTTGGCCATACAAGAAGAGATCTGAAGATGGATCTCATCTACCCGGAAGATTCCGGGAAACTGTATCCTTGTATTGTATGGATCTGTGGCGGCGCATGGGTGCAGATGGATAAATCTGCCCATCTGGCTTATTTGGCAGGGTTGGCAAGACAGGGGTTTGTGGTAGCCAGTGTGGAGTACCGCACCAGCAACGAAGGGCCTTATCCGATGCAGCTTATTGATATCAAATCCGGGATTCGCTATCTGCGTGCGCACAGCGAGCGTTTTCGGATCGATCCGGAGCATTTTGGTGTGATGGGAGAATCGGCAGGGGGATATTTGACTGCAATGGCGGCCCTGGCAAATGATCCGGCTTTTGATGTGGGCAGTTATACGGAATATTCCAGTAAGGTGCAGGCGGCCTGTCCCTGGTATCCGCCGACGGATGTTTCAGGGTTCCCTTATGAATCTCCACAGGCGGCGGCGACTTCACCGGAATCGCTTATGTTGGGTATGAATGTGATGCTGCAGAAGGAAGAGGCATTGAAAGCCTGTCCGGTCAGCTTTGTGACAAAGGACGCACCACCATTTATGATCCTGCATGGCATAGACGATCAAACTGTACCTTTCGAACAGGGAGAGATTCTCCATGACAAGCTGGAAGAAGCGGGATGCGATGTGAAACTGATCGCTATTGAGGGAGCAGACCATGCCGATAAACAATTCTTCCAGAAAGAGACCTGGCAGCGCATTGCTGATTTCTTTCATGAGAAATTAGGATAAGATGATTTCTTTTCACGGGTGTATGAATCGAAACAGATATGGGGTATGAGTATGCAGTTACTGAGTGCAAATGATATGGCGAAGCTGGGCTGCGGTGAGTGTGACGGCTGCAGCGCATGCTGCCGGGGAATGGGACAATCTATTCTGGTGGATCCTTATGATATTTTTCAATTGCAGAAAGTGACCGGACAGAATTTTGCCGGTCTCATGCAGGAGAAGTTGGCGCTTGGTGTGGAGAATGGGCTAATTCTGCCGTCCCTCAGAATGCAGCCGGAAACGGATGCCTGTGGCTTTCTGGATGTGAGAGGACGATGCAGTATCCATTCTCACAGGCCGGGTCTATGCAGGCTGTTTCCGCTGGGGAGAAAGTATGATGAGAAAGGGCTTCACTATTTCCTGTTGGAAGATGCTTGTGAGGCACAGAACCGGACCAAAGTCAAAATAAGAAAATGGCTGGAGATGTCGGCGCCTGCGCAATATGAAAGATTTCTGATCATATGGCATGATCTGCGTGGAGATCTGCAGCAGCGGATCGGGAAGCAACAGTCGGATAGCTTTGCACAAGAGAGTAACGTATTGTTTCTGGAACTGTTCTATAAGAGACCTTACGATACAGAGGAAGACTTTTATGTACAGTTTGAGAAACGCAGGGAGGATTTTGCCGCATCAGCAATATTTGCGGAAGGATCATAAGAAAAGAAATGATGGGAAAAGTATTAACAAATTAATCTGCAAAATAATATGAAGAAGGAGTAAAAGAGGGAAATGAAAACAAAGTTTATAAGGGTATTTTTGCTGTTGATATTGACAGCTTTTTTCTGTTGTGCTTGTGGAAAAGCAAAGAAGGAGAGTAGTGAGCAGTTGGAGGGTAGCCTTGGCGATATCATTACCGGTATATATGAAAAGGCGGATCTGTCGGAGGATTTCAGAGCAGGGATGGATAGCTTTGAGATGTTTGAATTGACAGATGAGACGGAAGTTTCGATTCTGGGTACGGATGAGATCGACTATACGGAGGCTACAGCTTCTATTCCCATGATTTCTCCCAATGCCTTTCAATTCGTGCTGCTCAGGGTGGAAGAGGAGAATGTAGATACGGTCAAGCAGCAGTTGAAAGACAATGCGGACCTGAACAAATGGATCTGTGTCAGCGCGGAGACAATGCTGATCGAGAGCCGGGGTAATGTGATCTTCTTTGCGATGGGAGATAATGACACTGTCTATGCTCTTAACAGTGCCTTCCAGAAATATTGATACGGCGTGATTACTGTAGAAGTAATATATGAGCAGAATTGTCATCAGATGCACTGGTTGTGAATAAAAGCTCACGATTTCTTTCTGCGATGAGAGAGAAATACGTGAGCTTTTGTATGGGGTGACGGCATGACCGTCAGATGTTAATTAGACTTTACCTCTTTCCACAATTCATTATATAGGGCATCCCCCTCTTCTCCCAAGTATACGAAGGTCTCCAGGTTGTCGTACTTTGACAGATCGGGGAAGGCAATCTCGGAATTGCGGATATCCTCGTCCTCAATCAGCTCTCTTGCCGCATCATTGGGGGTAGAGTAGGTGATATATTCAAAGTTCTTCACTGCCACATCACCGCGGCACATAAAGTCAATGAATTTCTCGGCATTTTCCTTATTGGGGGCATCTTTCAAAATGACCCAGGAATCGATCCAGACATTGGTGCCTTCTTCGGGGATCACGTATTCCAGGTCGGGATTTTCCCGTTGGGTGTAAATCGCTTCGCCGGAATAGATCACACCGATAGCAGCTTCACCGCCGATCATCTTGTCACGTACTTGGTCGATCACGTAAGCTTGAACCAGCGGTTTCTGCTCGATGAGGGAATTCTTCGCGGTTTCCAATTCCTGTGGATCGGTGGTATTCATGGAAAATTCATGTAACTTTTCGGCTACCATAAAGGCATCACGCACGGAATCCTGCATCAGGATATTGTCGGTGTATTTCTCATCCCACAGCTGTGCCCAGCTTGTGATGGGTTCCTCTACCATAGTCTTATTATAGAGAATTCCAACCGTACCCCAGCAGTAAGGTATGGAATATTTGTTCTCCGGATCGAATCCTTTCGACTGCTCAAAGTACTGAGCGCCGATATTCTTTTTTGCGTTGGGAATGTTCTCAAAGTTGATTTCGGCCAGCATGTCACCTTCGATCATCTTGCTGATCATATAGTCTGAGGGGCATACAACGTCATAGGATGCAGCGCCGGATTCTACTTTCGGATACATGATCTCGTTGGTCTCGAATTCATCGTAAACGACCTCGATTCCTGTCTCTTCCTCAAACATTTCGATCGTCTCCGGGTCAATATACTCTCCCCAGTTATACACGATCACCTGCCCGTTCTCACCGCTGCCGGAAGAACCGCATCCAGTCATTCCCACAGCAGCCAATACCATAACACTTCCAAATAAAACTTTATTGTTCCTATTCATTTTTACCTCCATTCCGAAGCGTTTTATATCCGTGTCTTTCCTTCTTTTTTATCTGGCGCAGCATTCACCAGAAGCAGAAGAACCAGCACTGCCACGAAGATGATCGTGGACAGAGCGTACATCTCAGGTTTGATCCCTTTTCGGACTTCCGTATAGATCTTGGTGGACAGCGTATCCACTCCGGCTCCTTTCGTGAAATGGGTGATGATAAAATCATCCAGCGACATCGTAAAGGCCATCAGGAAACCTGATAGGATACCGGGCGTAAGATCCGGAAATACCACTTTGAAGAAAGCCGTGACCGGCGGTGCCCCCAGATCCAGAGCAGCTTCGTAGACGCTGGGATTCAGCTGTTTCATGCGCGGCATGACGCTTAAGATCACATAGGGGATATTAAAGGTGATATGCGAAAGTAGTATCGTCCCCATTCCGAAGCGGAAACCGAAGCTGATGAAAAGCAGCATCAGTGAGATACCCGTGACGATATCCGCATTCAGCATGGGAATATTGGTGATCCCCATCATAATGGTCCGCGTTCGTTTCTTCATAGTATTCATGGCGATACAGGCTATGGTGCCGATCACCGTGGCGATGATGGAAGAGAGTAGCGCGATAAGCAAGGTGTTCCCCAGCGCCCGCAGGATATCTTCATTGTGCACTAACTGTACATACCACTTGAAGGTGAAGCCTCCCCATTTGGCCCGTGTCTTGCTGGCGTTGAAGGACAGAACCATCAATGTGGCAATCGGTGCATAAAGGAAAAGGAAGATCAGTGCGATATAAAAATTTTTTAAAGCATTTCTCATAGCATAGATCCCTCCCCTTCTTTATCGAACACAGCGGATGCGATCATATTTAAGATGATAAAAATCATCAGCACGATAGAAAGGCCGCTGCCCAGGTGCCAGTTGGAGGCCTGTGTAAATTCCTGGTCGATGACGTTGCCGATCAATAATATCTTACTGCCGCCGAGCAGGGAGCTGATCACGAAAGTAGTCAAGGCCGGGACGAAGACCATGGAAATACCGCTGATGATACCCGGCACAGACAGGGGCAGTATGATACGGAAGAAAGTATGTATATTGTCTGCACCCAGATCTCTGGCGGCGTTTATTACATTCTCGTCAATCTTGGACAACGCGTTGTATAAAGGCAACACCATGAAGGGTAGAAAGTTATAGACCATACCCAAAATGATAGCGTAAGGGGTGTTGATGATATTGATATTCGGCAGGTGGAAGAACGTGAGTATGTTATTGATCACGCCGCTTTTTTCCAGAAGTGTCTGCCAGGCGAGGGTGCGCAGCAGGAAATTCATCCACATAGGCAGAATAAATATCAATATGATAAAACTGTGCTGGCTGACCTTCATATTGGCCAGGATCATGGCAAGCGGATAGGCCAGCAGAAAGCAGATCAGTGTACTGATCAAGGACAACAGGATGGAAAGGCGCAGTGCCTTGGCATGTTCCGCCGTCGCGATGGCAGTGATATTTTCCAGGGTAAAGGCACCGGTCTTATCGGTCAGTCCGTAGTAGAAGATCATGCATAGCGGAATGAGGATGAAGACCACCGACCAAAGTGTGTAAGGGGCTGAAAGCCATTTTTTTCTAGATGTCAATTGCTACCGCCTCCTCGTCTTCAGATTCCGGTTTGTTCATGATCTGGATGTTGTAGGGATCGACCCGGATGCCCACCTTTTCCCCTACCGGGTGGAGAGCAGTGGAATGTACAAGCCACTCGAAACCGCCGGCCATGACTTCCATCTCATAGTGTACACCCTTGAAGATCAGGTGACTGACCATGCCCTGGAGGATGCCCTCTGTGGGAGGGACAAGTTCCACGTCCTCCGGCCGGATCACCACATCCACCGGCTTATTGTGCCCGAAGCCTGTATCCACGCAGGCAAAACGGGTGCCAAGAATGCTGACCAGCTTATCCTCGATCATGGTGGCGGAGATGATGTTGCTGTCGCCAATAAAATCCGCCACAAAGGCGTTCTCAGGCTCATTGTAGATGGACTCCGGAGAGCCGATCTGCTGGATATAACCCTGGTTCATGACGACGATGGTATCGGACATGGTCAATGCTTCCTCCTGATCGTGAGTAACATAGACGAAGGTGATACCCAGTTCGTTCTTCATACGGATCAGTTCGTACTGCATTTCCTGACGCAGCTTCAGATCCAGTGCACCGAGCGGTTCGTCCAGGAGCAGAACACGGGGCTCATTGACTATGGCCCGTGCAATGGCGATACGCTGCTGCTGGCCGCCGCTTAAGGAATCCGGCATTCGGTTCTCGTATCCTTCCAGATTGACCAGTTTTAAGGCATAGCGGATCTTGTTGGCAATATAGTCTTTGGATTTTTTCTTGATCTTCAAGCCGAAAGCTATGTTCTCGGCGATATTCATGTGGGTGAAAAGGGCGTACTTCTGAAATACGGTATTCAGAGGCCGCAGGTTTGGCGGAAGATTCGTAATGTCCTGTCCGTCAAAGATAACGCTGCCAGTGTCCGGTGTGGCAAATCCGCCCAGTATGCGCAGGGTAGTGGTCTTGCCGCAGCCGCTGGGGCCAAGGAGCGTGACAAATTCATTCTCATGGATGGTCAGATTCAGTTCGTCTAAGACCATCTGCCCGTCAAAGGATTTGGAGATATTGTTTAAGTGGATCAATTCTTTGGACATGGACAAATCCTCCGTGTTTTCTGCTTCGTATTTTGATATTTCGTGTTTTGTATTCTATCTGTACTTCTGCATATGCAGAGCCGCCGGCCTTGTCCGTATTAAGATAAGAACCCGACAGCGGATCAGGGTCAAAAGTTCGGCGGCGTGCTGATCCAGAGGAAGACTGCACCGCTCTTACCACCGGCTTTGATATAGTGTTCCGAGTTGGGCGTGTAGTAAAAGGCCTCACCCTTCTTCGCCTTCATGCTGCGGTTTCCGATGACAATAGTGATCGTACCAGACAATACGTAGCCAAATTCTTCACCTTCGTGGGGTTGATCTGGATAAGTAGAGCCGTCGGGATCCAGCGTGACGCGGATGGGTTCCATCATATTCTTCTGTGCGTTGGGAATGATCCATTCCACCTTGTTGTGAAGTTCCGTGTCGGTCTTCTCGAAGAAGTCCTCATTGTGAAAGACAATCTGTTCATCGTCGTCGTCGTTGAAGAAATTTTTCAAGTTTGTGCCGAGGCATTGTAAGATGTCGACCAGGGTGGCGATGGAAGGGGAAGTCAGGTCGTTCTCTAATTGACTGATAAAGCCCTTGGATAATTCGCAGCGATCCGCCAGTTCCTCCTGGGTCAGTCCCTTCTGGTTGCGCAGTTCTCTGATCTTATTGCCGATTTCCACTCGGCTGGAATTACTGTCCATATTGTGTTAGTCTCTTTCTGCAGTGATTTCGTCTATAGGTTACTTTGATCGGTATTGAGTTTATGCATTGGATCCGGTCTGTCAGGGTATATGTCATCTTCTCGTGAAGAACAAAAAGAATGTGGACCCTTGGTTATTATCAGCATTATTCACGGAACGGATACTCAGTTATAATAAACTCAAAGTTTACTAAAACTAAACAGACGCTGAGTCTCATTATACAAAAAAGAATTGTTATGTCAATGGGATTTTTAAAAATAAAAGCAATTTTTATGAAAATGATTAACATGGCTGTAAATTTGTGATAAAATCTAGTATGACCAACACTAATTACAGCTACCTTACACGCAAGATAAATTTCCATGTACAAGGCGGCTGAATGAGGCGATGCCGGTAGCATCGTTGATTGAAGTAAGCGCGGCAGATTGAAATATAGACAAGTGAAAGATGTGGTTAATTAGTGCGAGTTATGCTAGACAGATAAGAGCCGGGTATCTGCGCTTAGAGATTTTGAAAATTACGGCTTATGCAATCTGCGATAAGACGGACAGAGCGAAAAGAACGATAATGATAGAAAGGCATGGTTTGAATATGAGTCAGGATAAATATGTAGCATACGTTTCTACTTATACTGTAGGCAAAGTAGAGAAATATGGCATTAAAATTTATGATGTGGACATGGAAAGGGGGAGACTGACCGAGAAAAATCAGGTCAGGATCACCAATTCCTCCTATATATCTATTTCTCATAATAAGAAATTTCTGTATTCCATCACGGACTTCGGGGTAGAGTCATACAAGATCCTGCCCAGCGGTGACCTGGAGGTTATCAATGCCAGCAGTATTAACGGAATGCGCGGCTGTTATCTCTCCACCGATTACGAGGATCAGTTCCTGTTCGTGGGTGGGTATCATGACGGGAAGATCACCGTGCTCAGACTGCGGGAAGACGGCGGCGTAGGAGATATCACGGATGAGATCTACCACAAGGGGCTTGGCAGTATAGCGGAACGGAATTTCAGACCCCATGTCAATTGTGTGAAGATGACGAGGGACAATCATTACCTGTGTGCGGCGGATCTTGGGCTTGACCATGTCAATGTATATCGTCTTGACCACAAGAACGGTAAACTGCGCCCCATCGATATGGTGAGAAGCGAGCAGGAGTCGGCGCCGCGCCATCTGAAGTTTTCCAAGGATGGCAGGTATATGTACATCGTCCATGAATTGAAGAATTATATCGACGTTTATACGTACGAGGAAGTGGACGGCAATCCGGAATTTGAGAAGATTCAGACAATCTCTACGCTGAATGATTATCATGCGGGGGGATCGGCGGCCAGCGCGCTTAATATTTCTGAGGATTTCAGGTATGTGGTGAGTTCCAATGCAGGAGATAACAGTACCATCATCTACCGGGTAGATCCGGAGACGGGAATGCTTTCTAAGATATTGTGTCTGCCGATCAGTGGTGATTATCCGAAGGACGCAAACCTTTTCCCGGACAACAGGCATCTGGTATCTCTGAATCATGAATCGGATACGATGACCTTCTTTACGGTGGATCTGGAGAACGGTCTGCTTATCATGAACGGCAGAGAGGTGAAGGTGAATCAGCCCAACTGCATTATTTTCCATAAAATCGAAGAGGGAACCGAATAGATGAGCTTCCTCCTGCATATACATTTACCAGTATAAGCAGGAGGATTTTTATATGGATTTTTTACAGAATAATACATATGACCTGTATAAAGATATACAGCTCCGCACGGGAGGAGAAATCTATCTGGGCGTGGTAGGACCGGTGAGGACGGGGAAATCGACATTTATCAAGCGTTTTATGAATCTGCTGGTGTTGCCTTTTATGGAGGATGAGAACGAGAAGGAGCGGGCCCAGGATGAAATGCCACAGAGCGCGGGCGGCAGGACGGTTACGACGACAGAACCCAAATTTATTCCAAAGGAGGCGGCACATATCAGGCTGGGCACGGATATTGATGTGGATATCAGGCTGATCGACTGTGTGGGCTATATGGTGGAAGGCGCCACCGGCCATATGGAAGAAGACGTGGAGCGTATGGTGAAGACCCCTTGGTCTGCGGAAGAGATTCCTTTCACGAAAGCGGCGGAGATCGGTACCCGTAAGGTGATCAAGGATCATTCTACGATCGGTATCGTGGTGACCTGCGACGGTTCTTTTGGTGATCTGGGTCGGGACAGTTTTTTAGAAGCCGAAGCGCGTACGATCACGGAACTGCAGGCACTGGGGAAACCTTTTATCGTGCTGCTCAATTCCGCGAAGCCTTACGCGGAGGATACCAGGATGCTGGCTGATGAGATCAGTGAGAAGTATCAGGTGACCGTGATGCCGGTCAACTGTGAGCAGTTAAAGAGGGAGGACATCAATCATATCATGGAAAATATCCTCTATGAATTCCCGTTGACCATGATTGAGTTCTATATGCCTAAATGGGTGGAGATGCTGCCTTACGATCACAAGATGAAGCAGGATATCATCGTCCAGATCAAGAATTTGATGTGCAGCTTAAGTAATATCCGGGATATCACATCGGGTAGCTTTATGCCGGAGAGTGAATATATCAAGAAGTGTAAGTTGGACGGCATCAATATGTCCGACGGCAGTGTGAAGGTCCTTCTGGACGTGGACGATTCCTATTACTATGAGATGATCAGTGATCTGGTGGGGGAAACGGTGGGAAGCGAATATCAGATGCTTGCCATGTTAAAAGAGATGGCGAAGATGAAACGGGAGTACGTGAAGGTGCTCCATGCGCTGGAATCGGTGCGCTATAAGGGCTATGGCGTCGTGATGCCGGATCGGGAAGAAATCATGTTGGAGAGGCCGGAGCTGATCAGGCAGGGCAATAAGTTCGGTGTGAAGATTAAGGCGGAGAGTCCCAGTATCCATATGATCAAGGCCAGTATTGAGACGGAGATCTCTCCTATTGTGGGCACGGAAGAGCAGGCAAGAGATCTGATCCAGTTTATCTCGGATACGGAGACCAGTGAAGAGGGCATCTGGGAGACGAATATCTTTGGTAAGACGGTAGAACAGCTGGTGAATGACGGTATCACGGGTAAAATTTCCATGATCAATGAGGAAAGCCAGGTGAAATTGCAGGAGACTATGCAGAAGATCGTCAATGACTGCAATGGCGGGATGGTGTGCATCATCATCTGAAGAAGCAGTTTCTCTGAAAAAGAGACAGGACAGGAAGGTGTCCTGCTTCTTTTTCAGTGGGGATAAAATCAGATACGGCATTTACGCCGGCGTGAAATAGTGATAGAATATAAGACATTACATTGCTTCGCTTCTCGTTTAGATGTAAATAATTCAAAGAAAGGTGGTAGTATAATGAATTCGGTATACGAAAAATTATTAAAATGTTATGAGTGCTTTAAAGCAAAGATTGATTTTGAACCCAAGGTGGCGGTAGTGTTAGGATCCGGTCTTGGTAATTTTGCGAAGACGGTGGATGTCAGGGCAGAACTTCCCTACAGCGAGATCGAGGGATTCCCGGTATCTACGGTGCCAGGACATGCGGGGAAATTCATCTTCGGTTATATCAATGAGGTGCCGGTGGTCCTGATGCAGGGACGCGTACATTATTATGAAGGATATCCGATCACGGATGTAGTGCTGCCGACCCGGCTGATGAAGATGATGGGGGCGAAAGTACTGTTTCTGACCAATGCTTCCGGCGGTATCAATCCTGCCTTCCATGCGGGCAGCCTGATGCTGATCCAGGATCATATCTCAATCTTCGCACCGAATCCGTTGATCGGTGCCAATATCGAGGAGCTTGGGACAAGGTTCCCGGATATGTCCCATGTCTATGACGAGGATCTGCAGGAGATCATCAGAAGCACGGCGAAGGCAAATGAGATCGAGTTGTTTGAGGGAATCTATGCGCAGCTGACAGGCCCCTCTTTCGAGTCCCCGGCGGAGATCCAGCTGTTGCATAAGCTGGGAGCCAGCGCGGTAGGTATGAGTACTGTGGTGGAGGCGATCGCGGCTAACCATATGGGTATGAAGATCTGCGGCGTTTCCTGTGTCAGCAATCTGGCAGCAGGCATGAACAGTGCGCCTCTGACTCATGAGGAAGTGCAGGAGGCGGCTAATGCAGTGGCACCCAAGTTCGAGAAGCTGCTGGTTGAGTCGATCACAAAGTTCCGGGAGCTGGTCTAGCGCAGTGCGAAGATTCCGAAAACCTGGTTTTGCAGAATGGAGGAAGGGACAGATGAATTACAGATTTTATAATGCGCGTATCCTGACAATGGCTACAGATAAGCTGACGGAAGGAGAACTCTGGGTGCAGGACGGCAAGATTCTGTATGTGGGAGACGGAAGCAATACGGAAAGTGTCTGTGTCGGGGAACAGAATGCAGGAGAGGGCAAGACCAAATGGGATCGGGAGATTGATTGTGAAGGCAATCTTCTGATGCCCGGGTTTAAGAATGCTCATACTCATTCTGGTATGACGCTGCTGCGTTCTTATGCAGACGATCTGCCGCTGCAGGATTGGCTGTTTCAACAGGTATTTCCGATCGAGGAGAAGATGGATGGGGAGATGATCTATCATCTGACAAAGCTGGCAGTGCTGGAATATCTGACCAGCGGTATCACGGCGATCTTCGATATGTATCTTACGCCGGAGACCACGGCCAGAGCCTGCGTGGAGATGGGGATGCGTTGTGTGCAGGTAAGCGGGACCAGCGGACAGACGGATTTCGAGCCTTCGCTTAAGCTGTTGGAAGAGCGATATCAGACGCTGAATCATGAGGATCCGCTGCTCAGCTATTTTATTGGCTTTCATGCAGAGTATACCTGCTCCAGAGGGTTGATGGAACGGGTGGCGGAGATCGCACGTAAGTATAAAGCGCCGGTGTATACGCATCTGGCGGAGACGAAGGCGGAGGTGGAAGGCTGTAAGGAGCGCTATGGCATGTCGCCCGCGAAGCTGCTTGACACCATCGGCATGTTTGATCACGGCGGAGGCGGGTATCACTGTGTTTGGATGGACGAGGAGGATCTGGAGATTTTCCGTAGGCGTGGACTGACCGCGGTCACAAATCCGGGCTCCAACACCAAACTTGCCAGCGGTATCGCGCCAATCTCCGCTTATTTGAAAAAGGGCATCAACGTAGCTATCGGTACGGATGGGCCTGCCAGCAATAACTGTCTGGATATGTTCCGGGAGATGTTCCTGGTGACGGGGCTTGCCAAGCTGCGGGAGGAGGACGCCTCTGCCGTGGATGCCTGGGAAGTATTGAAGATGGCGACAGTGAACGGTTCCAAGGCCATGTATCTGCCGGATACGGATGTGCTGGCACCAGGGAAGAAGGCGGATATCGTTATGATCGACCTCCATCAGCCCAATATGCAGCCGCTTAATAATATACCCAAGAATTTGGTTTATAGCGGCAGTAAGCAGAATGTGAAGATGACCATGATCCAGGGAAGGATCCTGTATGAAAACGGCATCTTTACAGACAGCTACGACGTGGAGGAAATCTATAGAAAGGCAAACGAGATCATAGACAGTCTCAGATAACATGTAACAGGCAGCGGGCTATGCAGCAAAGCTTCAGTCCTTGTCTGATGCAGATTGTCGCTTAACGTTTGAAACGGATATGGAAGGTTTAGTATTAGCGGGCATGATTCTTTTTCTGATCGTGCTCATCATGGGTAAGGAATATATCAATAGTAAGTCTTTTCATAAACATAATCTGCAGCGGATCTATGCAAGTTATGGTATGGCTTGTGAACGGGAGTACAAGGCGGGGGAGATGGAGCATATAAAGAAGTATTATCTGAGACATCCCCGCAGGAATCAGATCGACGATATCACATGGGATGATCTGAATCTGGACAGTATTTATCAGCAGATCAACGTTTCCTGCAGCGCAGCGGGAGACGAATATCTGTATTATAAACTGCGGACGCCGGTAGACGGACAGGAAGAGTTGGAGAAATGGGAAGCAAAGACCAACTTTTTCATGGAGCATGAAGAAGAAAGGCACCGTATACAGAGTCTGTTCTATCAGCTGGGGAGAATGGGAAGATACTCACTGCATGAATATATTGAAAATTTGGATATTCTGGGTGAGCGGAAGAACGGGAAATATGTCCTGTATAACTTATTGTTCTTTTTATGCATCGGGAGTATGTTTGCAGCACCGCCTTTCGGAATCGTCGCACTGCTTGTGGTGGTGTGTCACAATCTGATCGGATATTTCAGGGAATATAAGCAGATTGAACCTTATATCACCAGTTTCCGTTACATTAAGAGGATGTTGGATGCGGCAGAGCAGATGGGACAGATAACGGTGGAGAGTATTAGCGAGGAGCAGGAACGTCTGCGCGGCTGTCACCGGAAGATGAAAGGATTTATTCGTAATTCTTACTTGCTTGTCTATGTGGAGAAGGGTAACGGTGATCCTTTCAGCCTGATCTTGGATTATGTGCGAATGGTCTTTTATCTGGATCTTATCCAGTTTAATAATGCATTAAATGCTGTGCGGGGACATCTTGACGAGATTGACGAGATGATGACGCTGCTTGGGCAGATTGAGTCTGCGGTGGTGATCGGTTCTTACAGGAAGAGTCTGCCTGCGTACTGTGTGCCTATGATTCGATTTGAGGAAGGGGCAGACAGGCATATGGTGATAGAACAACTGTATCATCCGCTTTTGTCAGATCCGGTGAAGAATTCCATTGATACGGATAGAGGGGTTCTGCTGACCGGTTCCAATGCTTCCGGGAAATCCACTTTTCTGCGTGCAGTGGCGCTTAGCGCTGTGCTGGCTCAGACAATACACACCTGTCCGGCAGACCACTATGAGGCACCGGCATTTCGTATCTTTTCATCTATGTCGTTGAAGGATGATTTGATCGGCGGTCAGAGTTATTATATGGTAGAGATCAGAGCCATCAAACGGATCCTCGATCAGGTGAAGCAGGCCGAGGAGGAGCACGGCTGCGTGCTTTGTTTTGTGGATGAGGTATTACGGGGGACTAATACGGTAGAACGGATCGCAGCCTCCACGCAGATCATGAAGATGTTGTCAGCCGGGCATGTGATCTGTTTTGCAGCGACCCACGACGTGGAACTGACCAAATTGCTGGAAAAGGAATACGATAATTATCATTTCGAGGAACGGATTGAGGAAGACGATGTGTTCTTTCCCTACACGCTGATGTCGGGACCGGCCACGACGCGGAACGCCATTGCGCTGCTTAAGATGCTTGGATATGATGAGAAGATCATTGCGGATGCGGAAGCTATGGCGAAGCATTTTATGACGGAGGGAAGCTGGGCGTAAAGAGTGCAGTATAGTATCAGACAAGGAAAAGGAAGGATATGGACAGTGATGAAAGTAACAATCTTTACCGACGGCGCGGCCCGCGGTAATCCGGAGGGGCCAGGGGGATATGGCACCGTGCTGCAATACATTGATTCGCAAGGGACATTGCATGAGCGGGAGTACTCGGCGGGCTATAGGAAAACGACTAATAACCGCATGGAGCTGATGGCGGCGATCGTGGGTCTGGAGGCGCTAACGAAGCCGTGTGAGGTCACATTGGTCTCGGATTCCAAATATGTGACGGATGCCTTCAATCAGCACTGGATTGATGGCTGGGTACGGAAGAACTGGAAGACGGCGGGCAGCAAGCCGGTTAAGAATATAGACCTGTGGGAAAGGCTTTTGCGGGCAAAGCAGCCGCACCAGGTGACATTTCGATGGGTAAAGGGACATGACGGACACCCGGAAAACGAGCGCTGTGACAAATTGGCCACAACTGCGGCAGATGGCACAGACTTACTTGACGATACCTTCTGAATGGTGGTATCATAGATATGGTCTTTGTAAGAGAGACATTATTGGCAGAATACGATGGGAAGGGGAAAACAGATGACGAATTTGATCTTGTTTGTAAACGCTTTTTTATCTTACTTACTGGTATTTGTATTTATCATTGCGGTGGTTGTGGTGGCATGTATTATCGGTGTGAAATGGAGAAAGAGTAAGGACGCCAAGGCTGCTGTAGAGGCAGGTGTCAATGTGCAGACAGACGGAAATACAGCTGTTTGATCTTGTTGCCTGTTATCGGGAGGCGTTTGTGTCGCGGGTGATATAGGGCATAAGCAAGGGATGGTTTTTGTGGTTTGAAAGTCAGACTGGCGGGTCTGACTTTTTCCGTTCACGAGCAGAATCTGAAATTCTGCTCGTGTCCTCAGCATAAAACGCTTTGGAATGAAGAATTTGTGATGCTTCGGGATGGAGGAAAATATGGGAAAATATGAGACGATCCTTTGGGATTTGGATCAAACGCTGCTGGACTTTGACCGTTCCATGGATTATGCGATACGGGCGGTATTTGAGCAGTATGCTCTGTATATCGATGAGAAGACCGTTGCCCGGTATGAGGTCATCAACCGGGATCATTGGAATAGATTGGAGCGCGGTGAGATCAGCAAAGAAGAAGTAAAGGTGGGGCGATTTCGGGTGCTGTTTGAGGAATTGGGAATACAGTCTGTCAAACCGGAGGAGATTGCCACGTCTTATCAGGATGCCTTGGGCAGTATCTACTATTATATAGACGGTGCCGTAGAAGTGGTCACAAAGCTGCGGGAGTTGGGATATCATCAATATGTGGTGACCAATGGAGTTAATACAACCCAGATCAATAAGATGAAACTGTCAGGATTTGACAAACTGATGGACGGTGTTTTCGTATCGGAGCTGATGGGATATCCGAAGCCGATGAAAGGATATTTTGACGCCTGTTTTGCGACACTGCCAGAAGGGACTCGTGAGAAAAGCATTCTGGTAGGGGATTCTTTGACCAGTGATATGCAAGGGGCCAATAATGCGGGTATTGCATCCTGCTGGTTTAATCCGAAAGCAAGAGCGAAGGATATTGCGGTAGAGATCGACTATGAGATACGAAGTCTGGAAGAGGTATTGTCGATCGTGAGTGAATAGGAAAAGCAGCAGTACAACCGGTAGGGACATTTTGAAAATCAAAGGGTGCGTGGGTCTGCATCCGGGAGAAGAGCAGTGTCAAAAGAGAGAAAGAACAGGAGTTTGACATGGCAAAAAGCGGCAATCAGAAGCTGAAATTGTTATATTTGGTGAAGATCCTTACGGAGCAGTCCGATGAAGAACACTGTCTGGGGGCTCAGGCGCTGATCGATGCGCTGGCGGAATATGGTGTCAAGGCGGAACGCAAGAGTATCTACGACGATATCGCACAACTGACCGAGTTTGGATATGATATCGTGTTGGCCAAGTCCAAGACAGCCGGTGGCTATTACCTGGCCGGGCGGGAGTTCGAGCTGGCAGAGCTAAAGCTGCTGGTGGAGACGGTACAGGCTTCCCGGTTCCTCACGGTGAAGAAATCCAGGGAATTGATCGGTAAGATTGAGAAGTTGGCTTCTAAAGCGGAAGCCGGACAGCTGCAAAGACAGGTTTATGTGGCTAACAGGGTGAAGACTGCCAACGAGAGTATCTACTACATAGTAGACGATATCCACCGGGCGATCCAGAATAACGAACAGATTTCTTTTCAATATTTGGAATGGAATCTGGATAAGGAACTGGTGCCGCGCAAGGACGGTAAGCTCTATCAGATCAGCCCCTGGGCTCTGACCTGTAAGGATGAGAATTATTATCTGATCGGACACGACGGTGAGAGCGATGCGATCAAACATTTTCGGGTAGATAAGATGGGACAGATCCGTGTGCTGGCTGGAATTGGCCGGCAAGGTGCGACATTGTTTGAGCGCTTTGATATTGCGGCCTATGCCAATAAGACCTTCGGTATGTTCGGAGGACGGGAGGAGATCGTCACGCTGGAATTTGCGAACCGGTTTATCGGCGTCGTCATGGACCGCTTTGGCAAAGAAGTACCGGTGCGAAGAAGGGATGAGGAGCATTTCTCCGTGCGGGTGCAGGTGGCTTTGAGCGGACAGTTTTACGGTTGGCTGACGGGATTGGGGATAGGCGCCAAGATCCTTGCGCCGGCAGAAGTTTTGGAGGAATATCGGGAGCATCTGGAGAAGGTGCTCGGGCAGTATTGAATCACTACCAGCTGGCAAATGAGTGATTTGCAGGCTGTCATAACAGGATACTGTTACATAGAATACAGAAACGAGGAAATGGGACATGAGCATACGATTTGCAGATCGAATGAAAGACTATGAATCCGGCATTTTTCAAGTGCTGAATGAAAAAAAGGATGCGGCGGAACAGCAGGGAAAGCGAATTTATAACCTTTCCGTGGGGACGCCGGATTTTCCGCCGGCGGCACATGTGGTGGAAGCGGTGTCGAGGGCTGTGCAGAAACCGGAGAATTATAAGTATGCGTTGATCGATATTCCAGAATTGATCGAGGCGGTGCAGATGCGGTATCAGAAGCGTTACGATGTGACGCTTGAGACGGACGAGATCATGTCTGTCTATGGTTCTCAGGAGGGAATCGCCCATATCTGCCTGACGCTGTGTGATCCGGGGGATGTGGTACTGGTGCCTAATCCGGGCTATCCGATCTTTGGTATCGGCCCGTCGCTTGCCGGAGCGGAAGTTGTCACTTACGATCTGACGGAGGCAAATCATTATCTGCCGGATCTGGATGATCTGGATGAGGATCTGCTTGCGAGAGCGAAATGCATGGTCGTATCTTACCCTTTGAATCCGGTCTGTAAGGCGGCGCCTGATGCTTTCTACGAGAAACTGATCCCTTGGGCGGCGGCTCATGAGATCCTGATTATTCATGATAATGCTTATTCGGATATCATTTATGATGGCAGGGTTGGCAAGTCGATCTTGCGGATTCCGGGGGCGAAGGAGACGGCGGTAGAGTTTTATTCCCTGTCCAAGTCTTATAATTATACCGGTGCAAGGATGAGCTTTCTGACCGGGAATAAGGATGTGGTAGCTTGTTTTAAAAGATTCCGTTCCCAGATTGATTATGGCACATATCTGCCGGTACAGTATGGCGCGGTGGCTGCGCTTACCGGTTCCGATCAGATGGTGAAGGAGCAGTGTGCGGAGTATCAGAGGAGAAGAGACGCCCTCTGTGGTGGTCTGCGTAAGATTGGGTGGCCGATGGAAGACAGTGAGGGAACGATGTTCGCCTGGGCGAAGATACCGGCAGGTTACACGGATGACGTGGCTTTTGTCATGGAGTTGGTGGAGAAAAGCGGAGTATTGTGCACCCCCGGCAGCAGTTTCGGCTCTCTTGGAAAAGGACATGTGCGGTTTGCATTGACGATGCCGGTGGAGAAGATTAGAGAGGCTGTGGATGCGATCGCGGACTCCGGTATGATACGCGCATAAACGGTAAAATAGGATTGTCAATAGCATTTCGGGATAAAAGTATTTTTTGGGATATGTCACAAAAAGGCATATCCTTTTTCAGTGCTTTTTCTATTAGGGAGGTCATTGACAGAGAATGTCTGTTGGCATATACTGAATGTACGCCACAAAATATAGTATTTTTATGTTAACCAATCCTATATTTTGTACTTGCAATTCTATTGCGCGTCAGTTGAATTTCTGTGATATCTTCAGTGTCAGGCGGTGTAAGCGATACAGAAACGTCAATTCATTGTCTTAATATTGTATGAGTGTAAAGGGGAATCGGATTTGAGCGCGTGACCGGGGTACAGGATCCTGTACAGGGCACATGATGCTGTTGAATGATTGACGATAGATGTTATGTAAACTTATATGGATATTGTATTGCTACAGGAATGCGTATAGAGCCGGATAGGTTATTAGGATGATGCTGATAGGAGGAATGATTCTGTGCGCAGCAGATTTTTAGGAACAGGAATGAAGAAGCTAATACCATGGAGGGGACTGAATGAGCAGTAAGTTTGGAACAGACACTACGGCGGAAGAGAATTTTGAGATGGAGTATAGACCGGATAAGATCGTGAAAGTGATCAAGAAGGACGGGAGTCTGGAAGATTTCAATGTCCAGAAGGTCATCGATGCCGTAGGAAAGAGCGCTTATCGTGCGCTGACCAAATTCACGGATGAAGAGAAACGCCATATATGCCAGACTGTGATCGATAAGGTTAATGAGCTGGGAGAGGAGCGGATTCCGATCCAGATCATGCACAACATGGTGGAGAGTGCACTGGAAGATGTGAAACCTATCGTTGCCAAGAGCTATCGGGATTATCGTAACTACAAGCAGGATTTTGTACGCATGATGGATGATGTGTATAAGAAGAGCCAGTCTATCATGTACATAGGAGACAAGGAGAATGCTAATACGGACAGTGCGCTTGTCTCTACCAAGAGGAGTTTGATCTTTAATCAGTTTAATAAGGAATTGTACCAGAAGTTCTTTATGACCACGGAGGAGATCCAGGCCTGCCGGGACGGGTATTTGTATGTACACGATATGTCTGCCAGAAGAGACACCATGAACTGTTGTCTGTTTAATGTGGCTGAGGTTCTAAGCGGCGGTTTCGAGATGGGCAATATCTGGTATAACGAACCTAAGACGCTGGATGTAGCATTTGACGTGATCGGCGATATCGTGCTGAGTGCGGCGAGTCAGCAGTATGGCGGCTTTACCGTGCCGGAGGTGGACAAGATCTTAGAACCTTATGCGGAGAAATCTTATAAGCGAGATATCGAGAAGTATATGCGGCTGGGAATCGACGAGGAGACGGCCAGAGCGGAAGCGCTTAAGGATGTAGAGAAGGAGTTTGAACAGGGATTCCAAGGTTGGGAATATAAATTCAATACCGTGGCCAGCAGCCGTGGAGATTATCCTTTTATTACCGTGACGGCAGGGATCGGTACGGGAAGATTCGCGAAGATGGCGACCATTGTTATGCTCAATGTGCGCCGCAAAGGACAGGGCAAGAAGGAATGTAAGAAGCCGGTATTGTTCCCGAAGATCGTATTTTTGTATGATGAGAATCTGCATGGACCCGGCAGGGAGTTGGAAGAGGTATTTGAAGCAGGTGTGGAGTGCTCCGCCAAGACCATGTATCCGGACTGGCTGAGTCTTACCGGTAAGGGGTATATTGCCAGCATGTATAAACAGTATGGCAAGGTGATATCCCCCATGGGTTGTCGGGCATTTCTTTCCCCATGGTATGAGAAGGGGGGCATGCACCCGGCAGATGATGCGGATGTACCCGTATTCGTGGGTAGATTCAATATCGGCGTGGTATCTTTGCATCTTCCGATGATTTTGGCCAAGTCCAGGCAGGAGAGCAGGGATTTCTATGAGGTGTTAGATTATTATCTGAACCTGATCCGTCAGCTGCATATCCGGACCTATGCTTATCTGGGAGAGATGCGTGCATCCACCAATCCGCTGGCCTATTGTGAGGGCGGCTTCTTAGGAGGGCATCTGCAGCTGCATGATAAGATCAAGCCGATCTTAAAGACAGCTACGGCCAGTTTTGGTATTACTGCCTTTAATGAACTACAGGAATTGTATAATGGAAAGTCTCTGGTGGAGGATGGCGCTTTTGCCCTGGAGGTATTAGAACATATTAACGAGAAGATAGCGGAGTATAAGGAAGCGGACGGTAATCTGTATGCGATCTACGGCACGCCGGCGGAGAATCTCTGCGGCCTGCAGGTGAAACAGTTCCGGGCCAAGTACGGTATCATCGAGGGGGTGTCTGACAGAGAGTATGTGTCCAACAGCTTTCACTGCCATGTGACGGAGGATATCACGCCCATCGAGAAGCAGGATCTGGAATACCGTTTCTGGGAACTGGCCAATGGAGGTAAGATCCAGTATGTGAAATATCCGATAGATTATAACATCGACGCCATTAAGACGCTGATCCGCCGTGCTATGGAGATGGGGTTCTATGAGGGAGTCAACCTGTCGCTGGCTTATTGCGATGACTGCGGTCATCAAGAGCTGGAGATGGATGTCTGTCCGGTATGCGGCAGCCGTAATCTGACGAAGATTGACCGTATGAACGGTTATCTGGCTTATTCCCGGGTGCATGGGGATACCAGGCTCAGTGATGCGAAGATGGCGGAGATCGCAGAAAGGAAAAGTATGTAATGAGATATCACAATATAACCAGAGACGATATGCTCAACGGTGATGGTCTGCGCGTGGTGCTCTGGGTGGCTGGCTGTTCCCACTGCTGTAAGGATTGCCATAATCCGATCACGTGGGATCCGGACGGCGGTGTTTTGTTTGACGATAAAGCCAGACAGGAGATTTTTGACCAACTGGAGAAATCCTATATCTCCGGTATCACCTTTTCCGGCGGAGATCCGCTGCATGCGGCAAACCGATTGAACGTACGGGAGCTGATGGAGGAGATCAGGGAGCGGTATCCGGACAAGACCATATGGCTTTACACTGGGGATAAGTGGGAAGACATCCGGCATTATTCTCTGCTGAAGTATGTAGATGTACTGGTAGACGGGGAATTTGTATCAGATTTGAAGAATACGAAACTGCGCTGGCGGGGAAGCGCCAACCAGCGGGTGATAGACGTACAGGCCAGCCTGCGGCAGGAAGATTCGACTGTACCGGTGTTGCACTGTAAAGAATAGTTTGCGAGAAAGGCAGAAGAGAGTGGAAACGATCAAGATCAAATACTTTTCGGACAAAATAGAGAAATTGACCTATATCGATGGCAAGTCCGACTGGATCGACCTGCGGGCGGCAGAGGACGTAACGTTGAAACAGGGGGAGTTCAAGCTGATTCCCTTAGGTGTCGGTATGGAACTGCCTGAGGGCTATGAGGCACATGTGGTGCCCAGAAGCTCAACCTTTAAGAATTTCGGCATAATCCAGACGAATCATCAAGGTGTGATCGACTGTTCTTATTGCGGAGACAATGACCAGTGGTTTATGCCTGTCTATGCTCTGCGGGATACCCGGATTCAGATCAATGACAGGATCTGCCAGTTCCGGATCATGGAGAATCAGCCGAAGATCGTGTTTGAAGAGGTGGAACATCTGGACAATGATGATCGGGGTGGACACGGTAGTACAGGGAAACAGTAAAGGCATATACTGTTCATAATGATAAGTTGATGTAAAGACAATATGAATAAGAAAACTCCTTTCAAGACATACTAGTACAACGAATAATAAATAATTGTACAGATTTCTGGCCTGATACTGATTATTCGTTATACCAGCAGCAAGAAGTAATGTCATGGAAGGAGTTTTTAATTGTGCAGAAAAGAGAAGAAGCAAATGTGAGAATGACTACCTCCCTGCAACAGACGATGTCGTATATGAAAGAGAGAATGGCGCCGGACACAAGTTTTGATGTGGTCTACCGTGTGATCGAGGTAGGCGGACGACAGGCATGTATCTATTTTATAGACGGGTTCTGCAAGGATGAGCTGATGATGAAGATCCTGCAGTACTTTATTGGACTGAAAGCCGAGGATATGCCGCAGAATGCCTATGAAATGGCGAAGAAGGCAACCCCGTATGTGGAAGTGGACTTGAAAGATAAGTGGGAGGATATTTTGTACAATATCCTGTCTGGGGTGTTTGCGCTGTTTATAGACGGCTATGACAGATGCGTCCTTCTCGATTCCAGGACTTATCCCGCCAGAGGAGTGGAGGAACCGGACAAGGATAAGACGCTGCGCGGTTCCAAGGACGGGTTTGTGGAGACGGTGGTCTTCAATACGGCATTGATCAGACGCCGGATCCGGAGCACGGAGCTTCGTATGGAAATGATGAATGCCGGAAAGAGCTCCCGCACGGATATCGTTCTCTGCTACATGGATAATCGGGTGGATCATGGGTTCCTGGATAAAGTGAAGAAAAGGATTGAAAATATCAAAGTAGATGCTTTGACAATGAATCAGGAGAGCCTTGCCGAGTGCCTGTATCAGTGCAAGTGGTATAATCCTTTTCCTAAATTCAAGTTTACGGAGCGGCCGGATGTGGCGGCGGCCCAGGTGTTGGAAGGAGACATTGTCATTCTTGTGGATAACTCACCCTCGGCCATGATCGTACCGACCTCAATCTTCGATATTGTGGAGGAGGCGGACGATTACTATTTCCCGCCGATCACGGGCACCTATCTGCGCCTTTCCCGGTTTCTGATCTCGATCTTGACCTACATCATGACACCGACTTTTCTGTTGTTAATGAACAATCCGGAATGGGTGCCGGGATCCTTTGACTTTATCATGCTGCAGGAGGATCCGAATATTCCGCTGCTGGCACAGTTTTTGATATTGGAGCTGGCCATAGATGGGCTGAAGTTGGCAGCGGTCAATACTCCGAATATGCTGAGTACTCCATTGAGCGTGATGGCCGGTCTGGTGCTGGGAGAGTTTTCGGTCAACAGCGGGTGGTTCAATTCGGAAGTGATGCTGTACATGGCGTTTGTAGCCATTGCTAACTATACCCAGCAAAACTATGAGCTGGGGTATGCGCTGAAATTCATGCGGATCCTGAATCTGATCTTGACAGCGATGTTTGGGCTGTATGGTTATATTGGGGCTGTTTTGTTCTTTATTCTTGCCATCGTATGCAATAGGACATTGTCGGAGAAAAGTTATATCTACCCTTTGCTGCCCTTTAATTTCAGACAGCTTGCGAAACGTCTCTTTCGACTGCGCCTTCCGGAAGCCAAGAAATAGGATGACGGGAAACAAGATGACAGGAATTAGAATGACAGCAAATAAGATGTCAGGAAAGATGTAGATAAGTTGATGATTGGATTATCAGTATATTTGTGTAGTGCGTTTATTAGTATTTATAAATGGAATATAATCACATAAATTTAACTAATTATAAACTAAAATAATTAATTATAGCAAGTAAATGTTGTGCATTTTTGATAAAAAGAGAAAATACAGTTACATTTACTTGTTATTTCATTTTGTTCAAAGTATAATTGAATCAACAAATCAGATTAAATGTAAACGCAATATTTTTATATTTAAAGTTTATATTTAACTAAACACCCATATCATACATTATGATACCACCATAAATAGAAGTGGGTGTTTAGAAAAATATGCACACAAAATCGGAGATTTTGGTGCGCTCACGGAGTCCGCAGTGTAATGCGTACTCCTGATTGACAGGTTACTTCTACAGTAAAATTAGTTATCCTAAGCTGATTTGGTGGTAACACGAGAGAAGAGCATGACAAAAGCAGAAAGCGGACGACGGTGGGATTTCATAATGCAATTGTTAAATGCTCCTTCTTCTGGTATGATACGATAATGGAGAGAAGAGATACTATGGTTTCAACAGATCGGACAAAAGAACAGATCATATTTTTAAAGCCTGAATTCAGACAGATGGTGTGGGGTGGAGACAGGCTGGGCCGCGAGTGGCACTATGAGATTCCGGGCAGTAATACTGGGGAATGCTGGGGTGTCAGCGCTCACCCGAGCGGCGACTGCCGGGTCAGGGAAGGACTGTATGAGGGGGAATTGCTCTCAGAATTGTGGAAGAAACATCCGGAATTGTTTGGCAATACCGGGTTGGACCGTTTTCCGCTGCTGGTGAAGATCATCGATGCCAAAGCGGATCTGAGTATTCAGGTACATCCAGATGATGCCTATGCGAATGCCAATGAGAATGGATCCCTTGGGAAGACTGAATGCTGGTATATATTGGCCTGTGATGAGGATGCCAGGCTGGTGATCGGGCATAATGCGAAGGATAAGACAGAACTTTCTGATATGATACGGGAAGGCCGTTGGAAGGAACTGATCAGGGAGACTCCGGTGAAGAAAGGGGACTTTATACTGATCGAACCAGGCACTATACATGCCATTAAGGGCGGTATCATGGTGATGGAGACGCAGCAGAGCAGTGACATTACATACCGTGTCTATGACTATGACAGAGTAGTGAATGGCAGGCTGAGGGAGTTGCATATTGACAAGAGTATCGACGTGATCACGGCACCGGCGGGAAGAACCGAAGAGAACATCTTAAACGCTGATGAATTGCCGGAGAACACCATGAATCTACTCTGCTCTTGTGAGTCCTTCAAGGTGTGGAAGATGGATGTGACGGAGACACTTGCCTTCGATCAGGCATATCCGTTCCTGATCATGAGTGTCATAGAAGGAGAGGGAGAGATCAATGGACGGCCGATCTGCAAGGGAGATCATTTTATCCTGTCAGACGGATTTGGCGCGGTGACACTGCGGGGAAAGATGCAGTTGATCGCATCAACAATCTGAATAGTAAGAAGACAGAGATGATGAACGAGCCAGTGTACGTAAAAGTACGCTGGCTCATTTGCTTTCATAAGACATATGGTAGAATGCTTTGATTTTCAGTTATTGGAGGGCAGGACGCGGGCGATGGTCTCCAAGAGGATCGGCACGTCAATAGGTTTCGTAAGGTGCGCATTCATCCCGCTTTCTGCGGACAGTCGCTTGTCACTTTCAAATGCGTTGGCGGACAATGCGATGATCGGAATATGCGACAGAACCGGATCATCCAACCTACGGATGGCTTCCGCTGCCTGGCGCCCGTCCATGACGGGCATCTGGATGTCCATCAGTATGAAGGCGAACTCACCGGGAGGAGAGGTTTTCAATTTCTCTACGGCCAGGTTGCCATCTGCTGCCGTCTCGATACAGAATCCCAGTTCCTGTAAAAGTTCTGTTTCGATTTCGAGATTGATCTCGTTGTCATCCACCAGAAGGATCTTACGTCCGGATAAAAGATCCGGTAGAGAGTCGGGACAGTTATTAGAAGCCGAAGAGCTGCATTGCTGCCGGAGGGTGAGCGTGATCGTAAAGGTACTGCCCCTGCCGGGGGTACTGTTTGCACTGATCGTTCCGTTCATCATCTCGATGATATTCTTGGCGATAGTCAGGCCAAGGCCTGTTCCGTACACGCCGCTAAAAGTGGTGTTTCTTTCCCGCTGAAAGGGTTCAAAGATATGTTCTAAGAACTCCCGGCTGATGCCGATACCGGTATCTTTGACCATAAATTGATAAACTGCCTGCTCGTTGGGAAGCTGTTCCTTTTCGATGGCAATAATATCGATCTGTCCATTGTTTTCGGTGTATTTTATGGCGTTATTTACCAGGTTCAGGAAAATCTGGGTCAGTTTCGCGTAGTCTGCGTAGACATCAGAATGAATCAGACCGCTTAGATCGGTCTGTATGGTAATATTCTTGTCTTCTGCCTGAGGCAGTACGGTGGCCTGTACTTCGTGTGTAAGATCAGAAAGGCTGCAAGCTGTTTCCATGATCTGCACATCTTTAGATTCCATCCAGGAGATTTCCAGAATCTGCTCGATCATGTCCAGAAGCTGTCTGCCTGCGATATCGATCTTATTAAGATAGGAGTCCAACATCGACGGCTTTCCGAGATGTTTTCGGGCAAGGGCCGTATAGCCGAAAATGGCATTGAGTGGTGTGCGCATGTCGTGGGACATATTGGAGAGAAAGGTGTCCTTCGTATTGTTAGCTGTGCGGGCTTGCTTTAAAGCCTCCTCCAGTGCCTTCTGTTGCTTCATCTCATAGAGAATCTCGTCATCGACCCGCCTGTAACCGATGACAATCTGGGAAATCCGCTGGCTGTTTCCGACATTGACAACGCGCAGCTGCAGATATTGTGTTTCGCCATCCGAGATGATCCGATAGTTCACATAGTAGGTCTTGCTCTCGGACAGTTTAGTCCGGATGTATGCAGGCGTTGTGACCTCTGCCACCAGTTTGCGGTCTTCCGGGTGAACCCAGGTGTTCACATAGTCAGTTGTGTACCATTTGAACCCAAGAGTCTGGCTTGGATCCTGGAAAAGGCGCTCTGTCCTTACACTAAGCCGGTAGGGCAGTATGGCATCTGAATCCAGATCTACATAGAGGATGGATTCGTAGTTAACACTGAGACCTTCGATTACCTCCAGGCGGCGCAGGTGTTCCTGATAGATCAGTTTCCGCTCCTGGTCATAGGATTCGATCAGGGTGCGCAGCTTCAATTCGCTTTCTGCTGCTGCATTTTTGATCAGAGTACGCTGTTCGGTCAGCTGGCGCTGACGCTTCTCAGTGGCATCACTGATGAACACATAGAAAATATCCCCGGTATCGCTGTGTACGAAATGGCCGTAATCCTCGATCCACCGAACTTGACCGTCTTTACGGATGATTCGGTATTCCACATAGTCTAAGTCGTATTTGCTCTGGGCTATCTGTTCTTGAATGCTTACTTCCACGTCAACTAAATCTTCCGGATGAACCATACCTTTGAAGGAATTGCCTGTCAGATCGCGAAACTGCGCCGCGCTGTCGCATCCGAAGATCCGCAGGAGTGCCTGATTCACATAGATGATCTGCTCTTCTTCGTCGGCATGATATATAAAGAATCCTCCGGGCATCTGATTCATGAACCGCAGGATCCCGTTCGGTGTCTGAGCGTGGTGTTCCTCTAGCATGGCAGGAAGAGGTTGGTCTGCTGCGGACTTTAATGTGTTAATCGCAGAGAGAAAATGTGGATCTTCATGAGCCTGATCGGAAATATTGAGCAAGGTTAACATATATTCAATGATATTGGAATCTGTTGGATATTCGTTCAAGTGATACCTCCATCCAGCAGTCTGACAGACCGCAGCATTTTAGCATATTTAATAACGATTTTATCATAAGACGATTGTTTTGTCATTATGCAATTCTTCGTGGCAGCAGTATAATGCCGATATGATTTTAAAGAATCTAAAATGCAGGCGCACATTTGCACGGTCTGTTTTGTTATACATATGAGAGGGGTGATACAGGACATGTCCATGGATCCGGGGGAATGGTACGACAGGATCTATCGTTACTGTTATTTCAAACTGCATGACAGAGAACTCATTACTCCTTCGTCGTTCCTCCATATGCGTAAGTTACCGGCAGACAGACCAGCGGTGGTTTGGACTGCCGGTTTTCCTGCAAAAGGAGTTCCACACACATCTCGGCAATCTCCGGCACGGGCTGTACGATGGTGGAGCAGGTGTACTCCTGATCCCCGAAGTGTCTGGTGCCGTCAAAGCCGATGACCTGCACATCTTCCGGAACCCGCAGTCCCATATCGTTGAGCATTTTTATGATCAGGTAGGCAAGCGTATCCGTCACACAGAAGATGCCGTCGAAGGCCAGCTTTCCCTTCTGCATGTGCTCTTTGAGAAACAGTGCAAATTTTTCGTAGGATTCCCCGTCATTGAGGATCTTCATCTTATACGTCAGACCGCGGGAAAGACAGCCGTTCTCGAAACCGGCTTTACGCTTGTTGGGTTCATTGTTTAAGGAGGAGCCGATGCGCAGGAAAGCGACATTGCGGCACCCTAAGTCGGCCAGTTTCTCGGCGGCCAGCTGGCCCCCGGCAAAGTTATCGCTGGTCACGCAGGGGATTCTTGGCCCCATGGAGCGGTCGATGGCGATAAAAGGCGTAGTCTCATCGAGGATCAGGTCGGGGTTGTAAGTAAGTCCGATGATGCCGTCCACTTTGTTCTGCTGTGCCATGGCCACATATTCCTGTTCCAGTCCCGGGTCGTAGTCGGTGGAGCAGAGCAGCATCCTGTATTTCCTCTTCAGGAGCGCGAGATTGATATGATAGACAAGGGAGGCGAAAAAGGGAAAGTAGGTGTTTGGAATCAGCAGCGCTGCCGTGCGGGTTCTGCTTGCTTTCAGTCCCTGTGCGTAACTGTTGACCTGATAATTCAGTTTCCGGATGGCTTCCTCGACGCGGATTCTGTAGGGTTCCCCTACCGGAAGACCGTTCACGACTTTCGATACGGTGCCCAGCGCGACACCGGCTTCTTTTGCCACATCTTTCATTGTCGGGGCAGAATTTGCTTTTTCCATTATAACAGACCAGACCTTTCTGTAAAACTGTCGGGGACGATGAAAATTTCATGAAACAATGAAATGCCATGGGTGTCCTGCGTGAACCGAATTCCGGTCTGTTCATATAACCAGTTGATAGCAATACGGAAATCAAAAGGCTTCCGGTGTTTTTCGGTATTCTTCCGGCAGTATTTTTGCTTTTTTCATTATAATATAATGTTTGATTATTGTAAATACATGTAAAGACAGGACAAAAACAGCGAATATGAAACGTTACATTAAAAATGCATGTGCATTTTTAATAAAAACGGCTAAATAAATTTGTATAAATGTACAGAAAGTATAAGAATGATGATAAAAACAAAGATTTTATATTGATTTTATATTTCTAAAGTGTTATTTTAGAAACAACAAAGATATAACGTTTCATGAAACGACGCAAACAAGGAAACAGAGAAAGAAAACAGTGTAAAAATCGTCCAAAGAGAGGAGAACGAAATGAGTAAGAACAAGTCAAAGACCGCGGCGGCGGTGATGACACAGAGACCCTTGAAGAAGCGGATCATGGATAACTGGCAGTTGTATGCCATGCTGGCGGTTCCGGTCCTTTTGACCATTGTGTATAAGTACATACCCATGTATGGCATCCAGATCGCTTTTCGAGATTACAAGGCGAGCAAAGGATTTACGGGGAGTGAATGGGTAGGATTTGAATGGTTCCTGCGTTTTTTCAGTGCACCGACTTTCTGGCGCATGATCAAGAATACGGTACTGCTGAGCCTGTTCAGCCTGTTGTGGAGCTTTCCGATCCCCATCATTCTGGCGCTGCTGTTAAACCAGATGCGGTTTCACCGTTTTAAACGGGTCACACAGACGGTACTGTATGCACCGCATTTTATATCGACCATGGTCATCTGCGGTATGATCCGTATTTTTCTTAGTCCTTCGGGCGGGCTGATCAATCTGATCGCAGGTACTTCCATCGATTTCCTTACGGAGTCGGCAGCTTTTCGGACCATCTATATTGCGTCCGGGATTTGGCAGGATGCAGGCTGGGGTATTATTATCTACATGGCTACGCTGGCGAATATAGACACTTCGCTCTATGAAGCGGCTAAGGTGGACGGCGCATCTTTGTTCCAGCGGATCCGTCATATCGATATTCCGGGACTGACCTCCATCATGGTGCTGAACCTGATCATGAGCGCAGGCAGTCTGATGAATGTGGGATTCGAGAAGGTCTGGCTTCTGCAGACGGATCTGAACAAAGCCACCAGTGATGTAATCTCGGTTTATGTATACCAACAGGGTATCGAAAATGCCAAGTACAGTTATTCCACGGCAGTGGGGCTTTTTAACACGGTGATCAATATTATCCTGCTGATTCTGGTCAACAAGATGGCCGGCAGGATATCCGACGAAACAAGCTTTATATAGGGAGGGACGGTATGAGAGCAATGAGTGTCAAGTCAAAGAGTGGGAAACTGTCAGGGTTTTCCGAGAGAACGAGTGATATTATCCTGGTAGTGATCTGTACGGTCGTTTTGTTTCTGGTAGCATATCCGTTGTACTATGTCCTGATCGCATCTGTATCGGACCCTTACGACGTATATGCGGGTAAGACTTTCCTGCTGCCCAGCCAGTTTACCCTGGAGGGCTATCAGGCGGTGTTTGCAGAACCGCAGATTCTGACTGGACTGTTCAACAGTTTCAAATATACGATTATCGGTACGGTGTTTTCGGTCGTTGTGCTGTATCTGACGGCCTATCCCTTAAGTGTCAAGGGGCTGCCGGGCCGGAAATTTTTAAGTATTTTCTTTATTATTACCATGTATTTCGGCGGTGGGATGGTGCCTACCTATCTGATTGTTAAGCATACCGGACTGATCAATAACATGTGGGCATTGTTTCTGCCCGGCGGCGTCGCGGTGGGTAATATGATCATTGTGCGCAATTTCTTTGAAAACAGCATCCCGAAAGAGATGACGGAAGCCGCACAGATCGACGGCGCTTCCAAATGGAAGACTTTTATACAGATCGTAGTGCCTTTAAGCCGCTCCATCATGGCGGTAATGGTAGTGTTCAGTATGGTGGCCTACTGGAACGACTGGTTTACCTCCCTGATCTATCTGCCGTCCCCGGAAAGGGCGCCCCTGCCGCTTGTGCTGCGCAATATCCTGATCAAGAGTTCTGCCAGCGCCAGCCAGGCCAGCACGATCTCGGGCGGGTTCGCAGAGTTGAATAAGATGACGGAGATGATCAAATTCTCATCCATTATCATTGCGGCGCTGCCGATGCTTGTCATCTATCCGTTTGTACAGAAGTATTTTGAAAAGGGCTTTATGGCCGGTGCCGTAAAAGGTTGATTTGAACAGAAAGGCGGTTTGTGTTATGATAAAATCCAAAGAATTAAACAGATGCTTGCATAAGACTGGCTGCGCAGACGCAGAGGCAGTGCGTGGCAGAAGAAGAGGAAGTAAAACAGGAAATCCGGCCGGAAAATCGATTGTCGCTGCGCTTATCATGGGACTTTCGCTGTCGGTTACAGCGTGCGGCGATCATGAGAAAGGGGTAGCGAATCCCGATACGACGCAGACCTCGTTTGCGATCATGGGCGGGCAGAGCGCGCTCAGTCCCGGCTACACCGATAACGTAGTGCTTAAGGATCTGCAGACGGATACGGGCATTTTGATCGACTGGACGACCATGAGCGAGTCGCTGGCGGAACAGGTTAATATCCGGATCGCCGGGGAAGAACTGCCGGACGCATTTATAGGAGTGGGATTCAGTAACTATGATATCTCGCGTTATGGGGACGACGGTACCTTTATCGATCTGACGCCTTATCTGACGGAAGAATATATGCCGAACCTAAGTAAGATTCTGGAGGAAAACCCGGATATCCGCAGCGCCATCACCATGGACGACGGTTATATTTACGGTCTTCCGGCGGGTGAACGTATGGGAACGGCAGGCATTGGTGCGGCGGAGGACTACAGCATCTATTCCGTGCCGCAGTTTTCCATGATCAACAAGGCGTGGCTGGACGAATTGGGGCTTTCGGTGCCCACGACATTGGAGGAATTGCATACTGCGCTCAAAGCCTTTAAGGACAATGATATGAGTGCGAAATATTACGGAAACGCTGCGGGCAGCACCATTCCCATGAGTACCGGGTTTGATGAGTGGTGTTGGGGGCAGAATATCTTCTATGCCGGTTTCGGGTTCACCAACTGGCCCAATGATGTCTGCAAGGATCTGGTGCTGCGCGACGACGGTACGGTTGAATTTATCTGCGTGTCGGATGCTTATAGGGAGGCGGTCACCTACTTCCATGATTGGTATGCGGAGGGACTGATGGATCCGGAAATGTTCAGCCAGACGGATTCCCAGCTGATCTCGAAATGTTCGCAGGGTTATGTGGGTGTTGCCACCTGGTGGTATATAGAAGAGGTGATGGGCGATTACGCCGGAGATTATGTGTTCTTGCCTGTTTTGGACGGTCCGGACGGCACCCATAATGTGACGGTTCGCACCGGCGGCGGTATTAACAGCGGGAACCTGAACATCACGAAGGCCTGCAAGAGTCCGGCGAATCTGCTGAAATTCTTTGACAGGTGGTATGACCCGGAGATTGTTATGCAGCTGCAGTATGGACCGATCGGTGTCTATTTTACCGACCAGGATGAGAACGGCGTATGGCAGAGTATATCGGACGAGGAAAGCCGTGAGAAATATGGCAAGGGTTCCGGTGAATTGAAAGGGGAATATGAGGTATTTGGACCGAAGCTGATTTTAAGTGATTACTATCAGACGACTTTCAGGATGGAGGACAGAGCCATCGAACGCCTGACGGATCTGTATGATTATTGGATGCCTTATGTGGATTCTACGGCGACTTATCCGGTGGATTGTGTCTATACCAGCAGAGAGCTTGACGATATCGACTGGTATAAGGCAAGTTTCGAGAGCGCCGTGGCTGAGCAGGAGGGCCTTTGGTTGAAAAACGGCGGTCCCACTGATGAAGAGTGGGAAAGTTATATCAAGCATCTGCGGGATAAATGCGGGATGGATAAGCTGCTAAAGGTCTATCAGGCGGCCTATGACAGATATGCGGGCGTGGAGAACGACGAATAGATCAACGTGAACAAGAGAAGGAGAATTTGAGTATGACAAGCCAGGTTTTACGGGATGCAAGAAGGTATGAGGAGGAGAAGGAGAGGAAGATCGCGGCGGAACCGCGGCCGGATTTTCATTTGTCCGCGCGGGTGGGATGGATGAACGACCCCAACGGTTTTTCGTATTACAAAGGGGAATATCATATGTTCTATCAGTATCATCCGTTCAGTCCCTATTGGGGTCCCATGCACTGGGGCCATGCAGTGAGCAAGGATCTGCTGCACTGGAAACAGCTGCCGGCGGCAATGGCGCCGGATACGGATTATGACAGGGACGGCTGTTTTTCGGGCAGTGGAATCGTGCTGCCCGATGGCAAACATCTGCTGATGTATACAGGCGTGATCAAGGAGAATCAGCCGGATGGGAGCAACAGGGAAGTGCAGACACAGTGTATTGCGGTGGGAGATGGCTTGGATTATGAGAAATATGCGGGCAATCCGGTACTGGACAGTAAGCAGCTTCCCGAGAACGGCAGTCGGTTTGACTTTCGTGATCCCAAGATATGGCGGAAGCCGGACGGTACATACCGATGTGTGGTGGGTAACTGTACACCGGAGCATGACGGGCAGATCCTTCTCTACAGCAGCCCGGACGGATTTACATGGAAATTTGAAAGAATCTTGGCCGCCAACAGAGGGCGCTTCGGTATGATGTGGGAATGCCCGGATTTCTTTCAATTGGACGGTAAGGCAGTGTTGATCACCAGCCCCCAGGATATGATGCCCCAGGGATTTGAGTATCATAACGGAAACGGTACATTATGTCTGCTTGGCACTTTTGATGAGGAGACAGAGGAATTCCATGAGGAGACGGATCAGTCTGTCGATTATGGGATTGACTTCTATGCGCCTCAGACGGTGGTGGCGCCGGATGGCCGGAGGATCATGATCGGTTGGATGCAGAACTGGGATACCTGTAACCTGCACGCACCGAGCCGTCCGTGGTTTGGGCAGATGAGCCTGCCAAGAGAACTGTCTGTTCGGAATGGCCGCCTGTATCAGCAGCCGATCCGGGAGATAGAGGAGATGAGGGGACGGAAAGTCTGTCATGAGAACGTTGCTTTTACGGATATCATTCGGTTGGATGGGGTAAGTGGCCGCAAGATCGATATGGAGCTGCAGATCCGTCCGACGGATGCGGAGAATATTTACCGGAAGTTTGCGGTGCGTTTCGCCCAGGATGACACCTATCAGACCTCTGTCAGTTTCAGGCCCTATGAGTCCATCCTCAAGATCGACCGCAAACATTCCGGTTCCAGGCGCGCGATCATTCATCAGCGCCGTTGCCTGGTGAACAACAGCGACAGTCGGAAGGGAATCATTAAGATTCGGCTCATTCTGGATCAATTTAGTGCGGAAGTGTTCGTCAATGACGGGGAATATGCGCTTTCGGCAACTCTCTATACGGATGCTGCAGTGGATGGTATTTCTTTCTTTGCAGATGGTCAAGTGACTATGGATGTGGTACACTATTCGTTGGGAGATGTGTAGATCTGCCTTGCGGATCGTTCGTCACACGCATCTGAGAATTTACAGAATCGGCTTGTGAAAGGAAGGAGTAGACAGAGGATGAAGAACTATGATGTGATCGCATTGGGGGAATTGTTAATCGATATGACAGATAACGGCATGTCGGGACAGGGCAACACGCTTTTTGAGGCCAATCCGGGCGGCGCCCCGTGTAATGTGCTGGCTATGCTGACGAAGCTGGGCCATAAGACGGGATTTATCGGCAAGGTGGGAGAGGATCTGTTTGGACGGAAGCTGAAAGCTGTATTGGAAGAGGTGGGTATAGATACTGTCAATCTGTGTGTGGACAAGAATGCCAGAACGACGCTGGCGTTTGTGGAGACGAAGGCGGATGGCGACAGGGATTTCTCTTTCTACCGGAATCCAGGGGCGGATATGCTGCTTCGGAAAGAGGATATCCGGACGGAATTGCTTGCGCAGACGAAGCTGTTTCATTTCGGAACGTTGTCCATGACTCATGATGAGGTGCGGGAGGCTACGAAGTTCGCCGTGGCATATGCGAAAGAACAAGGAGCGGTGATCTCTTTTGATCCGAATATCAGGGAGCCACTTTGGGAATCCATGGATCTGGCAAGAGAACAGGTGGAGTACGGCCTTGGCATGTGTGATGTTCTGAAAATCTCCGACAACGAGATTGTATGGTTGACCGGGGAAGAGGATTACAGCGCAGGTGTTCGGAAGATTAAGGAACGCTATGATATTCCACTGATCCTTGTCTCCATGGGGAAAGAAGGGAGCCGGGCTTACTATAAGGATACTATGGTTGAGAAAGCTGCTTTCGTACAGAAGGATACCATTGAGACCACGGGCGCGGGAGATACCTTTATGGCATGTGTACTTCATAAGGTGCTGCAGGTGGGACTGGATGCCTTTGCAGAGGAACAGCTGGCAGAGATGCTGACCTTTGCCAATGCGGCGGCATCCCTGATCACTACCAGGAAAGGTGCGCTTCGGGTGATGCCGGAGGAGTATGAGATCCGGGAATTGGCAGAACATAGATAAGATTGGGAGGGGATTTCACGGTTGTTAAGATTGCTTGAGGTGCATATATATTTAAGGAAAGCAAACCAAGGGCATGATCAATGTATATCCTTTATAGAATAATCCGTTATACACCAATCTATTTTATTCGGAAGAATATCGGAAGACAAAGAGCCAACGAGGTGATTGCTGTTTTGACAGCGATCGCCTTGTTTTGCTGTTCGGCACTGCCGGCGCGGGCAGAAGAAGAGACGGCAGAGCAGCTGAAGCTTTATGCGCAGGCTGCGGTGCTCATGGATGCAGACTCGGGCCGTATCCTGTACGGGAAAAATGAGGAGGATATTCTTCCCATGGCCAGCACGACAAAGATCATGACGTGTATTCTGGCGCTGGAATATGGAAATCCGGAAGAAATTGTGGAAGTGTCTGCCTATGCCACGAGCATGCCGAAAGTTAAACTGTATGTCAGACAAGGAGAAAAATACAGATTAAAGGATCTTCTCTATTCGCTTATGTTGGAGTCTCACAACGACTCCGCAGTGGTGATCGCGGAGGCGGTAGGTGGCAGTGTGGAAGGATTTGCGACGATGATGAATCAGAAGGCGCGTGATATTGGCTGCTATGATACTTACTTTATAACGCCTAACGGGTTGGATGCGGTGGTCAACGATAACGGGAAGATTCATTCGACGACCGCCGGAGACTTGGCTAGGATCATGGCGTATTGTGTCACGGACTCTGCAGCGAAAGAGGAATTCCTGGAGATTACGCGGACACTTTCCTATGATTTTACGGATGCGGATGGCAAGAGAAGCTTTCACTGCAATAATCATAATGCGTTCCTCGGTATGATGAAGGAAGCGCTTTCCGGAAAAACAGGATTTACCAATAATGCAGGCTATTGTTATGTGGGAGCCATAGAGAGCGAGGGGAGGATCTTCACGGTCGCTCTTCTGGCATGCGGCTGGCCAAACAACAGGAATTATAAGTGGAGTGATATGAAACAGCTGGTGGCTTATGGTATGGAGCGGTACCGATACAGGGACATCTATGAACAAAGAGAATTTGAGGATATTCCTGTCGCAAACGGTGTGGACAATGCTTCCGGGAAACCGTTTGCGGCAGCATATGTGCCGGTCAGAGTAGATGACCGTGGGGAGACGGATCTGTCCTTCCTGCTTTGCGAGACAGACCGAATCGAGGTCAAAACGCAGGTTGCCCGGACGCTGCAGGCACCGGTGGCAGAGAACACGGAGATTGGGACGGTCTGCTATTATCTGAACGGAGAAATGATCAGACGGTACCCGGTCGTCACGACCCAAACAGTAAAGGAAAGATCATATAAATATGTAGCCACATATTTATTATATAGATTTCTGCCGGGAACAACCTGATCGGATATCTTAACATTTTTTTGGCAGTTTAATTGAAATTTTTTGGAAATTAATCTGGTAGAGCGGCGGATTCTGTGTTATACTACTTTCGTGTGCTATGCAAAGATTCCATGGAGTGTCTGCTGATAATGTGGCATGACAGGGAGTATGTGTGCGCACGATGATAATTGTTATAATTATTTAGTATTCTAATAAATGGAGGGCTGAAAAATGAGTACTACTTCTCAAGCGAGCCAAAGAATCAACGCTTTGCTCGATGAAAACAGTTTCGTTGAGATCGGTGCACTTGTAACGGCGAGAGCGACAGATTTCAATCTGAAACAGACAGAAACTCCTTCTGACGGTGTTGTGACCGGCTATGGAGTTATCAACGGTAATCTTGTGTATGTATATAGCCAGGATGCATCTGTTCTGAATGGATCCGTCGGTGAAATGCATGCCAGGAAGATCGCAAACCTCTATGATCTGGCATTAAAGATGGGTGCACCCGTGATCGGGCTGATCGATTCTGCCGGGCTCAGACTGCAGGAAGCGACAGATGCTTTGAATGGTTTTGGTGAGATCTACATGAAGCAGACGCTTGCATCAGGTGTGATCCCTCAGATCACGGCTGTATTCGGTAATTGCGGCGGCGGACTTGCGTTGATTCCGGCAATGACGGATTTCGCATTTATGGAGGAGAAGAAAGCGAAGTTATTCGTGAACGCGCCCAATGCACTGGCAGGCAATGAAGTGTCCAGATGTGACACGGCTGCAGCAGCATTCCAGAGCGAAGAGACAGGTCTGGTGGATATGGTGACTGACGAAGCAACGATCATGGAGCAGATCAGACAGCTTGTTTCCGTTCTGCCGGCTAACAATGCGGATCTTGCAGTGGATGACTGTACGGACGATCTGAACAGAGTATGTGCTGAGCTTGTGAATTGTGTGGGAGATACCTCTATCGCATTATCGCAGATAGCGGATGACGGCCTTTTTGTAGAAGTGAAGCAGGATTATGCGAAAGATATGGTTGCAGGATTCATCAGATTGAACGGTGCGACTGTTGGTGCTGTTGCCAATCGTACGGAAGTTTATAACGCCGACGGTGAGGTGGCAGAGAAGTTTGAAGCGGTATTATCTGCAAGAGGAGCAGAGAAAGCGGCAGAGTTTGTTACTTTCTGTGATGCCTTTGATATTCCGGTATTATCGCTGACAAATGTTAAGGGATTTGCAGCTACCAAATGTTCCGAGAAGAGAATGGCTAAGGCAGTGGGCAAGCTTACATATGCGTTTGCCAATGCGACAGTGCCGAAAGTTAATGTGGTGATCGGCAAGGCATACGGTAGCGCATATGTAGCAATGAATTCCAAGGCGATCGGCGCAGACATCACGATTGCATGGCCTGATGCGGAAATCGGTATGATGGATGCATCTCTTGCGGCGAAGATCATCTGTGATGGACAAGGCTCCGATGCGATCGATGCTTGTGCGAAAGAATATGCGGCATTGCAGAACAATGTGACAAGCGCAGCGAAGAGAGGCTATGTGGATCAGATCGTTGATCCTGCTGATACAAGGAAATATGTGATCGGCGCATTTGAAATGTTAGCGACTAAGAGTGAAGGCCGTCCGGAGAAGAAACACGGTACGGTTTAGAAAGGATGATGCTTAATATGAAAAAATTATTGGCAATATTAGGTGTGATTACCTGTATGGTCGGCTTATGCGCGTGTGGTCAGGAAGAGGCGAAGACACAGACAGCAGGCGCTGATGAAGAAGCGCTGTTGCAATATGGTGAGACGACGGTTCAGCAGATCGACACGATCGTAAGCCAGGGCGCCATAGAGCAGTATGCTGCTGACGCTGTTATTTACAACGGACTTCTTGACTGGCAGAATGCGTTGGAAGATATAGGTAACTTTGAAGGCACGAATGGCGGTACCGTGGATATCAGCGACGAGGAGATCGTTGTCAGCATCAATATCTCGGGTTCCGATCACAACGCCGTAATGGATATTGTTTTTGCAGCTGATATGTCTGGTTATGAAGGAATATCAACGAACATCAAATATACCACTGCCGAGAATATGGGAAGAGCGGCGATGAATACACTGATCGGTATGGGAACCGTGTTCGTAGTACTGATCATTATCAGCCTGATCATCTCCGCATTCAGTGTGATTCCGAAGCTTGAAGCGAAGATGAAGAAGTCAGGGAAGCAGGAGACGGCACAGCCGGCCAAGGCAGCTCCGGTTGCCGTACCCGCGGTTGTTGAGGAAGAGTTGAGTGATGACACCGAACTGGTCGCAGTCATAGCGGCGGCGATCGCAGCGTATGAAGGTTCCGGTTCCACCGATGGATTTGTGGTAAGATCCATCAGAAAATCTAATAAGAGCAAATGGCAGAATGCCTGAAAGTCATAGGAGGATATGAAGATGAAGAATTATACAATTACCGTAAACGGAAGCGTATATGATGTAGTGGTAGAAGAAGGCGCAACGAGCGGCGCACCTGCAGCGGCAGCACCGAAGGCACCCAAAGCGGCACCGAAGGCAGCTCCGGCACCTGCAGCAGCTCCGGCGGCAGGCGCAGCAGGCAGCATCAAGATCGAGGCAGGTGCAGCGGGTAAAGTATTTAAGATTGAGGCGAACGTAGGACAGGCAGTGAAGAAGGGTGATGCTGTCGTGATCGTAGAAGCGATGAAGATGGAGATTCCTGTTGTTGCTCCGGAAGACGGTACTGTAGCAAGTATTAATGTAGCTGTAGGCGATGCTGTAGAAGCAGGCGCACTGCTGGCAACGTTGAACTAATGGACAGTATCAGCCGATACAGGTTGATTTCTGGAATTAAAACTACAGGAGGTTAATGAAATGTATATAGTTGAGACGCTTGACAATCTGATTCACCAGACCGCGTTTTTTAACTTGACTGTCGGTAACTATATCATGATTGTCGTAGCACTTGTTTTTCTATATCTGGCTATAGGCAGAGGATTTGAACCGCTTTTGCTGGTTCCGATCGCGTTCGGTATGCTGCTTGTGAATATCTATCCGGATATTATGGCACCGGTCGGAGAGGGCGGCGCCGGCGGCGGTCTGCTGTACTACTTCTATCTGCTGGATGAATGGGCTATCCTGCCGTCCCTGATCTTCATGGGTGTTGGAGCCATGACGGACTTTGGCCCGCTGATCGCCAATCCGAAAAGTTTTCTGCTCGGTGCGGCAGCACAGTTTGGTATTTTCGCAGCATATTTTGGTGCGATCTTCTTAGGATTCAATGATAAGGCAGCGGCAGCGATTTCCATTATCGGTGGTGCTGACGGCCCGACATCCATCTTCCTTGCAGGTAAGCTGGGACAGACGACTTTGATGGGACCGATCGCAGTAGCGGCATATTCTTATATGGCGCTGGTACCGATCATTCAGCCGCCTATCATGAAACTCTTTACGACAGAGAAGGAAAGAAAGATCAAGATGGGACAGCTTCGTCCGGTCAGCAAGTTGGAGAAGATTCTGTTCCCGATCGTTGTAACGGTTGTGGTAGCTTTGATCCTTCCGACAACGGCACCGCTGGTAGGTATGCTGATGCTTGGTAATCTGTTCAGAGAGAGTGGCGTTGTAAGACAGCTGGCTGATACGGCGTCCAACGCGCTCATGTACATCGTTGTTATCGTGCTGGGTACTTCCGTAGGTGCTACGACCAGTGCGGAGGCTTTCCTGAACTGGGATACGATCAAGATCGTTGCACTTGGACTGATCGCATTTGCCTTTGGTACAGCGGCCGGTGTATTGTTCGGTAAGTTAATGTGTGTATTGACCAAGGGTAAGGTAAATCCGCTGATCGGTTCTGCGGGTGTGTCTGCCGTACCTATGGCAGCACGAGTTTCACAGAAGGTTGGTGCGGAGGCGGATCCTACTAATTTCCTGCTGATGCATGCTATGGGTCCTAACGTGGCAGGTGTTATCGGTACTGCAGTGGCAGCCGGTACCTTTATGGCAGTATTCGGCGTATTCTAAGGATGATGAGTATTTCATAAAGGTAATTTGCTTCGCAAAATTTTCTTATAGAATAAAGTAGAGTCTGCGGAACAGATCCGCAGACTGTGAGAAAGGAATGGTTAATAAAATGGCAGAACAAAAACCGATCAAAATTATGGAAACCGTTCTCCGTGATGCACACCAGTCTCTGATCGCAACGAGAATGCCTACGGAGATGATGCTTCCCATCGTGGAGAAAATGGATAAAGTCGGCTATCATGCAGTGGAGTGTTGGGGCGGTGCAACTTTCGATGCTTCCCTCCGCTTCCTGAAGGAAGATCCGTGGGACAGACTGCGGAAGCTGCGTGACGGTTTCAAGAATACGAAATTGCAGATGCTTTTCAGAGGTCAGAATATTCTGGGATACAGACCTTATGCAGATGACGTTGTTGACAGCTTTGTTGAGAAGTCTATCGCGAACGGTATCGATATAATCCGTATCTTCGACTGCCTGAACGATCTGCGTAATCTGCAGGCGGCAGTTAATGCGACCAATAAGATCAAACAGAGGGAAGGCAGAGGTCATGCCCAGGTAGCGCTTTCCTATACATTGGGTGATGCTTATACTATGGAATATTGGACCGGCATGGCGAAGAAGATCGAGGAGATGGGTGCTGATTCCATTTGTATCAAAGATATGGCCGGCCTGTTGGTTCCTTATAAGGCTTCCGAGATGATCGCGGCAATGAAGGCGGCAACGAAGCTGCCGATCCAGCTGCATACACATTATACTTCCGGTGTGGCAAGTATGACCTACTTGAAGGCAGTAGAAGCCGGTGTGGACGTGATCGACTGTGCGATCTCACCGTTTGCATTGGGAACTTCCCAGCCTGCGACCGAGGTTATGGTGGAAACCTTTAAGGGTACACCTTACGATACAGGATATGATCAGAATCTGTTGGCGGAGATTGCGGATTACTTCAGACCATACAGAGACGAGTGCCTTGCAAGCGGCCTGCTTAACCCGAAGGTTATGGGCGTGGATATCAAGACGCTGCTGTATCAGGTACCGGGCGGTATGCTTTCCAATATGGTGAGTCAGCTGAAAGAACAGAATGCAGAAGATAAGTATTACGATGTACTCAGAGAGATTCCTGAAGTAAGAAAAGATCTCGGTGAGCCGCCGCTTGTAACACCTTCCTCACAGATCGTTGGTACACAGGCTGTCTTCAACGTACTGATGGGTGAGAGATACAAGATGGCTACCAAGGAGACCAAGGCGGTTCTTCGTGGTGAGTATGGTCAGACGATCAAGCCGATGAGCCAGGAAGTTATCGACAAGGTTATTCCGGGTGAGAAGCGGATTACCTGCCGTCCGGCAGATCTGATCGAGAACGAGATGGATAAACTGGAGAGCGAGATGAAGGAATGGAAGCAGCAGGACGAAGACGTGCTGTCCTATGCACTGTTCCCGCAGGTGGCTGTTGACTTCTTCAAGTATCGTCAGGCACAGCAGGAGAAGGTTGACATGAATGTGGCAGATACGAAGAATGGAGCGTATCCGGTTTAATTAAAAGACAGTTTTAATATTCATAATTGCGAACTCAGTTTATGTTGGTTTTACAGGCAGAAAGGTAAGCAGGTGTAGTAGTGGGATTGTTTTACTGCGCCTGCGTTGCCCGCTGCGATAGCGGAGAATAACAGGAAACAGGGTTCGCAATTATTTTATATAGATTTATATAAGTTGTACAGCTATTATAAAATGAAGGAGGAGAGGAATAGTGTTAAGACGATTATTGACTTTGGCACTGGCAGGTATTCTTGTGCTGGAATCCCCGGCAACTGCATATGCGGCAGGTCGCAGTGTGAATGCAGTAGTAACAGCCGGTGCGGCTGGTCAGTATGAGACCAGTGCAGCGAGTGAGATAACAGAAGGTCTCACAGGCGAGAACGACTCCGAAGAAACCGGGGGGGGGTATAATACTCCTGAACAGACAGATGAGAACACCGACGGCTCTGTAAGCGGAGCAGAGGGTTCGGAAAATGACCCGGCAGACGGTAGTGAAAATACGGACAATGAGAACAAGCCGGCGGAGGATGCAGGTGATAACAATAATGAAAACGATCCTGCAGACAATGATGCCGATCCCGGTAGCGGGAATGAAACAGGTGATTCCGAGAATGAAGATGACAAATCGGATGAAACAGGTGATAGCGGAAATGAAGATACCCTTCCTGATGAGACAGATGATACGGAAGAGGGAGATGATTCACCGGATCAACCGTCAGACGACGAAGGAGAGCAGGATCCGTCTGACGAAGATGACGGGGAAAATGAGAACGACGATCCGTCAGATGGCGCCGATGATGGTGCAGACGATTCATCAGATGTGACGGATAATGAGGATGACAACGCCGTGACAGAGGATGATGTAGATGAAGAAACTACAGAAACCGTTTCTGCAAATGACTTGTTGGAGGTGGAGCCGGTTGCAGAAGTGGAAGCTAAGTCAGGTGAGGTGACGGAGATTTCGTATGAGGCGGCTTCCGGGAACGGAGTGCAGATCACTGCGCCTTATGGACGCGATAACGCGGCCAGATATTCCTTTACAGCACCGGCAGATGGAAGGTATGTCTTCTATACGGAGGAGAAAGCTTCCAGCTACACTTATTTTCGGGTATACGACGAGGATTTCGATGAGGTTAAGTATAACGGAACTCTTAGCAGCTATCAATATTTGAATGTTAAGACTGATTATATGAATCAGGGAGAGCGTTTATATATCGAGACAGATACGAATAATGTTCAGGGAGAGGTTTATACACTGAAAGTCGCAGGTGAGACATCTCTTACCAAAGCAGAGGACGGAAGATACAATGCATCATTGCCAGGAGGAGATGTTATCAGTATCAATGTTAAAGCAGGATATAAGCGTCTTAAATTTGAGGTACAGCAAACGAATGGGAGTGGAAAGTACTACATACAACCATATTATTGCCTTGCGGATCATTCAACGCCTGATGATAGGTATTCAAATATTTATGTAGGAAGTTCTGTAAGCAGTTGCATGTCAGAAGTTTTGTCAATGGGGAAGACATATGAGACTGTTTATGCAGTTACACCGAGCGATTCCGATAACGGAAAGTTCATAGCGCTGCTTTCCGGTATGGATACGGTGACTACAAGGACATCCGATACTGATAATGTAGTCTTCATACATAGTGCAGCGTTGGAGGATCAGCGGATTAAACTGGATATTGAGGTTGCATACGCCGATGGTTACTTAAATTTATGGTATTATCCGGAAGGAGATCCTGAATCAAAGTCGAAAACGAGTGTTTCTGAATGGAGAGAACATACTTTTTCAAATCTCAAAGCAGGAACAAAATATATTTTTGAATTCCGGGATAATTCAGATGATGAATTGCTGTATACAGCAGAGTATGCGACTACCGGTGATAAGGTGGAGGCATCTACCAGTGAGTCGTCCGCAGTGATCTCGGATGACTTTGCTACGATGACGGTAGAGACCAAACTTCAATATAATGGCACAGCGTCTTCTGCATACCTGCAATATAAATTCACGGATTCCATGAATAAAGTGTTTGACCAACGTAAGTCTGTGAACTTGCAGAATTTTCAGACCGGCGAGACGGTGTCCGTAGAGATTGACTTGATGCAGGCTGGTGTTTTCCTTCGTCCAGGAGAAGAGTATCAGGTAGAGATGTACCTGGATTTTTCAAATGATAACGTGACTTCATCACCAGAGGTGATGACAGCCAAGGCGCCGGACAGGGCATCAGTTGATCCGGCAAAGATTACCTTTACTGTGGAACAGGATGAGACGACAAAAACAAAGGTGAATTATGCAGTGCAGATAACTGATGCAACTTCTGTAAAAGCTGTTGTATTTTACAGACCGTCAGGGACACAGAAATATAAATCGATATCTGCTTCTGGCTCTAATGGCAGTGTAAACGGATCTATTAATAGTATGAGCGCAGGAGTAGCCTATGATTTCCTGTTGTATGTTGGGGGAGTCACGAAGGAGCAGACCTTAAAGCTGGAAACGGTATCCGGTGTAGCTCTGGCAAGGGTAGAAGATTCTGCAACGGACTATGTCGGTCCATACGACGTAGTGCGAACATATCGAATGGAGACGGTAGAGGGGGCAGACCAGCCTGCGGGAAGCTATTATCTGCGGTTACAGTATATGAATGATTCAGGTTATTATAACGACATGGGTTCCTCTGTCGAACTGAATGCGGATAATGGGTATCAAGCGACGGTTTCTTCTGCAGAGAGATATTCTACATGGTTGAAGCCGGATACTGATTATACGCTGCGCTGGATGCTGGGCAAGTCTTCATCTGTTTATGAGAGTAATGCAGAGTGTTGTATCTATGAAACTATCCACACTGCAACAGCTAAAGTGATACTGGAGAAAGCAGTCGATCTTTGCAATTATCAGGAATACAAGGTGACGCTGGATGCGGCTGATGTTGTAAACATGAAGGCGAATAGCCGCAGTATATCTTTATATAGATATTTGAAAGCAGAGAATGATACAAAATATACAGAAGGTAATTCATATTATCTGTCATCCTATAATAATTACAGTGCTGCAATAACGCTTGACAATTTAACGGCGGACACGCGTTATGAGCTGGCTTTGCGGGATTACAACGGTGAAATAGAATATGCGAAGACAACCTTTACGACACCGGCAGATCAGCGGGCAGTGAAGGTGGCATCCGTTAATCCTTTTATTGTTTATGCATCGATTGAGTATGCGATCAGTGGATTTGGAGAACAGACGAAGGACCATATACTGTGTTATTACAGAGAACTGAAAGCAGATAATTCTGATGCATGGATATTGGGTGGTTATAGAAGTGCAGCAGATGTAAATTATCGGAAGTTTGAGCTGAACAATCTGAAAGAGAATACTGATTATGAATATACGATTGGAATCGGAAATTCATATAATACGGCGTTGTCTAAGCTGAAGCATTCGGTAACGGGCAGTTTCAAGACCAGAAGTGATGAGAGTGAGATAAAGATTACTTCTGAGAGAGTCATGATGACTTCTGCCAGAATGGATTATATTTTGTACAATACGGAATATGCAGGTTATGATTATGTCTATGCCTATGTCAGAACAAACCAGAACGGAGAAGTCGGGAAATGGGAACTTAAGAGTAAGAAGCAGACATACAATACATCTGGCACGATTGAGTTGAATGGGCTGCAGGAGAAGACGTCCTATGAATACAAGATAGGTCTTGGAAAGAGCAGTGTGACGGTCGGAACTCTTAAGAGAACGGTTGAAGGAACTTTCACGACTTATGCGGATACCCGCAAGCTGGAAATCACCGGCAGCACGCCGAAGGTTCTTTCAGCGAATATCGCCTATACCCTCAGCGGTATGGAATACGCAGGGGAAGGGTATCTGATCGGTTATGTTAAGAAGAAGGCGGATGCGGAGACCGCATGGTCCAGGAAACTATCAAAGGCTATCGATAACCAGGATACAAGCGGGACGGTATCTGTCACGGGATTGGAAGAAAAGACCGAATATGAAGTTATTATGGGCTTCGGAGATACCAGTTCCGCTGGCAAGGATGAATTAAAGCATCCGCAGACCGTAACCTTTACTACATTGGAGGATCAACGCAAAGTATCGAATCCGAAAGCCTCGGTAAAGGGGACGAACGCAACTTTAAGTGTGCAGTTTGAAGGAAATATAGAACGTTCACCGTCATATGTGCATTTCTATTACAGGAAAAAGGGCACAACAGAGTATGAGAAGGTTGAACGTGTTGTCAATGCAACCAACGTACAGGCAAAGGAGTGCAGTGTAACAGTCTCAGGCCTGACAAAGGGCACCACATACGAGTTTGCGGCAGTGCTGTCCGAGAATCAAAGTATATGTGATAAACCGGATGAAGTGACGAAACCGGAATACAAGACAGAGATCGGCGAGTTTGAGATTGAGGCATCAAGCACTGCGGTTGTCAAACCGACTTCCGTCACGCTTTCACAGACGAAGCTTTTCCTGAATGCGAATGTAGCTTACAGCGGTATCAGAGGATATGGCTACGAGACTTTGAAGGCTACGGTGAGTCCTGCCAAAGCGTCTGCAGGCTTCAAGTGGGTGAGCAGTGATGAGAATATCGTAACCGTATCGGGCGGCAGGGTGACAGCTGTGTCTCCGGGTACAGCGACAGTTACAGTAACGTCAAGCTATAATGAAGCAGTTTCAGCTGTCTGCGATGTGGTGGTAGGGAATTACCAGATTGCGAAAAAGGACAAAACAGGTATGGAATTGCTGGATGATCCGACAATACATGTTGTCAAAGGCGGAGAGTACAGTGGTTATACCGTATGTAAGATTGAGAATGGAAATTCGACAGAGGTAAGTTTCAAAGTTTCATCCGACAATGAAGTGATAGCTTCCTGGAATGAAGGCGAAGGTAAGATCAAAGCCAATAGTACCGGAAGTACAAAGCTGGTATTTGAGACAGAAGATCAGGTGAGACTGTATCTGCAGGTTACGGCCGAATCGGCGCCCGGTAAAGGATTTGCCGTGACAGGATTTACGGCTGCCAGCGGTTATGAAGCGTATGCAGCAGTGCAGAACGGGGAGAAGGAATACACATTAGCCTATACAGACGGTATCAGTTACAGTACAGAGGGAGAGATCGTACCGCAGAATCCGTCATTCTGGAAAGATGATTTTAACTGGACGATCGATAAGCCAGACATCGCGACGGTAGATAAAAGGGGTAATATCACGCCGTTGAAAGCCGGAGATGCGGTGCTTAGTGTGACACCGAAGGAAGCCGGGGATGCACCTTATATGAAGGATACTTGTCAGGTGACACTGCATATTAAGTCGCTGGCTTCGGAGAGTTTGGAGAATGCGACGCCTGTTTATGCGCTGGCGGATATCAGCAGTAAGATTGGTGACGTGAAGTTCCCGAATGAAGAGGCATGGAAAGGCTGGCAGTGGAAAGAGCCGGATACGCCGCTTGTGATCAATGGTGTGAATAAGGAGTATTATCCGTTTGAGGCCGTCTACACGGGAAGCGACCATTATCCGGAAGAAGCGCCGGTCAATGTATACATTGCCAAAGTGACCGGGCTGTCAGTATATGAGGAGGCAGAGGTTGGACATAATCAGGTCGTAGAGGTGGGTAGTGTGGATGCGGAAAAGAACCCGACTGCAGAATCCGATTCGATCACGTTGACTGCAGAATCTCTGTACTACGGATCTCTGAATTGCAATGAGGAGACTAACTACTTCTATGATGTAGATGTAGAAGCGCCGGCGAATGTTGTGGTGAAGAAACATGAGTTTACGACAGATACCGGCAGACTTCTTCGGACATTCAGTATTACGGCGACAAAAGCCGGCAATTATACTTTAACGCCTGTCATTAAGGTAAAGGATAAGAGCAACAGCAATGAAAAAATTCTTGCGAAGACAACTTATAAGATAAAGGCAGTGGAAGACGATCAGGCTTATATCAGGCTTACACTGGAAGAACCTGTCAAGGATGGCATACTGTTAGATGGTGACAGACTGATCGTGGATCATGACAAGAAGACTGATGTGGAAAGCTTCAAAGTTAAGGCTGAGCTGCTTGACAGAAATCTGGCGAATGCAGAGAAGTTTGATATGACGAAACTTGTCTGGAGCGTGTCAGATAAGAAGGTTGCAACAGTAACGGCATCATCCGACACTCATTCTGCGGAAGTGAAGATCGTCGGTGAGGGCCACACGATCCTGACCGCTAAGGTAAAGGATGCCGCAGGTCGCAAGGCGGAATTGAAGGTAGAGATCCAGAATCATGCACCACGTGTGGACAGAGTCAGTGCCAAGGTGAATCTGGCGTATGATTATGATTCGTATAAGGGACTTTATCTTGCTTCACAGACATCAGGCGCTGTCGAGATAGTTCCCGTATATGGAGAAGGAATCCAGAATGTCAGTCTTTATACGGATGCGGATGCGACAAAGCTATACACGGGGCTGAGAGCGGTCAGAGGAAATGCGCAGCACAGTTGGGTCATCTGTCCGACAGCGGAGACGAAGACCGGTGCGGGAAACTATTATCTGGGGGTTAAGACAAACTTCAGGGATGCGCTTTATGTTTACCCGTTAAAGGTAACGGTAGTCGATCAGCAGGCGACAGTAACGGCCAAGTCTGTAAGACCGTCGAATCTGTTTTACCGTTCGGATCCTGGTTCGTTAGACATTGCGGTCAAGGGAAATTATTATGGTATCGACAGTGTGACATGGACAGACAACAGCAGTGGTGATAACAATGGTTATACCAGTGCAGGCGCAACATATTACGCCTATGATTATACGAAGCGGACGAAGAATGCAACGCGGTATTACTTTATGCAGGAGGATATTCAGCTTACAGCAAATAAGAAACTTGTGGATGCGGGGATCGTAAGCGGAAAAGTCGAGGTGCAGCTTGGCGGTTATAAGCAACCGAACATTGTGAGCACTTCATTAAAGTGGAATTATAAGAAACCGACTGTTACTACGATCAATTCTTCGTATACTTTGGTTCCGGCAGTGCCCGGTAAGAAGACCGGATATTTTTATCTGTATAATAAGACAGATGGAAGATATTTGAATTACAGTCCGAACAGTTATTCCGGTTCTGATCCGAAATACCGTTATAATGAGCTGGTATGCAGCAGTGATGATGTAAGGTTTGATTCAAGCGAATCCTTGTCATATACATATACTGGCAGCAAGACAAGCGGAAGTGAGAAATTTACCGTGACGATCAGCGGGGATGACTGGAGAGAGTCCCTGAATGCCACGCATACGATCAAACTTGCAGCACCTGTACCGTATCTGACTTCCACGAAACTGACGATGAATACGAATCGTATAGGAAGTATGGTGACCGATGTCAAATTGAAGGGTACCACTGGATATCTTTACTGTACAGATATCATTATCCAGGGTAAGGATGCGCAAGCGCAGAAGCTGTTAGATGAAGATCTGCTGGAGATCAGACAGTATGTCGGCGATGCTTCGCGGATCGTGATAACAGAAAACAGGGCGAGCACGATGAAGCAGTCAGCGATCGCGAACGGTACCTATAATTATATCGTGATCCCATGTTATGAGGATGCTGACGGCAACCGGATCCAATCCAAGAAGTTGAGCTTGAAGATCACGGTGACGGATAAGGAGATCACCGCGAAGACTAAGGCTTCGAGGAGTCTTGATCTGACGAAAAAGATTGATGATTACAGCATAAACGGTAATTATATACGTCTGGATACGACATTTAAAAATATTGGGAATTATTTTGAGGTGATAGACAGTGAACTGGTCGGGGAGTACAGCGAGTACTTTAATCTATATTATAATGCACGATACAATGATCAGAGATTGACGATCGCCAATGAGAGTGAGTTAAAGGCCGGACAGAAGTACAAACTGGCAATCAGATTTACGCTGAAAATGAGAGAGGGTGATATCTTTGTCGTAACAGGAGCGCCATTCACGGTAAAACCGAAGCAGACATCGGCGAAGATCATGGTATCCAACAATAATCAGACGTTGTATGCGGCTGCGGATGCGGTAAGCAGGAATTATCTGCTGAGAACAGCCAATACGGAGTATAAAATTCTCAGAGTAGAAGGCAGCCTGGACTGCAATAAGGATGGCAGACCGGATATAACGGTTGCCTCCAACAGTTCTAATAATAGCTCCAGTATATCAGCTACGGTGCAGATCACAGACCGGGATGGTGTACTGACAGTCACAGGAGCAAAGGGTAAGACTTACACGATTCCTGTCACGGTGCAGCTGAAAGGCAGAGACGGAATTACAAAGGATGTCAAGACAAGTATCAAAGTAACAGTAAAGCGTTAACAGCAGGGAAGGCGAAAGCGGACCTGTAGTAAGCGTTGGTTACGAGAAAGAACAGCAGGGGCAGGCAATTTTGCTTGCCCCTGTGAAATTTATTCCAACTGTGCGGTTGAATGCTCCAAAGAGCATCCAACCTGACTTCCGCATTCGTAAAACCCGTGCTTAAGCACTCCTGCGTCTGCTTACGCATCCGCGTTTTACTCATTTGGAAGTGGGTTGCTAATCCAATTGCCTGTCTGCATTGCCATAAATGGCATACAGACAGATTATTGGATTGCAACCACACAGTTGAAATTTATTTAATCCTGCCGGTTGACGCAGGCTGCATAATCTATTATAATAACATATGTTACCAAAAATGTTTGACAGTAACGACTGCAATACAAGAGAGGGAATTCTTATGGCGAGAAAAGAGACGATTACAAAGAATGAGATATTGAATACGGCATTCCAGATGGCAAGACAGGAAGGAATCTCGCAGGTAAGCGCCAGAACACTGGCTGCCAGGGCGGGGTGTTCCACACAGCCGATCTTCCGGCTCTATAAGAATATGGAAGAACTTGGCAATGAATTGTATGACAAGGCGATAGAGTTCTTTGGTGATTACTACGAGAATTTCCCGAAGACGCATGAGACGCCTTTTGTGGATCTGGGGCTGGCGTACATTCGCTTTGCACAGGAAGAACAGCAGCTTTTTAAGCTTTTGTTTGTTTCCGAGAATCGTCATGGTAAGAGTTTGTATGACCTTTTGAACGGGGACAGAAGTACCGTTGTCAAAGAGATCGGCAACGCCAAGGCATTTGGCTGTAAGGATCCTGGCGGTATGTTTATGCGGATGTGGATTTTTATCCACGGCTCAGCATGTATGTCGTTGACGGATGATTATGACCTGCCGGAAAATGAGACAGTCAAGCTTTTGGAGGAATTTTACCGGGTATTCCGGAATGCATAGAGAATGGCAGGGACGCACAAAGAAGGGGACATTTTTAATAAAGGATGGCAATAGAGAATCGATACGATATTATCACAAGAATCAATGAGCACTATGGTAAGATGAGCAAAGGACAGAAAGCGATATCAGCTTTTATCTATGATCATTATGATCAGGCAGTGTTTATGACGGCTGCCAGATTGGGCGATACGGTGGGTGTCAGTGAGTCTACAGTCGTGCGGTATGCGATGTTTATCGGCTATAATGGATATCCGGAATTTCAGAGAGATCTGGAAGACTGGGTGCAGAATAAGATCAACTCGGTGCAGAAGATCGGTGCCAAGTACGGCAGAAGTACACAGTCAGAGATATTGACTTCGGTACTGCAGGCTGACATTGAGAAGCTTCAGGATACGATCCACAAACTAGACCCGACGGCATTTGAGACGGCAGTGGATATTATATTGGAAGCAAAGACTGTCTATGTCATGGGCGTCAGGAGCTGTGAGCCGCTGGCAGAATTTTTGAATTTTTATCTGAATATGATACGGGGAAATGTGATACTTCTTAAAACGACCAGTGTTTCGGAGACATTTGAACAGATGATCCGTATCGATGAACAGGATGCCATGATTGGGATCAGCTTTCCCAGATACTCGATGCGTACCTTGAAGGCGATGGAATTTGCCAACGACAGAAATGCCAAGGTTATAACTATCACAGATACCGTGCATTCTCCGATGAATCTTTATTCTTCCTGCAATCTGCTGGCGAGAAGTGATATGGTGTCTATTGTAGATTCCCTGGTTGCTCCGCTGAGCGTGATCAATGCATTGGTGGTAGCGATGTGCTTGAAACGGCCGGAAGAGGTCAAGCAGAGCCTGAAGAATCTGGAAGAAGCGTGGAACAATTATCAAGTATATTTGAATGATGAGATCAACTTTATAGATGAGGAACCGATGCTCAACTATCCGCTCAGGAAAAGAGAAGGGCAATAGCATTAGAAGAACTTCTAGTCATTCTCTTTAATATGAGATTTTGCGCAGAGCGGAATCATGGGGGTTAGAATGAGTCGTGTGATCGTGGTAGGCGGCGGTGCGGCAGGAATGATGGCAGCATACGCCGCCGCAGAATGTGGGCACAGAGTGGTGCTCTTGGAACAGAATGAGAAATTAGGCAAGAAGCTTTTTATCACGGGTAAGGGGCGCTGTAATGTGACGAATGCTTGTGAGAGAGAGAAGCTATTTGAGAACGTAGTGAGCAATCCGAAATTTCTCTTCAGTGCTTTTTCGGATTTTGACAATATACAAGTGGTGGAACTTCTGCGGGAAGCCGGGTGCCCGCTCAAAGTGGAGCGTGGGGAGCGGGTTTTCCCGGTGTCCGACCATTCTTCTGATGTGATAGGCGCTTTGACGCGGCTGTTGAAGCGGCGCGGCGTGGAGATCCGGCTGCATGCAAAGGTCAAGGAAATATTGGTGGACAGGGGAATGGAACAGGACAGGGAGAGTTCAGAACGAAGGCGGCCGGATGTGAAAGTGCAGATCAAGGGTGTCCTGTTGGCGGACGGCCAGTGTCTTACCGCCGACGCGGTGGTGCTGGCGACCGGAGGATTATCTTATCCGATCACCGGTGCAACGGGAGACGGCCACCGGATGGCGGAGAGAATGGGCCATACCGTTAAGGAATGTGTGCCGGCGTTAACGCCCATGGTAATGGCAGAATCCTGGTGTGCATCGCTGCAGGGGCTGTCGCTTAAGAATGTCAGTTTGTCCATGTATTGTGGGAACAAGCGGATCTGGCACGGATTCGGGGAAATGTTGTTTACCCATTTCGGGATCAGTGGGCCGTTGGTCTTATCTGCCAGCAGCTTTTACGGTAAATGCAAGGATAAGAATACTGTGACTGTAGTGATCGATCTGAAACCGGCACTGTCGGCGGAGCAGCTGAACAGGCGTATCCTGCGGGATTTTGAGGAGAATCGGAATAAACAGTTTAAAAATGTGATCGGAGGTCTGTATCCATCCAAATTAGTCCCGGTCATGATCGGACTTTCCGGGATCGATGCAGAGAAAAAGATTCATGAGATTACTAGGCTGGAGCGGGAACGGCTCTGCAGTGTGACGAAAAATCTGACAATGCATGTGCAGGGGCTTCGTGATTTTACGGAGGCGATCATTACACAGGGCGGTATCAAAGTGAAGGAAGTCAATCCCTCCACTATGGAATCTAAACTGGTACATGGACTGTATCCTGTGGGGGAACTGCTTGACTTAGATGCGGTGACGGGAGGTTTTAACCTGCAGATCGCCTGGTCTACGGGGCATCTGGCCGGCCGCAGTATTCCGTAAAGCGAATCATAAGGTTATAATGTATAAAGGAAGGATATCGATATGGGAATGAACATTGCAATAGACGGTCCTGCCGGGGCCGGTAAAAGTACGATCGCAAAGCAGATCGCAAAGAAACTGGGATATATCTATGTGGATACAGGAGCCATGTATCGGGCCATGGCATTGCATCTGCTTCGAGGAAAGATACTGCCGTCGGAGACGGACAAGATCGATGAGAAATGCCGGGAAGCGGATATTTCCATAGGATATGAGAACGGGGAACAGATCGTGTATTTGAATGGCGAGAATGTCAACAGCCTGATCAGAACAGAGGAGGTTGGCAATATGGCGTCTGCCAGCAGCCCTAACCCCAATGTCCGCAGGAAACTGGTGGAACTGCAGCAGAAGCTGGCTGCAGATAAAGATGTTGTCATGGATGGCCGGGACATCGGGACTTGTGTACTGCCGAATGCCAAGATCAAGGTATATCTGACAGCGGACAGTAGAGTACGCGCCGAACGACGCTATAAGGAACTGACAGAGAAGGGCGTTTCCTGTGACCTTGATGAGATCGAAAAGGATATCATCAATCGGGATCATCAGGATATGACAAGGGAGATATCTCCGCTAAAGCAGGCGGAGGACGCGGTACTGATAGATTCTTCCCACATGACGGTAGAAGAAGCGGTCGATGCCGTAGTTGCCCTTCTGCATTGAATGCGGCAAAAGCAGGAGTGTAGAAGTACGGGGATTGCGAATGCGGAAGTCAGGTTGGATGCTCTTTGGAGCGACCAACCGCACAGGCGAAAATAATGTTGTTCTTTAGCAGCAGTGACAGTGATATGGGGTTTTGATATGGAAGTAATTTTGGCAGAACATGCCGGATTTTGTTTCGGTGTTAAAAGAGCGGTGGAACAAGTCTATGAACAGGTAGCTACCGGGAAACCGATCTATACTTATGGACCGATCATTCATAATGAAGAGGTGGTAAAGGATCTGGAACATAAAGGCGTGCAGGTCATAGAGGATGAGCAGGCGCTTCAGGCGATCGGGACGGGAACGGTGGTGATTCGTTCCCATGGAGTATCAAAACGAATCTGTGAGAAGATAGAGATGTGCGGATTGGAATGTGTAGATGCCACTTGTCCATTTGTGAAACGGATTCACAGGATTGTTGAGAGAGAAAGCACGGCCGGAAAGCAGATCATCATCGTCGGCAATGCCGGACACCCGGAAGTGGAAGGAATCATGGGGTGGTCCAAAACGCCGACTGTTGTAATCGGATCGGCCGAAGAAGCGGAAAAATTCGCTTATGAAGCGGGCAAAGAGCTATGTGTAGTTTCGCAAACGACATTTAACTACAATAAATTTCAAGATGTGGTTGAAATTCTCATGAAAAAAGGTTACAATGGTAGTGTTGTGAATACTATATGTAACGCTACGGAAGTGCGTCAGACGGAGGCCAGAGAGATAGCGGCTCGGGTCGATGTTATGATAGTAATAGGTGGTAATCAGAGTTCTAATACGAGAAAGCTATATGAAATCTGTATGCAGGAATGTGCGAATACGTATTTCATACAGACACTTAACGACTTGCATTTGGATTTACCTAAATCTGTCCGACTGGTGGGTATTACAGCAGGGGCATCAACCCCAAACAATATTATCGAGGAGGTTCAAAATTATGTCAGAGTTAACTTTTGAACAAATGTTAGAAGAGTCTTTAAAGACAATACACACAGGAGAGGTTGTTGAAGGTGTCGTTATTGACGTGAAACCCGAAGAGATCATTCTCAACATCGGATATAAATCAGACGGTGTCCTTACCCGCAATGAATATACGAATGAACCTAATGTAGATTTAACAACCGTTGCAAAACCTGGCGATACCATGGAAGTGAAAGTGCTTAAAGTCAATGACGGTGAGGGACAAGTTCTTCTCACGTATAAGCGTCTTGCTGCTGACAGGGGTAATAAGAGGATCGAAGAAGCATATAATAACAGAGAAGTACTGAAGGCGAAAGTGGCGCAGGTACTTGACGGCGGCTTAAGTGTTGTAGTAGAAGAAGTGAGAATCTTCATTCCTGCAAGTCTTGTCTCCGATACTTATGAGAAAGATCTGAATAAATATGCTGGCCAGGAGATTGAATTCGTGATCAGCGAGTATAATCCTAAGAGAAGAAGATATATCGGCGACCGCAAACAGCTTATTCTGGAAGAGAAGGCAGAGTTGCAGAAGAAGTTGTTCGAGACGATCAAGCCAGGCGATACTGTAGAAGGTACTGTAAAGAATGTGACAGATTTCGGTGCGTTTATCGATCTTGGCGGTTGTGACGGTCTGCTTCATATTTCCGAGATGTCATGGGGCCGGGTGGAGAACCCGAAGAAGGTCTTCAAGGTTGGTGAAGTCTTGAAGGTGCTGATCAAAGATATTTCCGGAACCAAAGTTGCGCTCAGTCTGAAATTCGAGGATGCGAATCCTTGGAAGGGCGCTGCAGATAAGTATGCGGTCGGCAACGAAGTGACAGGCCGGGTTGCGCGCATGACAGATTTTGGTGCGTTTGTTGAATTGGAACCGGGTATTGATGCACTTTTGCATGTATCCCAGATCTCGAAAGAGCACATTGAGAAACCGTCAGACGTATTGAAGGTTGGTGAGGAAGTAACAGCAAGAGTAGTTGATTTCAATGAGGCTGACAGGAAGATCAGTCTGAGCATTAAGGCGATGCTCACGTCTGCACCAGTAGAAACAAGAGAAGATGAGGATGTTGTTTCTGTTGATATTGATGCAATGATATCTAATGAGGATGCAGAGGAAGGAACGGAGGAATAAGAATCTGTTTTTTCACTTAGAGTTAAAGTACTCGGAATAAATTAACAGAATATAAATGATAGGCGGTACAAGGCTATGACATATGATTACGAATATTTTAAGAAAGCAATCTATGATTTGACTAAGATTGACCTGAATGCTTACAAAGAGAAGCAGATGAAGCGTCGTATTGATACGTTGATCTCGAAGAATAAAGTTGTAGGCTATGACAAATATGTAGCAGCTTTGAAGTCAGACAAGAATATGTTTGAAGAGTTTGTAAATTACCTGACGATCAATGTGTCTGAGTTTTATCGTAACGTGGATCAGTGGAAATTACTGGATCAGGAGATTATTCCGGATTTGATCAAACGATACGGAAATCGGCTTAAGATTTGGAGTGCTGCGTGTTCTACAGGAGATGAGCCGTATTCGCTTGTAATGGCACTTTCCAAGCATTTACCGTTGAATCAGATTAAAATATATGCTACGGATTTGGATAAGCAGGTGATCGCTAAGGCGAAGGCCGGGTTATATTCAGAGAAGAGTATTGCAGGTGTTCCGGCGGACTTGAAGAATAAATTCTTTACTAAGATCGGACCTTCTTATCAGATTTCTGAGGAGGTCAAGAACAGAGTAGAATTCAAAGAGCATAATCTGCTCAAAGATACTTATCAGACGGATTATCATTTGATCGTATGCCGTAATGTGTTGATTTATTTTACCGAAGAAGCAAAGGATGAAGTTTTCCGTAAATTCCAGAAGAGTTTGAAGCCAGGCGGATATCTTTTTATCGGAAGCACGGAACAGATCATCAATCACAGAGAAGTCGGATTTGAGAGGAAGAATTCTTTCTTCTATCAGAGACCGGTTTAAGATGTTTGAAAGAGGAGCAGGTTGAGCGTTTAACTTGTGGAAGTACATAATTAGATTAAAGGCCTCGCAGATTTGCGGGGCTTTTGATGCTGTTTATCTGATTTCTGTCATTATCGTCGGAATCTTGATGATCAAGACCTGCGCTTATGTGTGGACAGTACTCATCGGATGTTTCGCTATGAAACAAGAAAGGAAATTATAGGAGGATCGACTATGAAACGTTATATAAATGTGGCTCTGTTGTATGCAATTTTTGCAATGGTTGGCGGTGTGTTTTATCGAGAGTTTACCAAATTAAACGGTTTTACCGGCAAAACGACACTCGCTGTTGTACATACCCATTATTTCCTGTTGGGTATGGTGTTTTTCCTGTTGCTGCTTTTGCTTGAAAAGAACTTTACCTTCACCGGTGCGAAGACCGGGAGGATACTGGTCGTCTATCATATCGGGCTGAATCTGACCGCCGTGATGTTTGTTGTGCGGGGTGTCACACAGGTGATGGTGCCCGCGCTCTCCTCCGGCATGAGTTCAGCAATTTCCGGCATGGCAGGGATCGGGCATATCCTGCTGGGTATCAGTATGGTGAGTCTGCTGATACAGATCAGACGCAGCGTGTGAACGCTGCGGATCTGGCTGAAGCTGTATCTCTCAATATTTTTTCCTACCTTATGGTAGTGATCATACCATTCATATTTATTATACCCCAGTGCTTTATTTCCGGATACGAAAGCGGAGCACCTGTCTTTGCGATTGTTTTTATAGTTCCGATTATGCTTGTTGGGGGCGGGTTAGAAGAAGCAGGCTGGCGTTATATTCTTCAGCCAGAATTAGAGCAAAAGTATTCATTCACTATATCAACTATCATAGTTAGTATTATATGGTGGCTGTGGCATATGCCGTTATTTTACATACAAGGTGTAGTTCAGTATGGGCAAAATTATTTCGCATTTGGAATAAGCGTATTGGGATTGAGTTTTGCTTTGGCAAGTATAAGAAAAAATACGGGCAGTATATGGCTCTGTGTATTATTTCACTGTATTCAAAATTCTTTATCAGGGATTTATATCATCAACGATAATATGTGGAGTAATATAACCGCGACTATTATCATGATTTTATGTTCTTACATTTTGGTGAAGATTAATGATAAGACAGGAGTATTTAATACATAAATTCCTATTCGCATGGAGAAATATTTCATGTGTGATGAAGAAAATTAGGGGTTATATAATTTTTCTCGCGATATTTACCCGGGGTTATACCTGTAAATTTTCTGAAAGCATATGTAAAAGCACTTTGAGAAGAATATCCAAGTGCTGCAGAAATCTCAAAATAGCTTAAATCGCTGTATTTTAACAGATTTTGAGCCGTATCCATTCTAGCTGCAGTAACATAGGATTTAATAGTTTGTCCGGTTTCCTGCTTAAATAATTTGGACAGATATGATACATTTAGTTTTGCAAACGCCGCTAATCCTTTCGTAGATAAGTCTGCATTCAGATCTTCATATATATGATCTATACATTTTCTGATATGAATTGATATTATGCTGTCCTTTTTTATCTCACATATTCGGTTGGCGAAATCCAGACACATATCCTCCAGTAAGACTTGTAGGTCATCACATGTGGTAGCTTTGTCTGATTTTTGACTGTAAATATCTGCTATCATATAAGATTCATCATGACCTAACCCGCTGCCCAAACTCGATTCTGCAAGGTGTGTTGCCACGATCACAAAATGATACTTCATATTATTTAGTCGATTTTCCGATAAGATTCTCATTTCAGTAGAGAGCTGTATCATACCCGAGGAAATAAGTAGTTTCAATGCTTCTATATCTCCACTTGTAATTGCTTCAAATACAGTATCATTTAAGTAGTATGGTTTTTTGGTATATCCATGTACCTTTTGTAAATATAATTGTCTGTTAAGTTCTGTTCTTATTTTCATAAGAGACTCCCTTATATAATATTAAATTTTGATTTCATAATCATAAAGCATCATAATCTCAGGTCACTTTTTTATTATACCATATTTTTGATAAAAAACCGGGCTTTTTGATATAAATTTCACATCGTTGATGATAAGGTGATGATAAAACTAAACACCCATGTCCTACATTATGATACCACCATGAATAGAAGTGGGTGTTTAGAAAATTATGCACACAAAATCGGAGATTTTGGCGCGTTCACGGAGTCCGCAGTGTAATGCGTACTCCTGATTGACAGGTTACTTCTACAGTAAATAAAATCAGTTTTAGGAATTAGTTTGAGGACGGTGTGGATATGAATAAAATAGATTTTACCAAAGGTTCCATAACAAAGTCATTCTTAATGTTTTTCTTTCCGATGTTATTTGCCAATATATTACAGCAGATATATTCATTTACAGACATGGTTATGATCGGGAAGGGATTGGGGGATGCTTCCCTCGCCGCCGTCGGTAATTTCGCAACAGTTTCATTTTTCTTTACAGGATTCATTATGGGCATAACAAATGGCTTCTCTGTTAATATATCGCAAGCCTGTGGAGAAAAGGATTATAGTAAGCTGAAAAAGATAATGGCTTCTGCTATAAAGATATCTGCCGTATTTGCGGTTCTTTTTTCGGTGACAGGTCTATTACTTTTAAAACCGATTTTACAGATCATGCAAACGGATGATGAGCTTTTAAAAGACTGTTTGGCTTATGGCGGTATTATATTCAGTGGTTTGCCCATTACGGTAGCGTATAATTTGCTTTCGTCAATCTTAAGAGGAATTGGTGACAGTAAAACTCCCTTATTAGCAATAGGGGGGTCATCTGTGTTGAACATAGTGTTGGATCTATTGTTAATTTTCTTATTCGATTCCGGTGTTTCCGGACCGGCATATGCGACGGTCATTTCACAAGTAGTTTCGGTTGTTATTTGCTATTCCGGATTACAGAGAATCAATGAACTAAGGATCAGTAAACATGATTTCGCTTGCAACTTCAGCTTAGGAATGGAGTTGTTGAAAAACGGCTTGCCGATGGCATTTATGAATTCAATCACTTCTGTGGGCTGCATATTTGTTCAAAGCTGCATAAATGGTTATGGGGTTATTTATACATCGGCATATTCTGTCTGTAATAAATATCTGAATTTTTTTATGTTGCCGGGAATAACGATCGGGTTTGCAATATCATCATTTTCAGGTCAGAATTTTGGCGGGAAGAAGTTTGAAAGAATTCGCAGTGGTACAAGAATTGCATGTATAATGGCGGTTCTTTCTGCACTATTACTTGGAATCATATTATTTTTCTTTTCCGATTTACTGGCAGAATTGATGCTTGCCGGATGGGAGGCTGTTGAGCATGCTTCAATATTCCTAAAGTTTTTAGCATTATTTATTGTGCTATTGAATTTATTGTTTGTTTTTCGCAGCTGCGTTCAAGGATTAGGCCAACCTGCGATACCTATGTGCTCCGGAATCATTGAAATGATCATTCGCATACCTGCTGTTTACTTTGGATTACCTGTAGTTGGATTTACAGCCACCATATATGCAGAGGGCATGGCATGGATCGGCGCATTGACACTCAATGTTATTTCATATATGTTCTTTCTGAAAAAGCAGGAACGATAGAAGAAAGGTAGTTCCATTGAGGAAGAGATGTGGGATAAAGAAGATATCAATCTTTATAAAATTGAACATACAGGTTATTTGTATTATGATATATTGATACTGGCAGAAGTATTTATAGTAAACGACATAACAAATTTCTGTTTCCGTCTCTTGCAGGAGCCATATACGGAAGCACCTGCAAGGCCAAAAACGAAATTTCTAATGTCGTTAACTATAAAAAGATGATAAACGGGGTATAACGTTGAGAATATGCCTGCCTGTCGACTGGAACTCGAGGAGATCTGTTGTAGAAGAGAGGATGACGCATATGGAAAAATATAAAATACTTATGGAAATGAACAGAAAACTGGTATTTGGAGAAGAAATATAAGATAGGGAAAAAGAGGAATGTATATCAATTTTACTGAATGGAATATGCGATAAGGAAGATGTTTCAAGATATAAAAAGCGTATGAGGGTACAAGTAGAAACAGATAATACATACCCAAATTACTATATTCCGCCATATAACGGAAAGAAGAAGTTACGACTTATTCAAGGAAAAGAGAATAGGCGGGGATGTTATTTAAACTTTTAAGAGAACAGGTGGTAGGAAGTGGATTGCAACCGCACAGGTGGAAAATATTCCGGAAACTGAAGTTGAAGATAAAAGCGAACAGTGGCATAATAAAAACCATACTCCCAAAGGAAGGGGAATTTGTATGGATAAGATTCTGGTTGTTGAAGATAACGCGGAACTGTCTGATACCCTCTGCCGCAACCTGAAGGCGGAAGGGTTCACGCCATATGCCGCATTAAGTCTCGCACAGGCCCGGAAATATCTGGATAGCGGGATTGATTTATGCCTGTTGGATATAAACATGCCGGATGGTGACGGGTTGGCTTTTTGTCGCGGCTTAAGTGAAAATACAGCCATTCCCGTCATACTTCTGACAGTGCGTGACGAGGCGCATGACATGGTGCAGGGGCTGTCTATCGGAGCGGATGACTATGTGACAAAGCCTTTCCGCATGGATATCCTTGTGTCCAGAATACGGGCCCTATTGCGCAGGGTGAGAAACCGCAGGCCAGAGGACGGAAGCCTCTATTGCGGGGATGTCTGCATCAATAAAAAGGCATCCAAAGTATATAAAAAAGACTGCTCGGTAGAGCTGACGCCGAATGAGTACCAGCTCCTCCTCCTGCTTCTGGAGCATAAGAATCAGACCATTACCCGTGAGCAGATTTTGGAAAAGCTGTGGGATGTGGACGGCAATTATGTCAATGACAATACACTTACCACGCTGGTAAAGCGCCTGCGGCAGAAGGTGGAGGATCATCCACAGATGCCTAAGATGCTCCTGACAGTCCGTGGATTTGGGTATAAGGCGGTGGACTATGAGGGATAAAAAGAAGGGGAGCAGGATTTTAATATGCGGGATTGTGCTTTCCATCTGTCTGTGCATTCTGGCAGGCAGTGTTATCTTGCATCTGTCAGAGACCTTTATCAGAAGCGGTATCGCGGACATGGCAGGGGCTGTGGGGATTGAAGCCCCGGAACAGCTTGGCGATATCATGCATCTATATAAGTCTGGCGATGGTCTGAGAGTTGTGGGGGAAGAAATCTTAGGGCAGTACGGTTATGGGAGGGATGCATATTCTTTTGTTCCGGTGTGGTTTTGGGCAGCGGCATATGCCGTCCCTTTCTGTATCACACTGGTCATGTTGTTTTCTTTTGGACTTTACTGGCGGCACAAGGCGAGGGAGGTAGAAAAGCGGACAGCGGCTCTCTCCGCCTATCTGGACAGGATCATGGAAGGGCAGTATGGCACCCTGATGCAGTATGATACCGGTTCTGCGTTGGAGGACAGCATCTATAAAGCGGTGGTGCTTCTTCGGGAGGAACGGGAGCAGGCACAGGGGGCAAAGAAGAACCTTGCGGACAACATGGCAGATCTGTCCCACCAGCTAAAGACCCCGGCGGCGTCTATAGGGCTTACACTTTCGCTGCTGAAAAAGAAAGCGTGGGATGAGGAGACAAAAGAGGATATCGGACGGATGGAGGGACAGGTCAGCCGCCTGCAGCATCTCGTCGGCACCATGCTCACCCTGTCAAAACTGGATGCGGGTGTGCTGGAACTGGAAGAAAAAGCGTTTGACCTGGAGGAAATGCTGGTGGATGCAGTCCAGCCCTTTGTTCGGCAGATGGAAGAAAAGGAGATATGCTTTGGGATACAGGGTGCTGACGGGATTCTGCTTACCGGGGATTTCGTATGGTGTAGCGAGGCGCTTGGCAATATCATCAAAAACTGCGTGGAGCATACGCCGGAGCGGGGAGATATCAGCATTGTCTGCCGTGACAATCCTATCTATACGGAAATCGTTATTCAGGACAGCGGAAGGGGATTTGACGAGGCAGACCTTCCTCGCCTGTTTGAGCGATTCTACCGGGGCGCAGGCTCTTCCAAAGACAGTGTGGGAATCGGGCTTGCCCTGGCAAAATCAATTATTGAAAAAGAAAATGGGGCGGTCACGGTAGAAAATGCAGGGACAGGGGGCGCAAGATTCTGTATTAAATTTTACCATTGTCACCGAATTAGCACATAAGGGTGGTAGTATGTAAGGAAGTTCCAAGCCCTGTGGGGCAGGGTTTGTTACATACTTAAAAACAAGAGAGGTGCTGTTTATGGATATTTTAAGGACCGAGGGGCTGACCAGGCAGTATGGGACGGGGCAGACAATGGTGACGGCTTTAGACCATGTAGACCTGCAGGTGGAAAGGGGGCAGTTCGTTGCCATCATCGGGGCATCCGGCTCCGGCAAGTCAACGCTGCTCCATCTGCTGGGAGGCGTTGACCGCCCTGACGGCGGGAAGATATTTGTGGAAGATGTGGACATAGCGACATTTGGGGAGGAACGGCTGGCGCAGTACCGCAGGCGCAAGGTGGGGCTTATCTACCAGTTTTATAACCTTATCCCCACGCTCAGTGTGAAGAAGAACATCTGTCTGCCCATGCTCCTGGATAATAAGGAGCCGGGTAAGGAACGGTTTGACGATATTGTAAGAACATTAGGGCTGGGTGACAGGCTGGAACACCTGCCGGGGCAGCTTTCCGGGGGACAGCAGCAGAGGGCGGCAATCGGGCGCGCCCTGATCTACCAGCCCGCGATCCTGCTGGCGGACGAGCCGACAGGGAACCTTGACCGGAAGAATACGGAGGAGATCATCTCCCTGCTGAAACTGTCCAACCGCCAGTATAAACAGACCATCCTGCTGGTCACCCATGATGAGAATGTGGCGCTGGAAGCAGACCGTATCATCAAGATAGAGGATGGGAAGATCATCTCGGATAAGGCGGTGCGGCCATGAACATCATACGGGAATACAGCTTAGACCAGGTGCGTAAAAACCGCCGCACCTCTGTTTCTATTATTGTGGCAGTTCTGATCGCTTCCACTTTTTTATGTACATTGCTTGTTTTTGCGCAGAGTTTCTGGAACCAGATGGTACAGCAGGAGATTTATATTGGCGGGGATTGGGATGCGGAGCTTATGGATGTCCCGGCAGACAGGCTTGGCATGGTGAGGGATAATGCGGGCGTAAAAGCCATGTTTGTGAAAGGGGACAACCAGACCGCATTCCTGCCGGAAGGGACGGCGCTCCCCCGCCTGCTGATACAGAATTGTGACATCGGCTATTGGGATGCCATGTATGAAAAGAATATGCTCCTGCGGGGGCGCATTCCGCAGGCTCCCGGCGAGGTCGTGGTCAGCAAGGATTTCTTTTTGCAGAACCCGGCATATGGCATTGGTGACACGCTCGCCGTGGAAATAGGCGGCGGGGAAGGAAGCCAGCAGAAGGACGCAGACAGCCTGACCATTGTGGGGGAACTGGATGTGTCCGTTTCCTCCGGCTATGAAGGATACCTTGCCTATGGCTTTATGGAGCCGGATGCGCTTTCGCCGGACAGTGAGGTGGTAGTCTACCTCCAGATGGAGCGGAGGGGGAAAGTATATACGGCAGTCCCGCAGATTGCACAGGCGATAGGGCTTCCGAAGGATGAATACGGGAACTACCCGTGCCGCTACCATGCCGCGCTGCTTGCATGGCACGGGGTATATGCGCCGGGGAGTTTTTTCCAGAGTGATGTGCCGAAGCTGTTCTTGGGGCTCCTGCTTACGGCAGGCGCATCGATGGCGGTATTTGCCTATATCATAAGGGGCGCTTTCGGGATTTCGGCGAAACAGAAGATCCATCAGCTTGGCATACTGAAATCTGTGGGGGCGGGGCCGAAGCAGATAGGAAGGACGGTCATTTATGAGGCGTGTATCCTTTCGGTTATTCCCATCCTGCTTTCAATGGTTTTGGGATACCTGTTTTCCCTCGGCGTCCTGTCTGCCTATTCCGATATGACCAGTGAAGTGTTCGGGAGCAGGATGGAGGTTTATTTTTCCCCGGCAGCGGCGCTCATGGCGGCAGTGCTTTCCTTTGTTATGGTCCTGCTTGCCGCGCACGGGCCGGCGAAACAGATGTCAAAGGTTCTGCCCATAGAGGCAGTGCGCGGGGAGCAGTACAGCATTTCCGTAAAGAAAGCAAAGAGCCATCCCGTATTGGCAAAGCACTTCGGATTCCTTGGGGAGATAGCGGCAAACTCGGTAAATGCGGGGAGAAAACTGTACCATACCTGCATGGTGACGCTTTCCCTGTGTATGCTCCTTGCCTTTGGGTTCCTTGCGGTTTTTACGGTTTCCGATATCAGCAATGCGCAGGCGGAGAATATGAATCATTTTGATGTGAATATCACGCTGGGGACGGGGGAGCGGATAGACGGTGCGCTCCTTGCGGAACTGAAAGCCATGTCGGGGGTACAGGGAATATCTGTTTATGCAAGGGCGAACTGCGCTGTCTGGCTTTCCGGGAGTGACCAGTCGGCAGAATTCCTGCAGGCAGGAGGTTTTGATGCCGCAGACGGATATATCGTGCAGCGAGATGGGCGTTACCGTGTTCCGTGTGTGCTGGTGGGGATGGAGCAGGATGCCTATGGAAATATTCTGAGGGAAGCAGGCGTGAGGGTTTTGCCGGAATCTTCCGCCATTGTTGTAAACAGTGTGGCAAAGAATCCAGGAGCAAGGAATTATGAGGCAATGCAGGAAACGATCCCTTATCTGAATTTTCAGCAGGGGCAGAGGGTGGAGCTGACAGAGAAGTATACGGATGATGCTCAGGGCGACTATGAATTTACCGTGGATGTTGCGGCTGTGATTCCGTCAATGCCGGAGATTGGGCTTGATCCTTCGTTTTATACACTGCCTGTTATCGTGCCGATGGAAGAGTATTACTCCATCATCGGAAATTTCTGTGATGAGATGGAGGTTTACAATTACAGAAACTATGTAAATTATGTTGTGTCAGATGGAATGGATGAAGAAATTCAGGGCGAAGCGGAAAGAATATGCAGTGCTTATCTGGGCAGCAGTGATTTTATGACTTCCAGTAAGACGGAACGGATGAGGAACCGCGGGAGGATGACAGGGGCGACAATGTTTGTCGTGTGCAGCCTTGCGGCATTGTTCGGGATTGTGGGTATTTCCTCGGCGCTTTCGGCAATACTGAACAGCTTAGGTCAGAGGCGGAAGGAATTTGCCATGCTCCGTTCGGTAGGCGTGGATGAAAAGGGAATTCGGCGGTTGCTTGGGATGGAAGGGTTTCTGTTGTCAGTCAGACCGATAATGATTGGGCTTTTGTTACTCATCATTGTATGTGTGGCACAGTGTTATATGATGGGAGTGTCTGTAGTGGAATTCCTGTGCGCTTTCCCGGTATGGGTACTGTTGATGTATATTGTTCTGGTGCTGCTTGTGATCAATGGGATTTATATGCTGGCTTCTAAGAAAATCAGAGATGATGTCATTGTAGAAGCGATTAAGGACGATACAGTATAGGACCATTGTAGTAATAGAAAACAGTCTGGGATTTTTACTGGCAAAGTACAGTAAATTTGAAATCCTATATGCAGCGTAAGTGGAGAAGCCGACTGCTGGCAGAATAGAACAAAGGAGAGAGCGGAGATGAAATTATTCCACCTGTGCGGTTGCAAGATTTTATAGGCTCCACAGAGACAGAATAATAGATTTACGGAGGGTGAGATAATGCAGGGCAGTTCCAGAATAAGTCCGAAGGGTTTAACAGGCTGATGAAAAGCTACACATCGGAAGTGTCTCCGGACAGAAAGGGAATCATTACTTCCGGGCTGAAAGCCGTTTCCAAAAACAGGCGGAGTTTGTTAAAGCCGATAGATTTTGTGGAAACGCTGCTGGAAGGAAAGGTGAAATATCAGAAATTTTATGACAAGAATGGGGAAATGGTGGCGACTTATATAACGAAGCATGGAGGAATGCAAAGAGGGGCATTCCGCGACAGGTGAAGAAGCGGTTAATGTGGAAAATCCGCAGCGTAAATCACATTCATTTTATCTGCCCTCTTTTCATTGATTTTTTGAAAGCATTTCAATCAGTTTACCAATCCCCGTATATTTTGTGTTATCATGTTTTATGTGATTTTGTTTGCCTCATTTTTGCCCTTGTCAGGGTGAACCCTCCCCACAAAAATTTGAACCCTCTGTTTCTAAAAATTTGAATCCCCTAAAGGCAAAATCAAAAGGTATGGTTGTATTGCTTAAAAGGCATAAAAATGCTATGATACAATCTGTAAAGCATGGATAAAGCTGAGAGGAGTTTGCATATGGAAATCAGGGTTCTTCGCTATTTTCTTACCGTAGTAAGGGAAGAAAGCATTACAAAAGCCGCAGAAGTTTTACATATTACACAGCCGACGCTTTCCCGCCAACTTGCACAGATGGAGGAAGAAATTGGTGTGCGGTTGTTTGACAGGGGGACACGGAAGATCCGGCTGACGAATGAAGGTCTGCTGCTCCGGCGCCGGGCAGAGGAAATTCTACAGCTGGTTGATAAAACAGAAAAAGAATTGGTAGAGCAGGAAGAACAGGTAGAGGGAAAGATTTCTATTGGATGCGGGGAAGTTGCGTCTGTGCAGATGCTCCCGGATCTGATTCGGAATTTCCATCAAAAATATCCCCTTGTTACTTTTGATCTGTTTACAGCGACTGCGGATCTGGTAAAAGAACAGATGGATAAGGGACTGCTTGATTTAGGATTGCTCCTGGAGCCGATTGAGATGGGGAAATATGAGTTTATCCGCCTGGATATGAAAGAGAGATGGGTAGTTTTGATGCCGCCGGATGATCCGCTTGCAGGGAAAAAGTATGTCAAGGCAGACGAACTGGCAGGACTGCCGTTGATTCTTCCGCGAAGAATGCAGGTGCAGAGTGAATTGGCAAGCTGGTTTGGGGACTATTATAAAAATCTGAATATCTTGTTTACCAGTAATCTGAGTACCAATGGTGCAGTTATGGTAAGCAGGGGGCTGGCATATTCTTTGGTCATTGAAGGTGCGGTTCCTTTTTGGGACTCATCAAAGATTGTCTGCCGGCCGCTGTATCCGGAGCTTATGGCAACGTGTGTTTTGGCATGGAAACGGGAACAGCCATTTAGTCTGGCGGCTACAAAATTTATAGAATACGCAAAATGCTTTTTGAGCATGGGTAAGTCATAAAAACCAAGTATTTGATATGCGTCAGGCATATGATTATAATGTAAGTGCAGGGATGAGGCAGGCAGCTTCGGAACCGCACTTACATTTTTGTTTTAGGAGGGGATGCTTTTTCATGGAACCAGATATCTATGCTCTTTCCAAAGCCGGCTTCAGTAAAGAGAGGATTGAAGAAATAACCAGGTGCGATGATAAGGAGATACAGATACGGATGCTGCGGAAATGCCGGTATCAATTATTGGATGAAATACATGGAAAGCAGCAGTCCCTTGACGAGATTGATTATATCATCTGCAAAATGAAAGAACAAAAATAGAAACGAAGGGAGGCATTTTAAAATAAAAATTTTATCTGTGTTGTTGGTGTCTTTGATGATTTTCTCCTTTGCTGCCTGTGGCAGTGAGAAAAATATTTCACAGGGAAGCGGTGAGGAGAGCACGGAAA
>CAJUQJ010000014.1:0-53825 GCA_910588215.1 uncultured Lachnospiraceae bacterium
TAGGCTTCTATGGTCTTGTCATATTCCTGCTCTATATCCACAAAATCAACGATATAGCCATACTTATATACCTTTCCATTCGGAGACTTATATGGTCTATTTACTCTTGATATAGTCTGCAAAAGTGACTGCGCATGTGGACCTCGCAGAAGGTACATCTTTTTAAGACGCTTCACATCATAGCCTGTGGTAAGCATAAAATTCACAACCAGAATATCTGGTGCAAGTGTTTCTCTAAAGTCCACTTGATTATTTTTATTGATTTGCTTCTGCTTTGGATCGTCCGTATCTGTGATAACAAGTCCAGTATTTAACTTGGAATTATCTTTGAACCACTGATGAACTTTTTTCGCCTGTGGATTTGTTCTGCATACAATCATACCGCCGATTGATGTGTCCGAGTTTTGGAGTCTAAAATTGATAAAATCTCTTTCAATAAAAGCTCCCAGAGCATTTACATAGGCATCTGATTCATACACATCTTTATCCTCAAGCTGTTTATCCTCTATTTCCAGATTCTTCTTGATTTCTGATTTTGCTACAGTATCAATGTTTTCCTTTTTGATTCTAAGTGTATATCCATCGGCTATTGACTTATCATAAAAATACTTGTGGATATAATCACCAAACTTCAAATTGGAACGCTCTTTCTTTGAAAGTAAAGGAGTACCAGTAAGTGCAATATAAACGGCATCCAAGTCACATGTCATAAGGTTTTTGAAAAATTCTCCTGTGGACGAATAACTTCTATGAGCTTCATCAACAAAGAAGATGCGCTGTATATTTGCATTATAATCATTTTTCGCTTTTGGCATCTTACCTTCAAACTTCTGGATATTCACTACACAAATCTCACCAATAGCCTTACTTCCAACATTTTTGGATAATGGTCTTGTTAATTCCTTTGAAAATTCTGTCTTATTCTCACAATTTACTGTTTTCAGTCCTCTATTGGTAAACTCTATACTGGCTTGTGTAAGCAGGTCAAGCCTGTCCACCACAAAGAAAAATCTGGTGCTAATATTTTTCTTTGCATAGTAATCCCTGATAACACGATTAGAAAAGGCTGCTATTGCTGTCTTTCCAGAACCTTGCGTATGCCAGATAATGCCTCCTTTACCGCCTGCGTCTAAGCGTTCAATAATTTTTCTGGTAGCAAAAAACTGAGGGTAACGCATAATGTGCTTCTCAGGAATCTGGCTACTTATAAACATAATTCCATACTGTAGGAAATACAAAAATCTTTCCTTATCGAATACAGAAGTCACAAAGCTATTACATGGAGTTGTTGTCTTTAAGTTCTCAGCAAACTCTGGTGTATCTGTTTCTGCTGAATTATAACCGCAGTCTTTCATTACATATTTGATTGTATCCATATCAATATCTTTATACGGATAAATGATGTGATACTGTTCATTATCTTCTCTGAAAAATGAAAAGCTGGTGTTGTTTCCGTTTGGTGTGGTATAAAATGAGCCAGCCTTTACATCTTCCGCATCGTCATCTTCTTCATATTCCATATTGTTAGAAAAAGAAACGAACAGAATGAGATTGAAGAATTTCTTGTAGTCTGGATTCTGCAACCTTTTGTTTATCATCCTGTCAAATTCCTTCTGTATGCCACCATCATTATTCGGCTTCTTTACTTCCAGAAACGCCAGCGGCATACCATTAATCAAAATATTTATATCTGGTCTGAAGGAGCCTTCTTCCGTTCCCTCTATTACGCTAAATGGCAACTCATCTACAACTGCAAAATCATTCTTAGAAATATCCTCAAAATCAATCAGCTTTACCTTATCTTTGGGATCTATAAGCCAGTAATAGAACTCTTTCCCCAAATCATTATTTTTCAAAACATTGTGAATGTCTGTAATAATACTCTTAATCTCATCATAAGTAAATTCCCTGCCATTGATTGCTTCAAGCGCAGGCTTAAACCTGTTTACAAAAATCTTTGTATTGAAATCTATATCAATATCATCTGCTTTGAGTGACTGATAATTATAGTCCAATCTTAGAAATTGAATTGTAGCTGGAATTTTCACTCTGGTATCTTCGTTAAATACTGGCATCTATTCTATCTCTCCTATCTTATCTTCAAGTTTTTCCATATCTTTTATAATGATAATCGCCTTTTCCGTAAGCTCATACTTTCCTCTTTTCCCCTCAATCGGAAGCAACAAATTATCATCTCTTAGCTGTTTGAATAGTTTATTTATGGTTATAGTGCTTACGCCGATCAAGGGTGCCATCTCTACCTGTGACAAAGGAACATACTTTGTTCCGTCAGGCAGCTCAATCTGACAGGAATACATATACTTTAAAACCTTATATGCATTACTTGTCATCTTATCAATTATTGAATCCATGTTCTATGCTCACCCTTTCATAATATTTTGAAATAACTAATATAAATAAATTTATATCTATTATATTTCATTCCTGTGTTTTAGACAATCCCTTTTACGAAAATCTCTGCCTTTTTGCATCCATTGACTTCAGGCATCCCAAAATTATACAATCTAATTAGCACAAAAATTGAATATTACCAATGCAGAGCATTGAGCGCAGCTTACGAGCTACCTCTCAATGCTCTTTTTTTGTGTTCAAAACCAAACAAAGAAAGGAATTAAATATATTATGGAAAAGAACAAAAATTTGAATGATTCAAAAAGAAGAAAAAATGACGAGTTTTATACCTTGCTCCCAGACATAGAGGCAGAACTCCTGCACTATAAGAAACGCTTTAGAGGGAAAACCATCTATTGCAACTGTGACAATCCAGTGTTTTCTAATTTCTGGAAATACTTCAAAATACACTTTAAAGAATTTGGAATTAAGAAACTCATAGCCACCTACTACGATTTTGGAAAACCTACATATAAGTATGTACTTGATTCTGGAAATGATGAGCCAGTAAAAACTCCCCTTATCGGTGACGGAGACTTTAGAAGCCCTGAATGTATAGAGATACTAAAAGAGGCGGATATAATAGTTACAAATCCACCATTCTCTCTGTTTAGAGAATATATTGCACAGCTTATCAAATATGACAAAAGATTTACTATTATTGGAAGCCTTAATGCTGTCGGCTACAGGGATGTATTTCCCCTCATAAAGAGCCGCCAGATCTGGATCAGCTCCAACAATCCACACCAACGCTTTAGAATCCCTGATGCTTATGATATAGGTGTAACTTGTGTTGATTCGGATGGTCATAAATATGCTACTATTGGAAATATTGCATGGTTTACCACCATTCCTACATCAAGAGATTTTGCTGATTTACCTCTAACAGCTCTCTACTCTCCTGAAAAATATCCCCATTACGATAATTACGATGCAATCAATGTCAATAAGCTCTCTGAGATTCCCTGTGATTATGATGGTGTCATGGGTGTACCTGTTACCTTTATCGCCAAATATAACCCAGGACAATTTAAAATTTTAGGGATAACAACTGGATCAGATGCATTTGAGGCATCCCCTACCAAGAAATATATCAATCCTGTCCGTATGACTGGCACTCATAAGGGCGGTAGCAGCACAAATACTTCTGCTGTGCTTTTGCTCTCCGAACCACCAGCAGACGGAGCTTATTACACCGCTGATAATGTGGATGGATTCTTAAAAGTCTTATACAAGCGAATTTTAATTCAAAAAAATAAGCCATAGGTTTTACGCCTACGGCTTATTTTCATTAGTTTGTAAAGAAGTTTGCAATTTTTGATAAAAGACTTGCTTTTTCTTCATTTGAGGAATATTTGAAAAGATTTTCCTTTTCTTCTTTGTCCTCGTATGGTCTATCTGGTTCTATTTTATTATTGACTTTGATTTGTAGCGTTTCTTCTTCTGCGGCATCTTTTGTTATTGTAAGTACATAGTCATTGCCGACCTTTTCAAAAGTAATACCTTCTACAGAGTTAAGAGATTCCATAGATACAAAATCAAAATACATATCATCTTTTTCTGTGATCGTATATGTACCAATAGGAATCTCTCTAACAGTAACAGTGTTTTTATTATCTATTTGAACAGAAATAGTGTCCCCTGTTTCCCTATTTTTCATAGATACTTGGAACTTGTATAAATCATCCCTTTTAAGCTGCAGCTTTTCAAAGGCTTCATCTGTTCCTTCTATCCCTTTTATAAAACTAATATTAACAGAATCTACTCCTTCATAAGTATTAACTATATTGAATAATCCTTCTGCTGGCACATCAGAGGATAAGGTTCCTGTATAATGCCATAACATATTTAAATTATTTCCATAGTTACCATGATTGGGTGATTCTGGATAATCTGTTCCTGTTAGTTCTGTTGCTGTATAATTAGGTAATGTTGCCACAGTTCCAGTTGCACTAACTTCTGCCGATTCTATGGAATCAATACTAAATCCATAATAACTGCATTGGCTACTATCTGTTCTCCAGTATAGGTAAAAATCATTTGTCGGAACATTTACGGTTTTTCCTGCAAGATCTGTTCCTCCCCATTTACCTAATTTAAAAGACTGTCCGTCTTGCTTGTAATATATTTCAACATAGTCATAGTTTGCGCTTTCTGTTCTACATTGGCTATTAAATTTAATCGCCAAACCATTTCTGTTATCAGTTCCGTTTCCATTTGTATATTGAGTTGTATATTTTTCAATAGGAATTTCTTCTACAGAATAAATACATCTTGTTTCATCTGCATTATAAATAGGTACTTTATCGAATGAATATTTCCATTCTTTATCTGCATTTGTTGTTGTGGTTCTATAAACATTTCCATCTTTTAAAAGCTTTATAGTAATGCTTTCTGGACGTTTGGATTCAGTATCTCCCACCCATGTCTTAGTTCCAGATATGTCTGTGAAAATATCATTTCTTAAAGTATTTGTGATTTCATAACAATCTTCTAATTCATTGTATTCTATAGAGCTTGAGTACAATAACAATGGTGCTTCTTCAATAGTATATCTATCCGAATCCTCTATTAAAAGGTCTGTAAATGTTACCGACAAATTATCTTTTGTGATCTGTTTTCTTTCTACTTCTTTTCCATCCTTTTTTAGAATAATATCTATTGACTCTGGGCGAAGTCCCCATTTATTATTTTCATCTTCCCACGTTTTATTGACAGCCAAATCATAATAATCGCTAAGACTGACTTTTACGATATTTGAATTAATACCAGTAATAAAATCTACAGGTCTATCATAATCATCAAGTGCTTGCCATTGTGTACGGCATCCATTATAGGATAAAATCTTTCTGTTTTCTTCTGGTGGTGCTTTCATTTTAACCAATACATAGGTTTGTGAGTTCGCAGGCAAAACAGCCTTTTGCGATTCATCATCTTTATTCAAATATTCAAAAGCAAGCGATTTCACTTTACTTTTATCCACTGAATCAGAATATTCTTTCCACGAATCATCATCGGAAAGATTTCCTGCTTTTGCATTTTCTGAATAGTATACTTTCACTTTATATCCTTTATTCTCAGCATAAGAAGTATCTACTCCTAAAAATTCACCATTCCAGTGTTTTTTCGTTCCATAAGCCGTTATAAAATTTTGTTCTGCAGAGTATGGATCTTGTACATATTCTTCTATAGAATCGTAAATCACAAGATTTGTAACATTTGCTGAACCTGTCCTTGCCCTTAATTTATAAGTATATTCTGAATCAGGAGATGCTTTTACAGTTCCTGTCGAATAGTTGCTTTTATCTGTCTGCACGTATTTTGTTACATCTTGGTGAGTTGAAATTACAGAAGTTATTGTTGTCGTTGCTTTCTGATAGGAAATTTTTTCTGTTGTATCACCATTTTCATTTATATCAGATGCATCTTTATCATAATGTCCATTATCTGAAATAGACATGCCTTCACTAAGGTTCCCTCCCAAGGATTTCCCATAACAATAATTAGTCCACACGTTTCCATATTCTAAGAATGAGTCATAAGAAATAGCATATCTACAGGAGACCATTGCTCCTATATAATATTTAAAACTAGATGTTCCAAATATTATAGGGGAATCAGAAAAATCAACTTTCACTTCTACTTTTGTCCTGCCTGTATTGTTCCAATTCTTTGTTATTTTTACAGCGGATTGATTTTTAACTATTTCTATCAGTTCAGACACGCTAACTTTTGTGCCATCTAATTTATACAATAAAAAATCAGAATTAACGGAAGAATTAGGACCTAATGACGAGCTTATCCTATCAGTATCCCTACTGTATACCGCTACTATTGATTTTTGGATTTCTTCTTCATTTGAAAGTAACTCCATTCCTGCAGGTAATAAATCATAAAATATAAACCCATTTATTGCATCATTTTCATCATACTGTTCTATATAATTATAACCAATACTGTCACCAAATGCTTCGCTTAATTTTACTAATCCGCCAATATTAAAACTTCCCAGGAATTGTTCATTCGCTACATCTTGCGTTACTCCGTTAAATGATTTTGGACTATAAAGATAATTCTTATCTTTCTTAACAGAATAGTATTCCCATAGTTGATATGCACAGTCTCTTTGCATATAATGCCCGTAAGTCTCTAAATCGTAATTCGCTATTTCCTTCTTAGTGATAGGTGTATTATAAGAATCTTCCCCCACAGTATTTTGCAGGATATAATTTCCATCTTTATCTTTGAAGTACACTTGTATATAATCAAAATTATAAAGTGTCCCCGTTTCAGAAATATCTTTCTTTTTCAAACAGACATATGTACTGTATGCAGCTCCATTAGTAGAACTGACTGATGTTGGGACTAAACTTTCTGTCATATCATAGATGTTAATATACCACCCAACAATTTTATCTTCCTCCGAAAAAGACCAAGCTCCTCGCCCTTGTGGATAGTAAGAAGACTTATCGCCGCCATATCCATTTTTAAACTTTTCAAAAGAAACATATTCCGTTTCGTCTGCATATCTTACAAATAATTCACAATCATATTTCCCACTAGGAATACTGTTACCATTTCCATTTTTTAAATTAATTCTTTGGACAGAACTGAAAAAGTACTCATCATCATTGAGTTTTACATAGTTGTTATTCTTATCTGTAGCATATAAAAGATCATCCCCAACCCTTACTGTCATTGGGGTTCCTGTATAGATTGCTGTAGGATACAAATACCAGCTGCTAGAATTACGTGACCAGCCGTTTATAATATCTTGGTATCGCATTGAGACATAATCTTTTGTCGCTGGATAGCTAGTTGTTTTATCTACCCTGTATAAATCTCCTGAATAAATAAAATCAAATTCTGCAAGGTTTATCGTTACACTGGATGTGTCTAAATATTCCAGCTTTGTTAAATCATCTTTATAATACCCATAATAATCTGCCGTATTGGTAATTATTAAATTTCCATTTCCCTCATTAAAGACTGATTTAGGGTAGCCTGCATATACTATTCGATTATTGCCAATACTGCCTCCCATGCAAGTATTATCTAAAATATACAGTCCATTTTCATCTGCTGGAGTCAGCCTCTCACCATTTGTTTTATAGAGAACACATTCTTTTGGAAATACATCATACACAAGGGCAGTGCTATGATCCATCCCTATTTGGGGATATTCATCAGTTACTGATCCTAATCGAAAACTATATTCCACCCATATATAATCGGATGCATTTTCTCCAAGTCCATCATATGAGGATATTTTACCTGCACTCTTAGTTATACTGGCAGGAGGCTTTTCCCATGGATGAATATATGTTCTTGTATAATCAAAAACTACTTTATTGCTTTTGGCAATTCCTTCAATTTCAGCCTGTAAATCCATATTTAAAGAATGAGTACATTCATCTTCATATCTTTCTGGCTGGTATGTTGAATAACTGCTTCCAGTAGCTGAATACCTTCCTACTTCTAAAAAAGGAGTTAAAGTATACACAATCTGGATACTTCCTTCAAAGTCTGATTTTTCCTCGATAGTATTAGCATTTGTAAAGATAATATCATCCGAATAATAACTTAAAGAATTAAAACTCTGTCCAATAGAGCCATCTTCTTTATAATAACAAGTCGTATAATCCCAGTCATAGCCCGTATGTGCATAATCATTCGCTCCCACTACAGCACTCCATTTTAATCTACAATCTGCTCGTCCATTAGATCCAAGAGAGCCTCTTAGGTCAAACATTATGTTGGAAATTTTTATTTTTAAATCCCCAGGCTCATAAGTCGTTATAGCATTTGTATTCTTATAGTTTATCTGCACTGTAATTACTCGTGGCTCTCCCATTCCTGCCCCACCATCTGAAGCGTCCCAGTTAATTTCTGTAAGCGGCGTTTTTCCATTATCTACTGTTGAATCATAAAATACAAGTCCAAGCTCCCAGTTATCGGTGGATGTTTCTTCATCATCTTCTGTATTATCACTTTGTAGTGATATTTCATTATTTAGTTTTTCTTTAGAAGAATCTACATCATTAGAGGATATGTCTGATATAGATGTATCTTCTGTTGAATTTGAATCTGTTGCCACCTCTGTAGAAGTGGCATTAGATTCTTCCGTACTTGCTATGTTTTCTGTGTTTAATTCATCCAGCGTTTGCTGCTCTGTGTTCGATTCTCCTGCTGACAAAGCATTAACAGGCACAGATGTAAATAAGACACAGGCTGCTAAAATTGCTGAAAATGCTTGATTAAATTTCTTTATCAATTCAATTCTCCTTTCAATCTATTTCTTGATATTGACTTTTATATATGAGGATTTTATATAAGAGGATAATAGAGACAATACCAAATAATTTATAGACTGCAAGAGAGGTTTTATTTGTATATGTAATATACAAATAAAAGAGGATACCCTCTTTTGCTTATGATTTAGGCAACAAAAAAAGCATAGATCTGTCCTTTAATAGAATTAAAAAACAAAATCCATACCTTTTCTCTGCTTAAATTAAGTTTATAACACAATCTGTTTTTAGTCAATACTTTTTTTTAATTTCGTTTATACGTTTCGTTCATATAATATTTTATTGGATTCGCTTCACCTCTTCGATATAAGTTTGCAATAGATTTTTCTATATATTTATCTCTGATATTTTCTTCTGCAATTTCTCCAACAAATTCAAATCTATCCGCTGGCGTTTCAGCATCTGGAAGTGTTGGTCTTGGTATTGATCCTGCGGGGATCCATTCTTTTATTTTGTATACTTCTTTTATAATACCTTTATAGATACAAAAAGCATAATCTGCCTTTTCTGCTCTCTTAACATCTACTTTCCAACACCCTCTTGTTACTTCGTATAACTCAAGCTCTGTCATATTTTCTCTATATGCCTGATTGATTTTTATAGCAATAACATTTTCTGTTATATCTTCACGAGCTAAAATATTATCTTCCATGATAAATCCCTCCTGACTAAGCATCTGAAATATTCACCATAATAACATAGTTCCACTGCTCTTACAATGTTTCCGCTGTAAGCAGGAAACAAAAATAAAAGAGAATATTTTTTGATTTTGCTTCCATTGGGAAGATATATATTTTTAGCTTGCTAAAAATATATGCTGACCTTTGGAAGCACTAAAGGGCGTAGACTTGTTGTTGGTTATTTTCTAAGGTTTGGGCTGGTAAGCACAAACTTTAGCAAAATAAACAACAACTAACACATGTGGGAGCGTAAATTCATAGCCAACACGCTTTCGGCTACACAAAAAGAGTCTTTTATACATGTGCCATATCTGGCACCCTATTATGGGCGTTACCGCCCTTTTGAAGATTTTTCTTGATATTTACTATATTCCGCTATATAATTGAGCTGATTTTTTAGAAAGGATGGACTACTATGCAATTTCTCAATCGTGACTTTTATAACAACAATAATATTCTTGGCTATATTGATTCTTCAATACAGACGCTGATAAATATGAACACTACTATCTTAGGAACAAAAGAATACATGCTCTTTTTTTATATCAAGGAAGATTTTACTGCAAACTACTTTTCGTTATACACTACTGACATTGATTTAGAATGTCTGGGTTTTTCTGTCCTTCAGCGGAATACCCGCCATTCTATTGAAGCATTTCTGGATTTGGTGAATCTCTGTAACGATCCAGACTATTTATCAGTCATGGAACACTGTGCTGACAGGAATAAACAATACAATGCAAAATACCATTCCATACTCAAAGGATCATGCAATATCCCCAAAAAATATAAGATAGCAACCCAAATGTACAATGCAAACATTCCTAGAGATTTATTGACTATATCATCAAAAACCAATAGTTATACACATCCTAATACTTTTGTAAATATTCTGAATTATAATGAATATGATAAAAAGTTGGAAATCTTAAGAGATTTACTGAGTGCCAACCTCTATACATTGACCACCGCATATAAATTAATACTTAAAAAATTCAACAACAACATGACACCTGTGCTAACATGCTCCACCTGCCCTTTTCTTAATCCTTTTCTAAAAAATTGTAACCAATGTTTCCTCAATGAAGAAGCAAGATTCCAAAATCTAATAAAAAATGCATTGATTACATACACAAATCCTTTTCAAAATTCATATTATCAATAACCCACAACCAGTAGAACAATCTACTGGTTTTCTTTATTTCGTTTATAATTTATCATAATATTGTATATTTTACATAATATAATTTTAATTTTTCGATATATTTTTATGCATACTTGACAAAAACGTATTTGCGTAATAAAATTAAATCATAAGTTAATTAGATGTTTCTTTTCAGAAACTCAAAGTAAGATAATATATCCCTAACCAGCATGTAATGGTCATGACAGCAGCCAGAGGGATGACGCAGCGTGAGAGGCTCGTCACTTTTAAGTAATAAGTATTCTTTTTTCAAGAATCTAAAGTCAATGTCTATATCCTTGAACTAGCTCGTAACAGTCGAGACGGATGCAAGAAGGATTTTCAGTCTAGGCAGGATTACAGATCTAAGAGCTTAATCATTTTCCCTGATTTTCTCAACTAAATATCTGCAAATGGCAAACGCTATTTGAAAACATCCTCTACAATTTAACGAGGTCTTTTTTGTTTTACACAAAATTAGATTCTCTTTATATAGATAAAGAAGCCAGGTAGCTTCTGGATGTTATGTTCCATGTTTCTTTGGTGAAATGTGTGCATATAAAGTAACTCGTAAATTTTATTTTTTCACAAGCCTGTCTATTCCCATGGTAATAGGCAAAAAAGGCTCACCCTGACCATGCTTTAGATTTTAACGAATCTAGGGAAATAAAAAACAGGAGGTAAAGAGGTTATGAGTAAACAGTATACTCAACGGTCGCTTGAAGAGCGGCAACAACAAATGAAAGAGATTTTAGAAAATCTCGAAAACGGCGTGAAAGAGGTATTCACCAGTGAGAATTATGTAAGGTATTTGGAGACTTTTAGTAAGTTTCATAACTACAGCTTCAATAATACTATCCTCATCTTGATGCAATGCCCCAAAGCCAGCTTTGTAGCATCCTATAAGGACTGGACGGAGAAGTTCAACAGAATCGTAAAGAAAGGTTCTAAGGGCATCCAGATACTTGTACCTACTCCCAAAAAGTATTGGGAAGAGGAAGAATGTACCAGACCTGACGGAAGCAAATACAAAAGGAAGATCGAAAAGCGTAAGCTCTACTTTAAAATTGGACACGTTTTCGATCTGAGCCAAACAACTGGTGATGAACTGCCGAGGCTTACACAGAATTTGGAATTTGATACACCAGAACTGAATAAGCTGCTTAATTCTTTACTCGCAACATCAGAGGTTCCGATCCGTTACGATTACGACCTCAAAACAGACACAGATCCAAATGGCTATTATAGTCTTGTTAAAAAAGAGATATGTTTAAAGCCTGTTCTTTCGGCTTTACATAAGCTAAAAACCATTATCCACGAATATAGCCATTACTATCAGGAAACACTTTTCAAAGAACACACAAAAGACTTTGATCGTGACACAAAAGAAGTAGTTGCTGAAAGCTGTGCTTACTGCGTTATTGAAATGCTGGCGAATGAAACAAGTATGGAAAAATTATCCTCAGAAGAATATTCCTTCGGGTATATAGCGAGCTGGGGAAGTAAGGATTTAAAAGAATTAAGATCAACTCTGGAAATGATTTCTAAACTCTCTAACCTGATATTCGATTGGGTTTCTAAGCAATTTGTTGTTTCATAAAAACTTTTACTCATAAGCGCTTATCTCCAAGATTGGAGGTGCCAAATGGGTAAAAAATCAAATATTACACACCAATGTTTAAAAGAACTGAATAAGCAGAAAAAGTTTGGCGAATCCAAATTTGAAGCAAAACAGGCTGCAAGAAAAGCTGGCAGAAATTCTGCAACTGTAAGAGGCATCTACAGCACTGTTACATTTAATTCTTATGTAAGAGTCTGTAAACAATTCATAGCTGAAACGATTGCAAGCCATAAGGAAGTCAAAACCTTTAAGGACTGCAAAAAGTATGTGCCTGAATTTCTTCAGGACAAAGAAGATAAAGGACTTTCAGCTTGGACTCTTGCTCAATATGGTTCTGCTCTTGCTTCTGCCTATAACTGCAGGAAGAATGACTTTGGCTATGATTATCCTGTCCGTCACAGAGCAAATATTAAGCGTTGTAGGGGCGTTAATTCTTCCGATTACCGTTCCCCAGAGGAACGCTGGGATACCGCTAAAATGGTTCTTAAAGCCACAGGATGCCGCAGAACGGAAGCTCTTAGACTTCGTATGGAAGATTTCAGAGAAGCTCCTGACGGCAATTTAGAGGTCTTTAAGCGTGGCAAGGGCGGCATTGAGCGTTGGTGTTTAGTAAATCCAAAATACGTTGAGGAACTAAGAGAATATTTAAAAACTGCTGAAACACATCCTGTAAGCGGAGAAAACAGGCTGTTTCTAAAAGCACAGTTGCCGAGCGGCTCAATTCACGATATGAGAGCTGATTATGCCAGGGACTTATATCAGTATTTTGAGGATCGTGGTGATGTAGCTACTGGAAAAATATATCATTGCAAAGGAGATATGCTAGGGAGATCTTTTGATAAAGGCATACTTTCCGCAGTGAGCTATAACTTACAGCACTCCAGGGATAACGTAGTAGTAAACCATTATCTTTGGAAGTAGGTAAAGAAAAGAATTAATAAAAAGTATAGATTAAGGAGAATAAAAAAATGATTCAAGTAGATAAAAAAACACTCAGCCAGCTCCAAATCGCAATGAAGCTTGACGAGTACAAGTACGAAAAAAGTAACCAACAATATTTTGAGAGTATGCCCACCATTGGCTTATTCGATTCTCAGATTATATTCATCAATAATTACATTGAAATATTAGAGAAAAAGAATGACGAAAAAGCCAAAGAGTTTGCAGAAATGTATGCAGACATCAAAAGGGAAAATGACCGCTATCAGGAACTTATTAAAGGCGGCTCCAAAAGCTCTCTTATTAAAAAGTATGCCCGTATGACTGGATATCTTATCCGTCAAATGGATAAATACAATACCCAATATTAATTTATGGAGGACAAAGATATGTATGAAAAAATGAAGAAAGAATTATTAGAAGCATTAAAAGACATGCTTGCAGACAGCTTTAAAGTTAAGACTTATACAGTCTTTAAAAACGGCAAAGAGGCAGAAGCATTCTTTATCACAGAAGAAGATTCGTCTGTCAGCCCTACTTTTTATTTTAAGGACTATTTGGATGATTATAGGAATGGAACTTCCGCAGAAAGTCTGACAACAGAGATAGTGGCTACATACTTTTTTGCATCACAGCAATTTAGCTTTAGTGTCAATGATTTCAGGGATTTCAACTCCCAGAAGAATGGAATTGTTTACAAAGTTGTAAATGCAAAAGAATATGCCGAGCAGCTTCCAAATATTCCCCATGTTGAGTTCTTTGATCTGGCAATTATCTTCTATTGCATCATTAACATAAGCAAAGAAGAAAGTATAAGCTATGTTATTACAAATAGCTTGCTGGAAATATGGGGAATTTCAAAAGAAGAACTTTATGAGATTGCCCATCAGAATTTCCCAAAGGTACTGCCTTTACAGATTTCCCCGATAACGGAAACAATTTATGAAGGCTTTAAGGACAGAGGGCTTATGGAAGAAACTATTGAAACCCTTCCAGATGACTTTATATATGTAGTGACAAATAAATACCAAAAATTTGGCTTTGCGAACATTTTCTATCCTAAGCTGCTTGAAACCTTTGCAAAAAGATTTGGTTCTTTCTACATCATCCCCTCATCTACAGAAGAAGCATTGCTTTTTCCAACTTCAACAAATATGGGAGTGGATGAAATCAAATATATGGTAAGGACGATTAATGGAGACAAAAATATTATCCAGCCAGATATATTCCTTAGTAACAGCATTTACCATTATGACGCTGAAACTGGAAAGATTGACGCATATCTTTAAGCCAAATGATTTAACAAAAAACTAAATATAGAAAAAATACCCTAACAGAGAAAAGGAGAAAAAACTATGATTAAAACAACATTGAATTGGACAATTAAGAACTTGAAATCAATGCACGACAGTAAGGAAACATTGAATTTTGATCACCCTATCCAGAGGCAGTCGGCACAGTGGACTAACCTTCAGCAGAGCTTACTTGTACATAGTATTTTGGCAAATTATCCTGTTCCTGCGGTTTATGTTGAAAAGACAGATTCTGCCGAAACAGACGATAAAGGAAAGGCAATCTATAAATATTCTGTACTTGACGGCAAGCAGAGGATGACAACTGTTTTCTCATTCATCAACGGCGAATATGCCCTGAATGAAGAAACTCCTGCCGCTGAAATCGAAGGCGAAACCTATACACTTGCTGGCAGAACCTTTGAGGAACTGGACGAGGATGTTAGGCAGGAATTATTACGCTTTAAGTTTTCCATCTTTGCGTTTGAGGATGCAACGGATGACGAGATCGAAGAGATTTTCTTCCGCTTAAATAATTCCACACCACTCAGTAAGCCGCAAAAGGCACGTCCTCTTATGGGTACTGAAAATGCAAGGTTTATCAATTCCATTCTGACTGGCAGCTTTTTCACAGAAAAATGTAATTTCAGTAAGCTCCAGCTCAGGAAGTCCGATGACATGTGTACCCTTTTACAGAGTATGATGCTTTTGGATCATAAGTACAATAATTACGAATACGCTTCCATTTCCGCTGATGAGGTCATGAAGTATAGCGCTGCTATCAAAGGCAATTATTCCGAAGAACAGAAAGACCTGCTCCTTGAGATCATTGATTATCTGGACGATGCTTTTGACGAAAAAGAAAAGCTCTTAAAGAAAATTAATGTTCCGATGGTAGTGATTATGGCTGATATTGCTATAAAGGAAGAGATTGAACCTGACGAATTTCACGATTGGTTCTTATACTTCTTTGTAAGCAATAAGGAATACAGCCAGTATTGCTCTAGCGGCTCTATCAAAAAGGAAAAGGTTTTGGGAAGGCTTACCACTATGGAGGCACACTTCACTAAGCACTTCAAACTGGATACTCCTGCCGAGGCAGAAGAAAATTCTGAAAGTGACGAAGAAATACCTGAGACAGATTCCACTGACACCTCCAATTTGGAAGAAAGTGAAATCTCTACAGAAGAAACCGCCAAATCTGAGGATAATAAAATCTCTACCGAAGAAATTTCTGAATCTGAGGAAAGCGAAACCTCTACCGAAGAAAACGAATCGGAAGAGGAGGTTTCACAGGAAGAAACGGATTCTTTTATGAATCCTCCTGCAGACGCTGAATCAGAAGAAGCTCCTACTAATGAGGACTGCTATCTGGTAGAACAGGGCGCATAAAGCTGTACTAAAAATCCAACAAGTTGTTTAGGGGTATTATCACTTTGATAATGCCCCTTTTATTCTAAAAAAGGAGATAACCACTATGAAGCATAAAGTTTTTAAGGCATCACAAAACGCATATATAGAGGTGCTTGAAACAGAAACTGAAGAAGAAGCCAGAGAGTTTTGCGAATCTCATAATTGGGAATTAAAAGACGAAAATGAATTTGTCTGGGATCTGTATTATGAAAAAGCATAACTCTTAGCTAATGATTTCAAGAAAGGTAAGAGATACGTAACTAATATGGATATAAGATTATCAGGAACACAAAAAGAAATAGATAAACTAATTGCAGATTTTGAAAATTACTATGACGTTGTAAGCGTAAGCGCTCCTTACGCCAACACACGAAAACAGGTAAAGTCAAAAGAAGTCAGAGTATATGTAAAAATGAATATGACCTACATTGACGAAAACGGAAGTCTGCAAAAGATTTAAGAAAGGAAGAGGAAAAATGATGGATTTAAAAAATACAGAAGTAAAAGAAATAGCAAGATACTTTTCATATGAGGTAAATAACTTTTTATTCAAACCTGAAAAGATTGCAACGGAGCAAATTGATTCTCCTGATATGAAGGACTTAGATATTTGCTGGATCAAGGTTCTGGCAGATAGAAACTATAGGACTGACCTTAGAAATGAGCAGGCGGCTACTGTCGGAAGATTACTCGCTACTATTCCATTTATCAGAAAGAAAATGGAATCCGTAGATAACGGCAAAATGGCAGAGGTTGCAAAGATAATGTCCTATGACCACAGGACGCTACAGCAGACCTTTTCCAAGCTCATCTTCTATCACTTGCAGCTTATCTGTAATGAAAAAGAATCTGCTGATTTGACAGAGGTACTTGGCGATAGGTTTTATATGCTGCCGCTTATCTGAAATTTATGGAAGGAGAACGTATGAGACTTAACCGCTATAATGTAAAAATCAACAGGAAAAGCAATCGCACTGAACTTATAAAAGAAAAGGCTGTAAACTATTCTGCCTGTAAGAAGCTGCGAAGTCCAGAGCATATTGTTGAAGCCATGAATAGCCTGTTAGACTTGCAGAATATGGCAGAAGAATATGTATATCTTCTTACCCTAAATACAAAAGGCGATATAACAGGGGTATTTGAAATAGCACATGGCACAGTATCAAATTGTTTAGTTTCTCCACGAGAAATCTTTAACAGAGCTTTGATGATTGGAGCCACTACAATAATCCTTGTACATAACCATCCGTCAGGCTACCCTGAACCATCTCATGAAGATATACGCATTACTGAAAGAATAAAGAACGCAGGGGAACTGATAGGAATAGAATTATTAGACCATATCATTATCGGTGATAAATGCTTTATCAGCTTCCGTAAGGAAGAAATCTTAGCAAAATTATAAGGAGAATCCTATTATGCAGAAAGAATTTTTAGAAGTTTGGGAACAGGTAAAAAGATATTTCAAAGAAAACCTTCCCAAGTACACTGTTTTACAAATAAGGAGACAATCCTGCCGTCCCGCTGATTCCTATCTTTATATGGTATCAGCTAAAAAAGACGATGGCACATATGCAGTCTGGACTTGCTGGAATGACAGCATAAAGAGCCTGAACTCTGGGCATTATGACCTGCCAAGCGAAGATTTTTGCGAAAAGCTGATGGATGAATTTTACTACAGCGAAGATTCAAACTGATGCATACGGAAATGGGATAGGGCTTAGTCCTCTATCTCTATCCCATTTTCTAATGCAAAAATCTTTGTCTGGAGTTTAAAATACAGCGTGTTCAGCTTATGGTTTTCTCTTATAAGCTCGTCCATCACAGGCTCCATGCCTTGAAGGGATGGCATATCTGCAAGAAAACGGAACTTCTTCATTCTCTCTTTGGCATCTTTTTCAGATTCCCCTTTATAACTATCCAGCCTATGCTGGCAATACTCTTTGTAATACTCAATAAGTGTTCTAATCTCGTTGTCGTTATAAAGCGTTTGTCTGGCTATGCCTGTCATCTGTGAAATATTGTAAATGTCAATCGGATAACGACGTTCCAATGAATCGCAGATTGCCCTCCGCACCCTGTAATTAAGGCTTGCAGAGCTTTCTTTGCTTACATCTACCAGCTTTGTAGCATATGGAGATTTTTTAACTTTCATCGAAAAACACCCCTTTAAATGTTTAATGTAATTTACACATATATTGTATGTATGTTGTATCTATCATACCATAAAAGCCATTTAGAGGCAATAAAACCATTCACGATTCCAACGCCATACTACAGATTTATGAAAATAAAATCTTCTGTTACGATTTTTATATAAAGATTAGCGCTATTCTTTTGCACCTTGAAAATTAAGAAAGGAGGAACCAGCATGGAAGTCAAAAGTGTAAAAAAGGCTGTCGGCACTATCTATTTTCTAGTTGACGATAACAATAGACCTATCATGCCAGTCTACCGCTTCATGCTCCATATGCTCAGTAATGGCTTTAGCAGTAATACCAGCAAAACATATGCGCAGCATTTAAAGCTCTATTATGAATGGCTTTCCCTTGTAGGACTTGATTATCACACAGCAGTCGGTGTCGGGCAGAACAAAAAATCAGTGGTTTTGTCAAACCTGTCAACATTTAAGTTCTGGCTCAAATATCCAGACTATGATGAAAAACTTACTCCCATTAACGGATATGTAGCCAAAAGGCAGGCAATCACTGTAAACCAGATCATGAATGCTGTCCTGTCCTTCTACGATTTTTTAGAGTTCGATGAAGGAATAGACACGCTACATCTTTATAAAGAAACACGAAGCAATTCTCAATTTGGCTCTTTCCTATCAGAAATGATTTTGAAGAAGGAAAAGAAACTTACCTCTATTTTGAAGGAGAAAGTTCCCAAAAAGAGAATTGAATATGTCACCAGAAGCCAGTATGAGCTTCTCTACGAAAAAGCAACAAATCAGCGCAACAGGATCATCATTGGATTAATGTTTGAAGGAGGGCTTAGGGTTTCCGAGGTTATTGGGCTTAATATCGCAGACCTTAGAGATATAAGGAACAACAAGATCTACATCACAAAAAGGAATGACCCAAATAACCCTGACGCCGCTGTGAAATATGATTCAGAAGGCGTTGTGTTTGTATCAGACACCCTTGCCAGGGAGATCAATAATTACCTGATTGAAACTTTATCGGATATTGATACAGATTACGCCATTATCAACCTGTATTCCGACACAAACAAATACCAGCCTATGAAGCGTGACACCATTGAAGATATGGTTTCTAAACTTGGTAAGAAAGTAGGTATCGAAGGACTTCACCCTCATATGCTCAGGCATGGCTTGGCGGTAGACATGCTTCAAAAAGGCTCTGATATGGTGGAAATCAAAGACACCCTACGACACAAAAATGTCAATACCACCGCTTCTATCTATGCAAAAGCGGATACACCTACAAGACAGGCTGCTATGAAAACATATTACGATAAAGCAAACAAAGAATTTCACCCTGATGGTATGAGTACCGATGAACTCGTAGACTTTTTATTACAAGATATGGAGGATTAATACTATGGCGAAGATTATAGAATTGAAAAGAAAATCCAGTAAGCTGCATAGCGCAGATGCAACTAAAAAAAGTATAACTTGTATAACACCATTAGAAAGCAGAGTAATGGAATTATTAAGCGATGATATTGTTGAACTGAAATCAATCCCCTTTGAAGATGTAAGCAAACGCTTTTATAAAGTAGTGATTGATTTTACTTCAATTAAAAATGATATCTCAAGACAACAATTTAGAGATTTACTTTTTTCCATCTTCTGTCGTGAAGTCCCTTACAAAAGGGCTTCTGACAGAATATATTATGTTTTAAGGCTGTCAAAATTTATGTCAGACCTGAATGGTATTACGGAGATTCCTGACAAAGAGCTAAAGGAACTTTTTGACAGGTATTGTAATGAAAATCATTATTACAAAGATTGTAAAAAAATCATTATCACCTGTAAAAATGCCTTGCTTGAAATGTATGATACAAGAAAAGGGTTCGAGCGAGATACTTGGGATAAAAGTATATTCCAGTTGCCTGATGAACGTGTCAATAAATCTTCAAGTGAATATACATTCTATTTCAGACAGATTGAAAATGTAGAAAATAGAGAATATGCAAAACTATATATAAAATATCTGCTCGGCAATACAGAGCAGGCTCTCTCAACAGCAATAAACTATTTTTCACATATCTGTAGATTTTGCGATTTTATATATCCACAAAGCATACTGGATGTTACAGATAAAGATTTCAGAAAATACTTGGTTTTTAAAAAGAATTTATCTGATGATGCCTATAACCATAATATTTCTCGCATATATGGCATGTATGAATACCTTGCAGTAAAGGGAATTATGAAAAATCCTATTCCTGTAAATTTAGGAATGTGCAGAAAAAATGAACGTAAAGCCTGTGATGAAATTGTATCAGAACATGTAATATTACAGATTTTCAATCATTTACACAAAGCTCCATTTAACTATTTGCTTATGTATTTGATTAACTATTGTACAGGTATGAGGCTCTCTGACGTATGCCAACTTAGAACAGACTGCCTGTATGAAGATAGCAAAGATGGTTATTATGTTAGACCTTACAACTGCCAGAAAATGCAAAAAGCAATTATGAATTTAATTCCTAAAGCGTTGTTTGAACTGATCCAAGAGCAAATTAAAATTATAAATGCTCTTGATTACGAGGAGGAATATCTCTTTCCATCTGAAGAAAAAAAGAATTACCCATATAATGCACTTACTTTCAGAAATAACTTCAAAAAATTATGCAATGAGTGGGGCATTAAAAATGAAGATGGCACACTTTACAATTACACGACACACAGTTATAGGCGCACAATTTCTACTGACTTGTATCAAAATTATAATGTGCCAATCGTCACAATACAAAAAGCTGTCCTTTGGCATAAGGAAATACAAATGACACTTTCCTATGTAAAACGTCCAGAAGAATTTAGAAAAATGAAAGCTGATAAATATTTTTCAAAAACTGGAGAAGCAGAATTAGCTGAATGGCTGAAAGAAAATCTACAAAATAATATATTACCAAATGGTGTATGTGGACTTGCTCCGAAACTTGGTACTTGTCCTGCTGTAGATGCTTGTCTTTCATGTCCACACTTTATGACATCAAGGAAATTCCTGCAAATTCACAAGGATCAGCTTGCAACAATTAAGTCTAGGCTTGTGATATATGAAGCAAACGGCTGGACACCAAACATTGAAACAGCCAAAAGACAAATAAAAGAACTTGAAAACATCATTCAAATACTAGAGAAAAAGGAGGGAGATAATGCCAGCGAAACAATTAAAATTAATACCAGCACTACCAACCTTTGATATTCCAGATAAATACAAAGACGATGAATGGAAAGTCAAAGAATGGGATATTTATAAAAATGCTCCTGCAAAAAGAAAATCTGACTGGAATGCTCGCTCAAGCACCACAGATAATATTTTTAAATTCACTCTCTGCAAAAATCCATTTATTGTAGAAGAATTCAAATATTTCATGTATTACATAATCGAAGTTAAGCAAATCAGAATCAATACATTTGCCGAATACTATGATCGCTACAAAATTCTTGCTGAATATGTCAATACATATATGGTCAATAGTGAGAGTATTCTTGAGCTGGAGGACTTATCTATATTTGAGTTTTTCCTGTCAACACATAAGAAGAATAAAACAACCATTGAAAATGGCACTCAGTTTGTTGGTCAGGAATTTAAGAGAGCAAGCAGAAAGAGTAGATTTACCACATTCATTACTTATGCTCAATCTATAATAAGACAATATTATGAAAAGGATATTCCAGAAACAGAAAAACTAATCTGGCATCCTAAGAAATTGTCTTTCTGTAAAGGCTTAGATTCTGATAAGGTTTTGGATTTTAGAGAAATAAAAAATCCCGCTACTCTAAAAAATGTACAGGCTTTTTGTTTATTCAAACTACGTGATATTACCTTTGGTGCTGTATATGCTTATTTATTTGATATAAAACTATTTATTCGTTGGCTGGATGAAAACAATCCGCTTAAAAGTTTAGCTGATTTAACCAGAGATGTCGTAGAAGAATACTTTACTTGGATAAGGACTGCAAGTGGATATAATTCTCACAAGGCGAATGTTGCCATACTCAATCTAAAAGTATTTTTCGATTGGGGGCAGCTACTTGAAAGAGATAACATGCCACAGCAACAGCTATTTTTGAGTAATGATTATGTTCTAAAAACCAAAAAAGAAAGCAAATATCTTACAGATAAAGAAATAAAAGGATTACTTAATGTCCTTCCACAAATGCCAAAGCTCTATGGTCGAATGGTTTACTGCTTATTATTTCTTGGTATGCGTTTTTGTGAGCTTGCAAAATTAGATGTTAATGCTATTAAACAGAATGACGATGGCACATACTATCTTGATTTATGGCAGTACAAAACGCAAGCGGTTAATGAAAAGCCAATATTTGAAACTACAATAAAGATTATGCTTGCAGAAATTGAGCGAAATAAAAAGCGATTTGGAGAAGAAAAAGTGAAATATGTTTTTGTTACGGATAAAAATACACCTGTCAATATTGGAACAATAAATGAGAACATCAATAAGGTACTTGTTAAAAACAATGTTTTAGGCAGGGATGGAAAGATACTCCACGTTACCACTCATAGATTTAGAGCTACTGTTGCTACGAACCTCATCAGCGAAGGCACAAGTGTTGATATTGCTGCACAATTATTAGGGCAAACAACATTAAGCTCATTAAGTCACTATGCAACTGTTACTACTGATGTTGTCAAAGAACAATTAAGACCACGATTAGAAAAAGATGAAATGCTTATTCGTAATATTGGAAAAGGAAAAGATATGGCAGAAATAATTCCAGAAAAATCTGTTGCTCTTTGTAATGGATATTGTGGTAAAAATCCACTAACCACTCCATGTGCAAAAGCAAATGCATGTTTCAACTGCTCCATGTTCATTCCAAGTATTCAATACTTAAATGCCTACCATATACAGTTATTGGAGATTGAAGCAACTATTAAGATAGCCGAGGCTAATGATTATACTATAATGCTCAAAAAGGCTTTAAAAGAAAAAGAAGCTCTGGAAAGGATTATTTCAAAATTAGAGAAAGGGGATAAGAAAAATGACAGCTAAAGAGAAAAAAATGGCTGGCGTTAAAAAGCACAATGAAGCCGTTAAACAGAAAAAAGCTGATGATGTGAAGAAAGCCATCAACAAGCTAAGAAAAGAAGGAGAATTTACTCTTGCTGACCTTTGTAGAGAGGCAGGTGTAAGCAGAACTTACTTTTCCAAGCACCCAGATATGAAAGAATTGGCTGATAAATACATAACTCCTACTGGATACTGTAAAAACAGAAGTAAAGATTCAGCCGATACTTATATTCAAATTCTCAAAAGAGAAAATAGGGATTTAAAAAAAGCTCTGGATAAAATAAAAAATGACATTGTTTCTGAAAATAAATACAAAGACAAATATGAAGAGGCTTTAGAAGAAATCAAAAAGCTGAAATCGCAATTAGAAGAGGCATATAATCTTAATTTACCAGACCATTTATAATGGCGCCAACTTCACCGCAAAAAGGCAAGTGACTTAGGTTACTTGTCTTTTGCATTTAAAAAGCCTTTAAACAGAGGCTTTCCTACAGGAATTATATAAACCCTGTAATAAAGACCGAAAATAAGGGATTATAGGGGCGGTTGCTCCATATATTCCGATAATGCGGTCAGGCCGCATGCGGAGACTGGTCTTGATCAGATCCCGTATACCGATCTCGCTGCATCCCTCTACGTTGGCATTTCTCTTTTCCATGCGCACCAGATTGGGCAGCCCAAGTATCTGCAGCTCAGCGCTGTCTTCTATCGTAATGATCCGTTCTTCTACCGGAATATAGTAGGACAGCGCGTTCAAAAAAGTAGTCTTGCCCGATCCCGTCCCACCGCTGATCATAATATTGTACTTAGCCTGCACCAATTTCCGCAGCCACTCGCTTATTTCTCTCGTCAAAGAACCATAGGCGATCAAGTCTTCCATCATAATGGGCTTATCCGGAAAGCGGCGGATCGTGACGATCGGGCCGTTCAGCGCCACAGGATTCAAGACCACATTGACACGGGCTCCGCCCCGCAGCCTCGCATCCACGATCGGGGACGCCTCGTTGACGACTCTGTTGCAGTCGGCCACAATCTGCTGTATCACGTTGTGGAGCTGTTCCTGACTCTCGAATCGCAGCTCGCTCCGATACAGCCGGCCTTCCTTTTCGATAAAAATATGTTCCGGGCCGTTGATCATGATCTCCGTGATATGCGGGTCATCCACCAGATCCTGCAGTATATCCAGCTTACGGATCGCATGGAACAACTCCCGTCTGAGTTGTTCCCGCTGTACCAGGCCAAGCGGCGCTACCTTGCTCTCTTTCATCAGCATGTCATCGATCATTTCCTGAATCTCTTCATCCGTTTTCTCCGTAGCGTAATCAATGCTCTCCGCCAGCTTTTCCCGCAGCCTCTTCTTCCTCTCTTCCCTACTTTCCATACAGATCCTCTCTGATGATCGCCTTCACGTATCCGGCCAGTTCTCCATGCGTCATCAATTCCAGATTCACCGGCACCTCCTTAAATACAGGGAACCTGCATTTGACTGTCTTATCCGCAATCTCCTCCAGTTCATGGAACTTCAGGATCTGCTCATACTGGTTCAGCTTGGCCACCGCAAAGCTGTCCTCCCGGGTAATGGTATAAATCTTATAACATTCCCGCAGCAGATCGAAGAGCCCGCTCATACCGTCATCCAGATCCATGATAATATATTCATACGCTCCGATCTGCGCGATCTTCCTGCAAAGTTCCAACCATTGTCCGCCATTGGTCTCCCACAATTCTATCTGTGACTGCATTGGCGGTATATAATCCAATCCATTGATATTTTGTATGATCGTGGGCAGGTGCAGCGCCAGTTTCTCCTTGTCACATCGGAAATAATACATCACATCGGCCACATCCGTCAGAAATTCCCGGCCAAGCATCTGGCCAAATCCTGAATAATTCTCAAAATTGAAATACAGCACTCTGTGCTCTCTGGCCAGTATCTGCCCCATCGTCAATGCAAAAGAAGTCTGCAGGCAGCGCTTGATCGGGGAATAAACTCCGATCAGCTTTACTTCCGTTTGCATCTCTGTCCCGGTTCCCTGCCACTGCGTCAATCCCTTAGCTGATTCGACAAGAATTGACACGATCGTCTCCGGGCTTTGAAATTTACTGATATACAATGCCGGATTCTGGCTTATTTGCATATCGTCTTTATGAATTTCGCCTTCCTGCATGTCTTCTTCCCGTATATCGTTTTCCTGCAATACAAACATCTGTACCACCTGCCGCCTGACATACTCCATACTCAGCAGTTCCAGCGCGCTTTCGGCGATCAGCAAGATCTCGATCTCCTCCTGCTCCATAAACCTCTCCAGTTCCTCCACCTTGGTGAATAAATGCAATGCGTACGAAACCCTGATCTTCTCCAGCATATACTCAGTCAGTCTGAGGGCATACGCCTCTTCCATATCGCAGATCACAAAAATCTTCTGCTTCAAATTAAACCTCCTATTCTAAGCGCCGTACCAAGCAGGATCGGAACCGTAAAATGTATTTTGTTCCTGTGATACAGCTCCTGATGCCGATCCAAATCTTCTCCGTATAATTTCCAACGTTTACTGCTTATCACCTCCGCTGTATAGGCCAGCAGATAAGCCAGTCTCTCTCTTCCATTGTGTTCCGCAAACAATTTAATGGCTGCCAGGACTGCTCCGATCACAAAAGCCGCCGTAAGCACTGTCAAAAAGTCTTTTACCGACAGAAAGCCGCCTGTCATGACAAGTACCTTGATGTCACCGGCTCCCAATCCTCCAATCTTAAACAAGGGATACATGAGCAGAAATGCAAGAAGCATAGAAACGGACGAAGAAAGTAACCCCGGTCCGCACAACTGACTGCCGCCCAGCCCGATCATGATACCGATCGCAAGAAAGCCATTGGGTATACGATCCGTCTTAAGATCTGCCAACACTGCGAGTAACAGTAAAAGAAATAATAGAGAATGATAGTAACTCAGTCCAATAAAAACACCTCCTTCACTTAATCTAATCTGACTCAATGAAATATATGGGATGAATCTCCCGATGCCGTTAAGGCAATAGAGCGAAGCCTTGCTTCACATAGAATTTCCTGAGTTGTGAATTGAATTATACTCACATATGAACTACTTGTCCAGTTATATTTTGCACAAAAGATAATTTTGTGAAAATCCTACAACATTTTGAAAAAACGGATCCCGTAAAGTACTACAACCCCCGGAAATCCAAGGAATCCGGATGTCAAAACCGTCAGCGGATTGATGCCCACCGCAAAAGATAACTTCTGTGATTCCAAAAAGTAATTCACAAAATAGATTCCCACCGTCCCCATCACGGCACGCAGGATAAAATTGACCAGCCACTCTACTTTCCTGCCAAGCGCCCCAATGATCAGTACGATCAGACAAACCCCCAATATCGCTAACATACCATTCATATTTTGCATTCTATTTCCCATCCTCTCCTGATTTTCTGCCTTAAAATTTCTTAATACTGCTTACTAAATGCATTCTTCCAAACATTTAGTAATTCTTAGGCGGCGTTCTTTGCTGCCTTAGAATTTCTTAATGCTGCTTACTATATGCTTTATACGGAAGAATGCATGCTCTTTTGCTTTCTTCCAAACATTTAGTAATTCTTAGGCGGCGTTCTTTGCTGCCTTAGAATTTCTTAATGTTTTATTATACATATGCATGGTATGTTTTGGAAATTACATGAATATTTTTCCAATTATCACCTATACTCTAGTATAACCCTCACTAATTACAGATACGTGCTTGACGGAAATGGACAATGCCGAAAATATAACAGAAAGGTAAGGTATCCCTATGAGAGTACTCTTTCATCAACGACCCTCTATACCGGCAGACAGTAACTCGATCATCGACAATCATAAAATGACACTCCAGGAAGAGCTGGAGCAGTCCCGGTTTGCGCTGGAGATTGCCTACTCAAATTTCGACAATGTGACCGACCCCGATCTGATCGACTGCTATATCTACGAAGTAAACGCTGTTTTAAAGCGCTATAAATACTTATTGGAGCAGGCCGCCGCCAAGGAAACAGTGCCTGAAAATAAACATGGAGAGATTTATCGCGCATTGTCATTGTTTTCTTAGACCACGTTATTATTTACATCCTACCTCATGATTTTGCTGCGCAAAGGTCTCTCTTCGCTTTATAGTTTTTATCAACAACAAAAGGCTGCTGCTCATGATGAGCAGCAGCCTGAGTATAGTGGTTGTTTAAAATGTTTTCACACGAAAAATCCTCTGTTTGCCGCCGGATCTGCGACATTCTCCATCAGCGTATTCCTTCCGTATGTCATCCCTGCATAGACCGTCTGTGCGTTACCCATTACAGGTGCTGACCTGTCCTGACCTTCAATCTTCTGATACGCTTTATGCAGCTCTCCGATCACCGAACGCACATGCTCCAGATTCTCTCTGTCGAAATGCGCCGAGGCCTTCACCAATTCCCTGTTCACATAAAGGTAGAGCTGCAACAAGTTCTGTGCCAATTCATATTCAAGATGAAGAGAAGACATCAACTCATTCATACAGCCGCGGATCTTCCTCACCGCACCTTTAAATGCAGTCTTATCGTCTGCACTAAGCGCCTCTTCCGCTTCGTCGATATACAAAAGCACCATTTCATACAAAATCGTGATCAGCTGTGTTTTATTCGCCTGCGTGATCCTCAAAGTAAATTCCTGTTTTAATTCTCTGGTCATACCATAACCCCTTCTTGCTTTGCTGCGCTATACGTAATACAGCCTTTCCACTCTTCTTCCGGCTCGCTGCTCTGGAAGAATACTTTTCACTAGACTCTTCCGGCTTCCTCCTGGGAAGAATGCACGCTCTATGCATTCTTCCAGAGATGACTTAGATCGTAACAGTTCAGCCTTCGGCTTCACTGTCACGCGTGGTTACCATGTAACCACAATGCACACAAAATGCATCCAAAAAAGTAAATTCCTTCGGAATCAACTTTGCATTTTGGCGCCTGCACAACTCGCAAAATCGCATACAGAGCGATTTTACTCGCGGAATATCCTAAGGCTGAACTGTTACCTTAGATCTACTTATGTCATGTTCTTTATGACCTTAGCAGATCTTCATCTCTTATTATTGGAGTAACTGCAGCACCTGGGAAGGTCTCTCATTTGCCTGCGCCAGCATGGAAACAGACGCCTGGGAGATAACCTGCTCTGTTGTATAGTTTGTCATCTCCTCCGCCATATCCACGTCCATAATACGGGAATAGGAGGCTGTCATATTCTCCTTCGTGATATCCAGACTGCTGATCGTATGTTCTAACCGATTCTGGTAAGCGCCCAGACGGCTTCTCACGTCTGATACATACTTGACCGCTCCCTTGATCTCCGTGATCGCATCGCTGCTGCTTTCCTGGGTCGTTACTTCCGTCTGCTCAATCCCAAGATGACTCAGGGATATCGTAGGAATACGGATCTCCAGCTGCTGGCCCTCATTAGCGCCGACCTGTGTATCCATGGCACCGATGCCTGTAAGATCGATCTTCAGGGGCAGATCTGCACCGGCGGCGTCCTTGGGAATACAATCTACAGGATTGTATCCCGTAATGTTGCCGTTTGCATCCGTCACCGGATCCGGCTTTACCGAAAGCGTCAACTCAAAATTCTGACCGGCTTTGATCGTTATCTTATCCTGTCCTGCCTCCACGATCTCTGCGCCCTTCGGGAATTCCGGTCCCGGCTGGAAAGATGCCTTCGTCTTATCCAGGTCTATCGTTCCGTCGTCCTTATAGAAAACTTCCAATGCATTGATAGAATATTCCTTCATCAGCGCTTCATCGACATAAGAATCTACGTTGACTGTCTGATTATTGGTATAACCCTTCAGATCAAAGCTGCCGTCCAAAAGCGGCTGTCCGTTAAATTCCGTATCATTGGAAATCCGGGTCACCTCTTCCTTCAGCTGCATCAACTCCTTATTCAGCGTCTCCCTGTCTACCGAAGTGAGTGTCCCTGTTGCCCCCTTAACTGCCAGTTCATTCATTCTCTGCAGCATATCGTGTACTTCCGACAAAGCGCCGTCCGCCGTCTCGATAATGGAAATACCGTTATTCGCACTCTGTGTCGCCACGGACACGCCTTCGATCTGCGCATTCATCCTGCGGCCGATGGCATAGCCGGACGGATTCTCCTTAGCCGCAGTAACCTTTAAGCCGGATGATAATCTTTTCAGGGAGGTAGTCAGCCTCTGATCCGATTTATTCAATGCGTTATTGGCGCGCATCGCCGCCGCGTTATAACTGATCTTCATGATTAAATTCCTCCTGTTATGCTGTTATCCTGTAATGACCGTAATAAATGTCTTCGCTATCTGATACAGATCCGCCGTCTGCACCGCTGCAGACTCCTCCTGCAGGCCTTCTGCCTCAAAAGCATTCAGATCCAGGTCGCTGCTGTGTACCACGCCTATATGGCCAAGTTCCGGTCCGTCCTTTTTCCCGGAAAAGATCTGCTGAAGGCTCTTCTGCAGGCTTTCGCTCCTATCCCGTATAATTTCGGTTCCCTCCGCCGTAGAGCAGGCGATATAGCCGGTAACCTTACCGCCCCTGATACTGAATTCCGCCGCAACCTTACCGTGATCCTCCGTCTCAAAAGTCGCCTTTACCTTGCCGCCCTCTGTCTTATCATGTAATACCCGCAGGTGGATAGCCGTTGTCTCACCGTTGATCTCCACCGGAATCTGGTAATTCTCTTCCTTCGCCAGATTGCCGGCCAGCGCAAGCTGCTTATAACAGCTCTGCATCATTTTCAGGTCAACATAGTTCATGTCAGGGCTGTAACGCGCCTCCTCCAGTACTTCATCGTATACCTGCTGCAGTTCCTCGTAGGCTTCCTGCGCGCTGTCCTTATCTGTCAGCGCCTCGTGCAGATGAGAAAGAGCCTGTTTGACTTTGCCCCTCTTCTCCGGTGCGGTGTAATCGTCCAGCTTCTTGTAAACGCCGCCCCGGCTGTTCATCAGCCTGTCAGCCGCCGCCAGATTGTTGATCGTCACCGGCTGTTTATTATGCAGCAGCTCTTCCACCACGGCGTCCTCTACCTCGCACGCCTTCCGGCACTCCTGCATCTGTTCCTTCTGGTATTCTTTCTGGGTAGCAGCATCCTGCTTCGCCATCCGATCCGCGATATTTCCCACGATATCCCGGTAGAACTTGGGGAATCCGGTTTCGATCTGCTTCGAGATGGACATACCCTTCTCAATGGCCTCCAACCCGGCAAAAGCATCATCCACCATAAAGTCCATACCTGCCCGCTTCTGGCTGCGCACCGCGCTGAGCATATTCTTGAAAGAGACTTCCGCTCCTATATTGATGAGCGCTCCCACTCCCGCGTTATCCGTCTTCTCAAATTGTCGCAGCATACGGTAAATGCCGATATAAGCCATACGCTCCTCTTCCGTGATCGCCTTATTCTTATCCAGTTTATATAAAAACTTGCTGAACTTCTCGATTTCCTGTTCTTTTCCGTAAGGTATGGAATCCAGGTAGGCATCCAACTCCGGCAGTGTCATCTCAAGCGGGTTCTTCCCGTCACGGATCGTCTGCAGCACTGCCGCCGGCGTCATCTTACCCACCACACGCTGCAGTTCCATATCGGTTTCCCTTACCGTCTCCACATTCTCACGTGATAACTCCATCCGGTTATAACCAAGGATCCGGACTGCCCGGCGGTTCTCCTCGCTGGTCTCCATCCCCAGATCCTCCAGGATACTGTCCACATTTCGGAATGCTTTCTGTATGGAATCTCCCAGATCCTCTCTGGTGTTCGTCATCCAGGTCTCATACCGTTCCTTTGCCTCGTCATACTGATTGCGTAAAGCAGTACCGGAAATATGTACCTGATCTAGAGTAAAATCTTCATCGGTTATCCGGAATCTGCCGGCAATGGCGATAGGCAGATAAGGAAGTTCCTCTACCTTACTCCTGGTCTCGTTATAAAGTGCCGCTTTCTCTGCCGCTCTCTCCGGATCCGTCTCCCCGAACAAAAGCCTCTGCTGCCTCTGCTCCAGCTGACGCAGGGCATTCACCAGTTGCTCCAGTTCCGTGGTATCTATTGCGTATCCGCTTCCTAACAATTTCCGGTTCACTTCCACCGTCATCATCAGGCGGATCTCTTCCAACTGTCGTCTGGCCGTAATATTCTCCGGAATCTCTACCATGGTATCGCTTCCGTTCCCACCGGATGTTTCCGCGGAATCCGTCGCAACAGATTCATCTCCTGCAGTGATCTCCTCGGCCGCCTTCTCCAAATTCACCAGGGTCATTTCTTTGCCTGCCGCTGTCGTCCGGTCAACCGCCTCATCCGGGATACTGTCAAATCTCTCTATATACTCGGCTGCTTTCTCCAGATTGCTCCTGCCGTCCGCCAGATTGGCCGCTCCTGCACCCCTGCCGTCCGCTATGGCCGACGCCACCGCCGACAGGATCTGCCTCTCGTCCTGCGGAAGCGTCAATGTATCAAGCTTATAAAATGCTGCCACAGAATCCGGCGTCAGTGGAATCCCTTTCTCGATCAGCCACTGGGCATCACCAAGCGTCTTGTCGTTGACTTCCAGTCCGGCCTCCTCTAAAACCTTCTCCATCTGTGGACGCAGCTGCTGCCAGTTAAAGTCTTCCGCTTTCCTCGCATAGTATCCGGCGCTGTCTGCATAATAGCCGCGGCCCTGTCTGCTGCCATCCGCAGTAGAACTGTAGCCCGCCCGATACAGATTATCGATGGTAGGCTCCATCTGGTTCTCCACCATGTATTTGGCGGCACCGTCTGTCAGTTCCCGAAGTTCCGTCGCCTTATCATAGGCTTTCTTTGCATTCCGGACATTCTCCTCTGTCAGCGGGATATCCTGCTTCCGGAACTGTCTGCTCAGTTCTCTCGCAAAAGCTTCACTTCCCGTAATCTCCCGCAGTGTGTCCGCATCTATCTGATCGGTGTACCCCACTACCTGCGTACCACCTTTGATCAATTCCGCCTTGATCTTGTCAACAATCGTAACGACTTCCTCTATGTCCATATCTCCCACATGACACCCGTCTTCCATCATCCGGTTGTAGTCTTCTTCGGACATAGTATTAGACATCACTGTCATATAGTCTCTCTGCACGGCAACGTCTGTCTGCCCTGCATCCTGCATAACCTCTTCTGCGGTCTTTCCTTGACCCTTGTAAGCCGTGTTATCCATAACTGTGCCAGAAATGTCTAATGCAAATGCACCCGCCTGAGAGGTCTTCTCCGTGCGGGTATCCCGATATGGAGTTGTCGTCACCTTGTCTACATTTTGATTTGTGTTATTATTGTCAAATGTTATCTTCATACACTCACTCCATGCAGCAGGTCATCTTTTATTTATATCTTTCTTTCGTTGCCTTTTATTTCGGCATATTGTGTTGTTTTCTTAACCCTGCATCCGAAAACACAGCCTACAGTCTACACCTCTTCGAGATTCCTGTCATCCTTACAGCTGATCGGATGCGGCTGTGGCAAATGACGCACACAACTTCTCATCCAGTGCAAAATTACAACACCGGTCGGCAAGGCCGTCCCATGCCTTCCCTTCCGTAATAAGCCGGTAAAGCTTTTGTGCCTGTTTCAAAATAATATCTCGATGAGAATTACACCAGGAAAGCTGATTGGACAGCAGATTCTTATAGGCTCTTTCCTGTTGAGAATCCGTTTCCAAAATCTTTATTTCAACTTTTTTCAAGCTATTCGGGTGAACCGGGATCATATTATTAAAATTGACGGCTCCCCACTCTCCACCCTTGATCTTGAGAAAATCAATCTGGTTTTTCATATGTAAATGTTTTGGTTTTGGGGATGTCAGTGGTGCATAATAACAAATATTATTAACCATAAAAACAATTCCCACAAAAGGTCGGATCGCTTTATGTTCCATCGTATAAGGAACACACGGATCGCTTTTCCTTAAAAAATCACAATAATTGGCATCTACCATATAAAACGAAAACTTCACAATTACCTCCTGTAAAGTGAAATAGAATCCTGCCTGCAGGATTCTCCGCCTGCGGTGGGTCGCTCTGGCAATATGATGAAAGAGGCTGAACCTTACGATCCAGCCCCCGCTTTTTTAGCTCCCACTTACTGGCAGGGTACTCCGCTTTTTTAGCTCCCACTTACTGGCAGGGTACTCCGCTTTTTTAGCTCCCACTTACTGGCAGGGTACTCCGCTTTTGAGTATCTCTACTCCTTGTTATTATTATACACAGTATGCAAAAATATGTCAATCAATAAGTTTGAAATATCGTTAAAAATAATTAAAAAATATGTCTACTGCAACAATTCCAGGATTGACTGCGTGCTCTGATTGGCCTGCGTCAGCATACTCGTTCCGGCCTGCATAATGATATTATTAACAGAATACTCCATCATCAGATCTGCTATATCGGCATCCCGGATGCGGGACTCCGCCGCCTGTGTGTTCTCTTCCACATTGGCATTGATGTTACTGGCATGTTCGATGCGGTTCTGATAAGCGCCGAAAGTAGAACGCTGTTCACTGACCATCTGAAGCGCGCCCTTGATCTCGTCTATGGCGTTCCTGGAACTCTCCTGCGTCAGTGTGTTCGTGTGCTCCAATCCCAAAACAATTGAGCTGAGGGATTCGTACTGTACGGAGATATGTTGTCCGCCTTCCGTACCGGCCTGCACATAAAACCCGCATATCCCCCCATAAAACGGGACATCAATGTTATGTGTGTGTGCCGATGCCGTACCAATATAGTGGCTGTCGTTACCGGCATCTCTCTCAAAGTCGAAAATAGTATTCGCATTTAGCGCCTGTGTAATATTCTTCAGGATGGCTTCCTGTGTATTCTCTCTGCTGTCTCTCGGATCGACATGAATATAAATATTAAAGCTTCCGACACTGTTGCTTTTACTTGTGCCGTAAGTAAATTCATTCTGAGCCGTCAGGCTGAAACTCAGCTCGATAATTCCTCCGGAATCCGTTGCCCCATGCTCTTTCTCGCCCAGCAGGCCTGGCGTAGAATCCGTACTGCCGTTTCCTTTATTATATTCATCCTTTGTTCCGGTCAGTGCAGACATTACACCGCCCAGGTTCTCTGCCGGATAATGGTATTTGGTAGAAGTATACTCATGATGATTGGAATCCCACCATTTATACCACCATATATCCTCGTCGTCAGCAGATCTGTCATACGAATGATACTCTATATCGCTTAATGATCCTGTGACCACTCCGATCCCTTCCATTTTGAAGGAAAAACTCCAGTCTTCCGTACTTTTTATTGCAGCATCTACCGTAGTTGCCGCGGGAAACTTTGTCAGATTGCTGCTGCCGTTATTAGCGGTCAGATTCGGCTCCAAAAAGGTATCATCTTTAGCATCAAAATCATGTCCCTTACCGTTACCATGTACATAAGATGCATAAGCAGCCCAATAGTACAAACTGGCAGAAGAAGAGATCCCATACAAGTCTTTCTTTTGGGTCCCGTCCGGATTCTGAAAGGACGATGACATGCCCACGGAGGAACTGGCGTACATTCTCGTGTTATTGATACATTTGACAATATCATCAATTGTTGCCGCGTCATTTACGGAAAATGCGACAGAATGTTTAAACTGTGGTACGATATCCCCTTTGGCATCTGTTGTATACAGTTTATTCGTTGTCGGATCCTTATCGCCAAAATAATCGCTCATTTCAAATCTGTAATTATTTGCCTTCAACTCATCCCAGCCGACCTTCTCTGTTGCATACGGTTCGCCATCCCAGCCGGTCCACTCAACCCAAACACCGTCTGCGGTATCCGCTTTGATGATATAATCACTGTTGTTGTTTGCCAGTACGCCGCAGTTCGCGTTTGTGACACTTCCTGCTATATTTCCGCCGGTCCCGACAAAGTTGGCGGCCTGCCTCTTATAATACCCCAGCAGCTTTCTGTCTCCCGCCTCCCAGATCTTCTTGTCATTAAACGTAGTCGTTCGGAAGATACGATCCATCTCGTCTTTCAACGCCTGCACTTCACTGTCGATATATGCCCGGTCCTCTTCTGTATTCGTACCGTTAGCTGCCTTCACCGAAAGCTCGTTCATCCGCTGCAACATGTCATGCACTTCGTTGAGCGCACCTTCTGCCGTCTGGACATAGCCTACCCCTTCCGTAATATTATCCACGGTCTGATGCAGGCCGCGCACCTGCCTGCGCATTTTCTCGGAAATAGACAGCCCTGCCGCATCGTCCGCCGCCCGGTTGATCCGGTATCCAGAAGAAAGTTTCTCAGTTGTCTTCGCGTTTCTCCTACTGCTTACGTTCAATTGCCGATTTGCATTCTCTGCCAGCAGATTATGTTGTACAAACAAGAGTCTTTACCTCCCCATAAACTCATCTTGTAATCTAGTACTCCGTACTTGAAGTTCCTGTGCAAATTTTCGAGGATATTTTTTCGAGTGTACAAGTTCAGAAACGGAGGCGTAGCGGGCTACGTTGAGTATTCTGGGCTTGTGCAATCGGGAAAATAGACCGAAATATTTGCACAAGGGTTTTCAGTACGGAGTACTAGTACTCGGTACTGACACATTCATTTTCATCTCAATATTACAATTGCAAGCCCACCCGACTGTCTGCCTCATTTCTATTCTGTATATTATACATGATTCTCCACGAAATTAATAGGAAAAACACCCATAATTTAAAGAAAAGAGACAAGGCCAACTCTCATCTCTTTTCTAAAGCTTAAATTATTCACTTTGTCCTCATGCCACACGTTATTCTCAACGAAAATACCGTCAAGAGCACGTGCTGGCAGATTACATCATCAGAAAATAAACACCGCAGCCGTATAAGGCGGCAAGTCAAAGGAAATATTGTATTTCTTAAAATTACATTCCCCCTTGACCGCGTTGATCTCCGCCGGAATCTCATGCCCCTGGCCACCGAAACGTTTGTCATCGCTGTTCAGCAGCAGCTTGTATTTCTTCTTCTTCGGCACACCGATCATATAATTCTCCCACATCATGGGAGTCATGTTGATGACGAACATGATATTGTTCTTGCCAGTCTCGTCTTTACGGAAGAAACTATAGACGCTGCGGTCCGCATCATCCGCATTAAGCCACTCAAATCCACTCCAGTCGTTGTCAATAGAATAGAGCGCCGGATACTTACGATACATCGTCAAAAGCTCCTTCATATACTCGTGCATCCCTTTATTCTGCTCCTCGGCCAGCAGAAACCAATCCAGTTCCCGCTCTTCGCTCCACTCTCTCTCCTGTCCAAAATCCTGTCCCATGAACAGAAGCTTCTTGCCGGAATGGCCAAACATATAAGTATATCCCAGACGCAGGTTCGCATATTTATCAACCGGATAGCCAGGCATCTTGTTGACCATAGAACATTTCAGATGTACTACTTCGTCGTGAGACAGTGGCAATATGTAATTCTCGCTATGGTTATAAGTCATGGCAAATGTCATGGCATAATGGTTGTTCTTGCGGAAATAAGGATCTAACTTCATATATTCACAGAAATCATGCATCCATCCCATATTCCATTTAAAGCAAAATCCCAGGCCGTCTTCCTCCACTTTGCCGGTCACTTTCGGCCAGGCGGTGGACTCTTCCGCGATCGTCAAAAAGCCCGGATAAGTGCCGCATACAACAGAATTCAAATGCTTGAAGAACTCGATTGCCTCCAGGTTCTCATTGCCGCCGTACTTATTGGGTACCCACTGGCCGTCGCGCTTACCGTAATCAAGATACAGCATAGAGGCCACGGCGTCCACACGGATACCGTCGATATGGTATTCCTTGATCCAGAAAAGAGCATTGGCGATCAGGAAGTTCCTGACTTCATTCTTACCGTAGTTAAAGATCTTCGTTCCCCAGTCCGGATGCTCTCCGATCCTCGGGTCCGGATGCTCGAAAATACACTGTCCGTCAAACCGTCCCAGTCCATGGGCATCCGTTGCAAAATGTGCCGGAACCCAATCCAGGATCACACCGATCTTATGCTTATGCAGCGTATTGATCAGATACATGAAATCATCCGGCGTACCGTATCTCGATGTGGGTGCATAGTAGCCCGTCACCTGATATCCCCAGGAACCGTCATACGGGTATTCGGCGATCCCCATCAGCTCCACATGCGTATATTTCATTTCCTTTAAATACTCCACGATCCGGTCTGCAAATTCGCGGTAATTATAGAAGCCCTCCTTGGTGCCGTCCGGATGCTTCATCCAGGAACCGATATGACATTCGTAGATAGCCACCGGTTCTTTGTTGTAATCCTTGCCATTTCTATTTGCCATCCATGTGTCGTCCGTCCACTTGAACTTCGTGATATCATAGGTCTTGGACGCATTACCGGGACGCATCTCGGCATAGTTTGCAAAAGGATCCGCCTTGTACAGCTTCTCGCCCTCCGGCGTACGAATCAAATACTTATACATCTCGTTCTCGCCTACGCCCGGCAGAAACAATGTATAAATACCGATGGGCCCGATCTTCGTCATCACATGCAGATCTTCGTTCCAGTCATTGAAAGTACCTATCACATTGACACTGGCCGCATTAGGCGCCCACACCGCAAAAAACATACCCTTCACGCCATTCTCCACGGAAGGATGCGCTCCCAGTTTCTTATAGATATCGTAGTGCGTTCCCTGGCCGAATACATATTGGTCGGCTTCCGAGATGAATACCTGATTTTCTTCCGGTTTCTGCACCTGTTTTTTAGTTTCCTTCTTGGTTCCCTGTTTGACTGCTTTGCTCGTTTCTTTCCTTGCCATACATGCTCTCCCCCGTTACATTTTTCTTATGATCTTGATCGGCGCCTCGGAACTGCCCGCTCCCACAAAGCGCCTCATGAAATCCTTAGTAATGCATGAAATCCTTCTCCCGCAGGATGATCATATCATCCTCATCATACCGTTTCGCCAGCAGGATATCCATAAAGTGTCCCGGCGTTTTCTTATTGGCATGATAAATTGCTTCATCTACCAACTCCCTGACTTCTGCCAAGTTCACCTCGTGATCGCTGGTCTGCCTGTCTGCGATCCGCGTATGAAGCGCTAAAATACCGAATTCATCGATAGAGTACTCCAGTTCCTCTGCATACTGCCGTGCGTAAGCTACCAGAGCCTCATCATCCAGCGCCTCGATGTCCACCCGCAGATTAAAATGTTCCTTTACAGCGGCATTCTCTTCCAGGAATTCGTTCATACTCTGTTTCTGATCGATCATCAGGACTAACAGTCCCATATTATCCCTATCCAATGTTTTTGCCATGTCGGCCGTCGTCGCCGGTTTCAAGCGGGACGCTTTCTCAATGATCAAAGCACCGTTATTCAGCTTGCCGAATGTCTCCTCCACATCCCTTTTATTCAAGACCGCACTGGAGATCTTAGCTACCTTTCCTGAAAAGTTGCTGTCATTAAGCTGCATCTCCCTGATCAGCGCCTTCGCCAGCGCCAAGGCCGTATCTTCTTCCTCCCCGGTGATCAGCACATTGCCGGTATACGGTGCCAGACTCATATTATCCAACGTCTGTACAAGCTGTCTTTCGGATTTTCGATGATGTATAAATTCCCCGAAAAGTTCCCGCTCTTCTTCCGTCAGTTCTCTTTCCCTGACAGCATCATTCTCCGATTGTTCTTCCGCCTCGGATTCAATATCCTCCTCTATGATCTCTTCTGCCGTTTCCAACTCCTCCGGCACAAGCTCTTCTGCTTCTTCTGGCACATCTGCTTCGTCAATTTCAGCTTCTTTCAGTAATTCCTCTTTCGCAGCAGACTTTACTACAAGATCAGGCTTCTTCCGCGTAACTGTTGAAATTGACTGCCCTGTCTTCTTGACCGACGGTGTTTTGCCGGATTCTTTCATGATCGCAGCGACGAATGCTCTTTCCAGTTCTTCCAGAAGACCATTCTTAGTAGCCTCATCAAAGTTTGCAAAAAGGTCCCCCGTGTGCTGCAGGATCCGCTGTCTGACGTCCTCCATGCGCTTCTGCTCGTTGGTCTTCTTCATCTCTTCCCACTCAGCCATGATGTCTTCTATGCTGAGCTGTCCGGTGATCTGCTTCTCGATCCGTTCCGTCTCCGGCATTACCAGACTGATCTGCCCGTCATATTCCTGAGAAAGAATACTATCATACTTTGACGGTTTCGTATTTAACGGCGTGAGCACGCCGGTTCTCGCTCCCGGCACCCTCTCCGCTTCGACTGCCTCCGCCTGCTTCCTGGCCTCTGCCTTCATCTGCTCCAGAATCTGCTGAGCATCAAAAGACGGTGTATTCTCCTGCACGGTCTGCGCACTGATCTCCTGCAGGTTATCCGTATCCATGACCGGTTTTCTGCTCTTTGGTTTTGGTTGTTCCGCTGCCTGCCTTTTCTCCGGAACCTTTGCTGCAGCAACTTTCTGCAGTCTTCTCTCTACATCCCTGGGGTCAGGAAGCCTGATCGTCTCTTTCATGAGCGGATCGTCTGCGGATTCCGCGGCGGCATCTGCATCCTCTTCTTCCACCCCTTCCGGAAGCACGACAGTCTCCTCCGGTTCTTCCTCTTCTATCACCGGTGCGGCCATAACCTCTGTTTCCGGTTCCTCATCGATCATGCCCGGCTCTTCATAAACATCCGGCTCTTCCGTCAGATCAGACTCCTCTTCCTCCTGCGCTTCTCCATACCCGTCTTCGTATATGATCTCCTCCGCCGGATATTCCTGGCCATAAAACTCTTCCGGTGCTTCCTGTGCGTCTTCCTCCTCGCTCAGAATCTCCTTCATGCTCTCCGCCAGTGCCATCTGCAGATTGATCGTATTATATTGACCGACGTCTACTGTCTTGACCTCCGGAAGCTCTGTCGTCGGCATCTCTGCCGCCTCCGTGCTGTCATTAACTTCTTCCTGTTCTTCTGTATATCCTGTAAATCCGTTCCCGGAAGAAGCGTATTCATCTTCTGAAGAATCATTCGTGTAATTCTGTTCTACTTCTTCCTCTTCATAGAGTTCTCCCGCAGTCTCCCTCGCCTGTATCCACAGGTCATATTTATCCTGCTGATCCTCGTTCAAAGGCTCATGCAGCTTCTTCAGCTCCAATGCCTTAACTACATACTTACCCTCTCCAAACCAGAGGAACATTTCATCGCACTCTTCCACACACTTGGTCGTCAGACCGATTCTGTGGTACAGATAGGCCAGTTCATAAGCCCATTTTTCCCGGTAATCCCGTTTCTTAAATTCCTCCAGAACTGCAATTCTCTCTTCCAGACTCACATCCTGCGCCTCATAGAGACGGTACTGCAAAATATATCTGCCTGTATCTTTCGGTGCTATCTGCACGAATTCTTTATAATATTCAATGGCCTGCACGCTCTCTTCCATTTTGATTGAAAGTTCGCAAAGAGAATAAACAATAAGTCTACTCGTTGGGTGTTTCTCATAAGCCAGCAGAAGGATATCCCTGCTCTCCGGATATCTTCTGTTGATCTTATACAGATCGCTGATCTTGCATAACATCATGACGCTCTTGACCCTGCGCCAGTCGATGGTATCCGCGATCTGTACGGCCTCCGCAAATTTCCCCTCAGCAATCAGCGCATTGATCTCTTCCGCACGTATTTTATATTCAAACTTATCCAAGGTGCTCACCTCATTATTGTATTCTCACTGCTATTTATTCTCTATACAGTTAATCTCATCCTATGCGTCTTGTCGCATGCCAGATATATGGCCATATAAACCCTATTTTTACTGTCTTAGTTTACCATAGCCTCTTATCAATGTAAATAATGATATACAAAAAAAGCACCTACTACAGCATGTTCCTTTATCATATACCAATATATGGAAGCGTATCAATATACAATCCCTTTATATTGTATCATCCGCTCTTTTTCCTCCTCCCGGAAAGGCGATTGGAAAGTTCGGCAAACTGCTCTAATGTCAACGTTTCTCCGCGTACCGTCAGTGCAAGTCCCATACCGGACAGCGCCTCCTCCACCTGCTGTCTGCCGATACCCGGATAACCGGCATTCGTCAGACCGTTCACCAGGGTCTTCCTTCTCTGGTTAAAAGAGGCCCGGATCACGGCAAAGAGCCATGCTTCATCTGCGGTCTCCACCGGCGGGTTCTCATAGCGCGTCAGGCGGATCACCGTACTGTCCACATTTGGCTTTGGCATAAAGCAGGACGCCGGAACTCTGGTAACGATCTCCGGTTTCGCATAATACTGCACCGCCAGCGACAACGCTCCATAGTCCTTGGTACCCGGTCCTTCCTGCATGCGATCTGCCACTTCCTTTTGCACCATGATCGTCACGCTCTGTAACGGCACATGCTTCTCAAAAAGCGCCATGATGATCGGTGTCGTGATATAGTAGGGCAGATTGGCCACCACCTTGATGGGCCTGCCGCCGTTACGCTCCTCCACCAGCCGGTTCAGATCAAACTTCAGTATATCTGCATTAATGACCGTCACATTCGCATATGCCGAAAGGGTATCCTCCAGGACCGGAATCAGATTCCTGTCAATCTCCACTGCCACCACTTCCCGCGCTTCCTCCGCCAGACGCTGCGTCATTGTCCCGATACCTGGCCCGATCTCCAGCACGCAGTCCTCCCTGGTGATCTGCGCCGACTCGATGATCTTATCCAATATATTACTGTCAACCAGGAAATTCTGCCCGAACTTTTTCTGAAAATTAAAATGGTATTTCTCGATAACTTCCGCCGTACTCCTTCTGCTGCCAAGTGTCGCCATAGTATCCTCGCCTCTATGTTATTTACTCTTATTTACATTAATCCTTATTTATCTGTTATCCACTCAATATACTTCTACCCAATCTATATACTGATCCTGAACTCCCATTGTGCTCAGCCTGCCGCCTGACGGGTCGCATGATCCTCCATGCTATGAAAGTCGATCACTCCAAGCCTTTGACTCTCCCGGGATTGCCGCCAGTATTCACGCTCCGGCCTGTCAGCCTATCCTAAACGGAACAGCCGCTCCGCATTCTGCCTCGTAACTTCTATCACTTCCTCGCTGCCGATCCCTTTAAGCTCAGCCACTGCCTCCGCGATATATGGCAGATTCAGCGATGAATTGCGCTTTCCCCGATTCGGTTCCGGTGAAAGATAAGGGCTGTCCGTCTCCAAAAGAATCCTTTCCAACGGAATATAGGCCACTGCCTCCTTCAGCTTCTTCGCATTCTTAAACGTGATCACTCCGCCGATGCCAAAGTAGAAATCCATATTCAAATATTCCCGTGCCAACTCCTTCGAATAAGAATAGCAGTGCACAACGCCGCCCATCTCCTCCGCATGAAGCGCCTGCATCATATCCAGCGTGTCTTTAGCCGCATCCCTGGAATGGATAATCACCGGCATTCTGACTTCCCTTGCCAGTCCCAGCTGTCTTTCAAACCACTTCTTCTGCAGATCAGGCTCCGGCTCCTTCCAGTAATAGTCCAGCCCGATCTCTCCCACTGCCACTACCTTATCCCGGAAGCACTGTTCGCGCAGCCAGGCAATTCCTTCTTCGCTCAGTTCCTGCGTCTCGCTGGGATGTACACCCATCGTTCCATAGATAAAAGGGTACTTCTCTGTCAGCTCCAATGTCGCCCTGCAGCCCGCCAGACTTGCCCCTACATTGATCACCATGCCGATACCGTGTCCGGCAAGCGAATTAAGCAGTTCATCTCTATCCTCATGAAATGCTTCATCATCATAATGTGCGTGACTCTCAAAAATCATCTTTTCCTCCATTCCGAAGCGCTTTTTGCACTGAGAACGCGAGCAAAATTTCAAATTCTGCTCCGCGATCAATAGAATTTAAACTTATTCAATTTGCCGCTTATTGCTGTTTACGGTTCCCAGCTGTTCATCATAACACAGATTCCCAATTTTTTCACGTATTCTTTATTCCCGCGAGCAACGAGCCAAGTGGCTGCTTGCAGCGGGTCTTTGATTGTCTGTGTGCAGACGAAACTTCTGCATTTTCGCCATTTCTTACCAGAAATTTATATTTCTGTAAATTTTTCTTAAATTTCTTTAAAAAAAGACTTGCAATGCTCAAAACATTATACTATAATAACACTTGCGCGTGAGGTAAACAGAAACTTATCACCGCGATTCACATAAGATAGGCACCGCTAGCTCAGTTGGTAGAGCACCTGACTCTTAATCAGGGTGTCCAGGGTTCGAGCCCCTGGCGGTGCACTTTGAAGGACTGATTTTGGAGATGTAGATGCTCTGGGGTCGGTTCTTTTTTCGTCCCCATAACTATCGGCACATCCATAGCTATCCCCAGAAGATCATGAACCCGTTCTCATTCAAACATCCGGCTAATATACTGACACATTCATTTTCAGCTAAATGTGCTAATACTAGAAACCGATCCCCAGCCAATTCACCACGATACCGCCCGAAACACCGATCCCGTACAGCAATCCCAGGATCTTAATATTCTCCTTCTGATCGTCATTCACCCGAAACAGTACCAGCAGCCCCACGCCCGAACCAGCCAGCAGGCCCGAGATCATCGCCCCGGCGCTCAGCACGCCATTTAAATACAGCTGCGTGATGGCCACAGAAGAAGCACAATTAGGAATCATGCCAACAAGCGCAGCGAGCAGTTCCCCTACCACCGGACGGTTGAGAAACAGGCTGCTGATTGCGTCCTCTCCAATCCACCCGATCAGCAGATTCAATGTAAACGAGAGCACCATAATATAAAGGAAAATTTCTACCGTATGGTGCAGCGCTGACTTCCAGATGCCGTTTTCACAGTGACAGTGATGCTGCTCACACAGATGCCCGATCTGCATCTGTCTCTGTTTTTTCCCTAAAAGGAGATCCACCGCAAAACCCGCCGCCAGTGCGACAGCCACTTTGACCGCCAGGATCTTTAAGATCACCGCGGCGCCGACATTCTCGGAAATCATGATCGGAAGCATCTCATCGGATGTAGACAAAAAGACAGCAAGCAGCGTCCCCATGGTGATGATCCTACCCGCATACAGATTAGAAGCCACCGTCGAAAAGCCGCACTGCGGAAAAACTCCCAGCACACTGCCGATCGCCGGGCCTCCTGCGCCCGCGCTTCGTATACTCTCCTGCATCCTCTGTCCCGCCTTGTGTTCCAGATATTCCATCGCAAGATAAGTCAAAAACAGAAAAGGCAATAACTTGATACTGTCTATGAAACTGTCCATTACTGCATCTATGATCATTGAAAATCCTCGATATTCCCTGTTAAATATGATAAGTCGTCCGGTTCTTATCTCTGTTTTGCCTGACTAAATTGCTGGCAAAATCACTTTACACATCGATATGACCAACGTTAATGACCGCTGCCCTGCACACAGGATATGAATCATTAGCATGAACTATACAAGCATACAATTTTATCCGCAAAAATGCAAGCCTCTTAATTGTATATCACAGGGCGCATTTTTCACCAAAAAAGCCAGACCCCGCGGTCTGACTTTCCTTTATTACGCTAAATATAGATCATACCAGATTCTTCTTGCGCTTGACTGCGTCCGAAATATATTCCTGCACTTCCTCCTTGGGAATGTTAAGTGCTACGGACATCTCGCTGTACAGCAGTGCCTCAGCCTTTCGCAGGTACTGTTCGTCGGAGGATAACACCTTCTTCCCCTCCTTGATGCGGCTCTGCCTGCGCATATAAAGCGTCTTGATGATCTGCACCAGACTCTGGCTGTCATAGGTACGGATCGCATCCTTGTACATCTGCTCCCGGCCTTTCTCCTCCTTGACCCAGACCGTCTCTATCTCCGTGATATTGTCGATCAGTTCCTCCGCCTCATCTCTGTTCATGATCCTGCGCATAACGACCTTATCATTATCCACCGGCATATAAACAGTGCTCGCTTTCTCGAAGACCGGCTCCAACACATAGAACATTCGTACCTTATCGAGTCTGTCAAAGGGGTTCCCCGTGACGTTAACAACACGGCAAACACCGTGTCCACCGCACATGATCAATTGATTCTTTTCAAACATAGACCCTCCATGTTTCTGTGAGCATGAACTCACCTCATAAAACACATCCTGCTTTCTTCCCTGATACCTTACATTATCATGATGCTTTCCCGGCCGTATCGCCATCCTTCAAAACATCTGACCAATCCTATCCTTCTCTAGCAGCACTGTGTCCTATGAAAGAAAAATATTGTCGGGCAACAACATACTGCCCTCATATTTTCGCCGATAATTTCCTTAATATATAGTATGATAACATGAATTTGCTATGTTTGTAAGTATTTTCTGATAATTCATTAAAGTTTATTAATATTTCTGACAAGTATAAGGGCATTTTTTGTGAAAAATGACGGACAAAACGGGCATGCCCGTGCTCACTCCGCCTCCCGCAACCGCTCCACCACGGACCGTTTAGCCACATAGCAGTAAGATATGAGCGGAATCAACATTCCCAACAGCAGGAAGAATGGCGTCACCGCCAGGATTGGCACAATATTGATCCTATAAGTAAAGAACCAGAACATCCCTTCCAGCGCCTGCCCGATCACCGGTCCCAAAACAATGACCGTCGCCAGCGTGACCATAACGGCACCTCCGGCAAAAAGCACCCCTTCCGTTATCAGCATGGTATTCAGCTGTTTTCCGGTCATGCCAACGGACTGCAGCACGGCAAACTCCTTTCTCCGGGTCAGGATACCAGTGAGGATCGCATTGAGGAAGTTCAACACACCGATCAGTCCCACCACCAGACTGACTGCCGTCCCGACAAGCAGAAACATAATCTTCAGCTCATAGAATTCCTGCTCACGGGTCATCCTGCTCTCGTAATCATAGAAAGATCCTTCTCCTTCCGTATATTCTTTCAGATACTGCTCCATAATCCTTGTCTGTTCATCCGCGCAGTCGAACGCATAGTACAAGACCGCATCCGTTCCCGTATGTTCCTTAAAGGTGTCCGCATTCATCACAAATTCATCATCCCCGTAAAACCGGTAGGTCAGTGTGTTCGGCACAAGCACGGTAGCAACCACTTCATACTTCTCCTCCCGATATTCTTTTGCCCGCTGCGCCCACAAAAGGTTCCCCAGACTCGCATTCTCCGGATAGACCTCTCCTGTTTGCGGGTTATAATACTCATACGTATCCACGTACCGCAGCGTAACCTGATCTCCCACTTTCGCCCAGTGCCAGTCCTCACGGAGATTGTGATAATCATCTGTGTCATATACTGCTGCCACGTAATTGCCGCCTTCTTTCAACTTGCCGAGGTCACCGTCTATGACCTCCAGCTTATCGATAAGGAAATCCTCCATGCCGTACAGCCGTGTCTCCATGGCCCGCCGATCCCCCACATGCTCCAAAATATCATCGACCATAAAATCAAGATCTTCCCCGCTAAGCCCTCCTTTGCGCCAACTGCTGTAAACATCTCTGGCTCTCTTTTCAGTGACCAGTTCCTCCACATCGGATACCGTACCGTAAGCCCTGCCTCCGGTAATCCCATTCTGCTGCTCGATGCGCGCGATCGTCTCCTCCGATACTGCCGCTTCTTTTCCGCGTTCTTTATTCATCCACTTCTGGGATACCTGAAAGTACGATGCCTCAGCCAGCAGAAAATCCTGCGTCACATCGCGCAGATATTTATCCGTATCAAATCCACTCGTAAATACATGAGTCATCTCCAGGATCACGATGGCCAACGACATGGAGATCACACTGATCAACGTCTTACTCTTGTTCCTGCCCAGATTCGCCCAGGCCATCTTCGGGATCAATGCCCCTGTTCTCCCCTTTCTTTCCTTCCTCCTGCTCCGGGCACCTTCCGTATACCGCAGCGCTTCGATCGGTGATATCTTTGCCGCCATCCTGCGCGGTTTCCCGCAAGATAAATATACCGTGATCAGAGAAAAAAGGGAGGCTCCGACAAAGATCAGCGGATCGATGGAACTCACCATAAAGATACCGTCCATATTGACTGCTGTGACCCGTGTGATCACTATTCCCAGAAGATACCCGGCTGCAGCGCCCACCGGAATACCGATCGCGGAAAGCGCCGCTGCCTGCAGCAGGATGATCCGCTTGATCTGCCGCCCCGTGGTGCCGATCGTCTTGAGCAGGCCATAGAACCGCACATCGTTGGAGACCGCGATGCGGAATATATTGTTGATGATCAGATAGCCCGTAAATATGATCAGAAGCAGCGCCGCCATAAGAGCCAATACCATGCCCAGATCCATATTTTCACCTAATTGTGCGGAAACATAGCCCCAGTTGACCCCTGTCGCGATATAGTCCTCTGCTCCCGGTTTCTCATCCTGATATCCGTGCCTTTCCAGAATCTCCTGCAGGGTATCCTGAATCCCGGATGCACTCTTGAACATGAGGTTCATCGTATGGTAGGTACACATCCCGTTATTGCCCTCAGTACCCAGTTTCTTGAAGATTTCTTCCGCCCGGCTTCTGGGAAGCACCACGTTATTCGCCACCACCGCCATATCATATTCCCAATAACCGCACAAGGTAAATGTCTCCGTCGTCTCAGTACCGTCTACATCGAAAGACATCGTAAACGAATTGCCGATTACCGGCTCCACGCCCAGTAACTTGAGCACTCTTAAGTCCGTGGCCGCCTCATTCGTGCCCTCCGCCGGCAGACGCCCTTCGACCGGCGTACAGAAAGACCATTTCGCCGAGTTTTCATCGTAATAATTCACCTCCACATGACTCTTGTTGAAAGGCGCTTCCAATGGCATACCCACAAATAATCTGTCTCCGTATTCTTTGATCAACGGATCCTCCTTCAACTCGTCAAACTGCTCCTGGGTGATATTCTTAAACACCGCATGGTTATACCCTCCTGCCTGCCGGAAGTTAGACTGCTCAAACCCTTCCTTCAAGGATATTCCCGCGGTAAAAAGCGCCGTAAATAATACGGTCGTCAACACTATCGCCAGTATTGTGATGATATTTCTGTTTCTCGCCGACTTCATATGAGCTATGCTGAGTCTGCGGATACATTTCTTGTTTGCTACTCTCATACTAACCTCCCATGATTTGCAAAGCAAATCTAAAACTTCTTCGCTAAGCGGCCCTTGCTGCAAGTATGACATCAACACCCATCCACGATCCTGCCATCCTCAATACGGATAATGCGGTCCGCAAGCTGGGCGATCTCCTCATTATGTGTGATCATAACGATGGTCTGTGCAAGTTTCTGACTGCTGATCTTCAACAGGCTAAGCACATCCTGGCTGGTCCGGGAATCCAGATTCCCGGTAGGCTCATCCGCCAATATAATAGCCGGTTTCGCCGCCAGGGCACGGGCGATCGCCACTCTCTGCTGCTGCCCACCGGACAGATTGCCTGGCAGATTCGACAGCTTCGCAGACAGTCCCAGCATGTCGATGATGGAATCGATATATTTCCGTTCCGGCTCGTTGCCATCCAGCTGTACCGGCAGCACGATGTTCTCGTACACATTAAGCACCGGTACCAGATTGTAATTTTGGAATACGAAACCAATCTTTCGACGCCGAAAGATCGTAAGCGCCTCATCCTTTAACGTAAAAATATCCTTTCCGTCCACAGTCACTGTTCCGGAAGTGGGCCGATCCAGTCCGCCCAGCATGTGAAGCAGGGTGCTCTTTCCGCTGCCTGACGTCCCCACTATAGCTACAAACTCCCCCTTATCCACTTTAAGATCCACGCCATCTAATGCGTGTACTTCGTTTTCTCCTGCACCGTATATTTTTCGTAAATTCTTGGTTGATAGTATCGTCATTGCTTTAGCCGTGCCCCTTTCCCAGTGTGCTTTTTTGCATAAAGTCCTTTTCGGCCGAAATGGATTGCAACCGCACAGATAAAAAAATCTGCATCATGAAGTATTTCTCTTCACAAGACAGATTATCGCATAAGATTCTTACTATTCTCTTTCCATGGCAAAATAAAATCTAACAGTTTTGAAAGATTGTGCCATCCTATTACAGAAATTCTACATCCCGGCCAACGGACCGCTGTCCGAAAGAAGAAATCCAGGATACCGGCCTTAATCCACCGGCAAATATATGGAGAAAGTCGCACCCAGGCCTTCCTTGGACGACACCTTGATATAGCCGGACTCCTGCTTAAGTATTTCCCGCGTAAGATAAAGTCCGATACCCAGGCCTTCCTGATCTGCCACTCGTAAAGAACGGTAAAACCGCCCGAATATCTTCGCCTGCTCCTCCTCCGAAATTCCGCCTCCGGTATCTGTGACCTCGATACAGATAAAAAGCTTATAGTTCTTCAACCTGACCGTAACACCGCCCCGCTCCGTATATTTGATGGCATTGTCGATGAGATTACCAAGAGCTTCTTTCGTCCATTTCAAGTCGAAACAGGCAGTTATCTCCTCCATCCCTTCAGAGAAAATCTTCAGATACAATCCCTTTTCCCGCGCCTTTCCCCCAAACGCTCTCTCCATCTCGGAAAGAAGCGGTAAGACGGCAGTCTTCTTCGGCTGCAGCACAAGTATCCCCGTTTCCAATCTCGAAAGCCTGACGAGCATATCGACAAGGAATTGCAACTTCTGCGCCTGATCTGCCAGAAGTTCCAAATTCTCCCTGTTCTCGTCAGACTCTGACTGCAGCTGCTCCTGTAATAGTTCCGTATAGAGCATGATATTGGCTAGCGGTGTTTTTGTCTGATGGGAAATATCTGCGATTATCGTCTTGATCCGCTCTTTCTCCTCCGCTGTTTTTCTGGCCGAAATCTCCAAAGTACCCAGATATTCTGCCATCCTGCTCTCCAGCGCAGAATACAGCGACTCACTGAATACGCTCTCCCGAAATGTGCCGTCTATAGCCGCCTCCAGCATACGCTTCATTCGTTCCAGACTATGTCTTACTTTATAATGATCCACGATCACGAGGAGCACTGCACCAAGCAGGCAGGCAATGCCTATTATCAATATGATCATTGCCCGCCTGTCATCTGCCATGAAGTATTGTCTCCCGTCTATATGCTGTATTCAAACCCGTCTTCCTCTTACTCAAATCGATATCCAACCCCATACACTGTTCTGATCCTATCCTGTGCTCCCAACTTATCCCGCAAACGTTTGACGGTGACGGACAGCGCATTCTCATCCACAAATTCCGCCTCCGAGGACCAGATACGCTCCAAAAGCCGTTCCCTCGTCAGCGAAATCCCCCTGTTATCCACCAGAACACGCAGCAGTTTCTGCTCCGTCCTGCTCAACTCGATCTGTGTATCCCCGTGGTAATATTCCATCCGCTCAAAGTCAAATCGATAGTCATCGATCACGACCGCCTGTACCTGTCTGTTGCGCTGCATCGCTTCCGCCTGCGCCTGCACACGGCGCAGCTGGGTCGCCACACGGGCCCGCAGCACCGCCAGGCTGAAAGGTTTGGTGATATAGTCGTCTGCTCCCAGTTCCAGTCCCGTGACGATATCAATCTCCATATCATTGGCCGTCAGCATGATAACGGATACGTCATACTTTTCCCTGATCTCCCGCAGAAGATCAAGTCCGTTTCCATCCGGCAGATTGATGTCCAACAGTACAAGATCATATTGGCCCGGGAACGTCTGCCCGCTAAGCCGTCTGTCCGCTTCCTGTATAGTACCACAACTGTCTGCACTGATCTCCTCGCTACGCAGCGCCCGGCACAGACCGACCGCCAATGCTTTGTCGTCTTCCACGATCAGGATATGCTGTTTCTTCCCGCTGTCTGTTTCCATATCGTCCTCCTTGCCGGAGCGCAGTTAATATTCACAGTCCAATGTCAGTTCACCGCATCTGCTATTTTATGGTTCTCCTGAAGACCGCTGCGTTTGAAATCGAGCGAAAATACGTCTGAGGGAAAACTATATTTTCTTAACTACTTAAGCTCATTCGCCGTCACATAGAAATGATGGTAGATACCACCCAGTGCAAGCAGGCTCTCATGCGTGCCCTCTTCCACGATCCCTTCTTCCGTCAGTACCAGAATCCGATCGGAATTCCGGATACTGGATAGCCTGTGGGCAATCGTGATGGTCGTCCTTCCCTTTGCCAGTGCCTCCAAAGACCTAGCCACCTGGAACTCACTCTCATTGTCCAGCGCCGAAGTAGCCTCATCCATGATCAGTATAGGCGGATTCTTAAGGAAAACCCTGGCAATGCTGATCCGCTGTTTCTGTCCGCCGGACAGCTTGACGCCACGTTCGCCCACATAGGTATCATAACCGTCTTTCAGAGTACGGATAAATTCATCAGCTCCGGCACGTTTCGCGGCTTCTATCACTTCTTCCCTTGTTGCATTCTCTCTGCCGTAAGAGATATTCTCATACACCGTACCGGAGAACAGATAAACATCCTGCTGTACCATACCGATATTCTGCCGCAGACTCTTGATCGTATACTTATGGATATTCTTTCCATCCAGCAAGATCTCCCCCTGGTCAATATCGTAGAAACGAGGAATCAAGTTACACAATGTTGTCTTGCCGCCGCCGGAAGGCCCGACGATAGCGATCTTCTCCCCCGCGCGAATCTCCAGGTTTAAACCCTTGAAGACCACATTGTGGTCGTCCGGATACTCAAAACTTACATTATGAAAAGTAATGTTCCCCTGCGGATGCTCACAAGGCACCGCACCCGGCTCATCAAAAATCTCGATATCACTGTCCATAATTTGTACAAACCGCTCAATTCCTGTCATACCGCGCTGAAACTGCTCCGCAAACTCGATGATCCGGCGAATCGTAGCAATCAGTGTGCTCACGTACATCACATATGCCACCAGATCACCCGGCACGATCTTGCCCCTGATCATGAAAAGACCGCCGGCCACCAGCAGCACCAGATACATTATGCCGTCAAATGCCCGTGTCGTCGTATGGAAAGCCGCCATGAACTTGTAAGTTTCCTTCTTGATACGGAAAAAATTAATATTGTCCTCCTCGAATTTCGCTTTTTCCTTCTCTTCGTTGGTAAAAGCCTTCACCACTTTCTGCCCCAGCAGGCTGTCCTCAATGCGGGCGTTGAGCTCGCCGATCTGTACACGCTGTTTGCGGAATGCTTCCCGCATACGCAGATTGATCATCGTGCATATTACCACCATCACCGGTATCACCGCAAAAAGAATCAGTGTCAATCCAAGACTGATCCGTGCCAGGATCACGAAAGAAATGACCGCCTTGATACCCGCGATAAAAAACTCCTCCGGGCAGTGATGGGAGAACTCTGTCACGTCAAAAAGATCATTCGTGATCCGTCCCATGATCTGGCCTACCTTCGTGTTATTATAGTAAGTATTGGACAACTTCTGCAGATGAGCGTAAGCGTCCCGCCGCATATCTGTCTCAATGCGTGTTCCCATCACATGGCCAGTGTACGCCATATAGAAATTGGCCATTGAATCCACGATCCGCAGGATCAGGTACAACGCCCCGAGCCGCAAGATCACCGCCACCGTGAGTGACGCAAGATCATTCATCCCTGTATTGGTAATAAAACGGATGATCATCGGCAGTACCAATTCACAGATCGTCGTTAAGCCTGCACAGAGCAGATCAATGACCACGATCTTCCAGTATTTCTTATAGTAGGGCAAAAAGCGCCCGAGCAATTCACCTGATTTATATGTTTTTACGTTACTCTGTATTTCCATGATGTTCCCCCATGATTCCGCTCTGCGGAATCTCAAATCCAAAGACAAGCAAGCTTGTCTGGAAAAACGCCCGTTTTTGGCGTTTTTCGGCGTGAAACATAGTACTTCTCCGCGAAATGCCCTCTGGCATGAGCGGCTAGAAGTACTTTTCACGCTTATACTCCTGTTTAATACTAAAATCGGCGGTTATAAAGCCGCCGATCGTAGTGCTTGTATTTATGTAACTATTCAGCCTTCGGCTTCCCAATTACTGAATCCGGCTTGTTCCAAGTTTGCCTTCGGCAAAAGGCCGGATCCTTCTCAACCTTTATGCATTCTCACGGCCTTTACAGTAAACCTCCATCATGCTCAACCTGTCGCTTGGCAGGCCACATGGCCATCTATGCTATGAACGTCGAAGACTTTCATAGTAAACCCCCATCATGCTCAGCCTGCCGCTTAGCGGGCCGCATGGCCATCCATGCTGTGAAAGTCGAAGACTTTCATAGTAATGCAAAGACCTAGGCTGAACTGTTACGTATTTATGCCATTGCCTTCAGCTTCATATCATGCATCTTGATATACATATCCTGCATCTCCTGCTTGGCATCCACATCTAAAGCAAGCTTAACATATTCGTTCAGCTTTCTGTTCAGGTCCAAATGCCCTTCGGCAACCCGCTGGATATTGACACGGATCTCGTTCTCAACTGTCAGCTCTATGTTGATCACCCTGTCCTTCAGTTCTTTCACATCAATCTGCAGCTTCTGTACTTCAGACTTTACCTCCTGCATTTCAGATGTCATACCTTTGACGTTGGCCCTCATCTCCTGCATACTGTCTTTCATGCCTACGGCATCGTCCCTCATTTCCTGCACGCTGGCTCTCACGCCTTCGATGTCAACCCTCATCTCCTGCATACCAAACTTCATGTCTGCAATATTGGTATTCATCCCCTGCATTCCATGCTTCATGCCAGCAGCATCGGTCTTCATACCTTCTACATCGGCCTTCATCTCCTGCATACCAGTCTTCATGCCTTCTACGTCAGCCTTCATCTCCTGCATACCAGTCTTCATGCCTTCTACGTCAGCCTTCATCTCCT
>CAJUQJ010000014.1:53925-79502 GCA_910588215.1 uncultured Lachnospiraceae bacterium
GCATACCAGTCTTCATGCCTTCTACATCGGCCTTCATGTCCGCAACGCCGGTCTTCACATCCTGTACTTCATCTCTTATAGGCTGCAGTAAGACTGCGATCGCCTGTAGATCTTCCTTTGTCAATGCCATAGTGTCTCCTCCTGTTCATTGTCTGCTCTCCGAGTCATGTTCTCACGGAACGCACCATCGATGCACATTCCCGTCCCATAACTCGCAATATTCTTTTTATCGTTTACAATGCTTCCGCTCATGGTATGTTCCCGCTTTCATACCAATCGCTCTTACTTTCTATCACAAACTCTCTTTGGAAGATAAATTATACACTAAAGCGAATGCAAATACAATACTAAACCGAATAACTATTCAGATATTTTTCCTGCTCCGGCGTGAGGACGTCAATCTCCTTACCGAGGAAAGCCAGCTTACGCTTCGCCACATCCTTGTCTACTTCTTCCGGTACATCGATCAACTTCTCTGTAAGTTCGCTGCCGTGCTCCACGAGGTATTTCGCAGACAGCGCCTGAATCGCAAAACTCATATCCATGATCTCCGCCGGATGACCGTCGCCTGCCGCCAGATTTACAAGGCGCCCCTCTGCCAACACGAAGATCCACTGACCGCTGGGCAGCTTATAACCCATGATATTCTTGCGCTGTTCCTTCTTCTCCACCGCATTGGCTTTCAACCACGCCATATCGATCTCACAGTCAAAATGACCCGCGTTACAGAGAATCGCACCCTCCTTCATTACCGCAAAGTCTTCCTTATCGATAACGCCGTTGCAGCCCGTCACAGTGATAAAGAAATCACCGATCTTAGCCGCCTCCTGCATGGGCATTACGTCAAAACCGTCCATCACTGCCTCGATCGCTTTGATCGGATCGATCTCCGTGACCACCACTCTCGCGCCCAGACCTTTCGCTCTCATGGCCGTACCCTTACCGCACCAGCCATATCCTGCTACCACCACAATCTTACCTGCCACGATCAAGTTCGTGGTCCTGTTAATGCCGTCGAATACCGACTGTCCCGTACCATATCTGTTATCAAAGAAATGCTTGCAGGCCGCATTGTTAACGCGCACCATCGGAAACTTCAATTCACCTGCATTGTTCATAGCCTCCAGGCGGATGATGCCTGTAGTCGTCTCCTCGCATCCACCGATGATGTTCGGGATCAGATGCGGCATCTCCGTGTGCACCATTGTCACCAGATCTCCGCCGTCATCGATTATGATATTCGGCTCTGCCTCCAACACGTGGCGAATATGCGTCTCATATTCTTCCGGTGTTGCACCGTACCACGCATGTACTTCCAATCCTGCCTTCACGAGTGCTGCTGCCACATCGTCCTGTGTAGATAAAGGGTTGGAACCGGTCACATACATCTCGGCACCGCCAGCTGCCAGCACCAGACAAAGATACGCGGTTTTAGCCTCCAAATGCACTGACAAGGTCACCTTCTTACCCTCGAAGGGCTTGCTCTCCGAGAACTCCTTCTCCAGCGTACGCAGCAGATCGCAATTCCTTTTCACCCACTCAATTTTTCTCTCACCGGATTCGGCAAGATTAATGTCTCTGATTTCGCTACTCATTTCAATAGTTTCCTCCTTAAAATTAATCAGCCGAATTTTTATTATAGTGATGGTCGTCTGTCCTATCATCACTTTGTACAGTATCGGAGAATTATCCGCCGATACCGATCTATCTTCACAGGCGTTCCCTATGGATCCTCCTGTAAAATACCTATCCTAGAAAAACATCTCCTTATACCAGCGCACAGCCGTAATATATGCCTTAAATACCGCATCATTATCGATGCTCCTTAGAATCTGCATCCGGCTTACTTCCTGCCAGTCCGCATTCTCATAAGCCGTCATGAAATCATAGATATCCGCAAACTCCCCTGTACGGTTCAAAAGCGCTTCCCTGATCTCCTTGGCAATGTTGACCTTATCAAGCGCCTCTGCCATAGGCATACTCAGGATAATATCCAATACCGAGAAAAGCCCCATCAAAAACAACTCAGGTGCTTTCATCGCCAATCCGAAAGAAGGTGCCAGACATTCCATGAATTTAGCCCGCAGAAGAGAAACTCTTGTGATCTCATTGGGTCTGTCCGCACACAGTTCTTTCGTGATCACGGTATTGATCCATTTCTTTAATTCACGCTGACCCAGCAGCGCCGCCGCGTGACGGATCGACGTCACCTCAGACTTCACCGCAGTGCGGTTCACCATCTCAAGCAACGACACCACGAGTGCCGTATCTCTGCCAATCACATCAGCCGCCTTCGTCAATTCAAAATCCTCATCATTGACAATATTCATCAACTCCAGATAGTTGACCTTAAGAGGTTCCACCTCTGTCTGCCCCTTAGTCACCGGGATGCGATAGAATGCACCCTCAAAATAGTGGAAAGACCGGTCCATCCTGACATCGTCGAAAATCTCCTGCTTTTCGATATTGCCGACGCAGATCTTGATATGCGGATATTGATGTCCAAAATAAATCTTGGCCTTGAAAACATCTACCTTCTTATAGTCCAGAATGATATAATCCATCAACGCAAGGATTTCTCTGTAATTCTCCAGCTCCATTACCGGAAGTTTCCTGATTGCCAGCTTATACCCCTTCTGCTTTAACTGCTTGAACCGTTCCTGATAGTCCGGTGTGTTAGTGATCGAATTGTCAAAAAGCAGCACCAGCCGCCCAAGCATCGTATCACTCTGGGACTCAATATCCGAGAACACCGCAATAGAACCCACCGGGACAAGCACGTCTGTACCCGGCGACAACGTATCAATACCGATACTCTGTAAAATATCAAGTCCCTCCACCCGAGCTGCACCGTCATTTACAGCTGAACTCTGGAGCGCCGGATTCAACAGCAGATTCGCTTTCTGAGAGAAAAGCGAATAAGCGCACACCTTCATGTCTTTATCAAAAAAAGGAATCAATGTAGCAAGCATACTCTATAGTCTCCTTTCAAAACTATTACGATTCGTTACAAATTTCTTATATTATAGCAGACTTTATTTGTGATTGCTACGGTATTTTTGCAGGGATTTTCAATCCTCAGCGCCCTGTTTGACAGGTGGACAAAGTTGGACAGGAGCGAAAAAGAAATGTTGTGGAAATCCGCCATATTATGATAGAATGAGACACATGAAATTATAAGATAAATAAGGTTTCGCAAAACGCTTTAGAATGGAAGAAAAGCGAACCTGTACAGAAAACGGAGGGCCAATATGAAACTTGTTGTATTAGAACGTAACAGCGCGGGAACGGATGTTGACGTATCCTGCTTTGAGAAATTCGGAGAAGTGGAATATTATCCGAATACGGTGGCGGAAAACACGGCACAGCGTGTAAGAGACGCAGATATCATCATGGCTAATAAAGCGCCCCTCAACGAAACTACCTTGAAGGACGCTCCCAATGTAAAACTGATCTGTCTGCTCGCCACAGGCTTCGACAATGTAGATCTGGCCTACTGCAAGAGCCGCGGCATCAAAGTCACCAATGTTGTCAACTACTGTACATCCACAGTGGCACAGCACACGCTTCTGCTGGCGCTGGCGCTTTCTGAGAAACTCGCCTTTTACGACAACTATGTAAAGTCCGGCACCTACAGCACACAAGACCGTTTCTCCAACTTCGACAGGGCTTTCTATGATCTGGAAGGTAAGACATGGGGCATCGTCGGCATGGGGACTATCGGACGCAGAGTCGCCGGGCTGGCCAAAGCTTTCGGCTGCAAGGTCATTTTCTACTCCGCTTCCGGCAAGAGCACCTGCACGGATTATGAAAGAGTAGAATTCGACACACTTTTGCAGGAATCTGACATCCTGTCCCTGCACTGCCCGCTCAGCGACCGGACAAGAGGATTGATCGACAAAGATGCCCTCCTCAAAATGAAAGAAACCGCCATCCTGGTCAATGTAGCCCGCGGACCGGTCGTAGACACGCAGGCGCTCTATGACGCCCTCATTGCGAATCAGATCGCAGGCGCCGGACTGGATGTGCTGGAGCGGGAACCTATGACGAAAGATAACCCATTGGCACAGATCAAAGACAGTACAAAACTGATCATCACACCACACATGGCATGGGCAAGCGTTGAGTCCAGGACCCATATGGTGCAGGAAGTTGTTAAAAATATCGAAGCTTTTCTGGCCGGAGAGGACAGGAATGTCGTGAGTATGTAGGTCTCGGACAATTTCCCATACCTCCCTGCCGGATTCATCTAAGCAGCCCTCTTTGCATCCTGCATTTCGTCTTGTCTTCCTATTCCTTATGGATCCACTGCCGGAGGATCCATATACTCCGACGGATCGAGGAATACGCCGTCCCGGCTCAAAGCGAAATGCAAATGCGCGCCAGTCGATTTCCCGGTACTCCCCACAGAGGCAATCCTGTCTCCGCGATTTACCTGCTCTTCTTTCGAGACGGCAACATCCTGGCAATGGCAATAATAGGTCATATCACCATTCTGGTGCAGCAGGACAACATAATTGCCGTATTCCGCAGAGTAACCCGTCTCATACACGATGCCATCTGCGGCTGCCGTGACAGCAGTGCCTGCCGCGGCTGCAAAGTCTATCCCTTCGTGTATGCGGATCTCCCCGGTGACAGGATGTACTCTCTCCACATAAGAATCAGCGATACGATCATATTCGCAGGGATAGGCATAAGTGAGCAGGACGAATTCAAAGACCATATCATCCCAGACGCATTGTAAGTCACCGAGTCTTGTATTCTCATAGACCGTGAGATAAATATACGCAGTCTGCAGTCCCTTTTCATCCTTATACTCTTCATACAGATAATTGGACTGCCATGTACCATGCGGCTCTCCCTCTGTCACCAGATATCTGTTAAAAAGATCCTGCGTCTCCAGATCGACCTCAAAACTCTTCACGATCGGCAGCTGCCAAAGCAGATCCTTCTCCACCTCATAGTGGAACATATACCGCATCTTGAGCGGATGCAGCCAGACACTTTTTCCATCATCTGACACGGCAACCTGGCAGACATTATCACCCTGCGTAAATTGACATCCGATCGCCGCCAGATCAAGGCTGCGTACTATCTCCCTGTCCGTCAGATCATAGACGATCAGTCCGAAATAATCGTGGAATATAATGACACTATTATTCGTACCGTCCAGCCCCGGATTTCCCGCATAGTCCAGTGTGGGGCCGTCTGCTCCCCATTCTGTCTCAGCGGATACTGCCGCCTTCTTTGCGGCCAGCTGGCGCATTTCGGTAATCACCTCTTCCGGATCAAACTCCTCCGTCTCCTGTTTACGGTCGGATACACTTTCGTTCCCCGAAACTGCATTATCCCCTGTAGTATTGTCGCTATGCAGATCCGCATCGGCGTTTCCCGATTCCTCCGACTCCTGCAATGCAGTATCCTCTGCCGTTTCAGACGCTTTGCCCATTCCGCCAGCTTCCGTATTCCCCTCCTTCTGAGATGTTCCTGTAAACGCGCATCCCGCCAGGACAAGCATGAACACCACCGCAGCGATCCCCGCCGACAACCGAGTGCCGTTTGCTCCCACAAGACGTGAAATCCTCTCTTTCAGCTCGGAATTTCCCGGGCGCAGCATGGTTCCATACGAATAGATTCTCCTGCCGCAATTTTTCCTGGAAAGATCCAGAAGCATCTCACCATAAGTCAATCGTTCTTCATCGCCCAGCCGCCGTATCGTACCATGATCGCAGGCGATCTCCCCGTCCCTGGCAGAGACCGATGCAGCGATCCATACCAGGGGGTGAAACCAGTATACGGTGACCAGCACGGCGCGCAGCAGCGCCCAAATATGATCCCCGTGAAGATAGTGTACCTGCTCATGAGTCACCACATAGCGAAACCTGTCGATGTCTGTCCGGATGTCCGTGCCAATATAGACCGCCGGATGCAGCACACCCACAAGACAGGGCGCTTCGAGTTTATCCACCCGATAAACCGGAAGCTTCCGGTAAAGCTTCGTCATCCCTCTCCCGTTTTGCACATTCCGTACCCGGTCGCCCCGGTATAATTGCCGCGTCCTGTACAGTCTTCTACGGAATCGAAGATGGGCAATGCAAAGCGTCCCTCCCACAAACAGGCTGCCGGTGATCCAGATCCATCGGAAAACGGACGCGCCTTCCCTCACCGGTAAGTGCTCTCCTGCTGTGGCATTTCTCTCTTCCGCTATCGCCAGCTCTTCTTCTTCGATGACCTCTTCCCCGGCTGTCCACAACTCTTGTACCCTGCTCTCATCCTCTCCTTCCAGGGGCGGTTCCTGTATTGCCATATGATCACGTCCACTACTTCCCAAAGGACTGTTATGATCCCCACCGACATGGGAGGTTTCCGCATATTTTCCCGTTACCGCATCTACCACGCGAAGCACACTGACCGGACCGTCTATGAAATTAACCGGAATGAGCAGTCTCAACACTACGAGCAGCCATAACCCATACCTGATATACACATGAAGTTTCTCTCCGAACAGTTTCCGCACAGCAAGGATTGCCGTCACCAAAACCGCCGTCCGTATCATGATCCCCATCACAGCGCTCATCACGACTCCTCCTTCCTTCGTTTCTCTTCCCTGGCCTCCCGAATGATCCGGTACAACTCCTCCATCTCTTCTTCCGGGATATCCTGCTTTTTCACCAGCGTGTTGACCATCAATCCCAAGCTGCCATTGTAAATACGGTTGATAAAATTACTCGTCTCTGACTCCACAGCTTCTTCCCGCTTCAAGAGCGGATAATATTCCCTGGCTTTCACCCCCTCCCGATACCGGATACATCCTTTCTGCTCCATCCGTTTCAAGAGTGTCTTCGTAGTGCTCTTCGCCCATCCGGTCTCAATCTGCATAGCCTTGATCAGCTGCGTCGCTGTCTTCGGCGCCTGCTCCCACAGATTTTCCATGATGCGCCATTCACTATTGGATAGGCTGATCATCTTGTCCTCCATACTTACCTCCATTCCGAAGCGCTTTGCGCGGTTCTTTTCCTGATGGATCCTTACATATCATACATTTCGATATAGACACGATCTTCAGCAAAAGGTCTACTAATGTAACCCTATAGCATCAATATAGCACTTAGGGTTACGCATGTCAACCTATAAAGTTGCACCACTTTACATACTTTTTATTGCCATCGGCTGTAATGTCTCCGGGAGCTATATCGTTAAACGCAAAGACAGCCGGAACCGTTATCTATCCTACACGATAACCCATTCCGGCCGACTGTTTGTCCGGGCGTGACACATATGCCGTATGATCAGCCCGCTTTATAAATATTTCTTCAGATTGTCCAACACCACCTGATATCCGTTGGCATACATATGAATACCTTCGATCGTAAACTCCTTCTTCAGTTTGCCACGCTCATCGGTCAGACCCTCATTCACATTGACAAAACGGCAGCCCTTCTTCGCCGCCAGCTTCTCTATGGCTTCATTGGCAATGGCAATATTCTCATTGGTCCTCGTAACGAAAGCCGTCTTCCCCCATTCACCTTCCGGCAGCTTGTCTGTCTCATTGACCGGATAATAAGCCATCATCGTAATCTCCGCCTCAGGTAATCTCTCCCGGATACGAGTAATGATCTCCTCATACCGCTCCAGCAGCGCTTCCAGACGATAGTCCGGACTTCCGATATCATTGGTGCCAATATTGATAAAAATCCTGGACGGCTCCGTCCCGAAGACCATCTCTTCCATGTGCTCCAACATATCTGTCGTCGTAAATCCGCCGATGCCCCGATTGTAAATGACCTGATTCATGCCGTTCGTCATCAGCAGTTCATTGACCGGAAACTGTTCCATCAGAGAAGAACCTGTGAAAAGAATCTCGCCCTTTTGCACATTCCGGTTCAAAATTCGGTATCTCTCCAGTTTATCCTGTTGTTCCCTGTGCATAAATTCTTTGAAAAAATCCATAACTTCCTCCAATCTTTGCTGTTTACTATAAAAATATGTATTATAATGTATTTGACATTACCAACACACCTTTAGGAGGCTTATCCATGGAACTGTTACAGCTGCAATATTTTCAGGTGATCGCGCGGACGCAGAATATTTCCGCTGCCGCAGAACAACTCCATATCTCTCAGCCTTCCCTGAGCCAGATTCTCAAACGGCTGGAACAGGAAGTAGGCGCTCCCTTATTCGACCGGGTAGGTAAACGCATCGTGCTCAATGCCTATGGCGCGGTACTCCTAAAGCATGTGGAAAAAGTGTTTACCGCCTTGGATAATGCCGCTCTGGAGATCCAAACACTATGCGGCACCGCTTCCAAAACCGTCAATCTAAGCATTCTGTCAGCCTCCATGCTGCTGCCGGATCTCTATCGGGAGATCAAGAATACCGATCCTTCTATACTGCTCCATATCCTGCAGGCTGATCAGGAACACTTGCCCGATGCCGATGAACTCATCGTATCCTCCGACTGGAAGCTGCCGGCGGATACAGTCTCTTACCATCTCCTGTTGGAAGAGGAGATCCAACTCGCCTTGCCTGACGGACATCCTTTGCTCAGCAAGCCTTATATCTGCCTGGAAGACTTAAATGAGGAGTCTTTTATCAGTCTGTCCTCGGACAGTTCTCTGGCCCGCATCCTCTCTCATTACTTCACAGACCGGGATTTCCGGCCGAATATCACCACCTACATCGACAATCCCGATATCATGCGCAAACTTCTTGCGGCGAAGATTGGTCTGGCTTTCGTTCCGGCTCTTACCTGGCACGGCATGGCCGCTAACGGCGTTCACATGAGACAGATAGAGAATTTTCCCATGAGGCGTTATCTACTGCTGCGCTGGAACCCAAATGCTTTCCTGACCCCCGCCGTTATACAGTGCAGGGATGTGATCATTCGGTACTTTGCTGCCTACTGGCAAGAGTTCTTCCGTCCTGCATGACTATGCTCTTCCCGACAGGGCTTTGGCTCCTCCGGCTATCAATCTATCAATATGTACGAACACATTCATACGTCTGCAAAGTACGCTAAGGTAAACGGTACTATCAGTCTGTCAGTAGCTACGATCATGCTATTAACGATACTGCACTACCATAGATACTCGGCAAGCCCGATCACTACCGGCATCGTCAGGATACTCAGCACCGTACTCAGGCATACATCCTTCACCGCATCCGTATACTGCTTATGATAGATCTGCGCAAAGATTGCCACATTCGATCCCACCGGTGCCGCTGCCGCGAGCATCACCGCCAGGCGCACCGTCCCGAATCCATCCGGAATCAGGAATAAGCACACCATCGTCAGGATTGGGATAAGCAGTAGACGTACCGCCGCGCACAGATAAGTCAGTTTATCCGTAAATAATTCGCGAAACGGCACCTGTGCCAAATACGCACCCAGCACGATCATAGCCAGCGGTCCATTCATAGACGCCAATGTGCCGATCACTCCCGTCACTACAGCCGGCAGTCTTACAGGCAGGAAAAACATCAAAAGTCCAATGACCAGACTGACAGCGATCGGATTCGTAATGATCTTCTTCAGACTGATCTGGGACTTATCCCCTGTCATGATAAAAACACCGTAAGTCCACTGCAAGATATTCAGGATGGCTACAAAAGAAGCCACATAGAATACCGCTTCCTCTCCCAGCGTCATCTGCACCAACGGGATCCCGATAAAGCCCGCATTGGAAAATGCCGCCCCAAACTGCCGGATCGTCGATTTGTTACGAAACACCAATCCGCTGACTAACATCGCAAGCAGTAATGCGCCAAACGCGGTTCCGAAAGAAACCAGAAAGCCAGCCAGCATTTCTCCCGAGTAATCCTTTATGTATGACTTGATGATCGCCGACGGCATGATCACATGCAAAAGCAGTCTGCCGATCTCGCCGCTCCCCTGTGCCGTGATCACTTTCTTCTTATAAAGCACATACCCAATAAAAAGATACAGAAACATGATCACATTCTGCCGGAACAGTAAACTTACGATTTCCATTATGAAAACTCCTTCTTGCCTATTCACGTCCTCTGCGAAGCCGATGCTTTTTCAAGAACTATCATCATGTCCCGCCTCGCGGAATCTTTAAAGACTCATTTATCATATCATGCCTATTATTATAATGTAAAATATATATATTTATATATTATCATAATTTTTATACTATATATTTATACCTTTCATAAACTATAGTAAACGACATAACAAATTTCTGCTTCCGGTTCCTGCCAAAGCCATATACGGTAGCTTTTGCAGGACCGAAAACGAAATTTTTAATGTCGTTAACTATATATATGAAGTTCAGCTTGCGTTGCTGAGGTTTTTCACGTGCTAAAGATTACTATTTACGGTTACAGGTATCCAGCCCCTCGCCGAAGGCGTCTTGGAATGAACTGTAACTTTAGTACCGTTGTGTTTGAAATCGGGCGAAAGCATTTATTCAACCTTCATATATTATGTGCTATACTTATAATACCATCATGAAAGAAAGGATATCCTACCCACATGAATGACTTATTAACCCGCATCAAAGACAACGTATCAAGAGTGATCATCGGCAAGGAACATGTAACGGAGCTTCTTCTTGCCTCATTGGCCGCCGGCGGACATGTTCTGCTAGAAGATGTACCCGGAACCGGCAAGACAGTGCTGGCGAAATCCCTGGCCCGTTCTATGGAATTCTCCTTCGGACGGATTCAGTTCACGCCGGACCTGCTGCCCAGCGACGTAACAGGGCTTTCCTATTATAATCAGGAAAAAGGAGCCTTTGTTTTCAAAGAAGGTCCCGTGTTCACAAATCTCCTGCTGGCGGACGAAATTAACAGAGCCACCCCCAGGACCCAGTCCAGTCTGTTGGAATGCATGGGGGAAGGACAAGTCACCGTAGACGGCATCACTCGTTCTCTGGGCGTTCCCTTCTTCGTGATCGCCACGCAGAACCCGGTGGAAACACTGGGCTGTTATCCGCTTCCCGAAGCGCAGATGGATCGTTTTCTGATGCGGATCAGCATGGGCAGCCTGAGCGAAACGCAGGAGCGGCAGATGATCGACCGCTATATCAACGACCAGCCATTGGAGACCATCCGTCCTGTCTGCACTCTTCAGAACATGGCAGACCTGCAAAAAGAATGCCGCAATATCTTCGTGCATGAGGATCTGCGGAATTATATCGTAAATCTGGTACAGGGAACCCGGAAATACGGTTCCTCCTCTGGTGATACCAACACCCGCAGCATCGCAGAAGGAGTCAGCCCCCGCGGCACCCTCGCTCTGCTTCGCGCCTCCCAGGGTTATGCCATGGTACAGGGAAGGGCTTTCGTCGTCCCCGAGGACATCAAGACAGTGGCTGTCCCGGTGCTGGCGCACAGGATGATCTCAGAAGCTACCTACACCGAACAGAAAGAATCAATGATCCGCGGGCTGTTAAGCAGCATTCCCCTGCCCACGGAAGATTGGACACGGCCATGATCAGTTTATTTCTCTTGAGTTTTTTGCTTTTGACATATCTCTGGAATCTCTATTATGCAACACACTGGAGCCGCAACCTGCTTGTCACATTACGCTTCCTGCAGGATTTCGTCTATGCAGGAGAGCAGGCAGAGATGACTGAGCAGATCGAGAACCATAAGAAGCTGGTAATCCCCGTACTAGAAGTGGCCTTTCATGTGGACAAAAGGCTTGCCTTCCACGACTGCGAGAATACCAGCGTCAGCGATTTTACATACAAAAGGGATATCTTCGCCTTACTTGGCTATCAGCGTATCACAAGAAAGCTGACGGTAGGCTGCACGAAGCGCGGCTGTTACCGGATCGATAAATCATACCTGACAGCCTTTTCCATGCTGCACCGGCGCCGTTTCTCCATAGATGTCCCGGCAGACACACACCTGTATGTCTATGCCGCGCGGACCAACGTCTCGGATATCCTGATCACCTGCGAACGGCTTATGGGCAGTGTACAATGTGCCAAAAGACTCTTTGAAGATCCTTTTGCCTACGCCTCGATCCGTGAGTATACCGTCACCGATCCCATGAAGACGATCAACTGGAAAGCCAGTGCGAGAACGGGTGAGCTGATGGTCAACACCTTTGAATCCACGCATATGGAGAAGGTGCTGCTCTTCCTGGACGTGGAGGACAGCGGCATCCTGAAATACGAATATCTGACAGAAGACGCTATCTCTGTGGCTGCCACCCTGGCCCAGAAGATGGTCGCCCGGGGAATGGAAGTCGGCTTGTGTACGAATATCACGGCAGAACCCGATTCCGCTTGCCCTTCACCGCACCAGGATTTTACCTGCCTGCATCCGTCTGGCGGCAGGAAACAGCTTACCGATATCGAACGGCTGCTGGCCATACATAGGTCCGACGCGAAAGTGCTTCCCCTGCCTGCCATGCTTGACAGCTTTGCCACTGAATATGCAGACCAAACGGAAGATGCGATCATGATCTTTATCTCCAAAAATACAAGCGCAAACCAAGCCGCTATCGAAGCCTTTACCGGCAGAGAACAGGCCGTATGGGTCGTTCCCTGTCCGCGAAATGAAACCTGCGGCATACATACTGCAGACAATATCCGTCTGATCAGCAGAGAAGTGAATGATTTCTGACTATCTCTACACAAGCAAAACCTGTAACCACAAATGCCCGACAAGATCCTATCTGCAGATTGCCGGCCATTACTTTATTCTCTCAGAAAGGGGGCAGCTATTTTGAGAAAACTGATCAAAACAACCGCAGGATGGATCCATACCACACTCATCCTGGCCATTATCATACCGCTTCTCTATGCCCTCTGTGTAAAAGATCAGGCCGCAGTCGGCCCGTATCTGTACCTGAAATGCCTTGTGATCCTGTTTCCTGTCGTGGTGACCGATCTTGCCGCCGACAAATGCAGGAATCTCCTCTCCTACCTGTTCTTCTCTGCGCTGACTTTAGCCGCCACGGGGGCCATGGGCTGGGTGACTGCCGGTTCCCTGCGCAACGGTTTTCTGCTCTTCGGATATATGTTATTACTGGCAGGCGAAACGCTGTTTGTGATCGTAAACCGGCTGACTGCCCGCCTGCAGAAGAAAAAAGAACGGGAAGCCGCACTTGAGGCCGATCCGTCCTATCATCCCTTTTACGACATATTAAAAGAACCTGCTTTTCCGGTTCTGTTCTATTTCGGCGCCGTCTATGTTCTTGCGTTGAATTTCAACAGCCCTTCCGTATGCAATGCCGCTCTGTTCAGCGCTGTTTTGTACGCACTCATTGCCTTTTTATATCATTATATATATGAGACTGACCGCTATCTTGCACTGAATAAGAGAACCTGCAGCCTGCCTTCCCGCCGCATCTACGGCATCGGAAGCGGTATGCTGGCGATCTACTTGGCGCTTCTTATGGCGCTTACGCTGCCGTCTCTGTTGACCATTGCCAACCGGCATTACCGTGATCTCCGGGAGCTGAAATTCGATGTCGAAATGGAACACATAGAAATGATGCCGGAGCCCACCGAAGAGCCCACCGGGGAGGATCCCATGGCCATTCTTATGGAGCAGTATGGAGATGTCAAGCCTGCACCCTGGTGGTTGGACTATATTTTCTATGGCATCACGATCGCCATATTCGCAGTGTTGACCCTGGCGCTGATCAAAAAGGTCTATTCTGTCTTCCAGGACTTTAGGGCAGTCAATGACGAAAACGGGGATATCGTCGAAGAACTGCAGGACACGGACGACATCATCAACATAACCGCTCCCTTACGCCGCCGCAAGCTTTCAGAGCGGGAACGCATCCGCCGGGAATACCGCAAAGTCATAAGACGGCACCGCAAGGACCGCCCTGCCGTCTACGAATCCCCCGCCGAAATCGAGCAGAACGCAGGTATTACGCAGACGGAAGAAGGCATAGCGCTGCACGACAGATATGAGACAGCACGCTACGCTCAGGAAGGCGATGTTTAGAAGCATATGCCAATTACTTCTATATAGATTAATAAATCTGGATCAGGAACTTCAGCACATAGTCTCTCTCCATAGAATAACAGTACTCCTTCGCCGTCTTCGGACCACAGATTCCGGTGCCGATGCCCATCTGGAAGGCCGATATCGTAACATAAGTGCCTGTCACTGTTTCATCCTCCCGATGCTTCATCGTCAGAAGCTCCCTGTCGCTATAGGGCTTGATCCCCAATTCAAAAGGTCGGTCAAGCGCAGTAAAGGTCACTGTCTGCCGGCCATTACTTACACTTGCCCACCGGCAGTCACAGCGGTTGCCACTCTCCTGCGGGCGAATATTAGGTTCCGTCATGTCCAATACCTTACAAGACACTTCTTCAATCTGTGTCTGTTCTTTCATATCGGCATAAGACTCCCCGTTTCTTCCCAGGTATACGACTTCCCCGTAACTCTTATCCATACGGAACGCCTTACCAAAGCGAGGCAGATCGCCATGTCCCTTTTCGCAGTGCAGACAGCTTGTGACGACGATTCCCTGCGTACTGCCTTCATAGCAGTCGATGCAGATAAAGCTTTGCTTCCTGCAGACGATCCGTGTGGTGACCATGATCCGGTCCCCCTCCCTCTCTATCGCCAGCACCTCTTCCTTCTGTTCCAGAAAGTCTTCCATGCAGTTATGCAGTGTGAAATTAAAATCGTTGTCCGTTGGCGCACGGAATAAGATCGTATAAGGATCTGCGGCCTCCAGGCAGCCATCATTCAGCCGTATCATCGGCCTGCCGCCGTTGATGTCAAACCTTCCTGTTTCCAAAGCAACATCCTCTGCCTGACCCGCACCGTTATGCACATCCACGACATTCTCATCCTGACCGCCTGCAGCCAGAGCCTCCGACAGTTTCACGCGTCCCGTATCCTCCGGGACCGCAGCGATCCGCTCCTCCAGAATGATCTGCTCCTTCGCCACTTCCCGGTATGCCCCGTCTTTCGTATCAATGGTCACTACCGTCAGCGATAAGTCCTTTCCCGCTGCCTCAGCCGCCTCTCTATGCTGCTTTGTATCCAGCGTGATCTCCACTCTGGAGAGCGGCCCGGACTCGGGCACAAGCGTCACTTCGCTGCCGTCGCTCCACTTACATTCCAGACGGTAACGGCTTCCTGCCGAAAAAGCCGTCGTATTGAAAATCTCAAACCGATCGCCGCCCAGATGCCGCATTCTGATCGGACGGTAAATATATTTCATGATCCTGGCACCGGTAGAAGGCGTCCTGTCAGGATAGAACATGCCGTCCACGCAGAAATTACCGTCGTGCTCCCACTCCCCATGATCGCCGCCGTAAGTATAGCTGCCGTCCTCATGGCGCACCGCATGATCCACCATCTCCCACACGCAGCCGCCCATCAGATTATCATACGCATAAATCTCTTTCCAGTACCCTTCCGCATTTCCCGGCCCAACGCCCATGGCATGGGCATACTCGCAGAGGAAATAGGGCCTGTCACACAACTCCCGCACCCGGTAAGTCTTCTCTCCGATCTCGTGCACTCTTTTGATGGGAGGATACATCTCGCTTCCCACATCGTAAGCCTTCTTCTTCGTGTGGATCGCACTTTCATAGTGCACCGGCAAATCCGTATGCTTTTTCAGATAGGCATACATCCTGTCCGTATTGTAAATGCCGCCCGCTTCATTTCCAAGGCTCCACATAATCACGGATACATGGGTCTTGTCACGCTGGTACAACCGCCTCACCCGGTCTACGTAATGTCTCGCCCACGCCGGATCATTGCTGATCCTGTTGTAATCCGGCGGGAATTTGTGTGACATAGTGCCATGCGTCTCCAGATCCGCCTCATCCACCACATAGATACCAAGCTCGTCACACAGCTCCAGCAGATACGGATCCGGCGGATAGTGGGAGGTGCGCACCGTATCGATATTGTACTCCTTGCAAAGCCTCATGTCCCGTTCAATCTCTTCCGGTGTCAGTGTATACCCGTTGTCACAGCTCGTATCGTGATGGTTGACGCCGTGCAGTTTCACCTTATGGTCATTCAGATAGAAGACCGTGCCCCGGATCGCCACATCCTTAAACCCTACCCGTGTCTTTACACAGCTTCCGGGTACTTCGTAGTACAGATCGTACAACACCGGCGCCTCCGCATTCCACTCTGCCACCGCCAGATCTTCAAACACCGCCTTGGCCACCTTATCCCTGGACCGGACAGTCCTGCGCTCACAGATCCCGTTTCCTTCCAGGGTAAAAGTAACTTCCCCGTCCGCATAAAGCTTCACGCTGGCTGCCGCCCGATAACCCCTCTGCGTTTTCCTGGTTCTGAAGCCGATATCCCAGATATCACTCTTCTCACTGATGCGCAGAAGTACATCCCGAAAAATGCCGTTGTTGCGAAACATATCCTGACATTCCAGATAAGTACCGTTACACCAGCGGCGCACCACCGCCACCAGCTCATTTGTCCCTGCATGGATATAGGATGTAATGTCGAACTCGGCCGTATTGTGGGATCCTTCCGAATAACCCACGAAACTGCCGTTTACATACAGGTCAATGCAGCTGGCCACGCCAAGGAAAGAAAGCACATGGTTCCTCCCACAGTCCTCCACCTCAAAAAACCGACGGTACACACCAACATAGTTATATTCATCCACCGGTTCCTGCCATCGCGGCTTAATGCCTTGATCTGAGCCGATCCAGCAGAAACTCTTACCTACCTTCTCCGTAGTCGGAATCTCCGGCGGCTGATAGGGAAACTGATATCTCATATTCACATAAAAAGGATTCCCATATCCGCGAAACTGCCAGCAGGAAGGCACATCCAGCTTATCAAACCGCATATCATCCGTATCAAGCACCTCCGGCAATTCGGACGGCTGCGGATAAAACTTAAAGTCCCACTCCCCATTCAGACAGATCACCTTTGGAGAGCCGTAACGCTTCTGTGCGCCGCTCACCCGATCCGCCTGCTCCCTGTCCGGGTAGGGGATAAAATAACTCCTCGGAGGCAGTTTATTCACCTCAAAGATATGAAAGTCCTGATAATTTGTTGTGTTGATCTTGTACTTCATGATATCTTCCCGACCTTTCCTAAAAATCCTCCATCGGTGCGGTTGCAATCCGATGATCTGTCTGTATGCCGTTTGCGGCTCTCTTTCTATCAGTATAACACATAGGATCTGCTCCTTGCACCATCCATGCTACCGCCCTGGCAAACCTCCCGGCCGTGTCATGAAAATGTCCGCCTTCATTCCATTCCAGACAGACTTCTCCGGTTCCATACCGTTCAGACGCACATATCCCTCCAAAACTTACCGAGCTGCCCGCGCCGGAACTACCTGCTTTTGTCAATTGCTCCTCCAGGATTTCCTTCACCCGCTTCGTACAATCCGCTACTCTCCTCATACGCGGATCCCTGCTCCGACTCTCCCTCTTCCCCAAAGACAGATATACATTCCCTTCAGGCCTCAGCGGACTCTTCTCTTCCATAAATTCGCAGAAACCGTCATACCAGAGAGAACCGGAAAGGCTGCCGATCCACCCGAAACGATCCGTCACATACATCGAATAAAGCGCTGCCAGACCGCCGAGAGAGTAGCCAAGCAACGCCGTATGCTCCGGTTCCGGCTGCGTCCGGTAATTTGCATCTATATAAGGTTTAATTTCCTCCGTCAGACGACCAAGATAGCGTTTTGCCCTGCCCTGCGGCGGCATTTCTCCTCTGCCAAATGGCGGTGCACTCCACGGTGTAAAATCATCGTTCCAGCTCTCAGGTCTTACAGCCAGCAGGATAAATTCTGCCGGGATTCCTGCCTTGCCCAGGGCTGCCATAAACTCCGCAACCGGTATTTCTCCATTGATGTAAAGTACCGGCCAACGATCCGTCCCTGTATTATAGCCCTTGGGCAGGAGCAGACTGCAGGACAGACCCGCAATCTGCAGTTCCTGAACTGTCCGCGCCTCCTTACTATGAGAGTCTCCGCCTTTCATAGCATGGGTGGCCATGTGCCCCGCCGGAGCTTTACTTATAAAATCTTCTGTCAAAGTCTCCTGATTTCTCACTTCCTGCCTCTCCTTTTGTCGGTAGAATCTCTCTACGGTTCTTACATTCAGATTCTTGGCTTTCCATTTTTATCAAATTTTTTGCGCAGAGCCCGCTCCACAACCGGTATCGTCAGGATCATTGCCATACCCTGCAGAAATACCCACAGGCCGAGTATCCCTCCCACGGTATCTTCTCCCCCGCCTCGGACAACCAACATAACAGGCAGTGTAAGAATACCCATACACCAGCCGGTCTTCCACCACACCTTACCGCAGCAGAAATGAGCAAAATCCCATGTCTGCTGATTCTTTCTGGACATGGCTGTCCTGTAGCCGTACGTATCATTGATAGTCCTTGGCGGATGCTTGACAAACCAATAGCCTATAACAATCATCAGAAGCGGTGTCATCATACTTGCGATCGTCATAAAGATCCAGAATCCCATTCTTTCTTCCTCCTGAAACTATCTGACCCGATATTTCTTCTCTATCACCGTCACATACACGACCATTGCCCCAATCGCCTCCACCATACATCCCATTATAGACAGGATGATGTACGGCGAATTCTGACCCGTCAGAAGAGGCAGCCCAAGCAGGGCAAACACGAAGCCGAAGACACACCACAGTTTCCCCACCGCACGGTTATACGCCCGCACATCCCTGACCTCGAATACTTTCGCATTCGCCCAGAAGCCAAACGGCATGATCCTTTTTGAGAAAAAAGCATAAATACCAAAAGCGACCATGACCACACTACATAACATCCAGATTACAAATCCCACCATTATCGTATATAAAGCCCTCCCAACTTCAGATCTTCATCAAAAGAGATCGTATAGACAACGCTCACATTCTCGTAGATCGCATCCGTCTGCGTGACTATGATAAGCGTTCCCTTCTGTTTCATACCCTGCACATATGTCTTTCCGATCGACTGCATCTCACCCCAGTCTTGGGAAATCTGCTGCCGCACCGGATCGATGACTTCGGGCGTCAGCTTACTCTTCAACTTATCCACCGCCATATCCTGCAGACCGTCAAAATCACCCTCATTCAACAACGTGATCACTTGTTCCACACTGGCGGCGATCTCTTCCTGCGAGAGATCGTCTCCCAATGCCGCCGGCTTCGGCATAAGCCACCAGGCCAGGAGCGACGAAGCTATGAGCGCCAGTATGATCTCACTGACGGTCCTTACGATCTTACCTCTGCGGTATGCCTTCTTATCAGCGTCGGAAAAATCCTGCCAGAAAGCATCCGCAATCTCCTGCGGCTGCCCCATACTCTCCATGATCTGCTCCAACGACTCCCCCTGTTCCCTGCGGGCAGCAATATCCGAAAGCAGCTGACTGCCTATCTCCTTCCTCTTCGTCCCCGTACATTTTAGTCTCTTAACAATTTCCTTCACATATTTCTCTGCATTCATCTCGCCTGTTCCTTTCTCTTTAATACTCCCCTTTTGCAAACTATGAACCTCACTCCATCAACTGCTCCACGCCTTTCGCGATCTGCTGCCAGCTCTGATACATCTCACACATAATCTGCCGACCCTTATCCGTCATCAGATAGTACTTCCGCGGCAGCTGCTTGTTCTCCGCTTCGGACCACCTGCTCTCCACCAGGCCTTCTTCTTCCAGACGATAGAGGATCGGGTAAAGCGTCCCTTCTTTCAGACAGAAAATATTACCGCTCTTCTCCCGCAGTTCCATGATCAACTGATAACCATATTTCTTGTCTTCCGTCAGAAGCCGTAGGACAAGCATGTCCAATGCACCTTTTTTCATCTGTCGTTCGTATTTTTCCTGCATCCTTTCCCCCATTCTCTGTGTTCTATATATGGTATATTATAATTCGCTAAATACTTTTTATTACTAAATATATTAATACTGACTGTTTATGCTGTCAATCATAATTCTTATTTTTTATAATAAGTATGTAACCTTTTCCCCTTACGAGTTGTACTATTAGTGAAAGGCTTTCAATTATAGTACACGACATGACAAATTTCTGTCTCTGATGTCGTTGACCATAACTACTAAAGGAGCACTCATGAGACTACCAACACAGGAGCTGTTTGAAAAATACCAGAACAACCTTTACGCAGTTGCTTTTAATGTCTGCAAGAATGCAGAGGATGCGGAAGACGTTGTGCAGGACACTTTCATTCAGTACTATTCATTTAAAAAGCAATTCGACAACGAGCAGCATATACGCGCATGGCTGATCCGTGTGGCAATCAACAAAGCCAAAAATATGAACCGCACTTTCTGGCGGAAGAATAAAATGTCACTGGAAGATTATATGGAAACACTGACATTTGAAACGCCGGAGTCCAGTGAATTATTCGAAGCGGCTATGAGCCTCCCGGAGAAATACCGCATTGTGGTCCATCTATTTTATTACGAGGACTACTCCATACACGAGATTGCCGGAATCCTGAAACTGTCAGAAAGCAATGTCAAGGTAAGGTTGTCGCGCGCACGTTCGCTGCTCAGAGAAAAGCTGCAGGAGGAATGGGAAAATGACGAATAAAGAAAAGTATAAACAGGCGTTTTCGGTATTACATGCCTCCGGCAGGATTTCCCTGGAGGAAGAAAGGATGAAGATCATGAAGAAAAAAGCAAGATTTCAGGCTGCGGCGGCAGCAGTAGCTGTCTGCCTGGCATTTGCAGGCGGCGGCAGCATCGCCTACGCTGCGGACTTAGGCGGCGTTCAGAGAAAGATTCAACTCTGGGTGCACGGAGATCAGACTGACGCGGATATCGTATACAATGCAAACGGAAGCTACGATCTGTGGTTTGAAGAAGACGGTGCACAGAAGGAAGGCCATGGCGGCGGCATAGCGATCGATCAGGATGGCACCGAACGTGCGTTAACGGAAGAGGAGATCATAGAGCATTTGAACCAGCCTGAAGTAGAGTACCAGGAAGACGGCAGCGTCTGGGTATATTACTACGATCAAGAAATCGACATCACAGACCAATTTAAAGACGGCGTGTGCTATGTAAAAGTGTCAAACGGTGAAACCACCCTGTATATGACCATTGTCTATCAGAATGGCTACTGCGTAAGCCCTCATAAATACGAAAGCCCCGATTCTTTCAACAACTGAAGAGGGAACACAAGAGCCGGCCGGATGGATCTTAACTCCATATCGGTCGGCTCCTTTTCTATTTGATGTCCCCTCCAAATGCGGTATCAGAGAGTATATCACCTGCTCTTCCTGTCACGATGCATCTTCCCCGCGCATATATGCCATAATCTTTAGATCGGTATAGTAGAATCCCCCGATCAGAGCTGCAATACCGATCCCTCCGCCAATCCCCAGCGCCCAGCCTACGGAAACCCGTGCAAGCAACAGGACAACATTCAGAACGGCCTCTGCAGCCAACAGATATTTACCCAGGCGGATAAAAATCTCCGGCGCGATCTTCTGCGCATAGTCCCAATGAGCCTGGGACCTTCTTGAGACCGGCGTATTGTATCCGTTATGCGATCTCATGTCGGACACTGGATGCTTCCGCAGCATATTTCCCACCAGGATCATCACAAGCGGCACGATAAAGTTCTGCAGCAACATTCCGATCGATCCAATCATTCCAGCCATTTCCGGCACCTCCTAATACGCCGCAATGCGGATCATTGCCTTGATCCACTCTTTAAAGAAAAACCATCCCCCAGACACGTTCTCATCGATCACTCGCAACACCTCCTGCGAATCGAAGACGCCCTGTCTGCCCGTGACCTGCTGGAAAACGGTTCCTGTCGCCTCGCTGAATCCCAGTGCGATATCGCCCCTCGCCACATCGCCCACTGCTACCTGCTGCCCGATAGCTATAGCACCGAAACTAAATTGCCCCACCGCCAGTGCACCCATAGAAAAAAGGCCCACGCAGACAGCGCCCATGGCCACAATGCCAAATGCGAATTCTCCCAGCGCGATACCGCCGATCGCTACTACCCCTGCAGAAAGAAGAAGACCGATTCCAATCGGCGCCACCGTAATCACACCCAGGGCAGCCAATCCGATGGCAACGATCCCCTTAGCGGTCAGCCCGATGGCGATCACGCCCTTCGCCCGTCTCCCAAATCCTAAATTGACATGCACAAGGGGCAGCCCCCGCCAACATATCTTACTCTTATATTCATAAGAAAATCCCTGTTTCACTATCTCACGCGCCTTGACTGTATTAGTATCCTGCTCCGTACCTGAAGGCTCCTGCTGCAGTGTCCATTGCTCCTCCATGGCAGATTCCTTCAATAAATAATCAGTACTGACTGCAAACAGGTCACTGATCATCACGATCTTATCCAATTCCGGAACAGACTGATCTGTCTCCCACTTTGAAACGGACTGTCTGGACACTCCCAGTTTCTCTCCGAAGGCCTCTTGCGAAAGTCCCTCCCTCATCCTGAGTGCATAAATTTTTTCTCCAAGTGTCATAGTGTACCCCTTTCCGCGTTATACTTCGGATCTCCTCCGGCAATGTCATACAGATGTTTTGCACACGCCTGAAAAAACCTCTCCACGCCATTCTTCTTATACCCCTTTTATACCCCAAAAGAACCTAAGAAAGCTATATATGGCACTTGGAAATTTGTCAACCGACAGTTGCACCGCCGAAAAACCGCCTGTTCTGTGTCTAAATACACCATTCCGATCCGTTCAGCCCTCATCATTTAGTGGCAGCCGCCACAGCGTCCGCAATCCCCGCCGCACTGGATCGATCTGCCCGCCTTCTTTACCTTGATCATGCTGCGGATCGCCAGTGCCACAGCGACTGCCACGACTGCCAACACAACTACTGTTCCCATATCGTCATCTCCTTATAATATCAGTTTCATTCCATCAGCATTCCCTTCTCTCTGTGCGGCCTAAACAATAGGTACAGGAAACCGTCCACTGTCGTCACCGACAGATAATAGACGACAAACATCACCAGTGCAAAGACCGGCAGCGCCATCCATCTGTTTGTCACAATATGTCTGTTATTTATGATATCTGTCAACTCTCTCGTCTGCGATCACACCTTCAAAGTTCATGCCAAATCCGAAATCATAGATATGTCCTTCTTCGTCCTGATAGCATTCCATGTCAAATGCCACGTCTTCCTGCTGTTTCTCTACAGTCTCCATGTTTGCGGGCATCTGTATGGGAAGCAGACCCTGGGGCGTAAATCTTCCGGTGAGTACGTCCAAAACCGCCTGCGCACTGACGCCGTACTCTACAAGAAGTGCATCCGTACATGGTTCCAGTTCGCTCATCACCGTTGGATTCTTCAGGGCAACGATCGTGATCACAGGCTTATCACCCATCCGTTTATGCATCTCTTCTACCAGATCGAGGTCTCTTTCATTGGCGGCGCTGTTCCACTTATCACGGTAACTGCGATCCACGGATTCTTCCAGCGGATCTCCGCCTGCCAGGCTTGGTTGTCTCGCACTCACTGCCTGATAAGGGCGGTACTGTAATGTCACCGGCACATACCCGCTGCCGCCCGCCTTCCTATCTTCCGGATCATAACCGCAGGAGATCGGTGATTCTATAAAGCAAAGCGCCGCATCGGCCTCTTCCGGTGTATCTACCACCGTAAAATATTCTGCCGCCGCCCGTTTTCCGGCCGAAACCACCGTCCGGTCGCCGGTAGGGGTACTCATAAAGCTCATATGGGACTTGATAAATCTGTCCGGTATATAAACCTTGATACCCTCTTTCAAAGGAAGCACATTATTCTTATTCTTCAGCAAGGTCACAGATCTCAACTGGGACTGGTATCCTTTTTCCACATAAGAAGGACACCCGACAGTATGCAGCGACTCCTCCAGATTAAGATAAGGATTCTCAAACAATCCCGTCCGGAATATATTCAAAAGCAGCCTGTACGCAGACCGTCTGAACCGGGCGTCCGCTGCGTCCTTGCCGTACTTCTCACACAGCATCCGATATGCTTCCATCACAGGCTCCCCGTCGTTGTTTCCGCCGAACTGATCCACGCCCGCTTCCAACGCCTTACAGTGCCGCTCTGCTTCCGTCAGCCCTTCCACGCCCCAGCATTTTCCGGCAAATGTTTCCTCTGCCTCACCGATATCATGGGTGATGCCCCAATCCGTGCAGACTACCCCCTCATAACCAAGCTCCTCCCGGAGCAGATCATTGATCAGATACTTGTTAAAGGAGTTTCCAACATTTTCCCCGTATTTCTGGTCTAAATCGTAAGAGATTGTATAGTATGGCATTACCGCGCTGGCTTTGCCCGTCTTTCCATCCAGGGAAAAAGCACCTTCCGTGAACGGTTTCAAATGTTCCTTGTCATTCCCGCCCGGATAGACCGCATATTTCCCATAAGCATAGTGGGCATCCCGGCCGCCCTCACAAGTGCCGCCGCCCGGAAAATGCTTGACCATCGTGTTCACGCTATCCTTACCCCAGCCCGTCTCGCTGTCCTTCGTCGTTTGAAAACCGTCGCAGTATGCCTTCGTCATATCAATCGTCATCTGCGTGTGCTCACCAAAGGTATCTGCGAAACGCATCCATCTGGGCTCCGTCGCCAGGTCGATCTGCGGGGAAAGCGCAGTGGTGATTCCCAGTGCACGATATTCCGCGGCAGCAATCTCCCCGAATTCCTTCACAAGCGCAGGATCAAAAGAAGCAGACAACCCGATACCGTTGGCCCATTTGGAGATCGATTCCCCGGTCACGCCCATGTATTCCGCAGTGGAACCTGCCCCATGCCGCGGATCCGAGCTGTTGTTAGCCGGTATGCCGAATCCTGAGTTCTCTGAAAGTGCCTGCAGCTTATTGTTCCAGCGCACCGCCGTCTCCGTGCTCTCCAGTCCCATGATCAGGACATGCCGCACTCTGTCCTTGACTATAAATTCTTTCTGTTGGTCAGTCAGCTCCCAGGGATCCGCCCCGCTCTCCTCATAACTCTTACCACCGTAGGTCGCGCCAAACACTGCCGCTCTCGGCCCTTTTGCCGGGATCAGCTGGTGGGCGCTGTACAGCATAAGCCCTGCAATATCCTCTATGGTTACTCTCTGCGCCAGATCTTTGGCCCGTTCCTCGTAAGAAAGCCGCCAGTCCTCATAAGGGGCCAACTCTCCTGTGCCCAGGAAGTCCTTAAAAGCATAACCGTCCACCGTCAGAACCTTGACCTTGCTATCCGCGGCAAGTCCCAGTGTCTGTCCGCCTTCATTTTCTATCAGAATATAGCCATCCTGCTCTGTTTTGGTCCATTTTTGATCCATTTGCTCGTCACACTCCTTTGTCAACCTTTCGTCTTCCACACCCTGTCCTTCTTGGTTCCCTCCGCCAAATACATCAATTCCCCCGTGATTCCATGGATTCTGGTCAAGTATTCCGTAATCTTTTCTGATTGAAACTTTACCATGATCTTCTCTCGTAACGGTCCGCGATGGCAACGCTGCCGGAACCGTCACATTCCTCCTTCCCTGCATACAATTATACTTTGCAGCCCATTCTCTTGTACAGCACAATTCCATAATAGGCAACAAATGATAGGCAAAGGTTACTATTCACGGTGCCCTGCACCTTGCTGCATGGGCATTGAGTACGTAGTA
>CAJUQJ010000015.1 GCA_910588215.1 uncultured Lachnospiraceae bacterium
CAGCCAATATTTATTCAGGCAATGTTCGGTAATTTGTGCTGGGAAAGTTGAGTTTGTTACTGTTATTGTGAATTCAATCCTGTCGCCAACTTCATAGGTGCCTGCGGCGTGGGTCTTGGTCACTACGTCATTTGCATTAATCGGGTCTGTGGTATTACCATCCGTGATAGTCAACTTACCAAACTCCATTTTGATATCGTAGTTTTCCAGTCTAATGCCGTTACTGCTTTCAACAGTAAATGTATTATCAGAACTACCTACTAATTTTTGCTTTCCAGTAAAAACGTAACTTATTCCGGCTTTATCAGAAGCTACCCAGTCTACTTTATCTTCATCGATAATCTTTGGATTCGTATACTCACTTCCATTATACCGCTCAGTCAGATTAGCTGACCTAAGTACGATCGGTCTTGGACTGATATTAACAGAAACGGGAATCTCTCTTTCTTGATTTCCGCGAGTAACTTTCACAACTACTGTCAATTCACCGTCAGTCGCGTTGATAAAGGAATTCGTAACTGATTCGTTATCGATCAAATATTCAATCTGGTCTCCTTCTCTAGTTCCGGTTACAGCAACAAACTTTTCGATACCATCATAGGTATCTGCTATTCCAGTGGCACTAATATCACCAAAATCGGCTACCCAATTACCTATAAATGTTACATTATGACCGGGCATTTTAAATCTTCCATTTTCAACAGAAACATTTGAGTCTGCAGATACCGACCAACCTTCAAATATATATCCCGAAACATGGACTTTATCCGCTACTCCAACCGGCTGATTCAAGAAATACTCTGCCGTCTGAGGAAGCAATCCTTCTGCTCCCTGGGGAATATTACCTGTATAAGTATACTGTACAGAATACTTTTCTACAGGAATAGACTCCAATATCCATTCACCCGTAATTACAACCTCGTTGTCTCCCATCTTTCCGCTGTTTGGATCTTGCCATTCACCCAGCTTATATAACGCATTCTTATTCCCAAACTCATCATGCGTATACACTTCCGTGCCCGGCATCGTTGTGTCCACCGTGTATTCCTGGTTCTTCACCAGCCCCGTGATGCTATCCGGCAGTACAGGCATTATTACCTTCCCTGCTTCATCATACAGCGCCTCCTCTGGCAGTCCCTTCCATGTATAACTCACATTGTGCTTCGCGACATCTGTCTCGACAAACTCCCATGTGCCACTCACTGTCAGATCATCGGTCATCTTTCCGTCTTGTTTATCCCAGCCGCTGAATGTATAGTTACCGTTCACATTCCCATATTCATCATACGTTGTGACTGTATATCCGTTGATGTACTTGGTGTCTACCGTGTACGGCTCATTATTCTTATAACTCTTACCGTCTACAGGCATCTCCTGGATATAATCCCCTTCCGGTACCTCTCCGCTCCACTCATACGTAATCCTCCATTCGGATACCAGTACCTCGCTATGATTCCAGCTTCCTATCACAAAAATGTTGCCAGTAACTATCCCGTTATCTTTATCCCAGCCAGTGAACGTATACCTGTCGGTCACATTGCCATACTCATCCACAATCTCTACTGATTGATATGAGCTTACACTAATAGTATATGAATCACCATAAAAATATTCTTTTGAATCTACAGGAACTGAAACCTTGTTTTTTACCTCCGATGGAGTATCCGGCGCCCACTGATAAGTGATACTGTAAGGAATCTTGTTCCATTTTGCACTATATGTTACAGTTCCAGTTACAGTTGGCTCAATCGTTGGATTCCAGCCCAAAAACGTATGTCCCAGTTTCTCAGGATCAGCCTTAAGTGTTGGCGTATTTTCTCCGTATTTTAAGCCAGGATACACCAGCTGTTCACTACTGCTTCCGCCATCCAAATCATAAGTCACAGTATATGTCGCTCTATCGTAATACAACTTCAATACAAGTGATCCATCTGCCCTAATCACTCCCTCAGCCTTGCTGTCATGATGATCTGGATTATAAACATATCCTGTATAATTTTTTGGATTTGCAGTTACCTTTGAATCGGTTCGTCCTTTTTTAGATTCTTCCTCAGCCTTCCTATAAGTTCCATCCAGTTGCTGTTGCCAATGCTCTACTTTATATTCTGTAGAATTCTTAGGCTCCCACTGCGCATACAGAGTAACACTTTCCTGCAGCGTAATAATATCCTCTGGCTGATAGGATGTTCCGGTACCATCGTCAGCGGTGTTCCATCCCTTGAAATCATAACCTGTTTTTTCTAAGGTAGCCTTATCAGATACTTTCACTTCGGTTCCTTTATCATATTGCTTACCATCCGGAACATGTCCAGCTGTATATCCATTTCCATTATAATCAAGGTTAACTAGATCCTTCTGTCTTACTACACCATCAATATGCCACGCTTGGTCATTGCCCTGATACTTAATTACATACCATTCCACATATTCCGTATCCGGATTCCAAAAGCTTCTGTTGGCATTAGCGCTTTCCACTTTAGCGTAAAAATCAGGCTGCAAAACATTTTTAACATTATCTACTCCACTGACTGTATGTGCCGGTGAAAAATACTGCAGCACATTTTCTACGTGTTCACCACTTACCAAATATCTATATTCTGCATTCTGTATGCTTGGTTCATCAGGAATCGTGCCATCATTTCGTAAACCGATTGTGATCTTTCCAGCTGTAACACCTTCGACCTTCGCCCAAACCGCATATAAAGTCTGATCTCCTGATACTACATACTCTCCACCTAAGCTATAAATCGTGATTTTGTCGCCATGCTCATTAACAGTGTTCGCATCCTTTTGAGTAGACCATCCAAGTAACCTATGCTCCGAGCGACTTATTCCCTCTCCTGTAGGTAAAGTGATTGGCTCACCTGCCTTTGCCCGAACAGAATCCGGCTTCGTTCCGCTTCCGTCGTTAAGATCATATACAATCGTATATTCGTCCGTGACTATGATCTTAAACCATTCCGTGTGCTCTTCTTTTTTCTTTCCACTGCCAGTTGTCCAAGTATGCTTAATAAAAGCTTCTCCAACCGCTAACGCTGTCACATTAGCTTCCCTACTAATCCATTCTTGTTTCACTTTCGCTACATCCAAACCAGTGTCCACCACATACTCGTGATCCCTAGTCCGCTGCCCTGTCTCTGCATCCAATTTTCGTGTATCCCCTACACGCATCGTATAAGTTGCCTTAATCTCGCCGGGCTCTTCCAACGTCATCACAGATCCCGAAACAGCCTTTACACCAGCATATACCGAGAAATGATCCGTTGCAAACTCAACATTTGTCGCACTGGCATCTGCACTGCCAACTACAGAAGCGCTGCTGCCGGACACATGATAAACTCTTGCCACTGTTCCATGACCGTCTGCACTGAACAGATTTTCAAGCTTCACGCTCACGCTGCCTGCAGGCCTAACGGACTCACCGTCCTTTTTCAGTGTAATGTCCACTGCGTTGATCTCTACTGCAGTCAGATTCTCCGGTTCTAACGCCATATTGATCGCATCCTGAACTTCTTCTACTCCAACAGACGCAACTTCTACCGTTGTCCCTTCCGGTAAGATTCCTTCCGCCGCATCGACCGTTATCTTCACACCACCTGCATATCCTGTAAGTGTCTGTGCCGGCATCTTATCGTCAGGCGTTTCTTCCTCATCAGCTTCTTCATCCTCATCACCTTCAACAGACTCATAATAGATCTCTACCTTATTGTCTCCGTCTTCAGTGATCACACCGTCTTCGTTTACGATCTCTTTCAGCTCATAATGTGCTCCGTCAGGAAGCGTCACCTCTTCTTCTACCTCGATGGTAAGGATCTTGTCGCCGAGTACGCCGTCGTCCTTGGTCACTCGTGCTTCCTCGTCCTCCACATCATCATAGAAGTAAGCTATTGTATAGCTGTATGTATCTGCAGTTTCTTCCGATGATCCGGAAATCTTATCGGAATCTTCTTCCCCCTCAGGCGCCTGTGTCTCAGGATTCTTCGGCTCCTCCGTCACATCATCGCCTGCAGGTGTCATTACATCATCATCGCCAGGCAGATCCGCACCGGGTTCTGTCTGCTGTGTTTCGTCCGCATCGTCCGCTGTCTCTCCATCCTGTGGCTCTCCCGCCGATTCCTCCTGGGGTGCCTGAACCTGCTCCGGTGTCTCTTCTTCTACCGGTGCCTGGACATCGTCCGCTCCGTTTGAATCCGACGGCGGCGGATTGGACAGGTCCACTACCTGCGTCTCCTCAACCGGTTTCGTTTCTTCCGGCTGCGCGGCTGTATCTTCCACATTCGTATCCGTTGCCCACAAAAAGGCGTCAGCAGAACTCATGCAAGTTGTTGCTGTCAGGATAAACGCCAGAAGAAAAGCCATCCATCGCTTAAATTTGAAAGTCTTTCTCATGCTTTCTCCCTTCCTCTTAGAAAATGAATTGTTAACGGGCGGCCTGCTCTTCCAGACAACCCGGTCAGCAAATTCAAATTAATTGTTCTATGTATGAAGTGTGCATGAGAAACATAAAAGGGTCATCTTTTTTATATTTTTTTTATTTTTTTTACTTTTTTTTAAAAATTATGCTATACTGCTATATAAAACTATTAAAACAACAGTGCATCTGACACCCGTACCGGGAATCCTGTCAGTGTAAATTCCAGGATATTCATGGGAACATCGGGGGACTTATGAAAAAATTTGATGTGTTCAAAACAATCCAGTTGATTCTGTTTATTGCTCTGGCGGGCATCGGCATTCTACTTATACTGACAGACCGGACACTGTACCAGCAGATCGCCAACGATCCACATATCCGTGCACTCTGCATCTTATTATGGATGGTGCTCGTGTTGTCTTTCTTATTTATCTTTATGGATTTCAGCCTTTTCTTCAACTTTAAGAAAGATTACAGAGAGTTGGATTTTGCCGTTGCTTCCGACCCGGTGGCCGGCATTGCCAACCGGTACAGCTGTGACAGCATCATCGAGAAATATCTGGACAAGCCGCTCCCCAGTAATATAGGCTGCATCATGTTCGATCTTACCAGCATTGGCAAGGCCAACAGGATCTGGGGCCATCTTAAGGGTAACGAACTGATTCATGATTTTTCCAGTATTTTACAGGCATCTTCCGTCAATCTGTGCTTCGTTGGCCGCAACGGCGGCAACAAGTTCCTGGCTCTGTTTGAGAACTGCAGCACGCAGAAGATGAATACCTTTCTTTCCCGTGTGGAGAAGAAGGTATCCGCTCATAATGCAGATTCTGCCATTCCCCCGATTCAATTTCAATACGGAACCGCTTATCTGGAGGGCGAAGAGATCCAAACGATCACCGATCTTATTGCGCTTTCCAATCGACGCATTTATGACAATACTCCCGAAGTTGACTCGCAAAGTCACTAGCATAATCCACACTAATTACCGGCGCCTTACACACAGGATATATTTTCATGTGCAAGGCGGCTGAATGAGGCAATGCCGGTAGCATCGTCGATCGCAGCCAGTCATGAGGGAGGGAACCGTACATGTCTGCTTTGGATTACAATTATATCGCAGAACTGGTCGTCAGCGCACAAGGCGGCGACAGTGACGCTTTTGCGGAACTTTATGCCGCTACATATCAGAAGCAGTATCATTTTGCATACAGCTATCTGAAGGATGAATATCTGGCGCAGGATGCCCTGCAGGAGACCTATATCATCGCACTAAAGGAGCTTTCCAAGCTGCAGGACCCGATGCTGCTTGTCGCATGGCTCAATCAGATCAACTTCCGCGTCTGCTATCAGCTGTACCGGAAACAGAAGCGCTATGCATCAGAGATGACCGATTACAGCAGATCCGAGACCGGGCGGGTCAGCACATCGTCTTCTATTCAAACTGATTTTACCCCTCCCCACTTGGTTTCAGCCGATAATGACCCGGCGGATATGGCCGTACGTGGTGATTCCCGAGAGTACATTATGAATCAGATCTTAAAGCTGCCTTTTACGGAAGCCCAGGTGATCATTCTGAAATTCTATCAAAACCTGAAACATGACGAGATCGCCGACCTTATGGATATCAGCCGCAGCTCCGTAAAGCGGTACCTGAACAGCGGTAAGAAGCATCTGGCAACAGTTCTCCAACAGCAGGGAGGTGGTTTTTTCTTATGAAAATGTTTAAAAAATCGTCCATTCCACAGCTGGATCTGGAAACCGCCAGTAGAATTCTGGAGCACGCTTTCGAGGCCAATCAGATGGAGACCAACACGATTCCTCTTGATGTCCTGGTTTCTTACAGCAATTACCGCCGGGAGCGGTTTACATTACAGCGGACGGTCCTGGTCGTGATCATGACACTCTTTCTTCTGCTGCCGCTGCTGTTTATACCTTCTTCTTTCACCGTTGAACAAATAGACACGGATACTCCGTATAATCCGGTCTTCCGGCTGGAGGTAGATTCCTTCATGCTCGTGGAACGTGTGAGTGCATCCATAGACGGATCTAATATCCCCGTCTATGAGACGGATGCCCATGTCTATTCGATAGAACCGACCAAAAACGGACAGATGGCGGTGACCGTGACTCTGGTCAACAAACAGACCAGAACAGAATATATAGACGTCACCGCAGTTGACAGAGAGGTACCCGTCGTGACTTCCTGTACCCGGGATGATGACCACATCTACCTGTATCTTTCAGACTGGGATTCCGGTGTGGATTTCCCGGCGATACAAGCCGTGAGTCTAAGCGGCGCAACCGTCATTCCCGACTCCATGGATCCTGTCTCCGGCTGTGTCATCTTCACCGGGGTGACAGAATCCCTTAACGTCTTCGTTCCGGACTTGGCAGGCAATAAGCTTCAGATCGTCCTGACGATCCATTAAGCCTTCAGCGCTGCATGTTTTCATATGTATTTATACCGAAGCAGAACAGGTAATAAAAAGCAGGCATTCCATAACGGTGCCTGCTTTTTATTACCTGTTCTGTATTTTATGCAGATAGAACCATCCGGCACGATACCAGATCTTCCCTTTGATCTGCCTGATGCCCACCGCTCCGAAACTCCGGGAATCCATGGAAGAGCTCCGGTTGTCCCCCATCACGAAGATCTGTCCCTCCTGCAGCGTGTAAGGGTATCTGACAATACCGCCGGCAGCTGTCTGCGTCTCTCCCGCTATATAGGGTTCTGTCAGACACTCATCATTGAGATAGAGCCGGCCATCCCGTATCTCGACGGTATCTCCTTCCATCGCTATGATACGCTTCACATAGTATTCCCCGGATGGGATTCGGACTGATACTACGTCTCCTCTCTGGTACTGCACACCAAGCCTTGTATACAGGACCATATCCCCCTCGTAAAGCGTTGGCTCCATAGACTCCCCTTTCACGAATGAGAAACCGACCACATTGTGGAACATAAAGAAGAGTACCGCCAATAGCAATATGAATTTTTTCGTATCCTGCAGCCAGCCGTATTTCAGTCCGTCATACTTCCTGAGCAGGCGGCGACGGCCATCCTTACCTTTCTCCCTTCTCACGCCTTCTTCCTCACAGCTTCTTCACCAGCATATCCGCATTGGTCGCATATTTCAGCGCCGTATCCCGCGTGATGAGTCCCTGTTTATACAGATTCAGCAGGCTGCCGTCCATGGAGATCATGTCTTCCTTCATCGAAGAATAGATGATTCCGTCGATCTGCGGGATCTTATTGTCGCGAATCATATTACGGATCGCGGGTGTCACCGTCATGATCTCCAATGCCGGGACCAGGCGCCCATCCATGGTTGGCACAAGCTGCTGGGATACCACTGCGTTCAACACGGTGGACAGCTGTACGCCAATCTGCTTCTGCTGGTTGGCAGGAAATACATCAATGATACGGTCAATAGTATTGGCCGCACCGATGGTATGAAGCGTCGAGAGCAGTAAATGTCCCGTCTCCGCCGCCGTCATGGCCACCTCTATCGTCTCGTAGTCCCGCATTTCTCCCAGAAGGATGACATCCGGGCTCTGACGCAACGCCGCCCGCAGGGCGCTCACATAGTTCTCGGTATCCACATTGATCTCCCGTTGGCTGACCACACTCTTCGCATGCTGATGCAGATACTCCAGCGGATCTTCCAGCGTGATGATATGCTTATTCTGATGTTGATTGATCTGATCGATCATACATGCCAGGGTAGTAGACTTGCCGCTCCCGGCAGGACCGGTGACCAATATCATGCCCTTGCCGCTTTCTCCTAAGCGCAGCACATATTCCGGAATATGCAGCGCAGACGCCTCCGGCAGATCAAACGTGATGATCCGGATCACCGCCGACAGAGATCCTCTCTGTTTGTATGCGCTGACACGGAATCGTGACAACCCACCGATGGCAAAAGAAAAGTCATCGTCTCCATTCTCATATAAGATCTGCATGTCCCGATTACCCGCACACTGGTAAATAGCCGTCAAAATATTCTCGGTAACCACCGGAAGCAGTTTCTCATCGCCAAGCTGTACGATTTCCCCATTCTTCCGCAAAGAGACAGGCAACCCGGCAACGATAAAGACATCGGATGCCCCGACGTTGACTGCCTGTTGTAAACATTCCTGCAATTCCATACTTATTGACTCCTTTGGTTTATTCTATGACCGGCATAAGATTTAAGGGTTGTTCCGTCTCCTGGCTATCCCTGTTGACTATTTCCCAGGTCTTGACCTCATAATAATGCACATGTTCTCTGTAATCCGTAATCCGCAGCATCACAGACAACTCCTGCCGTGCGCCCGCCGGAACCCGGAAGGAAACCATACAGCCGGCTTCCGTCTGCTGTGTCTCCAGCGAGATTCCTTCAATCTGTTGTCCGTCCAGCGCTGCCGTAATATTCTCCAGATACTTCCCATATGCATCATCTTGACTGTTTAGGTCAATTCCTTCGGCGGTCAGATACAGGATCTCGTCAATCCCTGCTGTCACCGTCTCCGCCTTCGCCGAGGCTTCATAGTAAGTCTTCTTATGCTCCGCCAGACGTTCACTGAAAGAATGATCGCTTCTGGCACTGGAAAGCGTAAGGATCGCGAAAGTAGCCAGACACAACACCAGGAAAATGACCAGCAGGGATGAAGAACCGATATTCACGAAATAAGACTGTTGTTTATCCTTCATGGAACGCCGTCCTCCTTGCGATATGACGTCCAGTCTCCAGGCGGTAGACAGGCTCATCCTGGTTCAGCGCTTCCCTGTTCCCGCAAAACATCTCGATAACGATCTGCGTCATCTGTCCCTCCTGTGTCAGATGAAACGCCATCACATAGGCTGCCAGATCCTGTTCACAGGGCAGATAGGAATCATCATAATAGACAAACGCCTCAAAGTCACTTGCTGCTTCCGGGAACTCAGGATAATCCCCGTCCGGATACTGCATCCCCAAAAGTTCAATCCCCTCCGTCAGGCTATCCGCTGTACAGAGTATCTCTGCCGCGCCGGAACACTCGTTTACCGCATGAGTCAACCTCTCCGAATCACGGCTCATAAGATGTGCTTTCACAAAGAATTCCACACAGACCGCGCTGGCCACCGAGAAAAAAAGAATGGCAAGTATCAATTCCATTAAAAATAGACTGGATGACCGCGCTCTGCTTCTATGTACCATTGGATCACTGTCCTTTCTATGCTTACTGCTGGCTGCCTTCTATTGTCCTATTCAGTCAACGTGTGCTGCGCACGCCGATAAAAGCGGTGCTTGTTCTTTCCTCCATATCCGTACACTCGAACCGGAATAAGCTCTCAGTCAGCTGCTCCACAATGAAGTCGCGCACTTCCAGAATCGTTCTGCCATTCTCTGCAGAAGCTTCAACGCCATCCTTGATAAAAAGTTCCTTCAGGTTCTCTTCCCAAATATAGATATAGGTACGATAAACATCCTCTCCATACTGCTGCTCCAGAATCAGCGCATCACATCCATCCAGCGTGCCCAGATAAACGCCGCCGTTCTCATCGCACTGATGGATCTTCTCGCTTAAATAAGCGAGGCCGGTTCGGGATGTATACTGGAGAGAAGAATTCTCGGTCGTCGAACGGTATATACCCGCCGCCAGCAAGATCAGTGTCACAGCTGACAGCGCAAAGACGAAGAATAGCGCCACCGGAAACAGAAAATCTATCATATGTCTGCGTTTCAGTCGAAATCCCATACTAACCCCCATGATTCCGCTTCGCGAAATCTCAAATCAAAAGACAAGCAAGCTTGTCTGGGAGAATGCCGTATTTCAGGCATTCTCTTAAACATTTAGCAACTCTTAGGCGGCGTTCTTTGCTGCCTTAGAGTTGGTTAATGTTTTTCTCACGCTATTTCCTCTCAATGATGGTGATATCCGGTAGGATATTCGATCCTAACGTCTGATAATCCACGAAGAAGAGACTCTCATCATAGGTCAGCCCGTAATGCTCCTTCAGATAATCCAGTGTTACGGGATAAGTCCCTTCCAGTGCATAACAGTGAGTCACGCTGCGCATCAGGGCATTCTCCAGGCTTTCCCGCTGTCTCCTCTTCGTCCCCGTGGAGATGGAATCGATTCCTTGTAAGAAGACCAGAGCGATCACCAGAAAAACAGCCGCGGATAAGAATATTTTACTGCAAGATCCTTTGGGTTTACGATATACAAAACGTTTCATAGACTGCCTCCCCGAAAAATGCTAGATACTGGACATGATTCCCATCAGCGGCAGCATCACCGACAATAGGATCACACCCACGATCAGAGACAACGCCACCACCAATGTAGGCTCCAATACTGCAAGCAGATTGTTCATACGGGTATCAATATCGTCCTGATACAATCCGGCGATCTGCTCCATGACCTGATCCATGGTTCCGGTCTTAGAACCGATGGAAGCCATTCTGGCATAAACTCCCGTGAACATCCCGGAATGAAACAACGCTTCGGAAAGGTCTTCCCCTTCTCTGACTTTCTCCAGGCACAGATCGATCTTCTTCTGAAATACAGGATCGTCATTCAACGATGTGACAAGCTCCATGCTCCGGTCCGGGTTCAGTCCGCTGCTCAGAGTAAGTGCCATGCCGCTGGCAAACCGGCAGGCGGCGATCTCTTCATATACGGCCTTCGTAAAGCCCAGTCTGTAAGCAATACTCTGGAACATGCGACGCCCGGAAGCTGTCCGTGTGCCATAGAAAATCAGACCTGCAAGAGCCGCCAGCAGCACTATGAAGACGACTGCATAACGGTTGATCGCATTGCCTGCATTCATCAGTGTTCTGGAAATCCCCGTCATTTCCGTCCCCAGCTGAATAAAGACCTGATTAAAGATGGGCATTACCTTGACCAGCAGCACTATGATGACCAGTGCCATCATCGCTACCATGATCATCGGATAGGTAATGGAGTTGCGGATGCTCTTGCGGATCGAATCTTCCCGCTCATAATGGTTACGAAGAGACTCCATCACCGCGTCAAGCGTACCCGTCTCCTCCCCGATCTGAACCATATGCAGCATATAAGAAGGATAGAGCCCTGAAGCATCCATCGCCTGATACAGGCTCCCTGTCTCCTGTATATCCGAAAGAAGGGCCTCCAGTACCTCTTTCTCCTCCGTAGACGAGGCATCCTCCATCATGATCGTAAGCCCTTCCAGAGACGAGATTCCCGCCTTGAGGATCAAGGCAATCTGTCCGCAGAACGACGATAATTCCAGGCTGGAAAAAGGTTTCATATTTACCTCCATTTCGAAGCGTTTTACACTGAATCCACGAGCAGAATTTAGGAGTTTTCCGAAGGAATACTCCGATCTTGCTCTGCGATCAATAGAATTTGTGACGCTTCTGCACGAATTCTTGGTAACAGGACTGTTTAATAGGAATATTTCACCGTATAGTTGTCACCGTCTCCAATATATTTCTTAATCGAGGACCGACTGTTGCCGGCCGCCAGCGTCGGATCCATCAGGGACCAGCTCTTGCCGTCAAACTCAATGATATCGTCTACCCAGCCGATCTCCGTCAGATAAACACTGATCCAGGCGTGATAGGCATCACCGGAATAACCGATCTGCAGCTTCGTCGGGATACCCTGAGATCGGAGCAGCGCCGCCATAAGAGCTGCATAATCAAAACATATGCCTTTCTTCGTCTGCAAAGTCCTGTCAACATCCGGAAGATAGCCGGATGTGACGGTGGCCGCCAGTTCCTCATCATAGACAATGTTCCCGATCACATACAGATACACCCTCTCCACATAATCCAGGTCATCGGAAGAGGCATCCGACAATTCCATTCCATATGCCACTGCATTATCATCCTGTGTGAACCATGCATACTGGTTCGGATACAGAAAGGGCTTAAACTCGTCTTGCGTCTCCACCTGAATATCCTGCGAAAACAGCAGCGCATACATCTCTCCCTCTACGTTCTCCAACACATCCAGCTTATAGCTGCCATCTCCTTCTGACAATGGAAAGGTCTCATAGGAGTCTCCGGCCAGTGTATAAGTATAAGTAGTCATATGCGGTACGGTGATCTGCAGTTTGACCTTAGCTGCGTCACCGCTGTAGCGTACCATAACGTACCCTTCAGAAGTATTGGATGCGTCTATGGAAACTGTATCGTTCCCGTAAGTAATCTCCCCGGCAGCCTCGGGAATAAGGCAATTGTACACGGTTTCTCTTCCCGGAGCCGCCGGCTTGCCATCTTCTGTCTTCGTCGTTCCGATCTCTTTCGAAGAGCTCGTCTTACCCGGTGCCTTGTTCACAGACGGCTGTCCTGCGGAAGAACCCGCGGATTGAAAAGAACATCCGATAAAAGTAATGGTGAAAATCAATATAAGAAATACACAGAGAAACATCGATTTTCTGTGCATACCGTAACTCCTTTCGTAAAAGCGGGATATAATGAAGTTAGTATAACACCAAAAAGCATCTCAAACAAGAATAATTATAGTTCGCTTTGACTCCGCATCCATATCATGCTATGATAGGTTCAGTTGTTTATATAAATTACGACAAATGATCAATAACCGGCTATTTGGTCGACCGATCAACACACAATATACCAGCATCGAACTAATACTGAGGAAATCATGCACAAACATACCGACACCGCAATTACAGAAACCAATACAGTGCATACTGCTACCAATGATCTAACCCCAACTACACCTTCTGAGGAATCCCCGGTTAAAACATATGACGATTATTATGTACAAGACGGCTTCGGGACTCTGGATTATCCCGTCGGCGTCTACTACCTTGACCTGAGCAAATCCTACATGAACAGGATCCGCTGGCACTGGCATGAAGAAATGGAGATCCTGATCGTCAATAATGGCTTCGCAGAAGTATCCAGTGACGATGTCTCCTATCCCCTGAAACCAGGACAGGGAATCATCATCAATCAGAATGTCATGCACTCCATCCGCTCCATGGACCAGAAGAACTGTACTTTTTACTCACTTGTCTTTCATCCGGATTTCCTGTTTGGACACAAGAGCAGCTATCTGCAGACACAGTTTCTGCTGCCAGTCCAGAATTTTCATCTGTTTAAGATGATGGTCCTCAATGAAACGAATCCCTGGCACGAACGCATGCTGGACGCTGTCAACGATACGATCGCCGCCAATGTTACGAAGCAGTTCGGCTACGAGATTGCCACGAAAGGATACTTGTGCCGTTTCTGGACAGAACTCATCTCCGAGTTTCCGAAACTGACCACGGCGCCGCCGCCCCACGTTTCCACCGATGAACAGCGCGTCAAACAGGCCATGCTTTTTATCCGGAAGCATCACGCAGAACCGCTCTCTCTGGATGAGATCGCAAACAGCATTCATATCAGCAAAAGCGAATGCTGCCGTTGTTTTGCCCGTACCCTGCAGATGACTCCTTTTGAGTATCTGATGAAATATCGTATTTTAGAAGCCACCAAGAAAATGATCGAAACGATCAAGAACCCTATGTCCATCGCGGACATTGCGCTGTCTGTCGGATTTAATAATGTCAGTTATTTTAATAAATTATTCAAGAAGTTTCTGGGATGTACACCCACCTACTACCGTACTCATAGAATTCCGTCCGACAACGTACTCCAGAAGAACGGTTCCTTCGAGGTGCCGATGATCTGACCTTCACACCTATTTGACTTAACGCAGATATATAGACTTATCGGTGCACCGCAAAGCGCACCGATAAGTCTACAGATTCTTGCTGCAGATATCCTTCAGACAACATTTATCACAATATGGCTTGGTCCTCGCCGTACAGATTTCTCTGCCATGCCACACCAGCCTGTGGCAGAAATCGCTTCCTTCTTCCGGCGGAATGATCTTCCACAGCGCCATCTCCACTTTCTTCGGCTCCTTGATGCCATCCACCAGACCGATTCTGTTACATAAGCGGATGCAATGGGTATCCGTAACGATAGCCGGTTTCCCAAACACATCTCCCATGATCAGGTTAGCACTCTTTCTTCCTACCCCCGGAAGCTTCAGAAGCGCATCAAAGTCATCCGGCACCTTGCCGCCGTATTCCTCCTGCAGCATCTTCATACAAGCGCTGATATCCCGTGCTTTGCTGTTACCCAGACCGCAGGGATGCACGATCTTCTCGATCTCCTCCACCGGTGCCGCCGCCAGGGCTGTCACATTCGGGTATCTCTCATACAGTTTCTCCACCACAACATTCACTCTTGCATCTGTGCACTGCGCTGCAAGACGCACACTGACCAGAAGCTTCCATGCTTCATCATAATCAAGCGAACACGCTGCATCCGGATATTCCTTCTTCAGCCGTTCTATCACCGCCAGTGCCAGTTCTTTTGTCTTCATCCGTATCCCCGCGCCTCCTCCTTCGTATTTCGGTTTGACACCTCAGGAAATCTTTTCATCGTATTCTATGATCTATGCTCGTATAAATAGCAATTGCTCTCATGGGAATTGATGACTCCGACCGCCTGCAGGTAAGCATAGATGATCGTCGTCCCCACGAAAGTCATTCCCCGCTTCTTAAGATCCTTGGAGATCGCATCCGACAACGGAGAACTGACTTTATCGTTCTCATACACCACTTGTCCCTGCGTGTATCCCCACAGATATTTAGCAAAGCTGCCGTACTCTTCTGCGATCTTTTTATAAATACGAGCGTTATTAACTGCCGCCTTGATCTTCAGCCGGTTACGGATTATGCCGCTGTCCTGCTTAAGGGCTTCCATCTTTTCTTCATCATAAGCACAGACTTTCTCCAGATCAAATTCATCGAAGGCTTTCCGGAAAGCCTCTCGCTTATTCAGGACGCACTCCCATGACAATCCTGCTTGAAAAGATTCCAGGATCAACATCTCAAACAGCCTGTGGTCATCATATACCGGTCTTCCCCATTCTTCATCATGATATCTTACATACAGTTCGTTCTTTGGATTTGCCCAGATACACCGTATCTTATGATCTGCGTGCTCCATACTTACCTCCACGCCTCCTGCGTCCGTCTTTCCCCGCATACTGCAGATAGCTCGTTGCAATGCATGACCATGAGTTATGAACCATGATCATACCTCTTGTCAGACACGAAATGAACTTACTTTGTCATGCAGTTCGACTGCCAGCCGATCCAATCTTCCCGCAAAATCCTTTAATCTGCTAATAGTCTGTACCTGCTGTGTGGAAATCTGCATGGCCTGTTCAGAATAGGTCAGACAACTTTCGGAACCTGAATCAATGCGCTCAAAGGAATCCGTAATATTCTCCTTCGCCGTTACAAACTCCTGCAGCCCGCCATACAGCGTATGATTATGTCTGTCCATTTCCTCCACAGAACCAGCCATCTCGTCAAAAGTCCCGCGCACATTTCCTGTGATTCTCTCGCTCTGCTCCAGCATCTGTGCCACATCCCCGATCTCTGCTACGGTCTCATTGATCTGTGACTGGATCTCCCCGATCAACTGTTTGATATTCTCGGTCGCTTCCTTTGTCTGCTCCGCCAGACTGCGAATCTCTTCTGCCACAACTACAAATCCTTTTCCCGCTTCGCCGGCCCTGGCGGCCTCAATAGATGCATTCAACGCCAGCAGATTTGTCTTGGATGAGATTCGTGTGATCGTAGAGATAATGTCTGTGATATGTTGCGATTTATCCTCTAATTCCTGAATACCCACCTGTAGTCTTTGCATATTACCCATGGACTTATTGGATGTCTTCTGCAGTTCCATAGTAATGTCAGTGCTGTCTGCAATCTTAGCATTCACATCACCTACCAACACACGAAGATCCTGAAACTGTTCATAGAACCGATCTATCTGCATCTGAAATTCGTTCAGCTTTGTTCTGCCATCCGACACATCGCTATGCTGTGTCCCGACGCTGTCCGAAATATGTTCCATCTCATCTTTCACCTGACCGGCTCCGGTCACCACCTCATCCGTTATGTCTTTCAGAACATCCGAAGATTCCCTGATATTCTTGGCTGCCTCGGAAGAAATCTCCAGAATTTCTTTCAAATTGACCATCATACCGTTGAATCCGCCTGCCAGTCTTCCTACTTCATCCTCCCGCTCCACTACGATCTCATGTGTAAGGTCTTTCGTCTCCACCGCCTGAGTCAGCCGTTTGATCGGCAGCACGATCCTGGTCGCAGTGACGCTGACGATCAGGACACAGAGCAACTGAGAAATCGCCATTGCGACAATAAAGTCTCTGATCATAGCGCTCATATTGGCATCCAGTACGTCTTTATCCACCGCGATCGCCAAAAGCCAGTCACACGCCTCAATATCAGCCGTGAAGATCTCCCGCTCCACGCCGTCATAGTCCTCCACGGAAATCTCTTCATGACCTCCGGACGCAAACGCATTCTCCAGCGCACCGTAAGGATTGCCCTGCAGATCCCGGATGGATACCGGTTCATCATCTACATAACCGTAATTGCTGTTAGGATGCACCACAAGGCCCATATTCTGATCCAGCAGCATAGCATAGCTGTTATCCGGCACTGTACTCTGATTCACGGTATGTACGATCCTGTCTATGAAAATATCCTCGGCCAGGACACCCTCCAACTTTGTGTTGACGGTAATCTTACGGGAGATGGTGATGACCATTCTCCCGGAATCGGCGTCTTTGTAAGGCGTCGAATAGTAGATCCCGTCCTTTTCGACTGCCTTCACATACCACTCCCGCTCCGTGAAGTCAATCCCGGGCTCCGGCTCATATCCGCTCGCCGCCGTCATCCTGTTATTCTCACTGACGTAATAGATATCATATAGTACATTATCCTCATTATGGTCTTTCAGCAGTTCCGTCAGATAAGTCAGCAGCGGCTCATGCTCCATCCGTTCTTCGATCTCAATGGTAGCAGCGATCGTATCCAGAAAAACCGCCTGTTCTTTCAACCATAGTTCAATCTCTCCCGCACTGCTCAAGGCCAGCGACTCCGCATTCTCCCGCTCCTTATCCTTGAGGTCTCCGGAAGTATTTACATAGTTGATCACAGATGCAATACTCAGACAGATCATACAGATCAGGCAAGTCTCCAGTATCAGTTTTCCTTTCAATCCCTTCATGATAGTCCCCCTCTCGTCAATTCCCATCCTGTCCGATCACTAGTACTCCGTACTTGAAGTTCCTGTGCAAATTTTCGAGGATATTTTTTCGAGTGTACAAGTTCAGAAACGGAGGCGTAGCGGGCTACGTTGAGTATTCTGGGCTTGTGCAATCGGGAAAATAGACCGAAATATTTGCACAAGGGTTTTCAGTACGGAGTACTAGTCACGAACTAAGTCTTTAAAACCTTTGCTGCCTGGCAAGCCATAATACTGCCGATCTCAATTCTCACCCATCTTGAGCAGCTTGGCAGCCTGGTCAGCCGCAATGCAGGCATCTATAATCTCCTGAATATCCCCGTTCATCACCTTATCCAGCTTATAGATCGTTAAATTGATCCTGTGATCCGTCACGCGTCCTTGCGGGAAATTATAAGTCCTGATCTTCTCGGAACGGTCCCCTGTACCAATCTGGCTCCTGCGCAGCTCTGCCTCCGCATCATGTCGCTGCTGCTGTTCTATATCATAAAGCTTCGCTTTCAACAGCGCAAACGCTTTGGCCTTGTTCTGAATCTGCGACTTCTCCGTCTGACTGTATACTACAATACCCGTCGGATAATGTGTCAAACGAACAGCCGAGTCCGTCGTATTGACACACTGACCACCGTTGCCGGATGCTCTCATAACGTCAATCCGTACATCCTTATCTTCAATAACAATATCTATATCATCGTCAACCTCCGGCATCACTGCTACACTGATCGTAGACGTGTGAATCCTGCCACCGGACTCCGTCTCAGGCACACGTTGTACACGATGCACGCCGCTTTCATATTTCAGAACAGAATAGGCGCCCTGTCCGGTCACCATGAAGGTGACACTCTTCATGCCTCCGATTCCGATTTCTTCTACTTCCATAGTCTCTACCTTCCACCGGCGGCCTTCCGCATAATGCACATACATACGGTAGATCTCCGCCGCAAAGAGTGCCGCCTCATCTCCGCCTGCACCGGCACGGATCTCCACGATAACATTCTTCTCGTCATTTGGATCTTTCGGCAAAAGCAAGATCTTCAGTTCTTTCTCCAGCTCCTCCACACGACGCTTCGACGCGGAAAGCTCCTCCTTCAACATCTCACGCATATCCTCGTCGGATTCACTCTCCAACATGGAAACCGAGTCTTCGATGTCCTGATTGCATTTCTTATATTCTTTATATGCATTAACGATCGGCGTCAGATCGCTCTGCTCCTTCATCAGTGCACGGAATCGCTGCTGATCATTCGCTACATCCGGTTCGCTCAATGCATTCATGATCTCTTCAAATTTTCTCAACAAGTCGTCTAATCTGTCAAACATAGTCTCCTCCACAATAACTGCTTACTTCCGGAACCATATACTGCCACGCCTTGCTACTTGGCCACGATCGATCTGTAGGTTCCCTGTACCACTCTGTCATTTCCCGCATAGTCTTTATAGATTTCCACGTCCGTATATCCTGTTTCCCGCAGCAGGCGGCTCACATCCTCCCCCTGATCGTACCCGATCTCCAGAAAGAGCATACCGCCTCCATACAGATGGGCGCCTGCCTGTTCAATGATCCGTCTATAGAAAAACAGGCCGTCTTCCCTGCCGTCCAGCGCCAGAATCGGTTCGTAGTCCCGCACCTCCGGCATCAATGTTTTGATAACATCCGTTCTTATATACGGTGGATTTGAAACGATAAGATCAAATTTCTCTTCTTTATCTATTGCCTGAAACAGATCCCCCTGTCGGAAAAGGGCACGCCCTTTCTCCGCCGCACTCTTTCCCAAAATACGCTCCGCATTCTGCCGCGCGACCTGCAGCGCCGGCTCAGAATAATCGGTTCCGATGCCCGTACTGTCATTAGAATACTGCAGCAGACTGACCAGAATACAGCCGGAACCGGTACACAGATCCAGAATATGCATCCCATCATGCAGATTCTTTAGAACCTCTTCCACCAGTATCTCCGTATCCTGCCTGGGAATCAGCACATTCGTATTGACTTCAAAAGTCAATCCCATAAACTCCTGTTCCCCTGTGATATACTGCAACGGAATCCGCCTGCTTCTCCGCTCAACCGCCTGCCGATATCCGTCATATTCTTCCGCCGATACAACATGGTCGCCATGCACTAGCAGGGTATTCCTGTCTGCACCGCAGCACCATTCCAAAAGCAGCCTCGCATCCAGCTGTGCCTCCGAAATCTTCGCCAGCGACAGACGCTGCCTCCCCCATTCATATAGTTCTTCATAACTGCGCCCTATATCACTCCCGACACAAACATTCTGCGGTTTCATTCTGCGTCCTCTTGTGGCTTCTCTTCATCCGTCAGCCAGGAATCGTCTATCTCATATCCAAATTCTTCATACAGATAATTCTTCCAGTCAAAAACAGCTTCCACTGCCGCGATGGCAACTTCCACCATGCTTTCATCCGGCTCTTTGGTCGTCAGCCTCTGCAGCCACAATCCCGGCGCCGAAATGATCCTCACCAAAATATTGTTGCTTCTTCCTGCAAGACGGATGATCTCATAAGAAATCCCCGCGATCACCGGGATCAGTGCAATCCTGATCAACACGCGGTACACCGGATTCTCCACTCGGATAAAGAAGAACAAGACCACGCTGACCAGCATAACAAACAGCAAGAAACTTGTACCGCATCTCTTGTGCTGCTTGGAACTGCGCATCACGTTCTTGACGGTCAGAGGGCGGCCCTTCTCAACACAGTTGATGCACTTATGCTCTGCCCCATGGTATCTGTAAAGCCGTCTGATATCCTTCATCAGGGAAATGCTCAGCACATACAGTACGAAGATCACAATGCGCAGCACGCCCTCGATGATCGCCATAAAAGAGGCGCTTCTGATATATTCTGCAAAAAGGGAAGTAACGAAATACGGCAATACCATGAAGATCCCGATAGCCAGCGCAAATGAAAATATCATGACGACAGCGCTAAGCACCTGATCCGCCCTGTCTTTGAAAAGCTTATGAAAAGCCTTATCCGTTACAGTCTCCTCCATAGTATCGTCCTCATAAAAAGAGGCTGAAAAATTCAGACTTCTCATGCCGAGTATCATAGAATCGAGAAACTGAAATATACCTCTGATAAAAGGAATCGTTTTCAGCTTGCTCTCATGCAGTACTCCGATATAGTGTTCAACCTCAACTTCAATCTCTCCGTTTGGCTTTCTGACAGCCACGGCATACTGGTCCTTATTCTTCATCATAATACCTTCCAGGACAGCCTGTCCGCCAATCCCGGAGTAATGTGTTTTCTTCTTTCTGCTCATTCTGTATCGTCCTCATATATACACTCAAACATCCATGATCTTGCCTTGCAGAATCATGGAGCAGTGCGGGGAATACGTCCCCGTGCATCGTCTACTAGAAAAGGGTGAGATTACACACCTCACCCTTCCTGTCCTAACCTTATTTGCTTTCCACACCGTATTTCTTATTGAACTTATCAATACGTCCGCGGGCCTGTGCAGCTTTCTGCTGACCTGTGTAGAATGAATGGCACTTGGAACAAACTTCCACGTGAATCTCAGGTTTCGTAGAACCTGTCACAAAGGTGTTGCCGCAGTTACATGTCACTGTTGCCTGATAATACTCAGGATGTATTCCTTCTTTCATCGCTGTACCCAAACTCCTTTCTAAGAACTTCCTACATACAGACGTTACCGCCGTTATTCTCATCCCATGCCGTCTTAAATCGACAGCTTTTACATTGTAGCATAGGACCCTGCAGGATGCAAGTCCTTTCCGGCAAAATAATATGATAAAATAAAAGCTATAAAAATTTCATCTTCTTGACCATATTTACGAACTCGTTATTGTTCTTCGTTCTGGCAAACATATCCAGGATCTTCTCCACTGCTTCATCTGCCTTCATACCGTTAAGTGCCTTACGGATGATATTGATCGCCTCCAGTTCATCCGGAGACAAAAGCAGGTCCTCTCTCCTGGTACTGGATTTGGGAATATCGATGGCCGGGAATACCCGCTTCTCTGAAAGCTTACGGTCCAGGATCATTTCCATGTTACCGGTTCCCTTAAATTCCTCATAAATGACATCATCCATTCTGCTGCCGGTCTCCACCAAAGCCGTCGCAAGGATCGTCAGACTGCCGCCCTCTCTCATATTGCGGGCTGCACCGAAGATGCGTTTCGGCATATGTAATGCCGCCGGATCCAGACCGCCTGACAACGTACGTCCGCTGGGCGGAACCACCAGATTGTAAGCTCTGGTCAAACGGGTGATACTGTCTAAGAGGATTACAACATCCCTGCCGTGCTCCACAAGACGCTTCGCGCGCTCGATCACCATCTCGGACACTCTCTTATGATGCTCCGGAAGCTCATCAAAAGTAGAATAGATCACCTCAACATTAGGACCCTCGATAGCCTCCTTGATATCGGTCACTTCCTCGGGTCGCTCATCGATCAGCAGAATGATCAGATGCGCATCAGGTGTCGTCCGTGTAATGGATTTCGCCACAGCCTTTAATAAGGTTGTCTTACCGGCTTTGGGCGGCGATACGATCATACCTCTCTGCCCCTTACCTACCGGGCTGATCAGATCCATGATCCGCATGGCCACGGAAGCCCCGGGCGTCTCCAGTCTCAGTCTCTCGTTGGGGAAGATCGGTGTCAGATCCTCGAAACTTGGCCTGCGCATAGCAATCTCAGGCAGAAATCCATTGATTGATTTCACATACAGAAGTGCACTGAATTTCTCATTCTGTGTCTTGACTCTGGTATTTCCCTCTAGAATATCACCCGTTTTCAAGCCAAAGCGTCTGATCTGACTGGGTGCAACATAGACATCATTCTCTCCCGGCAGATAATTCTCACACCGAATGAATCCAAATCCATCACTCATAACTTCCAGAATACCGCTGGCTGTGATACCACTGTCCAATTCTGCCGGAAACTTCTCTTCCTCACCGTTCTCTCGCTTCGCCGATACTACGGATCTCACCGTAACTTCCTTGCCCGCCGCCTTATCTTTCTCGTCCTCCGCCAGCATCAACGCCACGATCTCCGCCTTCTTCATAGTCGAAGTGCCCTTGATGCCTCTTGCCTTTGCAACTGCTTTCAGATCTGCAAGCGCAAGTGATTCATACTTTTCTCTCATACATTCCTCCTGTATTTTCATGAAACCTCTATATATTCTTTCATATATGTTCCTTGTCTGGGGATTTCTAACTTGATGTGCCATACGAAATGATCTATAGGCTGTTTATTCTATTGGACATTATACACTACCTTCTTTAAAATAGGAAGTACTTTTTTATATATTGCACGGAAAAAGAAATAAGGGTATAGTAGGATGTGGCAACCGCTCCGCGCACTTGCTGCGCCGGGCATAAGCTGCATATAAACTTAGTAAGCGAGGTATGATCATGACAACGAATGAAAAGGCATTGATGTTACATAAACAGTGGAACGGTAAGTTGGAAACCGTGGCCAAAGCGAAAGTTAAGACGCGTGAAGATCTGGCGCTGGCCTATACGCCAGGCGTGGCAGAACCCTGTAAAGTGATCGCGCAGGATAAAGAGGCGGCCTACACTTATACGTGGAAGGCAAATACCGTAGCCGTCGTATCCGACGGTAGCGCCGTGCTGGGTCTTGGCAATATCGGTCCTCATGCCGCCATGCCCGTCATGGAAGGTAAAGCCGTACTGTTCAAAGAGTTTGGCGGTGTTAACGCAGTGCCGATCTGCCTAGACACACAGGATACCGAGGAGATCATCAAGGCGGTGACCTATCTTGCCCCCGGATTCGGCGGCATCAATCTGGAAGATATCAGCGCTCCCCGCTGTTTTGAGATTGAGGAGCGGCTAAAGGAACTCCTCGATATCCCCGTATTTCATGATGACCAGCACGGAACAGCCATCGTCGTCCTTGCCGGTATCATCAATGCACTTAAGGTAGTCGGCAAGCAGAAAGAAACCTGCCGTGTCGTCGTGAACGGAGCTGGCAGCGCCGGCATCGCTATCACCAAGTTATTGTTAAACTATGGATTTACCGACATTATCATGTGCGACAAATCCGGCATCATCAATAGAAATGCCAAGGATCTGAACCCTGTACAACAAAGGATGGCCGAATTGACCAATGCAGGCAACGAGACAGGATCCCTTGCCGATGCCATGAAGGGCGCAGATATCTTCGTAGGCGTATCCGCACCTAATATAGTAACACCCGACATGGTATCTTCCATGAACAAGGATTCCATCCTCTTCGCCATGGCCAATCCGGTACCGGAGATCATGCCGGACATTGCTAAAGCTGCCGGTGCAAGGGTCGTGGGAACGGGCCGCTCCGACTTCCCGAACCAGATCAATAATGTGGTCGCCTTCCCCGGCATCTTCAAGGGAGCGCTGGAAGGACGAGCCGTACAGATCACGGAAGAGATGAAATTAGCAGCCGCACATGCGATTGCCGGGCTGGTGCCGGAAGATGAGCTGCGCGAAGACAATATCATGCCGGAGGCTTTTGACCCGAAGGTAGCCGAGGTAGTGGCCGAAGCGGTGAAGTCCTACATCCACAGACCCGACTGATTCGTTCGTGTCAAAATCGACATCGGGACAACCGGCAGAATACTTCGTCACGGATTCTACTGCTCGCGTCCTCAGCACAAAGTGCTTCGGCATGGAGGTAAATATGATACCGGAACAGTGGCACGGTAAGCCCTACTACTCTTTGGATGCCTTCCTGAAAAATACACATGGGGAAAAACTGTATAAGATCGCCGTGGACGCCGGATTTACCTGTCCTAACCGTGACGGTACACTCGGCAGGGATGGCTGTATCTTCTGTTCCGCCGGCGGCAGCGGGGAGCATGCAGTCAATACTGCTCTACATACCTCCGTCCGGGAACAGATTGCGGCTGGTATCGCCCTTTTTCACCATAAGCGCATCGGACAACGCTATATTGTATACTTTCAGGCATATACGAACACTTACGGTCCCTTGTCTTATCTGCGCTCACTTTATACCGAAGCGCTGCTGGAACCCTCGGTAGCCGGCATCTCCATTGCGACAAGACCCGACTGTATGTCACCGGATATCGTGACTATGTTAGTCAATTTGAAGGCGCAGTTTTCTGACAAGTTTGTCTGGATTGAATTAGGTCTACAGACGATTCATGAGCAAACTGCCGTATTTATAAGAAGAGGGTATCCGCTCTCTACATATGACAATTGCGTCAGACTACTGCAGCAGTCTCATATACCGGTGATCACACATATTATTCTCGGTCTCCCCGGCGAGACAGCAGATGACCTTCTGTCCACTGTTGACCATCTGAATCAAATCGGTACCTGGGGTGTCAAGCTCCAACTGCTCCACATACTAAGTGGTACCGATCTTGCCTCGCACTATATGATGGGCGACTGCGCTCCCTTATCCCAGGAAACCTACACGGATCTGGTCATTTCCTGTCTGGAGCGGCTCTCTCCCGATATCGTAATACACCGGCTGACCGGAGACGGCCCGGCTGCGCTGCTGCTTGCCCCGCTCTGGAGTCGCAACAAGAGAAATGTACTCAACACTTTGCACCATACAATGAAACAACGCTCCTCCTGGCAGGGGCGGCTCTATATGAAAGGTCTTATGCATGAATCACGATCAATTGGCACTCTACAATAAGCTTCTTGTGCTGTATATGCTCAACCGAGTCTCCTTTCCGCTGACGCAGGCTCAAATCTACGACTTCCTGCTGGAACGAAATTATGTCAATTTCATGAATTTGCAGCGGGCGATCACCGAACTGGTAGATACCGGTTTCGTGCTGGCTAATTCCAAGCACAACCGCACCTATCTTACGATCACGGCAGAGGGTCAGGAAACACTTTCTTTCTTTAAAAATCGCATCGACACATCCTTCAAGAAGGAGATTGATGAATTCTTTAACAGAAATCAGTTTAAGCTGCGCAATGAGACTTCGGTCCTGGCAGACTATAACAAAGCTTTCTCCGGTGATTACGAAGTCCACCTGGCAGTAAAAGAAAAGGACGCTACAGTAGTAGAAGTCACTCTGTCCGTCCCTAATGAAGATGCTGCCGAAGCAGTCTGTACCAACTGGCACAAAAAAAATCAAAATATTTATCAGTATCTGGCGGAGCAGTTATTCTGACATAACCGCTCGCCATAAACATCTGCTCCTCACAAAAGAAGATCTGCTGTAAACTCAGTGCTTTGAGATCACTTCTCCCCAATTCGTGATACCAATGACACGCAGGGCAAAATCCGTATATTTGGCGGCCTCCGCCGTATCGACATATTTGAATGCATTGTAGATAGATTTCCGGCCGCCACCCAGGGTGTTGATCCCCAGCGCCAGTCCCTGCGCCAGTTCTGTCGGCGCATCTGTCTGTCTGGAAAACAGCATACTGTCAATATACCTGTTGGACTCTATGATCTTATAGGCGTACACGAAAGAAGCTGCCTGCAGATCCTGCCCGGCAGAAGACGTATAGCCCATCTCGCTCAGGATCACATGCCGTACCTCTCCGGAATCCGTTAAATAATCTTCTTTCTGCAGATAATCCGTCAACACATGAATATTCTTGATCGTGATCACCGGCGTAGTCTCCGAGTTCAATACATAAGAACCGGACTTACCGCTGGTACTCCATGCCTTGGCGCTGGTCAACGGATAATTATACGGATGCTGTGCCACGCCCCAGTCTATGTTCCCGTCTTCTTTGATATTTCTGTTAAATTCATCCAGAATCTGTTTGGAACCGTATCCGCCGTTGGAGTACAGGCTCTTGGCCCACTGCTGGTCCAGAGAAATATAGACCCTGGCATTGCCGTTGATGCTTAAGATCGCATTATAGAAAATACGGAAGGCCTTCGCATACTCCTCGACATAATCCTCCGTCTCCATATATTCTATGTAATTCCATTCCTTTCTGGCATTGATCTCATTGCCGATCACCCAGTTCATCACCTTACCATGCCCGGTACCCGCATAGCGGTTTGCCAGGAAAGAAGCTATGGCAGCGATATATTCTGTTCCTGCTTCATCTGTGGCATTGAAAGCATAGTAAGGTGCATTGCCGCCTCCGGAACGAGCCTTCGGATGGATCAGTTCCATATACCCCGGATGAATATCATTTAAAATAATAGCCGTTGTGATAATGCCCTTATTCGTCAGAGTAGAAAAAACGTAATCGTATTCTGCTACGACCTGTCCGTTAAAAGCATAGCTTCTTCCATTATAAGTATAATATACCGTCGGATAATAGGCGTTACTCGTATTGCCAAGTATTCTGCTGAGCGGAATGTTGTAAGCTGCGTGCTTTACGCCCAGATCATCCAATTCCGATCCCCGCAGCTTCTCGGGATCCACCAGAAGGCCCTTCTTAGAGGATGTATTCCCAAACGACGGACTGTATCTGGCTATGGCCTCCGGATTCGTAATATGCCGCGGTTTGCTGATCGCCATAAATTTGCCGTCCTTCTTGACCGCCACAACAAATTTGGAAAACAGTCTGGAATTGGTACTGTTGTAATTCAAATTGACTGAAAAGGTCAGATCCACGTCTTTCTGATCTTCAATGATATATTCATCGTCCGTTATTCCGTTCTCATATGCTTTCTCCTCAAACAGATAATAGTAGCCGTCGTCGCTGATCGCTAATCCCTGCGCAGACATGGTCACGTCCACTTTCCCCGTCTCCGTATTGATCTCGCAGCTTTCTATCTTGGCAAAATCAGCCGCATTCGCTTCCGTCAGTTCAACCTCCGGCGGCCTGTTGCGCACGCCGTCGATCACAAAGCGTGCAGCGTCCGTAAGTGCCTGAGAAATCCCTTTTCCGGCATGTTCTTTCACATACTCTTTCTTATGCCGCCAGACACTGTACTCCGTCATGGCCACAGCCTCGGTGTGAACCATCGCCTCCACCGCTGCATCCGCGATTTCTAGCTGCTCCAAATAATACCGTATTCCCAGAAAAGAACCGGAACCGACTAGAAGTACGATCGCCGCAGCGATCCCCGCAATGATAATGATCTTCTTTCTGTTCTTTGATCTTTTCCCTGCTTCATCGGTTTCCTCAATAACGTAGGTCTCCTCTACCGTAATGGTACGTTCTACCGCTCCTCTGTCATTTACCGTGACCGACTCTTCCAGCTTCACCGACTCTTCCAGCACCTTGCCTTTTTGTCTTTCCGCTTTGATCCTGGCCTTTTCCTTCTTCAGCTGCTCCTTCTGACGGCGCTTTCTTGCCTTGGCCTTCTTCTTATTCTCGGCCACTTTCGCCTTATCGATGACTCTCTTTCTCTTTTTCTTCTTCTTAGGGGGCGCGGAACTGCCGTTCACCTCATTCCCATGCTTACTGTCGGACGCGTGTCTGCTTCCGTTCTCTTCCAGATCCTGATTATTGTCACCGTCTGCAGCGTTGTTATGATCCGGAATCTTCTTGTCGTCATTACCATTATTCAATGTCATGTGCTGCTTCTTCCTTTATACGTTTCATATGCTCTCTGATCTTCATTTCATACCCGTTGCCTGTTGGCTGATAGAATTCTTTACCGTTCAGTTCATATGGCAGATACTGCTGCCTTACATAGTGATTCGGATAGTCATGGGCATATTTATAGCCCGTCCCATGTCCCAGCTTGGCTGCCCCTTTATAGTGGGCATCCTGCAGGTGGGTCGGTATCGGCAGGTTCCCCGTCTGTCTGACCGCTTCCGACGCCTGGAAGACCGCATTGCAGGCGGCATTGCTCTTCGGCGCGCAAGCCACATAGGAGACCGCCTGAGACAGAATGATCTGAGCCTCCGGCATTCCTACCCGTTCTACTGCCAGCGAGGCGTTGACCGCCACACACAGCGCCATGGGATCCGCATTGCCCACATCCTCAGACGCACAGATCATAATCCGTCTGGCAATAAAAGTCACGCTCTCCCCTGCATACAACATGCGGCTCAGATAATAGATCGCCGCATCCGGATCGGACCCGCGCATACTTTTGATAAAAGCCGAAATGGTATCGTAATGGCTGTCCCCCGATTTATCGTATCGTAACACTCGTTTCTGAATGCATTCCTGCGCCACTTCCAGTGTAATATGTATCTTACCGTCCTCGCTCCGACCGGTCGTCATAATGCCAAGCTCGATCGCGTTCAATGCGTGTCTGGCGTCGCCGCCGGATAGTTCCGCCAGGAAATCCACTGCATCCTCCTCGATCACCGCATCATAAGCTCCCATGCCCTTGTCTTTGTCATACACTGCCCTGTGAAGCAGTGCCTTGATGTTCTCCATAGATAACGGGTGCAATTCAAAAATGATAGAACGAGAGATCAATGCGCCGTTCACCTCAAAATACGGGTTCTCTGTGGTCGCTCCGATCAAGATCAGCGTACCATCCTCCACAAAGGGGAGCAGATAATCCTGCTGGCTCTTATTAAACCGGTGGATCTCGTCAATAAACAGTATGGTCTTCTTTCCATACATCCCGCGCAGGTCCTTGGCCTTCGCCACTACCTCTTCCATATCCTTCTTGCCGGCAACGGTGGCATTGATCTGCGTAAACTCCGCGCTGGTCGTGTTGGCGATCACCCTGGCCAGAGTCGTCTTCCCCGTGCCGGGCGGCCCATAGAAAATGATCGAACTCAATTTGTCTGCCTTGATCGCACGATAGAGCAGCTTATCCTTCCCTATGATATGCTGCTGTCCCACTACCTCATCCAATGTAGTCGGCCGTAATCTAGCGGCCAGCGGGGATTCCTTCTCCTGATTCGTGTTCCGCATATATTCAAATAAATCCATAATATAGTACCTGTATCCTGTCTGTATCTATATGTTGTGGTCAGTCTCTTAAGTACCTGATTTTTGGCACATATTGCTTTTAATCATACCATTTTACAGCGAAAACCGCAACCTTCCACTTTCAAAATGACTGCATAAAAAAAGACCATTATCGGCCTTTTTTCAACATATCCTCTATATAGCCGTCAGCCTTCGCCGTGGCCTCCACCCACCCCGGACGGAAACCGCTCCGTATCGCATTTCTGACAGATTTTACATTGGACCAGGCGGCACAGTAAAAAGGTACAAGCTCTCGTTCAAATGTCTCTCTTGCAAGCCTGTTTGTCAGCGCCGACGCAATCCCTGCTCGTCTGTATGCCGGCAGAACATCCACACCGATCTGCCACATGGTATCGCAGTCCGCCGAACAACCTGCCAATCCGACCAATTGGCCCCGATCAAATGCGCCTACCGCCAGTCTGTCCAGATGCTTGTGGTCTGCGCACAGAGCATTCTTCCACTCCGGCAGATACAGTCCCGCAAACTCTGTGGATTCCATGACCCTGAATTCAAAGGTACCCGCACAAAGCCGCTCATACCGGAGTACCTCGTCGATATCCGGTAAGAAATAGTCCGCCATAAAGCAGATTCTAGCCCCCGCCGTCTCCAATATCCTATTGAGTGGATACATACCCGGCGTCTCGAAACAATTCTCTATCGCAGGCATACGATCGATACACTGCTCTATTAACGGAAGCAGATCTTCCCGTCCCGTGACTACAACATTCGTGCCGTAAGATACCAGATTGCAGATATGTGGCAATTCCAGATATCTTCTCGCACGATCCGAGGCTTTTGACACATGCACGTTACTATGCACTGACAGAAAATCTTCCGGCGCGCAGCTACAGTCATAAGCCGACTGTTCCAAAGCAATCCTCATGATCATGCTGTTATCCATATTATATCAATCCTCCTAATCCCCAAAATATGCTTATTGGCCTGCTCTTCCTTTCGGTCTCGCAGATTCCCTTATCATACTTACCTCTCATATCTCTCCGGACACAAACTTTTCTACTAAAAGTACGGTGCCAATATTCGCGTATACCTGCGCATATGCACACATACAGACAATCTTCAATACTTAATCAAAAAGCAGTTCATCCACCGTCACAAACTCATACCCCTCTTCCGTCAATTCATCGATGACCTGCAGCGCCGCCGTCACCGTGGATTTGTATTCATCATGCATCAAAATGATCGCATTCTCCTTCACTTTCGCGGTCACCTTCTGTACAATACCGGCCACATTATCGCTGCACCAATCTAAGGGATCAACGGTCCACAATACCGGAAACATGTTCAGTTCCTTCTCGAATTTCTTGTCCCATGTACCATATGGCGGCCGTACATATTGGACTTCCTGTCCCGTCAACTTCTCGATCGTCTCACTGGTCCGAATCAGTTCCTCCTTAAATGCCTCGCCGTTACTGCTGCTTAGTTGTATATGGCTGTAGGTATGGTTACCGATCAGATGGCCCTCCTTCGACATACGCTGAATCAGCTCCGGATACTGCTCCGCATGCATTCCCGTCACGAAAAAAGTAGCTTTGACGCCACGCTCCTTTAGCCCATCCAAAAGCTGCTCCGTATAATAAGGATGCGGCCCATCGTCAAAAGTAATGGCAATCTTCTTACTGTCCTCATCCTCCCCGGCGGCCTTCGCCGAGAGCCTGTTACTCATGACCGCAACTCCACATAAGACGAATACCGCCATTAAAATAGCAGTCGCTCTCATAGTTCTTCCCAACCGAATACTGTTCTTTCCACGCATCCATACTCCATCCTTACTCTGTCTGCAGATTCGTAACACTATAACATCCGTTGTGTCTTGTGTAATACTTCTCACAATAGCAGACGTTTTCATGTAATCTGACTTCTTTTAAAGAATATATATGTTGATGGGACGATGCGCATACTGTCATCAGCAGAACATTATTGCTTATAGCTATAGGCACAACAGGATTCCATATCGCTTTAGCAAAAATACCAGCTGTAATACTTAAGAAGGCATCCAGATCTGAAATGCTTTCGTGTAGCCCTGGCCATACTCCAGTCTTACGCACAGTTCGCCGCCATGCATCTCCACGATCTTATGGGCAATACTAAGTCCCAGACCGCTGCCACCTGTTGAGCAGCGTGCCTTGTCCGCTCTTCTGAACGGTTCAAAAATATGTTTCGCAAATTCCCTGTCGATAGCCATGCCGTCATCTGCCACCGTAAGGCAGTAGTCCTCCAGGCGCACAAGCACTCTGCCGCCTGCTTTACCATAACGGATAGAATTATTTAACAGATTTGTGACGGCTCGCGCCATTTGAATCTTATCCATCAGACAGGGCATAGATTCCTCTGATATATCTATAACAAGTGATATATCTTTCTCCTCAAAATCAGTGTATAACGCTGCCGTACACTCTCTTACAAGTTCACCCAGATCCTCTTCTTCCCGATACAGTTCAAAACCACTGCTGTCCATCTTCACATACTCAAACAGCAGTGTGATCAACTCATCCATCCGCCTGGATTTATTATAAATAGCCGCCAGATACTCCCGCCGTTTCTCTTCCTCCTTTACGACCCCATCAGACAATGCCTTGCTGTACCCACACAAAGTCGTGAGCGGCGTCTTAATGTCGTGGGCTATATCAGATAACAGAAGATTCCTTTGCCGGTCATAGGCAGTCTGCTGGGCTTTTTCTTCCTCTATCAATTCATTGACCTTCTTGGTCACCACACAATAATAATAAAAGGCACCGATCATCCATGGCAGCAGACTGATCAGCAACATCACCAGCAAGATCATTATGACTGCGATCCGCAGAACCACGCTCCACCTTCCTGTAAACAATGGCGATGTCACTGCAATCCGCAGAGAATCCCCCATCAGCTTACTGATACTTCCCTGCACGTATCCGGAAACCGTTCCCGGAAGGAGTGTTGCCAGAGCATATAGTAACGTCTGTAATGCAAAAGAGATCGGATTACCGCCACCACTGATCGAAATCTGCAGATCGGATAAAATATCAGCTGTCCAAAGAGTCAATTTCTCATAGAGACCTCCAATCGCCTCTTCGCTGACGTAGATGAAGAACATAATGAGAAGAAATCGCTTGATCAGGAACCATCTGAGTGATTTTCTTGCACCTGTCTCACTGTTATTTCCCATGTATATTATACCCTCTCATCCTTTTCCATGCGATACCCTAATCCTCTGATGGTCTTGATATACTCTTTGCCGTTATGCTCCAGCTTCGTCCGCAGCTTTGAAATGCCGACCATCACACTGTTATCGGAGGCCATATACTCGTCACCCCAAGCTCTCTCATAGATCTGCTGCTTAGTGAACACCTTACCCGGCTCCTCCATAAAAAGCTGCAGGATCTTAAACTCAATAGATGTCAGTTCTATCACTTCATCCCCACGGTATACAAGACATGCCTCCGAATCAAGACACAGATCCCCGGTGCGCAATTCCTTTACCTTCTTATGCAGATCTGCTCCCGCCCCCAGAGAGTAGAAACGACGAATATTGGAGTTCACTCTGGCTACCGCTTCCAATGGTTCAAAAGGCTTTGTAATATAGTCGTCCGCTCCCAGATCAAGCCCCAATATCTTATCTGTATTCGTTCCCTTAGCCGACAGCATGATGACCGGAATATTATTGGTCTCCCTAATATTGCGTAACACGCGATATCCATCCAGTCCCGGCATCATGATATCCAGAAGCAGCAGATCCGGATTCTCCCTCTTAACGCTCTCCATCGTTTCCAAACCGTCGGCTGCCTCCAGCACCTCGTACCCGTCTTTCTCCAGATATAGCCGAAGAAGATCTCTGATTTCTGCCTCATCATCCGCTATCAAAATCCTGTAACCCATATATGGCGCTCCTTTTCCGTTCTCGTAATCTTTCCCCTATTCATTCCTCAGTATTTTAAACTTTAGCATATCACATGTTCTATATCTGCGACATCTCGGCAGTCATATGTCCGTCACGTATCGCGCAAAGCCTCCGGTACAATGCCGCATTGGTCAGGCACTGATAGGGCGCTACGTAGAAAATATGCGCCACACCACAGGTCAGCACGCTGACGATCTGCCAAAGGATAAAGGACAGGTCCAGTACAAACGCCTTCCATTTCTGCCCATTCATCATATCTTTACTCATCCGCATCACATCCTTGTAAGGCATATCCGGATGCTCTGCCAGGATATACTCCACCATGCGGTACTGATACTGCTTATAAATTCCAGGAATCAAAAACAGCAACCCCCACAAGAAGATAGACAACTGCGTATGGAACATTGTCTTCATAATATTCTTATAAGAATGATCAAATGCATAGGCAATATCCTTCACCTCTGCACGGCCATCCAAACTCTTTAACATAAACCGGCCTGCGCCCACTATCAGCGGAAAGACCAGTAGAATTTCATATATAAGCATCATCGCTACCATCACCAGTAGTACGATCAGAAAAATAACAAGCATCATGATAAATCCGGCAATGAATCCTATCGTCTTCTCTATACTATCCGTATCATCTGTCATTTTATCAGTAATAACACCCAACGCATCCTCCTCCGAAGTCGTCGGCATCGAACTGTCACTGTCACCAATGTCCACCCAATCGTCCTCATCCGCTGCGACAATCTCTTTCAACATGACTGTGCTCACTTCACCCGGCATATCTGTTGCAGAAGAAAATATACTGCCGATCCAATTTCCACCAAACACTATCATAACCAGTGCCACCAACACGGTCTTCCAATAATTTCTTTGCAAGGCATCTTTCGCCTGCTGTTTTAATTCTTTTCTTGTCCACATACCTGTTTTACCCCCCCCCCCTAAATTTTACAGGTATTCACTTTTCCACTCCGTTTTCCTTTGCCACAGCCTTTCTCCTGCAAGAATTCAGGCTGTTTCGTCTTACTTTTGTAATAACCGTAACAAGAATAGCATCTGCATCTTAAACAAAAACCGGAGAAACCTTAATCTATCCTTAAATCATACCAATCAACATGCTTCCACTGCGCGGGATCGTGAAAGCAAAGTCATGCAAGCTTGTCCGGGAGAATGTCCTGTTTCCTAGATTCTCTGGCGTTAGGTTGAATAAATTCTCTGATGAACAATTTAGTTCAACAAACTGAACAAGTTGGCTAAAACTGCTTCGGCATAGAGGAAAGCAGAGAACATCTGAGAATATTCATAGCATTATATATCATATGCTATCAAAAATCTCATCGTAGATCCATATACCGCACATACAACGCGTTAAACTCTTCCTGTTCTGCCAGATTGATACTCTCAATAAATGACAGTCGCTTTTCCAACTGCACTTTATCTGTCTTTCCATTCAATAAATCACATCCGATACGATATGCTCCGGCCAGAGAAGTATTTCCCGCCGCCGTCACTTTCCCCCGCATACTCGCAGGCAGCAAGCCAATCCGGAAAGCCGCCTCTACATCCAGGTAATAGCCAAATCCTCCGGCCAGATACACCCGATCGATCGGTGGCTGCCCCATCCTCTTCCATAAAATCTCTACGCCGGCACGCACTGCCGCCTTTGCCACCTGCAAAGCTCTGATATCCTTATTGTATAGTCGCACAGCCGGTTCTCCTACACTGATCCCTTCCGAAAACCATGGTTCCTCCAGCAAGCCAGTCTCATCCAAAACACCTGTCTGCAAGAGTTCCGCTACTTTAGCGATCATATCACTTCCCACGATTCCGGCGCCGGCGCCTCCCTCAAAGGCCGGTCCCGCCGCTGTAGCCGTAACGATCATACGCTTGCCGTCCGTGATCGCCATCTCTCCGTTTGTCCCCAGATCGATCAACAATCTGGCGCTTTGGGCAGCAATATCTTCCATTCCCTTATCCAACTCCTCGCATCGATCGTCATGCCTTATCGGGTCGATATTGAAAAGCAGGCCAAGCGCATAAAGTCCTGCCACAATATCTCCACCCACAAATGCATTGATACCAGGCGATATCCATGCTTTGAAGTCCCAATCCGGATCCTCATAAACCTGCAGTCCAATCTCTACCGGTGTAAATGGATGTCTGCCTAAAGATAACACATCATATCCCATAAGGAGATGCACCATCGTGGTATTGCCGGCTATACACATACATTGAATGGATATCCCTCTTCTTCTGAATTGCATAACACCCTCTTTCAATACAAAAAGGACCATCTGTTGCAATTCTTTACGTTTCCCTTCACCAGATGCCTTGATGCGTGAAATAACATCCGATCCATAACACCTTTGCGGATTCATGGCGCAGTAAGTGTCAAGAATCCTCCCCGTGCCGATTTCCATAAGCTGCATAGCAATCGTAGTCGTTCCAAGATCAACTGCGATCACTGTTTCCACATCCTTTTCTGTGACACTTGCTTTTTTCTCTATAACACATGTGTCTGAAACACATGTTGTTTGATTTACTGACTGTTCATTTTGCTGACTCAATCGGTCATCAAATTCCGACATCTCTTTCATTTCAGAAATAATAGCGATTTTCTTCTCTTCCGCAAAGGACAGTCTGATGACACAATCGTCTCTCGGTCTGGTCAAACATGCCAGGCGATATCCTTGTCGCAGTTCCTCTGCAGTCATCACACTTCTTTCCAACATTGTCGGTATCATAACACCTCGAATGAATTGTACACGACATCTTCCGCAATCTCCTCTTCCTCCGCAGAAGCTGCCAAGTACTAATCCATTTTTTAGCAGAGTTGACATAAGTGTCATCGAAGAATCATGTGTCACAGTGATATTTTGCCCATTTTTTTCTTCAGAGCGCATATTTGTTTTTCCGTCATCTGTAACAATTGTAATTTTTATCTTTTTTGAACTGCCTTCCATCCCTCACTATTCTCCTGTGATGATCTCAAGATCATATAAACTGATTTTTTGCACTGTCATAGTGATAATCAATAACAGCCAATTTATCTTCAAGTTCTTTCCGGTCAAGATCCAGATCATCACAAAGTGCAGCAAGATCTCCATAGAAATCCCGTAATTTCAAATTGATATAGCTTAATAACATAACAGGGTCTTTTGGTATCATAACATTTCATCCTTTCTATATTAATAGCACACGTTTTCATTTATACATTTCACAATACCCCCGCAGCACCCTACAGGCCATTGCTTTATTTTCCGGATCACATACCCATCCCGCGGTCTTCCGTGCACCACTGTATCGCTCTTACCATGGCGTACTAACGCAGTTCCATCTCCACGCTGTAAGTTGTACCATCGCTGACGACTCTGGCCATACTGCCACAGATCAGTGGCATCATCGGCGGCAGATGGCCGATATCCAGATCCATCATCACCGGAACATGATACTGACGCAGCATCTCATAGGCCGCCTGATAGTGATCGATACCAAACTCCTCCTGCTCCATACCGATACGAGGTCTGCCGATCAGAAATCCTTTACAGTACCGAAACCATCCGGCATGCTCCATCTGCCACATAGCCCTTCGGATACTCATCAGGTTCAGATCACAGGCTTCCAGAAACCACAGGATACCATCTTCTTTGTATCGCTCTATGAATTCATTGACCTTATCATACTTTGTACCAGTCAGGTTTACCAGACAATCCATACAGCCGCCCAACAGCCTTCCTTCAAATTCTATAACATCTGTTCCACACAGTCGTTGTCCCTCTGCCGTATCAGTAATATTCTCTATTGACTCCTTCGGTCCGTTAGTTTTTGACATTATATTACACGTGTTTGTTTCTTGATCTCCTGCAAGACTGTCTATGTTGGTCTTTCCATCCGGTAAAATATATTTTATAACAGATGCTTCTGTTAAGTTGTAGGCCTCGTATGGATGCTCCTCATCCTTTAACGATTCCCGCTCCCACTGGTCATATCCCTGCATGGTCAGTTTTTGTCCCGTAAGGAGCTTCATGGCATCCTCCAAAGACGAATGGCGCGGTTCCATGCCAAAGGCGGCGGCACAAGGCCCATAAATAGCAGCTGTATCACACAGGGTCGTCAGAAGAAACGTCATATTCGTATTATCCGAATATCCCATATACCATTTAGGAGCCGCATTTTTCAACTCCTCAAAGTTTACATAATCCAGAATCTCACACATCAATTCGCCGCCGCCGCAAGAAATTATGCAATCACTTGTTGTGTTACAATAATATTCTGTCAATTCTCTCCCGCAGCTCTCCGGCGTGCTGCTGATCCCCACACCATCAGACGCATAGCAATTTGGCCCAAATTCCAGAGAATATCCCTGTTTTTGCCATTTCTGCTGAGCCTTTTCAAACCCGCTCCTATAGGGTTCGATCGCACATCCAAACGATGGCGCCACAAATGCAATGGTTCCTTTTTCCTGCAAAAATTTTGGATATTTCATTCCAATTTCCTCCTTTTGATGCTCTGTATCACGCGATACTTAAATAAAGATTTAATATATTCTACATTTTTGCATGATTACCTTCAAAAAAGCAGTCAAAACTCGCCACACATTTCCTATCAAATAAAATACAGGTGTTTTATTTGACATGCTTCCTCCTTATTTTAACATACAATCTATTTATACTCCATACAAGATTTGCCCGGTCAGATTTACCAGACTCGTTTTCGTCTGAAATCGTAAAGGTATTGGTCGAATGCATATTGTGCAGCAATAAATTATCTCTTGCATCCGTGTGCATATGGTTTTTGATTGACTCTTCGTCCGTTGCAGATTGCTTTAGTGGCATGATAAAAAATCCTTCCCAAACTGTAACGTTCCGGGAAGGATTTCGATCACGCTTGCTATTTTATTAATACTTTCATCTATACTTTTCGTTTTGCAGCCAGGGCTCCGTTTTCCATAACAATCAGTATTGTATCTTTGCTGCACACCTGATCTGCCAGAATCAGTTTCGCCGATAAGGTTTCCACATATTTCTGTATATAACGCTTCAACGGTCTCGCTCCATAGACTGGATCATACGCATTTTCCACAATAAACTGTTCCGCTTCCGGTGTCAGTTCTATCTGCAGTTCCCTGTCCGCAAGGCGTCTGTTCAGATCGTCCACGATCAGGTGAATGATTCCGCCGATATTATCCTTCGTCAATGGTTTGAAAAGTATCGTCTCATCCAACCTGTTGAGAAATTCCGGCCGGAAATGGTTCCTCAAGTCCCCCATGACCATCTGCTCTGCTTCCTCCGTGATCGCCCCATCTGCATCGATCCCATCCAAAAGATAATTTGCACCGATATTTGAGGTCATGATGAGAATGGTATTCTTAAAGTCGACCGTTCTTCCCTGCGAATCCGTAATACGTCCATCATCCAGCACCTGCAGCAATACATTGAACACATCCGGATGTGCTTTCTCAATCTCATCGAAAAGCACAACCGAATACGGTTTCCTCCTGACAGCCTCGGTCAATTGTCCGCCTTCCTCATAACCAACATATCCGGGAGGTGCCCCGATCAGCCTAGATACCGAATACTTCTCCATATATTCACTCATATCGATACGCACCATATTGGTCTCATCGTCAAACAAGGAAGCGGCCAGTGCCTTGGCAAGTTCCGTCTTACCCACGCCGGTAGGCCCAAGGAAAAGAAACGACCCGATCGGCTTTGTGGGATCCTTAATTCCTGCCTTAGATCGAATGATAGCATCCGTTACTTTAGTTACGCCTTCATCCTGTCCTATCACACGTTTATGCAGTTCGTCATCCAAATGCAGCGTCTTATTGCGTTCGCTCTCGGTCAGTTTGGATACCGGTATCCCTGTCCAGCGGGAAATGATCCGTGCGATCTCTTCATCTGATACACTCTCATGTACCAGCGACAGATCTTTCAATTTCACCTGTTCTTCTTCAATCTCCAACTGCTGCCGCAGAGCCGGTAGCCTGCCGTAGCTGAGTTCCGCCGCCTTCTCATAATCTCCTTCCCGCTGCGCGATCTGGATCTGATTGTTGATCTCATCGATCTCCTCCCGCATCTTAGACAGTTTCTCTACGGAAGCTTTCTCATTTTCCCACTGTGCCATACGGTTCTTCAGCTCTTCTTTTAACTCTGCAAGATCACGCTGCAGATTGGCCAAGCGTTCTCTGCTCAGAGTATCTTCTTCCTTTTTCAGGGCTGTCTCTTCGATCTCCAACTGCATCACTCTGCGCTGCAATTCATCCAACTCCGTGGGCATGGAATCCAATTCTGTCTTGATCAGTGCACACGCCTCATCCACCAGATCGATCGCCTTATCCGGCAGAAAACGATCGGAAATATAACGGTTCGAGAGCACTGCTGCGCTGACCAGTGCGTTATCCATAATCTTCACACCGTGGAAAACCTCGTAGCGCTCCTTCAAGCCGCGCAGAATCGATATCGTATCCTCCACTGTAGGCTCATCTACCATAACCGGCTGAAAACGCCGCTCCAGTGCGGCATCCTTCTCAATATACTGGCGGTACTCATCCAGCGTGGTGGCACCGATACAGTGCAGCTCACCTCTTGCCAGCATGGGCTTTAACATGTTCCCTGCATCCATGGCACCATCCGTCTTGCCTGCTCCCACGATCGTGTGCAGTTCATCGATAAATAGAATAATCTGACCGTCACTGTTCTTCACATCATCCAGTACCGCTTTCAGACGTTCCTCGAACTCACCACGATACTTCGCACCTGCTACCAGCGCACCCATATCCAATGAGAAAATCTTCTTATCTTTCAACCCTTCCGGCACATCTCCTCTGACAATACGCTGCGCCAGCCCCTCTGCGACCGCTGTCTTGCCGACGCCCGGTTCCCCGATCAGCACCGGATTGTTCTTCGTCTTGCGGGACAGGATACGGATTACATTGCGTATCTCATTGTCTCTGCCGATAACGGGATCAAGCTTCTGGTTGCGCGCCCGCTCCACCAGATCCTGTCCGTATTTCTCCAGTGTATCATAAGTTGCTTCCGGATTGTCCGAAGTGACTCTCTGATTGCCGCGCACTGTAGACAGCGCCTGCAGGAAACGTTCCTTCGTGATACCAAACTCCCGGAATATCTCCTTGATCTCTCTGTTCGGATGCTTCAACATGGCCAAAAACAGGTGTTCCACAGAGACATACTCATCACCCAATGCCCTGGCTTCATCTTCCGCACCGATCAGCGTCTTATTCAGATCCTGTCCAATGTAAATCTGCCCGCCCTGTACTTTTGTACGCTTACGGATTCCCTGCTCTACACGATCCGTAAAATATTCCTTCTGTATTTCCATCTTCTCGATCAGTTTCAAGATCAGGCTGTCATCGATCGTGAGCAAGCTGTATAACAGGTGTTCTTGCTCGATTTCCTGATTCCCGTATTCGTAGGCCAGTTTCTCACACTGCTGTACTGCCTGCATAGATTTCTGGGTAAACTTTGTCAGATTCATTATATCCCTCCTTTTGGATGTCAATTTCCGGTATCCGGTATTGTTCCTGCATATTTTAAAGTTTTAAATATCTATTGTTACCATTATTATTAATTAGTGTTGTTATTTTAATCACCCGGTAACCTGCATTGTTTGTTCTACTGACACTATCACAATACACCCGATTGTTAGCACTGTCAAGAGGTGAGTGCTAATTATTTTATTAAAATTTTGCAAACCTAGTGTTTATGCGGGTTTGCGGGTTTCAAAATTTCTGTTTTTCAAATATAACATGTGTTTTACACCAAATTTACACCATTTTTTCCGCGAGCAATGAGCAAAGCACCGTGCTTACTGCCAATGAGTACCGCTCCACTTCCTCCCTGACATCCTCTCTGCCCGCGATATGATTATATACGTCCATCGTCACATCACTGTGGGCGTGTCCCATGAGATATTGCAGCACCTTGATGTTCATGCCCTGTCTTGCCATGTTGATGCAGGCAGTATGCCTTAGGTTGTGGGCTGAGATTCTCGGAAGAAGTTCCGCCTTGCGGTGTTCTTTCTTTGCCCTGATGACTTCTTCCTTATTATACTTATCTACCACATTGTAAATCACGTTGTTGACTGCGCTTGGCATCAGCGGTCTTCCCGTCTTCGCTAGGAATATAAAATCCGAATACCCGTCTATCTCCTCAATGCTGCGCCGACCGAGCATAAAATTAATCTTTTTCTGCTCCAAAAAGGCTTTATACACGCTCTCTGTAAACGGAATAATCCGCACACCTGCCTTTGTTTTAGGTGTAGATACCCGAAATCCGTAGCCATCACCCCAATCCTTATAGATTAGCTGATGATCTATGGAAAGTTCCCTGTTCTCCATGTCCACATCCGCCCATGTCAGACCGATCAGTTCTGCTTTTGTCAAGCAAAATCTAAAAAAATAATATTTTCTTTTTCAACAGAAAAGACACCACAGAACCAGCTCCATGATGTCTTTCCCACATTATTTCCTATACTACTTTATTCCAGCGTAACCACTTCTTTCTCCCTGGCTATTTCAGGAAAGAACCAGTCATCCATCTTCCATACAATCTCTATCCTCTCCTCGCTGTAAACCTGCACACTGTCAATCACAGTAACCAATCTACCTTTATCGAAAGTTTCAAGCGATTCCAAACCTTCCAGTTCTGCCTCCCTCTCTTTCATATGCAGCATCTGTTCCCTGACCTGCATGATCTCCTCTTTCAGCTCCGGTATCCTTTCTTCTATTTCCAGAATCCGGCCTGCTGTACTCTCATATTCCTTGCGGTACTGTTCTTTCGTGATATTTCCAGAGCGGTAATCCTCATAAAGCCTGAGTTTCCTTGATGAAAGTCTCCTTTTCTCTGCTTCCAGCTTCCCTGTTTCTTCCTCAATGGCCGCTGTCTTTGCCCATTCCTTTTTCTTTCTTGACACCTCTTCCGACACCATGCCTGCCATAGTGCGGGTGCAGGACAATACGGCATTTTCCAGCCGCTCCCTGTCCACATGGAGCGCCCTGCATTCCGCAATGCCTGAAGTTGCAGCTTCCCCGCACCGGTAGGCATTTCCCCAGCTTGTCGGCGTCAGCCGCCTCCCACAGTGCGGGCAAAAAAGGATCGGCTGGGCTTTCCGTCCTTTCGGCACATTTTTCTTTTCATGCGTAAACGCCTTTGCATTTGCCATGTCAAACAGTTCTTTCGTCACAAGGGACTCATGCGTCCCCTCCATGATGATCCATTCTGACCTGTCATTTTTAACCTGCCGCTTCGAGCCGACTGCCGACTGCCTTGTCTTGTTCCAGACAGTCCTTCCGAGATAAACTTCATTTTTTAACATATCGCCAATGGTAGTAATAGTCCACTGCTTTTTCTCTTTTTCCTTATGGCTTTTCCTTTTCAGCCCTATCTTCTGAAAATGTTCCATACAGGTTGGTATCCCTTGCTCATTAAGGAATCGTGCAATCTCCGGTTTCTTCTTCCCCTCCGCTGCCATTGTGAATATCATCCGCACAACTTCCGCCGCTTCTTTATCGGGGATGAGCTGGTGCACATTTTCCGGGTTCTTTAAGTAACCGTAAGGTGCAAACGCACCCATATATTCCCCACGGGCGGCCCTTGTCCCCATTGCGCTTTTTACCTTTTTGGACAAATCCCGGCTGTACATGGAATTAATGATATTTTTCAGAGCAACGCTCATTCCCCCGGTCATTCCCATACAGTCCTCACTGTCAAACTGGTCATTTACGGAAATAAAACGTATACCGAGCAATGGAAATATCCGTTCAAGGTAATTGCCCGTCTCTAAATGGTCCCTTCCGAACCTTGAAAAATCCTTGACGATGATACAGCCGATTTCCCCACATTTTGCGTCATCCATCATTCTCTGGAAAGCCGGCCTTTGGAAATTAGAGCCGCTGTAACCATCGTCCACACGTTCGGAAACCACTATAATATCGTCTTTGTCTTTCAGGAAATCTCTGATAAGATTCTTCTGGTTAGAAATGCTGTTGCTCTCTGCCTTTGCTGCGCTGGCAACATCGCCATCCTCTTTGGAAAGCCTTACATAGATGGCTGCATGGTAGATCCTGTCTGCTGTTTTACCCATATGCGTGATCCTCCTTAAACCTTAAACTGTTAAGCAGGACAAACGCCAGTAAACTTATATTAGATTTGATGCTGATACGGGTACGCCTTTCCCATGGGACACCCTTCTGCCTTTCCTCAGATTAAATCTTACCATAAACTGCTGCATCTTTCCACTGCTTTCTTATAAAATTCCAGTAACTTTTGTAATCATCTTCCGTTATCCCATAAGGAGCAGCCCCTCAAAGGCCTCCTCAAAGCTCATCCCGTTATTGGCAAACCGTATCTTGACCATTGTAGAACCAACCTTTACAAGGTAGGGGTTCCCTACTTTCCCAAGGTACTGTTTCTTTTTTTCCTCCACCGTCCTGCCCCTGTCAATCCTTATTCTGCTTATGTCCTTTAATTCCTCTATCTTTACATCGTCAAAATCCTGTTCCAAAAATTCCCTGTGCTCCTCCACAGTCATGCAGACACCTCCCGATAAAAAGCAACGGACACCACGCTTCGCGAGCTGTCCTTATGTTAATAAAATCAGCCCAATGCCGTATTACATCTGAAGCAATATCTTCTGTCTGATCCGGTATATCCTTTTATCTGGTGTTTCCCTGCCCTGATTCCTGATACCTCTACAATCCGGTATCATATAATATGTATGCACCCTGCCTTCTCCACAATCTGTATCCAAAATCCCTCTTCCACAAAAAAGTAATCCCCACACGCCAAGACAGGGCATAATGCCCTGCCATGGATTTTTATTTTCTCTCCCCCGGTGTGGGACGGAATATGTAAAGACCGCCCAGCATGGCTGCCTGAATACCCTGCAGCACCCTTTCACGCCACAGCTATCCCCGGACGCCGTCCCGGCTGCCGTGTTCTCCGGCAGAGGTATCATTATCACCCGGATTTTCAAGGCAGCCTGCCAACGCTGCCCCATGCCGGGAATGCCGCTCATATTTTTCCTTCTTCTGTTACGATTCCTTGTTTCACCTGCATCAAAGCCCTGCCACTAACTCTTTAACAGGCAAATATTTCTCCGCGAAGCTCTCCCCTCATCATCTTCCAATGTTCCGGATGTTTTGTGTCCTTACATACTGATATTCAGTCCCAGCAGATAAAAACCGCCGAAACATTTGTTGTCAAGGTTCATAGTCTCCCACGCGACATTTATCTTCATAGTAACTTACCTTTCCGCCTTTAGTTACAGGCCTGCCCGGAACCATCTCAAAAACAGATCATTCCGGGCAGATCCGCAACAGCCGGATCTTTTCTTTACTTTACCGCTTTCATGGTTTCCGCCATATATTCCAGAACCTGCACCAAAAACACCGCCTGCTTCTCCGTGCTTTCCAGAAAAACCTTATGCGCCCTTGCAGCACATTCCCCTTTTACAGTCCCATCAGAATTTCTTATGGCAATATCTGCATCCAATACCTCCGTAATTTTCTGGTATGTCTCAAGCCCCGGATTCCTGTGCCCGTTCTCAATCTTTTTCAGATAGGATTCGCTTATGCCGGCTGCATGTGCCAGTTCCCTCCTGCTCATGCCTTTTGTTTCCCGCAGGCTCCTGACTGCAATCCCCAAACCTGTACTTTCACTTCCCATACTTATCATCCTGTACCTCCTGACTGGTGTATTTATTATAAATTTACATTTATATTTTGAAAAGGTGACTGTTTGTGTCCGTTTTTTCGGAAGCTTGGTACAATCAGTCCTTTCAACTTTTTCCGCCCTTTTTCGCTTACACAATCTGCCCTTTATCAACATAATTTTTTTCATTTTCGCAGCGGTTTCTCTGATTTTGTCGAACGATTTTTAATAGCTACATGAAATTTCTATTTTCTCCAACCACAAAAAAGCTTCTTCCTGACAAGGTTCATTACACCCCAACCTGTCGAAAAAGAAGCCTGACTATCTTTTTATAACTTATTCAGTTCCCATTCCATCAATTTTCATTTTTTCTTCCATATTTTTAGCGTTTCGAAAGAAAAGCAACAACAACATAATAATAGGATAAGCAATGACCTGAATTCCTATTACACAAAAGGTCATAAAATTCTGCACTTCTGCGTTCTGTACAGGAATCACAGACGTTGCAGGTGCCTGATATCCCAGTTTAGAAATACCAAAATTGAAAATACATAGTGCCACGCCGGAAGCCATCGTTACAATACAATTAAACACAGATGAAGAAAAACCATCACACCGTATGCCGCTGCTTCTCTCCACATCATCCAACGCATCCCCTAAAAGGCTTGACATCATAAAACCAGACGGTATCAGGCCGATTGTGCGGATTAACTGCCCTGCCAGAACCAGTACCAAATTTCTTGAATCTATCAGGCAGATCAACACACCCACAACAGAAAGTGCAAATCCACCCAGCATGGCATTCCGTTTCCCAAATTTCCTACAGACTGGTGTGCACAAAAGGATTCCTATTCCCAATGGAGCCTGCCCTAATGCATAAAACAGGGCTTGTGTGTAGCCATCATTATAACTCCCGAGAACCCAGTTGCAGTAATAAAAAGTTCCTGCGCTGAACAAGGCATTCACTATCTGTATGATGATTACATAAACCATAAGCACATTCCAGCTCCTGCTTTTTATACAGCACCTAAACTGCTGCTTTATTGACAGCGTCTCTTTTCCTTCACTTCCCCTTCCTTCTTCTGTCACCCGTTCTCTTGTAAAAAAATATTCAACCAGAATCAAGGGGAATGCTGCCCCTGCCACAGCCAGCATAACAGCAATCCAAAGACTGCGATCCACACCAATCACCGGAACAACAATACACGGGAACAAAATAGCAATCAGCATTCCCGCCATCATATTTGGTGTATTGGCTATTAATGACAATTTACTGCGCTGTACTTCGTCGTGGGTGGCAAGCGGAACCATAAGCGTGTGGGCTGTGCTGTACATGGTATAGGCTACTGCATAAAACATGGTATAGCTTAAAAAGATCCATGTTGCTGTCAATAATTCATTTCCCTGAGGCACTACAAACAATAAAACCATACTGATGACAAGGATGGGCGCCGATACCAGAATCCATGGACGTGCCTTCCCCTGCCTTGAACTGGTACGGTCTACCACACGCCCCATATAAATAAAAGTCAGTACATCCAAAATCTTGGCCACAATCGGAAACGCACTGATGAAAATTCCTCCCCAGATACTACTGATATCCAGAACATCCGTGTAATAAACATTCAGGTAATTAGATAAAATGGCGTTCATCAAAATAACGCTGACCGGTCCTAAAAAGTGTCCCAGATATTTTTCTTTCCCCTCGATCCTGTCTGAACGAATCCGACTGTCAAATACTTTTCCTGCTAAAAAATCTTTCATCCTCTGCACCCCCGTCTGAGAGTAATTTTATTAATTCAACACTTGTTTTGTTTATTAATTATTATTATAATAATTACAATATCAATTTCAACCATCAATATTCAGATATGCGTTGCGTTAATAAAGTTACATTTTTTCAAACGAGGAGTTTTAATATATGAATACAAAAAGCAATCAGAGATATCAGGAAACCGATAAAAAAATACAGCAGGTCTTTTTGCAACTACTCCAAGAAAAAGACCTGTCCCACACTACTGTGCAGGATATCTGCAAAGGATGCGGCATTAACCGTTCTACCTTTTATGCCCATTACACAGATGTCTATGACTTGCTTTCTAAAATGGAACATTCTGTCGGCATGGATATTTTTGAATCATTTCAGGGTTCTGATGCCAGTCCTGAGCATTTTTTGTCTCCCTCCATCTTTACAAATATCATACAGCATATCGGAAACCATCAGGCCTTTTACCGCGCCTATCTGGAAAGTTGGGAACAAACTTCCATACCACAAAGGTTTAATGATCTCTTTCAAACTGTCTTTAAACCCTTTGCCATAAAACTCAATATTACTTCGGAAGCACATGCAAGATATTATTTTACCTTTTTTCAGACTGGTTTTCTTTTTGTGATCAAACAATGGCTTGATACTGGCTGCAAGGAAACTCCTGAAGAATTGGCACAGATTTTGTGGGACAGCATCCCTCATATCTTGTTGAAAGACTGACTGTCAGTTATTACCTTACTGATTAAGCACCACACGCAGCGCCTCCATTTTTTCCTCCTCCAGCCCCATAAAACCAATCATGCTTCGGATTGGAGAATATTGGAGCATTGCTTGCCTTCCTCATAAATTTTCACTATCCCGGTTATCCCGGTAGGTGCAAGTACCTTATTCTGCATCAACTTCTCCGCCATTGTCCGGTTCTTCGCAGCAGCCCGTTCCCGTTCCAGCGTAGTGGAGACTTCTATTGCAATCACATTATCTCCTTCTTTAACCAGCTCTGAAATATCAAACCGGTATGTGGGCACCACCTGTACCCCGGCACTTACTCCATTTACGAAAACCTCTACGCCTTCATAAGCGTCACTGATTGTCAAAACTGTCCTTGCTGCACCTTTTAAATGGATTTTGTTTTCATAACGCACCCATCCGGAAAACTTCGGCATATCTTCTGCCAGACGGTCTGGAAGTTGAACCATTTTTCCCTGCCCAAAATTCGGATACGCAACACTTTCACAAACGCTACGCTTCCATGCACCGGCAAAGACAGCTTCCCTGCCTGTTTTTTCAGTGACATCCAGCGACTCTCTAATCATCCTGTCCCCTGCTTTGTCGAAGACCAGAATCATGCTTTGAAAGGGTTCTAACTCTACTGCCACATGACTTTTTCCGTCAGTTTCCGTTTTTTCCACCTCTTCCAGCACATTATCCCATGCATTGTATGCATACACTTCCCCCATCTGCGGCAATTCAATAATTCCTTTATATTTTCCCGTTCCCTCATTAATAAAATAATATATATCTGTTTCTTTCCTGTAATGCAGATAACGAATGCGGTTATCGAAGGGCGCAAGCATTATCTCTGACACGTTCTCTTTCCTTAAAACATTTGTCAGTTGTTCCAGCGGGACTGTCAAACATCTGTCTTTTATGGAATCAATATTCCCTTTCCCCTCATAAAACCCTTTAGGCAGCCCCTCCACAAATATAACAGGGATTCCAAGCTGCAACAGCTTCTCAATATCAGGAACAAGCGATTTCGAAATAAACTGTGCATAAGGAATCACCAATGCCTTGTAAACCTGTGTGTTCACCCGGAATTCTGTTTCCAGACTGGTATGATAATAATCCATATCTCGGAACACATCTGTAGGAAGTATATCAAAATTTATCTGCGCATCCAGCAGTTTCCGCGCCGGTTTCTGCATCAACATAGCTTCACCTGTCCATTCCGCTTCACCATGATACAACATTGCCACCGGAGCCACATGGCTTCCACCGCTGATCAGTTCACAGACACGGTTCATATAGCCCATCAGACTCCCGAAATGTTTATATTGGGGATTATGCCCATGTGCATAGAAATGAGGCGGACAATCCGGATCCGGAAAATCCTTTGCACTGAAAGCATGGGGAACAAAGCGGTTCACACCATTCACCATAAAGTGGTCGGCAAGATACCGTTCCAGCCTAAGACCTTCTGCCCAGCCATAATTGCCAAAAATTTCACACATGGTACGCCCATGCTTTTTCTCATCAATTGCCGCCAGTGACGGTCCAAGTCTTCCAAGAATATAGTGATAAAACTCCCCGTCACGCTCCTGAAAGCGCATGAACTTATCAGGCCCGTCTTCACCCTGAGGCATGACCTGCCCGCCGATATCGTCAACCCCTGCCATATCCTGTCCGGCAAGACCACGGAAATAATGTCCCAAAGAACTTCCTGTCCTTGCATGGGCATTATTATCTTCCACCACATGCCCGATGTATTCCACGCCATGACTCCTGCACCAATCCCCCATCTGTTCAGAAAAAGCATTCTTTACAGCTCTTGTCACAGCGTCCATGTAAGCATAACGCACACGGGCAGTCTGTATAGGGTCTAAGTCGGAATCCCATAAATACGGCATGCAGTTTTTCCATTCTGCACCTAATGATTTTTCCAATTCCGGCACTAATATGTGTGACCAGGGCAGATCCTGATCTGCCCCCAGCTTTTCTCTGGAATACAGCTTACCGTTCCCAAGCTCCGGTTCATCAGAAAAGAAACCGGCAATTGTCCTGCCAAATTCTTCTTTATAGTGTTCATAATGAGGTTCGTATACGGAATCCAAAAGAATACGACAGGAATCCGGATCCATCATATTAATGTAAGTACGGTGTGCGCCACAGTTTCTTGATAACTTACACAAGCCTATTTTCCATTCCCCCTCCGGGACATTCCAGACCAGCCTGCCATTTTGTACCATAGATGTTAAATCTATCGATGATGTCTGACCGTTTTTTTCTACTTTCACCGCTGTTACACTTAAAATGGTATCCGATGAGAACACTCTTGGCTTCTTCCCTGCGCCACCGCCCAGCTCAAACAGGGAAAATTTACTGTTTTTCTTTTGCAGGAACTTATCCACATTCACAGACACCTTCCTGCCACCTTTTACAGTCCTGCTCTCATAACAAATCCCCTGCCGGCACAGTTCCTCCGGCGCATTCTCCAAAGCGCCATTAGCATATCCTGTTGGGAAATGGCTGTCATCCAGAATCCATACTTTCATATCACGCTTCTTAGCCTCTTCCAGAATGACATCCATATCTTTCCACCATTTGTCCCCGCAAAAATCAGGATGAGGACGACTCTCCACGCATACTGCCCCAATCCCGCAGTCGTGGATCACTCCCATGTATTCTCGCAGTACTTGTTCCTCTTCCCCATGCTGCCAGAAAAATGGCATAATATAATTTCCACACTTTCCATCCAGTAAGTTTTTAATTGATGTGTTCATTCTTCCCTGCTCCTTATTTAAAATCTTCCAGTCTCCACTCATCTCTCCAACGAATCACAGGTTTTTCTCCCTGCCATTCAATGGGTAGCCAGACATAAGCGGACTTACCGGTATTCTCCCTGTGCTTCTGTTTCTTTCCTGGAAGCGGCCCTGCCTTCTTCGGCTCATAATCCGGCTTGTAATCCTTAAAATGTCGCTTCATCCCTTCAATCACCTGTGCAGACATTTTCACTGCCATCTTCCCCGGCATCCATCTGTCTGCACACGCAATATACAAATCCTTCCCCGGAACCTTAAGAACGCAGGTAATCTGAGAACTGAATGATGTATTGCTATCATCTCCAATATGGGGATTACCCAAATCCTTATATTCTCCATGATACTCATCAAACACACACACCTGACTGGGGTTCGGATAATACCCGCTTGTTCCAGAAGTAAAAAGATACTTCCTGCCATTCCGTTCAAAATAAGTCGGTGCTTCCCTTGTGTAAGGAGGAAGGAGATTCGTATAGTGTTCCGAATATTCCCCGCTCACTTCTGTATAAGTATCGCTGAGCGTTGCCGTCACCAACTCGAAATGTGGCCGCTCAAAAAAATAGTACGCTTTCTTCGTTTCTTTATCCACGTGCAGGGCAAAATCTCCGGTATCCATATCAAGCGGTTTGTATACCTTATGAACGAATTCATAAGGTCCGAGAAAATCATCTGCCTGCATAACCGACATGAACTGGCTGACTTCATCTGCCATAATTTTCAGCCATGCCACATATTTTTTTGTCTTCTCACAATAGATAATATGCGGACGGTCCATGCAGTAAGTAGGATGCAGCGGGCTTTGCAGATCGTCTGGCTGAGGCGGGATAATCAGTTCCTTATCCTCCCAGTTATATAAATCTTTCGAGGTATAGCACCGGACGCCCCAGTGCCATACGGTATTGAACAGACCGCCTTTTGTCTTTTCCTTATTCTCGCCATACCAGTAATAGGTTCTATCTTTTTCGTTGTAAAACACGGAAAAACCATGTGCCTGAATGGGTCTCCCATTCGTATCTTTCCATACCCGCCCCGGTTTAAAACTGTTATACATTGTCATCTCTCCTCCAATTTTAATCTACATATGCCTATTCATCATCTTGTGCAAAAAGCGGATTACTCATTTACCTCAATTTCAACGCTCTTTTTACCAATTCCGTTTCCTGCTGCAGTCACTTTCATCGTTCCAGCTTCCTTTGCCCGGACAACTGCTAATGCCCTGCCATAATAAGTAGTATAGGTACCGCTATCGAATCTTTCCGTGGGATTCGGTTTTGCACTTCCAAACCCGAGCAGTTCCCCGTTTTCTATCGTTACAGCCAATGCTTTATCCGCATTGGATTCCACAATACCGTTCTCACCGACTATGGCGATATCCACGTAAACAATCTCTCCTGCCGCTACCTTTGTATCTTCCGGTTTCACCGAAAGCTTCTCCGCCCCTGTCGCAGATTTCAGTTCACTCCTGCCAATTTCCTGATCATAATTATCATAAGCAACCGCAGTCAATGTTCCTTCCTGATAGCGTGTCTTAAACATCGCCTTATAGTCTTTTATCTTCTTTTTACCAACACCAATGCCGTTAATATACAATTTCACATAAGCCGCATCTGCATAGACTTCCACTTCTGCCTTATTTCCATCACAGTTCTTCCATGCCCAGCTTGCAAATGCATTGGTGCCTCTCCATACTGCCTTAGATACCCGTTTCCCCGGATGATTGACGGGGCGCACACCAATATACGGTTTCTCTTCCAGTCCCCAGACAGTAGACGCGTATTTCGCCTGTGCACCCACAGTTCCGATAATATCGATTGCTCCTACATCAGCCAGCATCCACGGGTAGGGAACATCCTGCATCGTTACGCCCTCGTAGTTCCATGAGCCTATGGCAGCCTCACCGATATAATCCCATCCTGCCCACATAAAATCACCAATCAGATAGGGATATTTCTTCACCATCGCCCAGTTCTTTGCGATATCCTGCGGGAATGTCTCAGAACCTACGATAATGCGGTTCGGATGTTTCTCCCCTTCCAGCGGATATCTGCCTGACGCATAATTGTATCCGGCAATATCCAGTTCATCTAACACCGGAGAGACTATCCTGTCAGCTTTATCCGAGTTCGCCTGCTTATTCATCCCGGTTCCGATCATGGAAACCATCAGATTAAAAAACAGACTTCCGGATGCTTCTTCCTTTTTCTTTTTCTGCTTTCTGGCTTTCTTTTCTTCTCCTGCCCTTCCGCCTTCTTCTTTGTAGATTCCTTTTCCCTTGCTTGCCATATACATAATCATCAGATTCATGCCGCCCGTTACTGCACGGTTTTTATCAAGCCCATGGATAAAATTTATCATTTCCTTAGCCTTCGCCACACCTTCCGGTTTGTAAGGTTCGGAAACTTCATTGCCGATGGAATACATGATCACACTGGGATGATTGAAATCCTGCTCCACCATTGCTTCGATATCCTTCAAATACCATTCAGGGAAGTCCGTTGCATAATCATATTTATTCTTGTGGTAATACCACATGTCAAAGGTCTCATCCATGACATACATCCCATATTTATCACAGGCATCCAGAAGCTCCCTGCCTGCCGGATGATGGGACATACGGATGGCATTATACCCGTTCTCCTTAAGGATACGGATCCGCCTCTCCTCCGACTTAGCATAAGTACAGGCCCCAAGCACACCGTTGTCATGATGGATACATGCACCCCGAAGAAGAGTTTCCTTTCCGTTGACAAACAGCCCGTTTCTGTTCCACTCCACTTTACGGACTCCAAAACTGCCTTCCGCCTCGTCCACGACTTCATTATTTTCTTTCAGCACAACATGATACTTATAAAGATCAGGTTCGTCCTCCGACCACAGTTTTGCATCCGGGATATCCAGCACGATGTTCCCACCTTCTCCGCTGGCAATCACCTTTTTCCCATCTGGGCTGTCCAGAATTTCTACATATACTTCCACATCATCCACATTTCTTTCTGCCTGAATCTGCGTTTCCACCTGAATCTGCGCTGGTTGATAAGACAGTGTGCTGATATGAACACCTTCCCACGCAATATGTGTCTTCTCGCCAACGATCAGGCTTACAGGACGGTAAATGCCACCACCTGAATACCACCTTGAATTAGGCAGTTTGGAATTGTCAGCCACTACCTTGATTGTATTTTCCTCTCCGTATTTGAGGAAACCATCTCCGCATACTGTGAACGGAACGTAACCGTACGGTCTGCCTCCGGCTTCCCGCTCATTCAAGTATACTTTTGCGTTCTTATAGACACCGCCAAATTCAAACAACACATGTTTCCCTTCCCATTCTGCCGGGACATAAAAAGTTTTTTCGTATATATATACTCCGCCGGGAAAATACGCGTTGGCATGAGTACCCGGACTTTCCGGATCCCTTGTATCATGAATCATAGCATCATGGGGGAGTGTCACCGGTATTACTTTATCACTGCCCTCTTTATGATAATTCCAACCTTGGTTAAAATCCTGTCTCTTCATTTTCAAACCTCCAATTTCTGTAAAGTTATTTGCTTTATCTTTTTGCTGCCGCCTTTCACGATGGCAGTCTTATTTTTCCTTGTTTATATACTAACATGAATAATAAAAAATCTTTTATCACGATTCCGCCATTTTTTCAGATTTTTCGCTTTCCTTTCTGATGTTCTGTTTCTCCTCATTTTTCTACCGAATGTTTCGCTTTTGCGGTGATTATAGTATAATATGCATAAACATAATGCATCACCCGCATTATTTTAATATGTGTTGGATTAATGACCAGTAAAGTGACATAGAAAAGTACAAACAGAAAAAGGAGAAGTTTATTTATGACCATCAAAGAATCTTCAGATATTCCCGCATTCCTTAATCAGGTAAAAGCCTGCAGCGGTGATGTCTTTTTCAAAACAGATGAGGGCGACAGCCTGAATTTAAAATCCGTCCTTTCCACTTATGTATTTGCAGTACTGATGCAGAATCCTGAGTTGATGCAGAATGGAAAAGTTATCTGTGAAGATGAACGGGATTACGAACTCCTGCATCTCTATTTATTACCATCGAAGTAGGAGGAAACAGATATGAATTTACAGGAAAAAATTAACTTCTTTTCAGAATTGATTACAAGCAGCCATCCCCTCATGTACTGGGAATACGATGCGGATATGAATCTTCTCACCGAAGGTCATGAAAATGATGATATATATGAAACACTGTTTTCCATCAGCGGCTGCAAAGAATATCTGAAACAGCATCTCCAACCGGAGAATTCTCCTTTGATTCTGGCAGATTCTAACGGGCTTATGTGGATTGCTGTCTTTGAAATTAAAAACGATGCCGTAAACCTGATTCATATGATCGGACCCGCCTTTATCTTTGATATCTCAGAACGGAATATTGAGAAAATGATACGGGATAAAATACATTCCGTGAAACTGAAAAAATTATTTATGAATACCTTGAAAGCTCTGCCTGTCCTGTCCATTTCTTCCTACTATCAGTATGGGCAGATGCTGTATTTCACAATAACGGGAAAGAAGATTTCTGTCAGTGATTTTACATTCCAGTCCTATCCGGAAGAGTTAATCGGGATCAGAAATGAGCCTGCAGCCATCCGCTCTAAAAGTGAACTCCATGGCACATGGGCTATGGAACAGGCTTTGGTGAATTGTGTAGAGGAAGGAAACATGAATTATTCGGATATTCTGGGCAAAATAGCTATAACCGGAACCTCAGGGGATTTCTCTTATAACAATCCCTTCCCTCAGTCTAAAACTTATGTCCTGGTGCTTATAACTTTATGCTCCCGTGCTGCCATGCGTGCCGGATTGTCTCCTGAGATTGCATACAACCTGAGTGATTATTATATCGCAAGCGTGGAAAAGGCAGCTTCCATCTCTGAACTCCAAACCATAAGCCATACGATGTTCCACGATTATACCTTCCGTGTCCATGAAATGCTGAAAAATACACAAATTTCAAGACCAATTCAAGAATGTTGCAATTATATCCAGCTCCATTCTGCGGAAAAACTGGAAATCGCCGATATTGCAGCACAGATAGGATATGCCGAATACTACTTTTCCAAGAAGTTCAAGAAAGAAGTCGGGATTAGTGTAAAAGACTATATCAAGGAATCGAAGATCAACCGCGCAAAGATCATGCTGAAAGCAGGTATCAGCATTTCGGAAGTGACAGATACTTTAAATTTCAGTTCCCAGAGCTATTTTACGGAAATTTTCAGAAAGCTTACAGGAATCACACCTGCCGAATACCGGGATTCTGTTACAAAATAACCCATTTATTCTATCCTCCGCAATCCGCTTCCCTTTTGCGTATTTTCCTATGATGTAAAAGCAAAAATCCCATTATCCGTCACAGATTCTGTCTGCTACCGGATAATAGGATTTCAGGCAATTTCTATTCTGCTTCTCCTACTTGCCTTCGCGCTTCTTCTTCAACGCTTCTACCATCTGCGGACGGGTCTTATCTATAGTATACATCAGGGAGAGCACAAAGATCCCACCGAAAATAAAGATCGGGAAAATATTATACATTCCAATGATACCCATTTCTGCACTGGCTGTCTGTGCCTCAGCCAATCCGTCATATCCTGTCAGCATCATAACAATTCCTAAAATTGCTGATGCCACTCCGCCGCTGCACTTTCTTGCAAAATTGATAACGGAAGCAATCATTCCTTCCACGCGGATACCCGTTTTCCACTCGCCGTAATCCATACAGTCGATCAGGTAAGTATTGATCATCATATTAAGCGGCACACATCCCAAGCCAGCCATAAGACTACCTATCATGATCGTCACCATATTCGGCCCGCCGATGGTACGGATTACCAGACCTGCCACACCGAGCAGAGCACATCCCTGAAGGATTCTGGTCGTTCCTACCTTACGGCTGATCACAGGGAAGAATACCATAACCAGCGGGGCAATCAGCGAAGTAAGGGATACGATGGACATCAGGCCGATATCCCCCATAATATACCGGAAATAATATGTATTGGCCGTCCCCATGCCGTCCCACATTGCGGACAGTAACATCATGAAAAACAGTAAAACCAACATTTTGTTTTTCAGGAGGGACTGCATCATATCCTTCATTGCTACTTTTTCACCTGTCACTGTCACCTGCTCTCTGGTATCCGTAACAGCCGTTTCGCCTCCTGCTATTTCCTTTACAAATACAAATCTAAGAATCCCAATCACAACCATAGGGATGCCTATTACAAGTGAAATCGTAATCCATCCTTCTCTCGTTGCCCCAATGCCTGCCAAAATCTGTGGAAACACAATATTATAGACCACACTGCAGAACATTACAACCGCACCGTTAATTGACATAACCTTGACACGGTTCTTCTCTGTCGTAAACGCACGTGCCATGTATACTGCATCCGCACCCCCGAGTGCCGTGGTGCAGACTGCGTTGACTATAACATACATGACGAACACCCAGGCATACTGTGCTGTCATTCCCATTCTGGGAACAGAGAACATCAGTACCGTAAAGAACCACATCAACACAACAAATATTTCATAGGGTCTTGCCTTTCCCCATTTGGTGTTTGTCTTGTCAATCAAAAATCCAATCCCCAGATCGGTAAAAGCATCAATGATCTTGGATACCAGCAAAAACATACCTACCACAGCGGCATTCATGCCCAGCATGTCTGTGCAGTAAAAGGTAAGCTGCCCTACCAGCATGACATTGATCGCCGCTGAAATTCCTCTGGACGTCCATGTCATACTGTACCAGAAAGGCATCTTTTCACGCGCGCCATATGGAACTCCCGATTCATTTACTTTTGTTTTTCCCATACCTCATTTCCTCTCTCTTTTTTATTTTCTGTATTTTTATAGTTAACGACATTAGAAATTTCGTTTTCGGCCTTGCAGGAGCTACCATATATGGCTTTTGCAAGAACCGGAAACAGAAATTTGTTATGTCGTTCACTATAGCATAACATCATGCCGAAAATAGCCGTTATTGAAAATTCATTTTCTTTATCAAAATTTAATCTCCCTTCACCACACGAAGCCAGATTCTGTTCCCTGCTGCCTCTTTTCTTTCTGCCATATCGCCATCCGCCATAACCGTAAGGTTGATGTATCCGCCCATTTTCGGTGTCAGCATATACGCGGATTTTCCATCATACACATAACTGCCTGTAATTTCAAAGCCCGTTGTTGTATCTGCAAAGCTTCCGTCTTCCCATAATTGGATAAAGGAATCTTCTTCTCCTATAACGACAAACCTCAGCCTGCTTCCGCCCAAATCGGGAAGCTGTTCCCCTTGTGTGTCAAATCCTGCCTTTTCTTCCAGCCCATACATGCCAAAATATGCATACTTTGCAGTCAAATTACGGTCATAAAGGTGAAGGAAACCACTCGGCATCCAGGATAATTTATCTGCAAATCCCCATAACGTAACTCCAGTGACCTTAATTCCCTGATTGCGCAGTTCTAAAATCTGCTGCACAAAATAATAGTAGAACCGTCCCTGCAGCTTTAATTCCTCATCCGTGCCGTTTCTGGAAACTGCCACATCTAACTCTGTAACCTGAATCTCACAGCCTGTCTCCTGCCCGATTCTTTGAAGCGCCTCCATCAATGTGTTTGTATTGCTGTATGCCCCATAATGCCCCTGTTGGCCTATTATATCTATCAGGGGACTTCCGTCTTTCTCCTTTAAGCCCACCGCCAGTTCAATCACCTTATCCGTCTTAGCTTCCAGATCGAAATCATTGTAGCAGAGCCGAATGCCTGCCGGGGCATATTGTCTCGCAAAATGATATGCATACCATACATAATCATCCCCAATAATTTCCCGCCATGGGCACTTGCGCATTTTTGCCGGGGCAATCACAGCTTCATTTACCACATCCAGACAGTAAATAACAGCATCCCATCCTCCCTGCTGTAGGGCAGCAAAATATCCGCTGATAAAATCTTCCATACGTTTCAGCATCTCTTCACGTCCTACAAAAGGCGCATCCGTCTCAAATCCTTCATGGAATATCCATTCCGGAGTCCCCATATACCAGATCAGCGTGTGTCCCCGGACAGGCATATGGTTTTCCCTGCACCAGTCCAGCAATTCCATCGTTTCTGCGGAAAATACTACTGTCAGACTTCCGGTTTCCCTGCTGGCTTCCTGACTGAGTATAAACTCCGGCTTCAGATGGTTTTCCAGCGTTACGCTGTTAAACTGCTCTTTCAGGATACTTACGTACGGCTCCTCCAGATAATCCGGATTGATGCACGTTCCTACTTTCATCCCCCATTCTTCAAACTTCTCCTTCAATGCATAATCTGACATGGCTTCTACCAAAGGCTCCCTCATCAGCCCGGCACCTACGTCCAGCGCCTGTTTCCTGACCTGTATTGCCCCTGCATCTTCTTTACTGAGGATAGTTGGTTCAAACTCCCTAAAAACGAACGTTCCTGTTTTCTCATCCACATACACTGTCATAGGGACATTCTTGCAGTTCTCTATAAAAAAAGCTGTGGGATACAGACTGAGTATCCCGGGACTGTCTTTGCTGTCATACTCACCGTTACCTGTATCCAGGAACTGTGAGACACTTCCCCAGTCCACCGTACCTGTTCCACCTGCCGCTTCACTCAGCTCTACCTTGTTCCCTTCTCTGATGAATGTCCCATGGAATGAATAGCAAACTTTCACCGGATCTTTGAGCATCGGATCTTCCTTTGTGCTTTTCAGCTCTTTCACCAGCACGAAAATACCATTTCCCTGCAATGTCAGCACATCCTCCTGCAACATGCCAAATGCTTCTCCCCTTGTAGAAGTAATGCCATTCATCAGCGTATTGTTCTTAACAACTTCCGCTGTATCCTTCCTGCAAAAGTAACTCACTTCTTTTGCAGTTCTACCCTCCCCGCTATTCTCTGCCATATTTTTCCTCCTCATTCTATTCTGTTACCACAATACGCACCCTGTCCTGATTCATGACTCTTGTGAAAGGATCACCAACCGTCCGGTTAGAAGCCACCTTAGCAACTGGAAAATATGTGCCCGGTTTTTCAAACACATGCCCCATTACCGCTCTTGTACTACTTCCGTCCTCTGCCTTAATGACAATACCGCCCTTTTCTGGCATATCGGTTGCTTCAAAATCCCAGCACACCTCTTCCACTTCACCTGCACCTTCAGGCACTTCTATTTCAGCAGTCAAAACCACCGTTTCTCCGACTTTTACTTCTGCTCTTTTCTCTCCCTCCACATGCAGACTGACAACCGGCTGTATCCCTTTCCGCTCTTTTGCAGTATCCGGAATCAGAATCTGCCCGCCATCCAGACTGTAGCTGCTTGTAGGTGCCGGTTCAATCCCTTTTTCTACCCATGCACTTAAGTCGAGCAATGCCTGATACAAAGCCCCAAGATAGCTGACGATATGCTGATGGTCACCGCCATTTCCTTCGGCACAGTCCGTATGCATACAGTGATCCATATACCAAAGCCGAAACTTATCATCTGCATTGCCGCCTGCATTCCGCTCCACCATCCGGCGGTACCAGTCTGCCTGCCATGGGAACGCGCTCTCATCCATCAGGCTTTCCAGTACGATCACCTTACAGTTCGGCGTGCCGCTCTGTACGCTCCCCGCCCCATTGCTGCTGATAACAGGACCGACCAGCAACGGTCTTTGCGGATAAAGCGGTTCGCCCTTTTCATCCCGGAACTGATCCCATGAAATATACTCTTTGCCCGGAACCTGATGACGGTGATAAGTCTGCAGGGCTATATAATCAGAATTATCCAATAATACCCTATCCCCCACCTCTGCCTTTTCCAGCATTGTCTCCAAATCTCTTCCATCCATGCTGTTATCTACCGTGACAATGGATTCACGCACCCAGTGCATGGAAAACGTTTCTCCTTCCAGTGCACCGGATAAAAATTTCATTTTCAGTCCTCTTAAATAAGGATCATCCTCAGGGAAATCCGTCAGCCTGAAATAAGGCAGTTCAATCGCTTTATTCATCTGATTCTTCCACGCCTCGTCCACGCCATAGGCATTATTTTCATCAATGCTGTCACCTACCCCTTTTAGGACTCCCTGTGGCGTCAAAATCTCGGAAATAGTAGATTCCATATGGATCCGGTCACGGACAGCACTGCTGTTTTCCGCAGTCCCCAGATAACCCGGCAATTTCCAGAAATCCTGATAATATGCTGCATCCATGGCTTCTACTGCTGGTTTCAGCACCGGAAGGGCACCATCCCCAATGGTATCGTATACACACCATGTACGAAGTGGGAATCCCATCAAGGTTGCTTCCCTAAGTGCAGCCGCTTCCTCTTCGTTTAATGTTTCATAAGGATTTCCGCTGCCACCCGGCTCCAAAGCATCTACGATCTGCATCATTTTATGACGAAGGATACGCATAGCATGTACCCGTGCGGTAAACACATAAGGCATCGCCATTGGGGAACCGATCACAAAGGGAACCGCACCGTCCCAGACACCTTCCGTGCTCTCCACGCAACTGATCGTTTTATATCCGCCGCCGCTGCCGCCATAGATATAACCATACGGCCTATGCTCCCCATATAAATCAACTGCCACCTTTCTGGAATACTGTGCAGCAGATGCACTGGCACGGTAAACTAAGGTAGGGTCATCCCCGCCATTCACAATGCCGCCCAAATTCGTTTCAACAAAATATGCACCATGCTTCACCGCAAATGAGATCTTATCTTCCATCCCTGTCTGTTGCTGTGCTTCCGTCTCATCACCCACAAATGGCGATACAAAATGGAAAAACCTTTTTTCATAGGTTTCCTCTGGTGGAAAATAAAAACAAAATTTTGTCAGTGTCCCTTCAAAACCTCCATGGATATAGTGGTGGCGTACCGGCTCATTCCGCCATTCATCCACATCAATGTAGGGATTGGCAAACTGCGGGTCATCAAATCCGATATACAATTTTTTATCAGACATGCTTGCGTTTCCTCCTTTTGCTTCTTAATTTCAATCATAACCATGCAGAAGGAAAAACGTTATCAGAATTTAATGATTACTATAAAAAAATGGCTAACTTTCGGTCAGCCATTTCCCCATGAGAGTTTTCATACGTTTTCACTTTTTTTATTCATCAAGTTGCTTGGCGCCAGAGGCATATTGCATTAATTCCAAACGGTTTCCATCCGGATCCACCAGCCAGAACTGGTAAGCCCCGTCTGCTCCAAGACTAATCTGCGTATCCGGTTTGATGCCATTAGCTGTCACTGCATCCCATGCTGCATGGATATCTTCAACCTCAAAACAAATGTGCTGATATCCATAAGCATCCTGAAGATCACGATCCTCTTTCAATGTCTGTCCATCTGTGTGGAACAATTCAATATACTGATGCGGTGCCACTTCAATATAGTCAATCCACGACTGCTCTCCCATCATTTTAAGTCCCATCAGTATCTTCGGATCTGCCTGTCCTGACTGCTCGACGACCTTACATAAATCCAGATAGGTAAGGCTGAAAACCTTCTTTAATCCCAGCCCTCTGCAGTAGAAATGCTCCATATTCACAGCATCTTTCACCTGAAAAGCAATCTGCGTTGTATAATGCACACGCGAATAAACCTTGTGTTCCTGTACTTCTGTCATCGGTATACGGGCTGTTTCTCCCTTGAAATATTCCGTAAACTGTACTTCATTTCCATCCGGGTCATGAATCGTAATTTCGCGAGAACCGTCAACAGTCGTATGAATATCCTCGTCCATTTTCATTCCTTCAGCTACCAAATGATCCCGCAGCTTCTCTATATCCTCAACCTCATAATTAAATTTTGTATATCCATAGTTTTCGCGGCGATTTTCAATCTTCCGTGAAGAACGACCCAAGTCATGGAACAGCTCAATAAACTGTCCATCCGCCAGTTTCAGATAATCAATCCATGGTCTGTCTCCAGCTGCAGTTATATTCTGCAAAAGCTTCTCTGTTTCCCCTGTCATCTGATCACCATATTGCATCTTTATACTTTCACCCAGATCTTTCATCGTCAGTGTAAACTGCCGTTTCATGCCCAGAATATCCCCATAGAAATGAAGCATGGCTTCCATATCTTTCACCTGGAAAGCGATATGTCCAACATTTTTAATCCCCGCTTTATGGTTCGGCATTGTTTCCGGAATATCACAAGCGGACGCAATATCTACAAAAGAACCTTTGGTTCCTCCCTGTAAGATACCGGACAATACTTCCAGTACATGGTATGCCATTTCCTTGGAAGCCCTGTTCTTTCTCCCTTGAAATATGGCATCCGCCATTTCTGCAGGCCCGATTCCACGGGAATTCTCCCCATATTTCGAGAAATTCCAGAGTTCAACCGCTTTTGCCGGATTGCGGGGATCCATTGCGTTTGGCAAATATTTCACGGTACCGCCGAACTGGTTCGGATCTGTCAGGTATAGGATTCCCTTTGTGCCGTAAATCGCAAAATAGGCTTCATCCATCATATTGTTATCCGCATCGATATGGAACGTACCACAAATTCCATTTCTAAGCTGAATGACAGCCGATACCTGGCTTTCATTCGGCGTATCCATCACCTTGCCAAAATCAGGACTCATTGGCATGATATTCTTATGTGTCGGATAGGGCACACCCACAATTCCTCCCACACGTGACACCGATCCGAGGAGACTCACCATGGCAGTTATATAATAGACCCCATAGTCATATAAAATTCCCGCCCCCGGCTGACGCAGGAAAGCAAAGAGGCTGAGAAGCATATCATTATTCCTGTTCGCTGAGATAGCAAAAGAATGAATCTCGCCTAACAGCCCTTCATCAATAGCCACACGTGCTGTCTGCCATGCAGCACCTAAAAAAGTATCCGGTGCCGCACCAAGGTACAGATTCTTTTCCTCTGCTAAGTCCAAAAGTTCCTTTGCTTTTGTAACATCATCGGTGATCGTCTTTTCAGTATAAACGTGTTTACCTGCAAGCAGAGCGGATTTGATCAGGTCATAATGCGCTCCTACCGGTGTCAGATTTACCACCATTTCAATGCCCATCCAAGTTTTCCCATCTTTTATATCCTCCAATACAAAACACCGGCTTTTCCTTCCGATTCTTATAAATCAATCATACTTGTGCAAAAAGAAAAACGTTATCAAAACTTCATTTTGTTGTTAAAAAATGGCTAACTTAGCATAAGAGTAGCTCCAGATAAAACCTGCCCGGTCATCCAGGCTTAATCTGGAACAGCAATCCCCTTTATAAAATTCTTCGGTTTATGCTCCAAAGTCTGGAATGCCGTCATTATTTCAGAAAGTTTGAATTCATGTGTCACCATTTCCTCATTTTTAAAGGTACCCTTTGTCAGCAGATTCATGGCACGCCTGAAATCATCTTTTGGATTGTCACTATGAGCCGGATGCGTCACGACAGGTGGTTGATTCGACAGGACTCAGTGCCTCCTATTTTTCTTCCCTTTTTAAAAAAGAGACAAACTATACAATCTTGGAATTTATCCACATTTCCCGTATAAAAGAAGCAGAAAATCTGTTAAGTCACACTGATTTTACCTATACGGAAATCAGCGCATCCTTATGCTTCTGTTCCTTAAGCCACTTCATTTCCATTTTTAAAAAATATACCGGCATTACGCCAAAAGAATTTAGAATGTCTCACAAATATTTTTAAATTGAAATCACATACACAAGAAAACCGAAATGTCATATCTTACCAAAACATTCCGGCTTTTCTCAGCATCATTTAAAAACATTTTTCATATATTTTCTATTTTTCCAATTTGTCTGCACACTGCTTCAGATAACCTGTAATACCAAGATGCTGCGGGCAGACATGCTCACACTGTTTGCAGTCAATACACTCCGATGCCAAACCACCTGAAACATTCACTTTCTGATAATCCGAAACTGCCTCTGCCATCTGCCCATTGCCAAGCTGCTTATTCATGGCAGTGAATATCTCCGGAATCGGAATATGTTTCGGACAACCCTCCGTACAATAATGACACGCGGTACAGGGGATTGTAGATGAATTTCCAAGAATCCTCTGTGCCTGCTGAATAATCTTCTGTTCCTCCTCATTCAAAGGCTGGAATTTCTTCATATAGGACAGGTTATCTTCCATCTGGTCAATATTCGACATTCCTGATAACACAGTTATGATGCCATCTAACGATGCTACAAAACGGACTGCCCACGAAGCATATGACATATCCGGATGATATTCATTGAATAACTTTTTTACTGCCGCAGGAGGATTTGCCAGACTTCCACCTTTTACCGGTTCCATCACTACTATGGATTTTCCATGCTCCCTTGCCACTTCATAGTTCGCCCTTGCCGCCACTGACGGATTTTCCCAATCCACATAATTGATCTGTAACTGCACAAAATCTACTTCTGGATGTTTCCTGAGCAGCTTATCCAGTAACTGCGGACCTGCATGGAAAGAAAAACCCATATGCTTCACCAGCCCCTTAGCTTTCTGCTCATTCACAAAATCCCAAAGACGGAACTTGTCATATTTTGTATAGCCTCCTTCCATCATGGCATGAAGTAAGTAGTAATCAAAATATCCTGCTCCGGTACGTTCAAGACTTGTATAAAACTGATTTTTTGCAGCCTTTTCATTTGGCGCCATCATCATTGCATTCAACTTTGTTGCCAACGTAAATGATTTTCGTGGATAACGCTCAACCAGTGCCTTTTTAGTTGCCGCCTCGGAACCCGTATACACATATGCCGTATCAAAATATGTAAATCCGGCTTCCATAAACAGATCCACCATATGCTTTACCTGTTCAATGTCTGTATGCAGCCCTTTTTAACCTACGCAATCATTCACGTCATGGAGTGAGTTATATCCTGCTTCCACTGCTTCAATCGTTACAAAATCCAACTCAAAAATCCGGTGTTCTCCATTTTGTACTGCCTCTTTATATGTAATAATCCGGCAGTCTTCATTCCGTTTTTCCACTTTGTCCATCTGATTATGGTCGAAATGTGAATGTGTCACCAGTATCAAATCTGCAGACAGTTCATAAGAATCTCCGGCATACGGATCAATATAAATAACTTTTCCTTCATCCGTAACAATACGGATGCTTGCCTGTCCCTGATAAAGCAATGTTGCAGATTCCGGTTCTGTCCTCATTTCCTGTGCTTCCACCTCTTCTGTAACTACATTTCTTTTCCTCCACTCAAATTCGAAAAACCTGATTTTTCTGCTTCTCCTATCTGCTAAACCCTCTGTGCCCATACACCTTACATTTATTCAGCACACTTTCAAGAGATGTAAACTCAGCATCCGTCAGTTCCACTTTGGAAGCATCCAGATTCTCAACGATGCGCTCCTTATTCTTTGACCCCGGTATCGGCACCACATTTGGGTATTTGTGCAGCATCCATACAAGGGAAATCTGCGCACTGGTTGCATTCTTTTTGTCCGCATACTCTTTCAAAAGGTCAATGATTGGCTGGTTGCCTGCAATATTGGCTTTGGAAAGCTGCGGAACCCAGTTCCTCACATCATCCCTGCTCTCGAATTTCGTTTCCGTTGTGATCTTCCCTGATAACAGACCGCTTGCGATTGGCGAAAAAGGAACCATTCCGATATTGTTTTCAAGGCAGTAAGGAATAACCCTGCTTTCCGAATCCCGTTCTACCATGGAATAAATGTTCTGGATAGCAGTAAGTGGCGTTACCCTGTGCGCACGGTCTATCACATCTACATCTACCTGCGACAGACCCCATCCTCTGATCAGACCGTCTTTTATTAACTGTCCCATCGCCTCCGCAACTTCTTCTACAGAAATACCGCCCATTCTATGAAGATAATAAAGGTCTACCATATCTGTCTGCAAACGTTCCATCGAACCTTCCAGATGTTTCCGGACAGCACTGTAAACAGACCAGCCTCTTCCAATTTCAGATCTGTCCAGAAACAGCTTTGTCGCCAGCACAACATTTTCCCTCACATCTTTCAAGGCTTTTCCGACAATCCGTTCGTTATGCCCGATTCCTGCAAGGTTTGGACTGTAAACTTCTGCCGTATCAAAAAAAGTACACCCATGCTGATAAGCATTCTGGATGGCTTCAATGCTGTACTTTTCCGGTGGGATTTTTCCGTAGCCATGGGAAAAAGCCATACAGCCCATGCCAACCTCAGATACATCCAGATCCCTTAGCTTTCTTTTTTTCATCGCTGATCTCCTTCCCATATTCAGTGCAGTTTATATTCTCCGGTGCGGATTGCAGCAATCACGCCACCGTCAATTAAAAGGTCTGTACCTGTGATAAATTTTGCATGTTCTCCCAGCAAAAATGCCCCAGCTTCTGCAATCTCCTCCGATGTGCCCGTCCTCATCGCAGCAGATGCATCAATCATCTGCTGATAGTTGTCGCCTGCTGCCGCAAACTCATCATATGCAAGGGGCGTTACGATCACGCCCGGACTGATCGTATTGATACGCGCCCTGTGCTCTTTCCATGTTGTTGCAGCGGCTTTCTGTGCCTGCAGATGGTTTACCCGTTTTGCAATCATGTAAGCCAGCCCTGAATTCGTTGCTGTTTCTTTAATGAATGGAACATCCAGCAGTTTCTCCGTAGGTGTCTTTAAGATTTCCAGTTCCACCTCATTGGGAATCGGACACATATATCCTGTCTGACTGGATATGATAAGCCCTGCCCCTCCCTTTGCCATAACTTCACCAAACGCATCCACCGCATATCCGGTTCCCACCATATCAAGGTTCAGGATATGTTCCGGGCTTGCCTGATTGGGGGATGCCCCTGCTGTGTCAATAAAATACATTACATTTCCAAGGGATGCCGCTTTTTTTGCAAATGCCTCTACGGAATCTTTCTTAAATGCATCCACAATACAGGTTTCCACATCATACCCTCCGTACTTAAAATCATTGGACACTTTTTCAAGATTTTTCTCACTGATGTCACCTAACAGGATTTTCTTTCCTGCCGCAATCCTCCTGACAATCGCGCATCCCATACTGCCTGCCCCAAGTAAGGCAATCACATCCTTATTTTCATTACGGTCAAAAATCATTCTCTTTTACCTCCTTACTTTAGTTTTTGCCCACTCAGTAATTTTTTCTTCCGAATTTCCAACCTGTGAACCAATGAACGCTCCACCACTGTCTATATCCGCACCTATACAGATTTTCTCAATATCCGCAACACTGTTGCCAAGCCCGCTGCCCTCACTGGTACAGAATGGAATGATACGTTTTCCGCTCCAGTCAAAATGCTCCAGAAAGGTGACAACCGCCATTGGCATAGTATTCCACCAGTTTGGAAACCCCAGGAAAACGGTGTCATATTCATCAAAATTATCCGGGTAGCCCTTAACCTCTACTCTAGTACCAGCTTCCAGTTCCTCTTTAGCCTCGTAAATCATCTTCATATGGTCTTTGATGTATGCTTTAACTGTTTCGATTTCAAAAAGAGCGCCGCCTGTCACTTTCTGAATAAACTCTGCTGCAACAGCTGTGTTGCCCTTTTCCAGATTCACGATTTTCATACCGGGAGCAATCGTTTCACCTTTTAAAGAAAAATATGCAATTAATATATTTGCCATAGTACACCTCCTAACCGCATGTCTTTTCTGTACTAAAAACTATACCGTTTTCACCTCACAATAAAATACCGAGTTTTTTTACCCATTTTTCAAGTGCCTTATCACTTTTCCCTGCGTCATCTCCATGTATAGCCAGCCCCTCTTTGATAACTGCGCCTGGACACAACCGGGCAATATCCTTCAACGAATCAGAAAAACCGCTGCCCCCATGGGTAATAAGCGGGCATATCGTCTTGCCGGAAAAATCATAGCTTTCCAGGAAGGTAAACAGCGCCATTGGCATTGTAGTCCACCAATTAGGAAAGGCCAGAATGATTGTTCCATACTCCTCCATATTTTCAACCTTTGCTGTTAATGCAGGGCGGACGTTTTCCTCAAATTCCTTTTTCGCTATATCAATTTTCTTCATATGGTCATCCGGGTACTTTTTCACGGTATCAATATAAAACAGATTACTGTCAACCAGCTTATGCAGTTTTTTTGCTACCACTTCCGTGTTCCCAACCTCTAAGTACCCAATGCCGCCATGTGTATAATTCTGTCCGGCATGGGAAAAATATGCAATCAATACTTTTGCCATTATGTTCTCCTCTTCTCTCTTAGAGATTTTTTTATTGCCTCACAGCACTTGCGCACTTTCCCAGCTCATGCCTATCAGAAATCTTCCTTTAGCGTTTCGGATTGTTGATGGATATCCAGCTTCCCTCCTGCTTTTCAAACCAGTGCGTCCCACCCATCCGATAGGTTCCCATTGCGCCATAAGCATTGGCATTCAGTACCGATGTGTAAGTGACAGAAGCCATGTCGCCATCCACTTCCACCACCGGGCTGTCAATGCCGATGGTAAAATACCGCAGGCTGCCATTTTCTATGTCAGCAAAATACTCTTCCCTTGTCTGCTGCCTGCCGTTCATGTGCGTGAAGACCGCATCCTCAGATACGATCTCCCTCAGTGTATCTGTGTCCGCCTCCGTCATGGCCTGACAATACCTTGCCTGTTGATAAAGGACAGAAAGCTGATTGTCACTCATTTCAGACAGATCCGTCCCAATAAGTTCCACATTTGTAAAAATGGAAAAATCATATTCCGCCATAATATCTGCTCCTTCCTCCACTAGGGAAGATTCATCTTCCGATAAATCCTGAATGCTGTCTGTTGTCTGCGGGGAATTATCCGATGCCGGTATTTCTTTTCTCCCACAAGCGGCAAGAAACATCGTCAGTACAAGCAGTACAATGAAAACAGTCTTCTTTTTCATGGGCATTTCTTCTCCATGCGCTTACTCAATATACCCAAGACCACGGAGCCAGTCTGTCACTGCGCTTTCCGCCGAATCACGTTCATTTTGCGCTGTCCGGCCACGCACTGCAAAGCCATCTTCCACAGTTGCTCCCTCACAAAGTTTCTCAACAGTTCCCTGCGTCCCGGATAATCCGCTTCCCGCATGGGTACAGAAAGGGATAACTGTCTTTCCTGAAAAATCATAGCTTTCCAGGAAAACTGTGACTATCGCAGGTAAATCTCCCCACCAGCAAAGCCGATAAAGATTACCGAATAGTCATCCATATTGTCAACAGTTCCGGCATATGCCCCCAAAGGAAATATTTATTGATCTGGTCAAGGGCGGCTGTCGTACCTGCCCGCCTTGCTGAAACCACTGCTGCCGCAGGCTTTAAGTAAAAGCGGTTTTTCCCAGAATGCAGGTCGACAAAGAATGCCGCCCCATAAAAGAGGTCAATGCCCCTGTCCTCAAATACACAGCATCCCTTTTCCTCGCATTTACCGCAGTCCACACAGCTATACAACGGTTTATTTCCAATCCAGAAAATATCTGGCTGAATGTCTTCTTTTGCAAAAGTATCGGCAATTTCAGAAAGAACTGTATAGGTACAGCCATTTTCATGGGGACTGCCGTTTACAAGAATTACTTTCATCATGACACTTCCAAATTCATAATTCTTATTTCTTAGTAAGAGGCAAACCGTTCATTCCGATTCAGCGCACTCATCCGCTCCATCTCATCATCTTTCAATTCAAAATCAAATATCTCATAATTCTCCTGAATATGGGCTTCGTTGCTTGAACCGGGGATTGCAATATTTCCCGCCTGCAGGTGCCAGCGCAGGATGACCTGTGCGGAAGTCTTGCCATGATCCGCCGCTATCCCTGAAATGGTTTCGTCATTAAACAGTGTCTGCGTATTCCCGCGTCCTCCAAGGGGAAACCATGATTCCATGACAGTTCCATACTGCTGCAGATGCTCTTTCATCTCCATGCTCTGATAGTATGGATGCGTTTCATTCTGGAGCAGGGCCGGTGTAATCGATGTGGCATTTACAAGCCGGTCAAAATCTTCCGGCGTGTAATAGTTGGACAGTCCGATGGATCTCAGTTTACCGTCCTCCACTGCCTTTTCCATCGCCTGATATGCCTCCACATCACTTCCCGGAGCTGAATGGTGCAGGATCATCAGATCAATATAATTAAGCCCCAGCCTTTCGAGGGATGCGTCAATGGCCGCCGCACCATTTCCATAATCATCCGTCCACATCTTTGTCGTGACAAAGACTTCCTCCCTTGTCACAAAGCCTTCATCAATCGCCCGCTGGATTCCCTTTCCAACGCCAGACTCATTTCCATAAATCCTTGCCGTGTCAATCAAACGATAACCGTCACGCAATGCCCAATATACAGAATCCTCCGCCTCGCTCTGTGACAGACGGAAGGTTCCAATCCCAAGGATGGGCATTTCGTACCCGCTGTTCAGCATTACTGTTCCCGCTTCCAGATCAAACACCTGCCCTTCTGATGCTTCGACATTTGACCGTTCATTCTGTATTCCGCCATCCGCTTCCTGCACTGTTTCATCTTTCACATTTTCTTCCGGCTCATTTGTCCGGCTGTCATCCTGTACCCCATCTGCCGTGCTTTCAACCACATGATCCGTCCGGTTATCATCTTCCTGCCCGCAGGCGCTTATAGCAAAACAAAGTACGAGGAAAAGCAAGATCATACTGATTCGTTTCATTTTCATACACCTCCAATCAGCCACGCCCCATGCCAACAATATCCATGTGCGACAAAGCTTCTTCTATTTCCCGCATCTCTGTTTCTGTCAATTCCACTGTCACAGCGTCAAAATTCTCTTTTACCCTGTCTTTCTTCGTTGTCCCCGGTATCGGAACCAAATATGGTTTTTTTGTAATTTCCCATGCCAGGGCAATCTGTGCCGGCGTTGCCTGTTTCCTGTCTGCAAAATCCAGGATCAGTTCCATAAGGTCCAGGTTTGCATCAATCCCTTCCTTCTGAAACAAATTTATGTCTGCACGCCAGTCTCCCTCCCTGTATTTTGTTCCCACACTATATCTGTTACTGAGATATCCTTTAGCAAGCGGGCAGGCTGATACATAAGTGATCCCAAGTTCTTCGCAGAGCGGAAAATATGTTTCTTCATCATTTCTTGCCACAAAAGAATACATATTTTCAACTGCAGAAATTTTGCATACTCTGTGTGCCCTCCGGATATATTCCACCGGCGCAAAGGAAACGCCCCATGCCCGTATCTTCCCGGCCTTTATCAGTTCCGCCATTGTTTCCGCCACTTCCTCCGGCTCCGTTTTGGGATCGATACGGTGCTGGTAATACAGGTCAATATAATCCGTCCCAAGCCTTTTCAGGGATGCATCCACCTGCTCCAGGATAGATTCATGGCTGCTGCTTAAGGCTTCCGCATTCCCTGCAAAAAAAGATTCATCCACAATGCCAAACTTCGTGGCAATGACCGTTTCATTGCGGAAAGGAGCAACCGCTTTTCCAAGATACCTTTCATTCGCCTCCCCATAAATCGGTGCAGTATCAAAAAAAGTATATCCTACCTCATGGGCATACTGCATAAGCGACACCATATCCTCTTCCGCCTCCACCACACCATAGGAGTGGGTCTGGCCCATGCAGCCATATCCGATTGCAGCTATCTCAATTTCTGTCTGCCCAAGTTTTCTTGTCTTTTCCATTTCGACCACCTCTCATCCACACTATTCCAATTCCCCTGCAACGGCCTCAAGATACTCACGGATAGGGAGATGCTGCGGGCAGCGTTTCTCACATTTTCCACATTTCAGGCAGTCCGACGCCTTTCCATGGGTCTGCGTCAGATTTCCATAATATGTCCTTGCCACCATCCCCTGGGGTCCGCCAAACCGTTTCAGATTGTTATAAACTGCAAAATAATCCGGAATCGCTATTTTCTTCGGGCAGTCATCAATGCAATAGCGGCAGGCCGTACAGGGAATCGCAATGGAAGCCTTGATAATCTTTGTTGCCTGTTCCACAATTTTCTGCTCCTCTTCGTCCAGCGGCTGAAATTCTTTCATGTAGCTGATGTTATCCGCCATCTGCTCCTCATCGCTCATGCCGGACAGGACCATCATGACATTGCCGGGGGATGCCGCAAACCGGATCGCCCAGGAAGCCACGGAGCTGTCCGGGCGGTAATCCTGATAGAGCTTCTCTGCCTCTTCCGGGATATTCACAAGGCTCCCTCCCTTGATGGGTTCCATCACAATCACCGGCTTGCGGTGCTTCGTCGCCACCTCATAACATTTGCGGGATTCTACCGTGGCGTCCTCCCAATCCAGATAGTTGAGCTGGATCTGTACATACTCCATCTCCGGATGTTTCGTCAGTATCTCATCCAGAAGTTCTGCCTTGTCATGGAAAGAGAGCCCGATATGCTTTACTTTCCCCTCCGCTTTTTTGCGCTGTACAAATTCAAATGCACGCCATTCCTCTGCCTGCTTAAAAGACGGCCCACCCAGGCCATGGAGCCAGTAGTAATCCATGTAGTCCACGCCAAGCCGCTCCAACTGGCTTTCAAAGAATCCTTCCATCTCTTCTGCATTCCGTATCATGAACAGGGACAGCTTATCGGTAATCGTATAAGATGTCCTGGGATAACGCTTCGCCACTGCTTCCCTGAAAGCCACCTCACTGTTCCCCCGATAGTAGGGAGCCGCCGTGTCAAAGTAAGTAAAGCCGTTTTCCATAAAGGCATCCGCCATCTTTTTGACCTTTTCAATGTCTACGCTGCCATAATCATCCTTGCTGATCTGCGGAAGCCGCATCAGACCAAAACCCAATTTTTTCATAAGTATTAACCTGCCTTTCTTTCCCTTAAGTAAAACACTCAGATATAAGCTTCACTTGTCATGTTCTACATAAATTTTAACATCAGCCAGCTTGATTCTGAAGTATGGATATGTTATCATGGCGTAAAGTCAAAACTTATCGCAAGGAGGCCGCCATGTATAACCATCAGCTTGATACGTTCATCAGAGTTGCGGATTTGGGAAGCTTTGGAAAAGCTGCCGAAGCCATGTATATTTCATCTCCCGCCATTATCCAGCAGATCAATCTGCTGGAGGAAGGGTGCGGTTTCAAGCTGTTTGTCCGTTCCAACCATGGAGTGAAACTGACACCTGCGGGAAGATCCCTTTATGAAGATGCAAAAACACTGATCCGGCTGTCAGAGGACGCACTGAATAAGGCCCGGCTTCTTGCTGAATCCTCTGAATATACCGTGCGCATTGGGACTTCCTTACTTTATAAATGCAGGCTCATCCCCGAAATATGGGCCTGGATCAGTGAGCAGCTTCCCGAATTGAAAATAGAGATCCTTCCCATGGCAGAATATCAAAACAAGGGCAGTTCTTTTTCGATGCTGGGGATCAAGTATGATATGTGGGAGGGAATCTATGGAACGAGCGGCTGGAAAGGAATCTGCCGCTTTTTAGAACTGGCCCGCACCCCTGTCTGCTGTGCATTATCAAAAAACCACCGGTTTGCAAAGGCCAAAAAACTGACCCTGCAGGATCTGAATGGGGAATACCTGGTCATGCCAATCGAAGGCGTGTCAGAGGAACTCGATGCTTTCCGCAGTGAAATAAGGCAGAACCATCCGACCATCCAGATCATTGATTCCGCTTATTATGGAGTTGATACTTTTACCATGTGTGAAGTCAATCCGTATATTTTAATCACCCAGCCGGTGTACTCAGATATCCATACCAACCTTGTGACCATTCCTCTTGAAACGGAATACACACTGCCATATGGACTGATCTACGCCAACGAGCCTACTGCCGCAACACAAAAATTTATTACGGCAAGCAGGAAATTCTTAAAAACATGGAAAAACAGGGATAGCAAAATCTTTCTGCCCAACTAAAAAATCAACAACTCTGGTCACTCTATTTTCCATAAAACGACCCCATACCAGATTTGTTTTGCCGGCAAGGGCTTTGCTGTCAGTGCAATGATTTAAGCAGTCGCAATCTCCAATATAAAATTTTATCGATAAGTTATAAGATTTAACGATTGCCTGCTATCGTTAAAAAGAGGTTCAAATCAGAAAACGGAGTTGCTCCCACACACGGAAACAGGCTCAAAAAACGAAAAAATAAAACCGCCGAACCCGTGAAATGCCTCATTTTCAGGCATTTTCGCATTGTATCAATTTCGTTGTTGCGCTGTTCGCTTGCACCTGTGGAAATTTTTCTGATTTTATGCCATTATAACTCAACTTTCCCAGCACAAATTACCGAACATTGCCTGAATAAATATTGGCT
>CAJUQJ010000016.1 GCA_910588215.1 uncultured Lachnospiraceae bacterium
ATAACTATGCGGCTTTCAGCAGTTGCTACTGTTATTTCATGAATAATTCAGGTTTGATTATTATCACTGCTATAATTCGGATTTCCTTCAACTGTTCCTATGGTGAATCGTCCATCTGTTGTTTCATCATTATGAAGATCACCATTCTCCCTCACGACAAATTCAACATAGTCATTTTGGATCATAGTATTATCATATCCGTATGTACTCAGAACGCTAACATCGGAACGCGCATTTACCTCTTTCCTGTCGGCAAGGGCTAAATGCGCATCCATATCAAACGAATAATCTTCATCACTTTCTTCCAAAGTCATCGTCTGCATTTTTAATCCTGTTTCTTCATCAATGGTCAGACTATCTTCAGGTGCGATTTCTCCCTGTATGCTTTGCTCATTTTCCGCTGCATATGTTATTCCCTGGTTTTGTAAAAGCAAAGCCACCACTACCGTACATGCTGCAATTTTTTTCCATACTTTACGTTTTCTCATCTTTTCCTCCATTCCGAAGCGTTTAACGCGAAGGCTGCAAGCCAAATTTCAAATTTGGCTCTGTCACTAACTCTAACTGAACTTGTTCAGTTTGTTGAACTAAATTGCTCATCAGAGAATTTATTCAACCTTGTTCCCCTCATTTGAATTACGCATATGACCATCAAGTTATACTCTTGTCATAAATAACGACCTTTTAGATGACTCAACCGTTATCACGATTGCCAAAGCCTCTATTTCATATTTATGCTCCAATATATCTATTTTTTGGATATATTTACCCTTATGCATCTCACGCCAGCAATGTAATACTGCATAATCCCTCCACATCACCTCATAATCTGTATCATAAATGAGGCCTTTTATTTCATATGCACTGTTCTTGATCACAAACCGCGGCTTTAACGAGAATTTCTGTACAACTTTGAACTCTGCTTCCTGACTGGAAATGATATAAGCAGGTGTAATACCTGGTATCTGTCGTATTTTTGCTACCTCGTTTCTATATTGATCTTTCATAGAAGCTATTTTTGTAAAAAGAGCTGAGCTCTCTTTTATTAAATATACCGGCCTTCCGTGTTCATCTATAATCTTTAAATTCATTAGCCTTTTGTGTGTTAAATGCTCTAAAAAATACATATTACATTCTCCTTTTGTAGTTTTATTTCATAGCAATCTTTACTTCTTGTCGTCTATCGATCGTTCTATGTTATTGTTGAGCAAGTCTTGCTATGTTATGTCATCCAATTCTACTACGTTTTTAAAATAATATAATAGTAACATTGTATCATTCTTTTTCAGTTCTTACCATACATAGTTCCCGACAAACTTTAGTACAATATAACGGACATCTCAAAATATCGTCAACTTAAGAGTATCTGATTCAAAAAAACTGAAAGGAAACAGAATCGATAAAACTTGTAGTCAAGTACGACAAACGCATGAGTAAATAAATTGTAAACTGTCCCTTTTTCTAATAAGATCAAAGAAAAAGGACGCAGATCGCCACGCATGGAAGACATATGGAACCATTACAAAAATACAGAAATAGAAACATATGGAACTACTGCGGAAGTGCAGAAGCAGAGACCGACGGAACTAAGAGATTAAAACATACATACGCGTAAGCGTGATAGGACATGATAAACAACCTACTGTCTTTTTCTGGAGTCAAAGTCAGCAGCGCTCAGCTCATAATCGGCCGAAGATTGAAGCTGTCCAAGCTGTTTCTTCCAAGAATCAATGTTGGTTCTCACCTTGCGAAAGCCAAGTGATTCATATACATGCCTCGCTCTTGTGTTTGTCACGTTAGTATCGAGGACAATTTTGGAATATCCGTTCCTGAACAGTCAGTCGATCAGCATACGCAAAACTTTTCTGCCAACACCACAATTCTGACAATCTGCTTCACAGATCTTTATGCCGATTTCTGCAACACCATCCGCTGCGTTACGGTAATTACACTCACCAATCAGACGGGCATTTTCCTCAATGACTTTGAAAACGGCAATATTGGCATCGGCAAACTCAAGGGCTGACACTTCATGACCCTTACGGGCAAAGTAAAGGCTGTATTCTCCTGCACCTGCGCCGACATCAAGTATCCTGTCGCTCTCTTTTAAGTATTTTTCTATGTAGCAAACGGTGGTCAAAAATTCAACCCTTACAGCTTTTGAATGATTAATCCTGCTGTTCTCGTTGAATATATCATACGTTCTATTCACTCGTTCGCTCTCGTTTTCAATTATTCCAACCGCACAGGTGGAATTTTTGTAAGTTGTGCAAAGTGCAATAACTTCTTTCCTGTCTGTTTAAGCCTCTCTCCAGGTGCCTGGCTGACCAGTATAGCCCCTTCTGCTTACCAGTCCAAATCTTATAGCAGGTGGAAGGTTGAATAAATTCTCTGATGAGCAATTTAATTCAACATACTGAACAAGTTCAGTCAGAATTTGTGTCGAAATGTCACAAATTCTATTGATCGCAGAACAGAATCTGAAATTCTGCTCACGTCCTCAGCGTAAAGCGCTTCGGAATGGAGGCATAAATGAAAAACCATGGCTCTTAGAAACGTTTTCTGTCTTTCAGTTCCTGATATAATACCCTGTAATTATCATAACGCACCCGGCTGATCTTTCCCGACTCAACAGCCTCCTTCACGCCGCAGGAAGGTTCGCTGATATGTGCACATCCGCTGAATTTGCAGTACGGTTCATACTGCACGAATTCCGGATAGTAGAAACCCAATTCTTCTTTCGTGATCTCGGAGATGTCAAGCGATGTAAATCCCGGCGTATCTACTATATAAGTCCCTTCACCAAGAGCGATGATCTCCGAATGTCTGGTGGTATGTCTGCCCCGTGCGATCTTAGCACTGATGGCGCCGGTCTCCATGTTAGCCTGCGGCGCCAGCTTATTGATCAGAGACGACTTACCCACGCCGCTGGGTCCTGCCACGGTTGTAGTCCTGCCGCTTAACAGCTTCCTTACTTCCTCAAGCCCTTCCTCCTCCAGCACACTGATGAACAGGACACGACAGCCGCAAGTCTCATATGCCTGCCGCAGTTCTTCCTTCTCTTCCCGGGACGCGATCTCCTGCTTATTAAAGCAGATAATGGTCTGCAGATGCTGCTGTTGCATCCGGATCAACAGTCTGTCCAGAAGGTTAAAGTTTGGATCCGGTTTCACGACGGCAAACAAGATAAGCGCCTGATCCACATTGGCAACAGCCGGCCGGATCAAAGCGCTCTTTCTTGGCAATATTTCTCTGATATTGCCAAGCATCTCTTTCTCGTCCAGTATATCCGTCAGCACATTATCCCCTACAAGAGGTTTCACATGATCTTTTCTGAATATTCCTTTGGCCTTGCATTCATAGATTCCTCTGCCCTCCACATGCACATAGTAGAATCCTGCAATTCCCTTGATAATCTTGCCCTGCATACGCTTATCCTACTCCTGCGTAAAGCTGACTTCTCTGCTTACTGTCCTGTCTTCCGAGACGGCCTCGCTGGTCACGGTCTCCCCTGTATTTGGATCCGTCGTCGTAGCCGCTTCCTTCTCTACCCGAAAGGTAAAAGTGATGGTCCCGGTGGGTGATTTGATGCCGGTATAGTTAGCCGCTACCGGAAAAGTCGTAGTCTGGGTGCTCAGAAGCTGTGTGCCGTCCGCCGTCATGACTGTAACGTTCACTGCCATTCCGTTCTGATAATCCGGATCCTCCGTCGGCGCCGTAATTCCTTCCGAATACCGATAAGTGGCCGCCTCCGGCCCGGTACTGATGGAAATATCAATGACTGTTCCCTTATCTACATAGGAACCCACAGAATAACTCTGATAGCACACCCTTCCTGACAGTGAAGCATCCTCATTGGCCGCAGATGTCACATTTCCTACTTCCAGTCCAAGCTCCGTCAGGGTAACGGTGGCATCCATCTCCTCCATGCCCACCAGATTGGGTACTCTTACCTTATTCTCATCCGCCCCCTGACTGATCCGTATCGTGACTGAGGATCCCGGCGGCGCCGTCGTGCCTGCCTCCGGTGACTGAGAAATAACATACCCATTCTGCACCGTATGGTCATATCCTTCCGTCACATTGACTACAAATCCCTCTTTCTCCAGGATAGAAGTCGCCTCTTCTTTGGATTTACCGGTGGCTGTCGGAACTTTGACTCCCTCCGCACTTTCCGCCACTGTCAGAATGATCACCGTACCCTTATTGAGCATCAGTTTCTCCTGATCCGTACTCGTCGCAGCGCCGCCCTGCACGCTGGCCCGAAGGACAGTCCCTGCCTCGTGCGTAGCGCTTGCCTCATAGCGGATCTCCGGTGTCAGCCCAATCTCCAGAAGAGCACGTTTAGCCTCTTCCACATTCATTCCGGCCACCTTGATCATCTCTACCTGCTCTGTAGATTCTTCCTGTACCGGTTCCTTCTCCGGCACCGTGCCAAACTGGAATACCCCCATAGCCCTGCCGACCAGGAAGATAACGATACATCCCACAAGGAGCGCTGCTACAACAGCCAGGATCGTTGTTATTCTTTCCATCTTGGGATCGTAATCCTCTTCGTCTTCGTCCCACTCCTCCTCATCCTCATCCTCGTCCTCATCTTCTTCCTCCTCTTCATAGGCACGCAGATTGTTCTTTTTCAGACGCATCACTTCATCCATGGAATCGTGTCTGTCGGATTGCCGTTTGATCTGCGCCATATCCCTGTCCGTGATCATTCTCGTGGAAGCTTCCTCGTCCGGATCCATCAGTTTGACAAAATCCTCATCCGGATTGATCAGAGACTGCTTCAGATCGGCAATCAGTTCCTGCATGGACTGATATCTTCTGTCCGGACTCTTCTGACAACACTTACACACGATCTGTTCCACACTGATCGGAATCTCCGGCACATATTCCCTGGGGGACGGCATCTCCTCCTGAATGTGTTTGATCGCAATCGCCACCGTCGTCTCCCCGTTAAAGGGCACTCTGCCGGTCAGCATCTCAAACATGGTGATGCCCAGTGAATAAATATCGCTCTTCTCGTCACTGTATCCACCCCTGGCCTGTTCGGGTGACGTATAGTGAACCGAACCCATCACATTGGAAGTGATCGTATTGCTGGTAGCTGCCTTGGCAATGCCGAAATCCGTTACCTTGACCTTGCCTTCTTTCGATATGATTATATTCTGCGGCTTAATATCCCGATGGATAATGTGATTATTATGCGCCGCCTCCAATCCCATGGATACTTGGATTGCAATGCTTATCGCTTCCTTGACGGATAATCTCGCTTTCCTCTCAATATATTTCTTTAAAGTGATGCCTTCTACCAATTCCATTACAATGTAGTAGGTGCCACCCTCTTCGCCAACATCATACACATTGACTATATTGGGATGCATGAGTCCGGCCGCCGCCTGCGCCTCAACCCAGAACTTCGAGACGAAATTGGCATTCTCACTGAATTCCTGCTTTAATACTTTGACTGCTACAAATCTGTTTAGTTTATAATCTTTCGCTTTATATACATCTGACATACCGCCGGTACCGATCCGCTCCAGGATCTCATACCGTTCCCCTATCATCATACCTATCTTAATCATGTTCCACCTCGTCTGCAGACAGTTCAATAACGATTACTGAAATATTATCCTTGCCGCCGTTTTGATTGGCTACCTTCACCAATTCTTCTACCCTGTCCTTAAGACTGCCACCTCTCCTTAAGATACAGTGGATCGTCTCGTCGTCCATCATATTCGTCAATCCGTCAGAACAAAGTAAAACCATATCCTCCGCCTGCAACTCCAGATTAAAAAAATCCGCCTCGACATGATCTCTGGCGCCGATCGCTCTGGTAATGATATTCTTATCCGGATGATTTCTAGCAGAAGCCCTGTCGATTCCTCCCATACGGACCATCTCCTCCACAAGAGAATGATCCTTCGTGATCTGCCTGATCCTCTCATTGACAACATAAAGTCGACTGTCCCCTACATTGGCTACCTCCAGATATCTGCCGATAAAAGTAGCAATGACAATCGTCGTTCCCATACCGCTGTAAGATACATCCTCCCTGGCCCGCTTACGGATCACGGCATTTGCTTTCTCGATGGCCCTTCCCATGATCTTCACCGGGTTCTTTTCAAAAGAGGCTTCTATCTCTTCCGCCACTGTCTCCACCGCGTAACGCGAAGCAAAATCTCCGGCATTATGGCCTCCCATACCGTCCGCCACAATAAAAACATTGGGCAGATTCCCGATGGGGCCCTCTGACAGATAGATAAAATCCTGATTCAGTTGTCTTTTTTGTCCGATATCTGTTGTCGCATAGGACCTAAGCACTGTACTGTTCCCCCTGTTACTCCGGATCGGCTCTCGCTGTCTTGCCGCATCCGATCCAAAAGACTATTCTATATATCTACGCCGCAACTGACCGCATGCACCGTCAATATCCCGACCCATTTCCCTTCTAATAGTAACATTTATTCCATTTTTTTCAAGTTTATTTTTAAACGACTCCACCGCATGACGCTCAGACTGCACATAATCACGTTCCCTGATGGGATTCACAGGTATCAGATTTACGTGGCAGTTCAAACCTTTTATCAGTTTCGTCAGCTGAATAACATCCTCATTTGTATCATTGACATCTTTTACCAGACTATACTCAAAAGTGATTCTTCTGCCTGTCTTCTCGAAATAATACTTGCAGGCCTCCATCAGTTCCTGCAGCGAATACCGATTGGCCACCGGCATCAGCTCCCGTCTCTTCTCATCCGTTGCCGCATGTAAGGATAAAGCCAGCGTGATCTGCAGCTGTCTGTCGGCAAGCTGGTACATCCTGGGCACGATGCCGCAGGTGGAAACGGTAATATTCCGCTGGCTGATATGCAGTCCGTTCTCATCCGTCAGCAGCATGATAAACTGCAGAAGATTGTCAAAGTTATCCATTGGCTCACCGGTCCCCATCACCACCACATTGGATACCCTCTCTCCGGTCTGCCTCGTGATCGCATAAATCTGCTCTAACATCTCCGAAGGCAGGAGATTCCGTTCCAGCCCGTCCAGGGTGGAAGCGCAGAACCGGCAGCCCATCCGGCAGCCTACCTGAGAAGAAATACATACGGCATTGCCATGCTTATAACGCATCCACACACTTTCCACCAGATTGTCATCCGGAAGGGCAAAGAGATATTTTCTCGTGCCATCCAGTTTGGATTCCTGCATTTGGACCGTCTTAAGCGTCGTATACTCAAAGCGCAGTGCACACTGCTCTGCCAGCCTGCGGGGAATATTCGTCATCTCCTCGTATCCCTCCGCCAGCTTTTCATGCATCCACTCGTACAGCTGTCCGGCCCGGAAACTTTTCTCTCCCAAAGATTCCATCTCTTCCTTTAATTGTGACAAAGTGAGCGACTTAATGTCTTTTCTATTTATATTCTTCATCCGTTTCGTCCTGCTATATCACCTGCAGCATCAGCAGATCCATATTTCCGTTGCCTGCAGGCAGCATCCATTTAATTAGCCTGTTCCCGTCTGCGCAATTTGGCAATAAAGAAACCGTCCGCCTCGTGGATCCCCGGCAGCAATTGGAGAAATCCCTTTTCCCCCAATGGCTTTAACGCGTCCGGCAATTCCTCCTGCATCCCCACCGTCTCCATGGCAAATTCGCGGCAGATCCACTCGACCATCTTCTCGTTTTCTTCCGGATTCATGGTGCAGGTACTGTACATCATGACCCCTTCCGGTTTTAGATACTGTACCACATTTCCCACGATCTCTCTCTGCAGTCTGACGATATCCTGCAGGGACTGCCTGGTCACCCGGTACTTGATATCCTGCTTCTTGCCGATCACCCCTAAACCCGAACAGGGCACATCCACCAAAAGCACATCCGCCCGCCCCACCAGCTTCTCCTCTCTCTCTCTGGCATCCTGTATTACAACGGACAGATTGTTAATCTGCATTCTATCCCTGTTCGCTTCGATCTTCGCCGTCTTATAGGCGGTCAGGTCACAGGCGATCACCTGCCCTGTTCCCGCCAGTTTCCCGGCTGCATGAATGGCTTTGCCGCCAGGGGCCGCACACACATCGATGACCGTATCGCCTGCCTTGATGCCGGCCGCCTCCACCACCAGCATCGAGCTGACATCCTGTACCGCAAAAGCGCCCTCTTCATATCCTGCCAGACTCTTTATGCCCTCTGACTTTACTACCTCCACGGCGTAAGCAAGATACGGATTTCTCCGTACTTCCACTCTTGCCTCCCGCCACGTCTCAAAAAGCCGCTCCTGCTCTTTAGCAGGCAGGCTCTCTTTCATGCGGATGCTGACCGGCCTTCTCTGTAAAAAGGACCGCAGGATCCTTTCACACTGCTCCCTCCCATACGCATCGCACAAATGCCGCACCAGCCATACCGGGACGGAATAATAAACAGACAGATAGGCATCGGCGTCCTGCTGCCTGTCGGGATATCGTATCTCTTCCTTCCCGCGGGAAACCGCCCGCAATACGCCGTTCACAAATCCCTGCAGAGACTGAAACTTCCGTTTCTTCGCCAGTTTAACGGCTTCGTTACAGACAGCAGCATCGGGAATGTGCTCCATAAACAAGAGCTGGTACACACTCATACGCAGCAGTTCTCTGATCAGCGGCTTCATCTTCCTCACAGGCACCTTGGAAAACTGATCCAATATATAGTCAATCTGAATCTGCCGCTCTACCGTTCCTTCACATACCCGCTTGATGAAAGCCTTTTCTTTCCCGTCAAGATAATCATATTTATCCAACACCCCAAAGAGCAGGATATTCAAATACTCGCCCTGTCTGTCAAACTCCATCAAAATATCCAATACGAGTTCCCGTATATTCATCTTTACCTCCATTCCGAAGCGCCACAAATTTCCATATCATCTGCGCTGCGGATGACCGGCACTAATCTCTTCGTCTGTCATTGTTCCCAAACAGCAGGACCAGTCTGAGAAGCTGCAGGATTGCCGATGCAGCCGCCGCTACATAAGTAAGCGCCGCCGCACTCAGCACTCTCCGGCATCCGTTCGTCTCCTCGCGCTCCAACATGCCATAATCTCCCAGCATGGCAAGCGCACGGCCGGAAGCATTGAATTCCACCGGCAGCGTGACCAGCTGAAACAGCACCGCGATCGCAAATACCCAGATACCCACCTGGATCAGAATATTGTTCATCCCCAGAAAGACGCCGAGAAAGATCAGCGGAATCCCTGCCTTTGAACCGATGTTTGCCGCCGGCACAAGCGCAGTACGGATTTTCAAAGGCCCATATCCCTTATCGTGCTGTACCGCGTGGCCGCACTCGTGAGCCGCAACCCCGATGGCCGCGATGGAGGAAGATCCATATACAGAATCGGACAGCCGCAGGACTTTATGAGCCGGATCATAATGATCCGTCAGTTCTCCGCGCACATGTTCGATGCGGACGTCATGGATGCCGGATAGCTGCAGGATCCGCTGCGCCGCCTGCGCGCCGGTCAGACCGCTCCTACTCCTGACACCGGAATATTTCCTGTAAGTAGAAGATACCCGCATCTGCGCGGCTATGCATAAGACCGCACCGATCAGTACCAGCAAATAAGTCGGATCCATATAATACCCATAATAATATCCCATTGTTCACTCCATTTCTGCGCCGCCTTACTTCTCTTTCCCCTGGGCCGCGCCAGCAATTAACGTTCCCGAACTTCCTGTATAAACAGGTTATGACACCGGAAGCAGTATGCAGATCTGCTCCTCACTGCAGCTGCTCCCCTGCTTTCACCTGGTAACCGAGAAGAAACTCCTTCACCGGCATCCGTTTCTTCCCCTCCGGCTGCACCGCCAGCATCTTCAGGAGCCCTTCCCCGGTCTTCACATAGAATGCTTCCCGCGTGACGGCAACCACCGTGCCCGGCAGGACAGCTGCAGAATCCGGACACACTGCCGGCTCTTCCGGTGCACCTCCAGGTCTCTCGACTGCCTCTGCCTCCCAAATCTTCAGGTTCTTCCCCCGCAGTACGGTATACGCGCCCGGCCAGGAGATCAGACCTCTGATCAGACAGTCCAGCTTCCCCGCACTCTGCTGCCAGTCGATCCTGCCCATGGACTTCTGGAGCCGCTTCGCGTAACAGGTCTCCTCCTCATTCTGTTTCTCAGGCGCCAGTTCACCGCGCTCCAACTTAGCCAGTGCTTCCACGATCAGCCCTGCGCCCACTGCCGCCAGTTTATCATGCAGGCTGTCCCCGGTCTCCTTCCGGTCGATTACAACCTCTTCCTTCAACAGCATATCGCCGGTGTCCAGCCCTTTATCCATCTGCATAATAGTAACGCCGGTCTTCTCTTCTCCGTTGATGATCGCCCACTGGATCGGCCCTGCCCCTCTGTATTTCGGCAGCAGCGAAGCATGGATATTCACACAGCCATATTCCGGCATCGACAGGATCTCTTCCGACAACAATTGTCCGAACGCAGCCACCACAAAAATATCCGCGTTATATCCGCGAAGAGTTTCCACGGCTTCCTTTTCCTTCACTTTGACAGGCTGGAACACCGGGATCCCATGGGCCATGGCGCAGGCTTTGACCGGTGTCATCTGTATCTCTTTTCCTCTGCCCTTAGGCTTGTCGGGCTGAGTCACTACCGCCGCCACCTGATGCCCGGCCTTCAGGATAGCTTCCAGCGCCCCCACCGCAAAGTCCGGCGTTCCCATAAATACGACTCTCATCTACACCATGCCTCCTCTGTTTCGTCATCTACTGCTCTTCTTCCAAATCCTCTGTGTCGATAAGTTCTCCTTCTACCCGCTCCACATAGAGGTGTCCCTCCAGATGATCCAGTTCATGGCAGATCGCTCTGGCAAGTAGTTCTGTCCCCTCCAACTCAAAAGGATTCAAATTCTCATCATAAGCAATGACCTTGACATAATTCGGACGGGTCACATTGCCATGTTTGCCGGGTACGCTCAGGCAGCCTTCGTATCCCGTCTGCTCCCCGCTAGATTCGATCAGCTTCGGATTGATTAGCAGCAGCGGATCCTCACCGGTCACATCGATCACTACGATCCTTTTCAAAATGCCTACCTGCGGCGCCGCAAGTCCCACACCTTCCGCCTCATACAGCGTCTCAAACATATCGTCGATCAGTTCCTGGATCCTGGGTGTGATCTCTGTCACTTCCTTACAGCACTTAGTTAAAACCTTATCTCCGATCTCCCTGATTTTTCTGATTGCCATTTCATCCTCCATTTCCAAACGCTTCCGATACATTACGACCAGACTTCCTGTCTGCATTCTGTCCGCAATTACCGATGCACAATATCAATATGTATTCATCGGGTCGAAATCATATTGTACCGTCTGATTCTTAAGTTCTTTCTCTTTACAAAAATGTTCCAATATATCCTTGATCTGAACCAGCACCTGGTAATCCGGGTGCTTTATATAGAAAACATGGCGATACTGATCATTGATCTTGCTGATCGATGCCTCCGCCGGCCCTATTACCTGCAGCCGCTGCCACGTCCTCTCTGTTTTCGTCTCCCCGTCCGTCACACTTTCCTCCGGCAGTACCTGCGCTCCGGGGCGCATCTGCTTTGCAATGACATCCGTCATCTCATCACTGAGCTGCTCTCCCTGCTCCTGCTGTCTGGAAGTGATCAGTACTGCCAGCATATGCGCTGCCGGGGGATATTGCATAAACTCCCGATAGGTGATCTCTTCCTCATAGAATCCCTGATAATCCTGCTTCGCTGCATGAACGATACTGTAATGTTCCGGCTGATAAGTCTGGATCACCACCTCACCCGGCTTATCTCCCCTGCCGGCGCGTCCTGCCGCCTGAGTCAGCAGCTGGAATGTCCTCTCACCGGCACGGTAGTCATTCTGATTCAGCGACAGATCCGCTGCCAGAACGCCGACCAGCGTCACATTCGGAAAATCATGTCCTTTCACGATCATCTGCGTTCCTACCAAAATATCCGCCTTCTCATCTGCGAAAGCCGACAATATCTTCTCATAGCTTTCCTTACTCTTCGTGGTATCGGCATCCATACGCAGCACCCGCGCCTCCGGAAACTCCTTGTGCAGCGCTTCCTCTATCTGCTCCGTACCTGCTTTGAAACCCATCAGATATTTGGAACCACATACCGGGCACTTTGCTGCCCTCTGTTCCTCATGACCACAATAATGACATAATAACATATTTCCCCGGTGTTCGGAAAGAGAAACATCACAATGCGGGCATTTCATCACATGCCCGCAGGCCCGGCAGGAGATGAAACCGGCGTAGCCCCGCCTGTTTAAGAAGAGCATAGTCTGCTCCCTGGCCTGTAACCGGCTGTCGATCAGTTCCCGCAGCTTCCTGCTAAAGACCGAACGGTTGCCCTGCTTTAATTCTTCCCTTAAATCTATGGTATATACCTTTGGCAGCGTACTGGCACCGGGACGGGCCATCATCTCAAACAGCTTGTATTCTCCCCTCTTCGCCCTGTAATATGCCTCCGTAGAGGGAGTTGCAGAACCAAGCACGACACTGGCCCGGTGCATGGCAGCGATCTTAACCGCCGTCTCTCGTGCGTGGTACTTCGGCATGGATTCGCTCTTATAGCTGCTCTCGTGCTCCTCATCCACTATAATAACGCCCAAGTCTGGAAAAGGCGTAAACAGCGCCGATCTGGGGCCGATGATCACATCCAGTTCCCCATCCCCCGCCCGCCTGATCTGATCATACTTCTCGCCCTGGGAAAGGGAGGAATTGATCACCGATACCCTGTCTCCAAACCGCTTATAGAACCGCAGCAGTGTCTGATAGGTGAGTGCGATCTCTGGGATCAGCATAATGGCCTGCTTTCCCATCCCGATCATCTGCTCTATGATCCCCAGATAGACCTCCGTCTTACCGCTTCCCGTGACACCATGCACCAGGTAGGTGCCCGGCTGTCCGGCATTGTAATCTCCCACTACACTTTCTACGATCTCCTGCTGCTCTTTGCTCAGCACCACTCTTCTTTCTTCTCCCGCCGTACACCTGACCGGGTTGCGATAGTAAGCTTCCGTCTCTATCCGCAGGCATCCTTGCTTTTCCAACGCGCTAAGCGTAGCAGACGACACATTCAGCTTCTGCCGGATCAGCTCGTAGGGAAGGATCTCGTCTGTCAGCAGTGCCCGCAATACCCGTGCTTTTGCCGCCTGGTGCTTCTTCTCACACAACTGCAATGCTTCAAGAAGCGCTTCGCCTTCCATACACCGTGTTATCTTCCTGCGCTCTAACTGCTTAAGCTTCTGCTTTACCGGAAGCACCGTCTTAAGCGCCGCGATCGTAGTCGATCCATACTGTCTTTTCAGCCAATATGCAATCTGGATCTGGCTTCCCTGTGCCGTGATGCCCTTATCGTCCACCGCGGTGATAGACTTGATCTTATCCACCGGATAGTCCGTCTCCCCGGAAATATCCACCACATAGCCTGCTTTATCCAGATTGCCCCTGCCAAAGGGCACATGCACGCGGACACCCGGATACACCGCTCCTGCCAATTCCGGCGGTATCTTGTACTGAAACGGCCGGTCAACCTTATCATGGGAAATATCTATGATCACATCCGCATACCGCTTCTCCATACCGTCTCCTTCCCGCCGCATCCCCGTCAGCCCTGCTCCAAACGCTGCCGCTCTGTTAAGATCTCCTCGATCAGCACTCTCTCATCCATAGGATATTTCACCCCGCAGATCTCCTGATAATCTTCATGTCCCTTGCCGGCCAGGACGATGATATCCCCCGGCTCACCATGATCGATCGCGTAAGCGATCGCCTCTTTTCTGTCACAGATCTCCACATAGTCGCCTTGTGTCTTGTAGATGCCCGCTTTGATATCATCGATGATCGCCTGGGGCTCCTCATATCTGGGGTTATCCGAGGTGATGATCGTCAGATCTGCCATACTGCCGCTGATCTCTCCCATCTCATACCGTCTGGACTTAGCCCTGTTGCCGCCGCAGCCGAAGAGACAGACGAGCCGGTGGGGCTCATAGGCCCGCAGCGTTGTCAGAAGGCTCTTGAGTGCCATGGCATTATGCGCATAATCTATCATGAGGGTAAACTGATCCGAAACCTTGACAGGCTCGATCCTGCCCTTCACTTTCGCCTGCAGGAGCGCCTTCTTAATGGCTTCCTCATCCACCCCGAAATGCCTGCAGACTGCGATGGCCGTCAATGCATTGTATACACTGAATTTACCGGGCGTTGCTATCTGTGCCGGGAAGTTCATAAGTCCGGCCACCTCAAATGCCATGCCCAAATTACCTGCTTCTCTCACAAACGCGATATTCTCTGCGCGGATATCCGCATCCTCATCGATACCGTAAGTTTCCAGTTCACACGTATGTCCTGCAGTCACAGCCTTCCAATGTGCATCATCCTTATTCACGATCCCCGTTCTGCACTGCTGAAAGAGTAGTCCTTTACAGTTCAGATAATCCTCGAAATCCTTGTGTTCCCCCTTACCGATATGATCCGGCTCTAAATTGGTGAAGATTCCAAGGTCAAAGATAAATCCCTGTGTCCTGTGCAGCATCAGTCCCTGCGAGGAGACTTCCATCACCACCGTATCGCAACCGGCGTCCACCATCTGCCGGAAATATTTCTGGATCAGATACGATTCCGGCGTCGTATGATCAGCATGAATATGCGTCTCGCCTATTATGATCTCTATCGTTCCGATCAGTCCCACTTTCCTGCCTGCCTGCTCCAGTATGGACTTCACCAGATAGGTGGTAGTCGTCTTCCCCTTGGTTCCCGTGATGCCGATGATCTTCATCTCTTCTGCCGGATGACCGAAGAAAGCCACCGACACAAAGGCCATGGCATAATGAGTGTCCTCCACCCGGATCACTGTCACATCCGCCTCCTCCGGCAGCTCCACATCCTTCTCCACCAGCAGGGTGCCTGCACCGGCATTCACGGCATCAACGGCAAACTTATGTCCATCTACGACAGCCCCGGGAATACAGACAAACATACTGCCAGGAACCACCTTACGAGAATCATAGACAATGTCCGTCACCTTCCGTTCCAACGTACCGCGAATACATTCATGATCGATCTCCACCAACAATTCTTGCAAAGCTGCCATCTGTTATCCTACTCCTCTCTATCAACTCTATTCATGCTGTGAAAGTCTTTGACTTTCATAGTAAACTCCATCATGCTCAGCCTGCCGTCGGGCGGGCCGCATGGCCATCCATGCTGTGAAAGTCTTTATCTTTCATAGTAAATTTTCACTATATTAAGATAGCACGAAAGCCGCACTATTTCAATATTTACTCCGTTTAACCCGGCGCAGCAGCGCCTTTCATCAATACTTTATATTCTCTTTAATCTTTCTTAAGGTATTTTTATTTTTTTCTAATAATCTGAACACATTTTGGACACATTTACAATTTATGATTATATCAAGATAGTTGATGAACTCACTATCTCCCCCCTCATAAGAAAATGCGAAAAAGTCTGGGACGCCCCAGACTTTTTTGTTGTCCGAAATGTCACTTTAAAGGAAAGCTGCGCCGACCGCACTGGTGTAACCCACACTAGCATCCGCTGCCCGGCGCATAGTCCTGCATGATCATCTGCATCCGCTCCCGTCCTTGATACACATCCACTTCCGGATAGTAGATCACATGGATCCGGATATCTGTTGCTTCTCCATATCGCCCCTGATACAGGCGTTCACAGGCTTCCTGGCCGAAATGTCCTCTCAGGAAATCATGCCAGACCTCCAGATTGCCGAAATACATCATATCGTATTGCCTGCCACTCTCATCCTCCACACGATACTTGCCCACATTGTTGTTCCTGCCCAGAACGCGTCCGCTTAGCAATCTGATGTCCTTCTGCGCAAAGACCGGCTTTGGATTACCGTTACCGAAAGGTTCCAGCACCGACAACTGCTTTACAAGATCAGCCGTCACATAGGACATGGGCATTGGCACATCAATATGTATCCTCTCTTCCAGATCTGCCTCTGTCAGTCCGCAGTGCGCATTCAGGTACATACGAAAAGGCTCCACATTAGCTTCCGGCATGGAGACTCCCGCCGCCATCTTATGACCGCCATATTTCGTATAGAGCTCTTTGCATTCACTCATCTTCTCATACATATGGTACGCTTCGACAGACCGTCCTGATCCCTTGACACCACCCTCGGCCCGTGTCAGCACAAATGTCGGCTTATAGTAGCGCTCTCTGATCCGGCCAGCTATGATACCGGCCAGACTCTCATGGCAGTCCGGCAGATAAATGACCAGCACTTTATCATCCTTTAATCCGGTCTTCTCTATCATTTCCATAGCCGCTTCCGTCCCCTGCAGCGTCATATCCTTGCGGTTATCATTCAGTGCTTTCAGTTCTCCGGCGATCACCGCCGCCTCTGCAGCGTCCGTTGTCCGAAACAGATGAAGTGCCCTGTCAGCCGTATCCAGTCTCCCCGTAGCATTGAGACAGGGACCCAATACAAACCCGATATGGTACGCCGACAATTTCTTGTCCCGCAGACCGTTAGCCTCAATCAGTGCCCGCAGGCCGCAATTGGCAGAACATGCGATCTGCCGCAGCCCATAGCGGACAATGATCCTGTTCTCGTCAATAAGTTCCATCACGTCTCCCACTGTGGCGAAGGCTGCGAATGCCAGAAGTTCCTGCAGAAGTTCTTCTGTCCCCGGGGCAGCTTCTTTGCCAGACGATGCAAACAATACCTGTAAAAACTTATATGTGACTACGGCGCCGCAAATACCATCGAAAGGATATTTGCACGCTTCCCGCTTGGGATCTATAACTGCGTCTGCTTCCGGCAGGCATTCTCTCCGGCTCCCATCCTCCCGTATCTCATAAGGCACCTCGTGATGATCGGTCACGATCACGGTCATCCCCAGCGATCTGGCATAGGCGATCTGTTCCTTCGCCGCAATGCCGTTATCACAGGTCACGATCGTATCCGTTCCCGCATCATGCGCCTCCTTGATCAGATGATCGTTCAAACCGTATCCATCATGGATCCGATGCGGGATCACCGCATCCACCACTGCCCCATAATGCTTCAATCCGGCATACAATATGTATGTGGCACAGATCCCGTCTATATCATAATCCCCTATGATACGGATATGCCTGCCCTCCTCTGCTTTCCTTCGCAGAATCTTTGCCGCTTTCCCGGCATCCTTCAGCAAGAAAGGATCGTGCAGATCGGCTAACGTACCATGCAGGAAACGCTTGATATTGTCTTCCCCCACAATGTCCCTGTTACGAATGATCCTGGCAATGACCGGATCGATATGAAATTTCTCTGATACCGCATTAAAATCTGCCCGCTTGGCAGATACCATCCATTTCCCCATTTTCCCTCCGTTCCGAGGCGTCACTGAACCTAACTGAAATACACACTTACAAAGGGCGTCCTGCAAACCGCAGAACGCCCTCTATAGCACAAACGTTTCGTTTATTTGGCCGTCTTAGCTGCTTTCTGTCCTACCTTCGTACGGAGCACATACCAAAGTGCACCTGTCAGACAGATGGACGAATACGTGCCGCAGATGATACCTGCGATCAACGGTAACGCAAATTCACGAATAGAAGATACCCCGAATACTTCCAACGCCGCCACCATAAAGAAAGTGGTCAGGGAAGTAAATATACTTCTGGACAACGTCTGGGATATACTCCTGTTGACCAGATCCTGCAATTCTTCCTTGTTCCGCATCTCCTTTAAGTTCTCACGGATACGGTCAAAGATAACGATCGTTGCATTAATGGAATAACCCACGATGGTCAACATACATGCAATGAAGGTATTGCCAACTGAAATCTTGACGATCGCATAGAAGGCAAGCACCACCAATACATCATGTACCAATGCCGCAACGGCGCTGGCGCCGAAACGGATATCCTTAAACCGGAACCAGATGTAGAGAAGCATCAGGATCGTCGCCACAACGATCGCCTTTACCGCCCCTGTCTGCATCTCGGAACTGATCGTGGCACTGATGGTCTCTGCCGTGATACTGTCCTCCGCCACGCCAAAGTTATTCACCATAACATCCGCAAATTCTTTACGTTCTTCTACATTTAAAGTCCTGGTCTTGATGATCACCTGATTGGAACCCGCAACCTTCGTGGTCTGCACGTTGCCGTCCCCCGTGATCTCCTCGATCAAAGGTACAATCTGTGCATCTATCTGTTCAATACTCATATCTTCATTCAGTGTCATCGTCGTGGAGGTACCGCCCACGAAGTCAAGACTGTAATTCAGCGGCATACCCATTCCGGACTGATTGATTCCCATCACCACGAAACCGATCAGGATCGCAGCAATAGAAATGCCGAAAAATGCTTTTCTCTTTGACAGGAAATTGATGGTCTTCTTTTCTTTGCCCACACCGTACGCCTTCTCACTCTGGACACCCAGTGCATACAGCACATTGATCAGGAATTTCGTTACAAAGAGTGCCGTGAACATGGATAAGACGATACCCAGCATCAAAGTGATCGAGAAGCCTTTGATCGTGCCGCTTCCCATCAGATACAGTACGATAGCCGCGATAAAAGTCGTGATATTACCGTCCAGAATCGCCGACAATGCTTTGCTGAAGCCAATCTTGATCGAAGACTGTACCGTCTTGCCGGTAGCCAGCTCTTCTCTGATCCTGGCAAAAATGATCACGTTGGCATCCACTGCCATACCGACTGACAGGATGATACCCGCGATACCGGGCAGTGTCAATGTTGCTTCAAACGCATATAACAGAATCACCATCAGTTCCGTATACAGACAAAGTGCCAAAGATGCTGCCAAACCTGATATATAGTAAACGGCGATCATAAAGACGATCACCAGTGCAAGGCCGACTCCGGCAGCGATCAGGCTGGTGTGGATCGCTTCCGAACCGAGCTGGGCACCGACTACGTTTGATCTAAGTTCTTCCAGTTCCAGTTTCAGGCCACCGATACGAATCGTGGATGCCAGCTGCTCCGCTTCCGCCGGCGTACTCTGTCCAGTGATCACCGCATTACCGTCTGTGATCACCGCCTCCACGCCGGGTACGCTGACAAATTCATCATCATAATAGATCGCGATCGTCTCGCCATTGTCATAAGCCTTCTGCGTCGCCTCGGCAAAGGCCTGCTTTCCTGCCTCATTAAGTGTTAACGCTACCACATTCTGGGAATTGCCCATGGAATCCTGCTGCGCTCTCGCCTGTGCGCTGTCCACTTCCGTACCGGTCAGAACGATGGAACCGTCTTCTAACATTTCGTCGATCGTCTTATTGAGCATGTACTGTGGAACCATATTACCTGCCGCGTCCACACCGTAAGTGCTGACATAGTTCTGATTTCCTTCACTGTCCGTCTGAGCGATAAAATACAGGCTTCCCGGTTTGCCAAGTTCTTCCAGGATCGCATTGGCATCCGACACACCCGGGATCTCAATATTGATGCGGTCAGCACCTTCCTGATATACCTGTGCCTCCGTGCTGTAATTCTGTACACGCTGCTGCAGCTTGTAGATCGTATCGTTCATGTCCTCGGCATCGGGGTTCTCATCCCCTACAACTTGATATGTGATGCTGACACCACCTGCCAGATCCAATCCAAGTTTAATACTTGACGCCGAACCGGACTTGTCCGACCCCACCCCGAAAACTGCCGTGTAACCGAGCAGTCCGAGTATCAGGACAAATACGATCAGACTGATCATCGCTTTACTCTTTTTCATAATGCTTTCTCCTTTTCCTCATCGGCTAGCGCCGCTTTTATCATGATCGCGCATTCCACACGCTTCCTTTGCAGCTCACAGCCAAGGTCGTATGCCCCGTTTATACTGCCGCTGAAATTATATGCGTTGGCTGCACATCCGCCGCTGCAGTAGAATTTCGCGAAACAGTCCCTGCATTTCTCCTTCGCATACACATTGCAGGTCTTAAAAGTGTCTCGGATATCTGTACGGACGATCCCTGTATCCACGTTCCCCATCAGGAATTGCTCCTGTCCCACAAACTGATGACAGGGGTATAAATCTCCCCAGGGCGTGACCGCCAGATACTCTGTTCCCGACCCACAGCCGGACAGCCGCTTGGCCACACACGGGCCACCTTCTAAATCTATCATAAAATGAAAGAAATTGAAACCTTTTCCTTCTTTTTTTCTACGGATATATTCCAGGGCAAGCTTGTCATACTCGGAAAGGATCACCGGAAGGTCTTCTTCCCGCAATGCGTACTCTTCCGTATCTGCCGCTACGACAGGCTCCACGGAGATCTGCTCGAATCCCTCATCCGCCAGATGCTTGACATCCTCTGCGAAATCCAGATTGTTCCGCGTAAAAGTACCCCTGACATAATAATTCATCTGCTTCCTGCTCTCCGCCACCTTCTTGTACTTAGGGACCACCTCATCATAACTCCCCTGTCCGCCCCTGTGAGGACGCATCAGATCATGGATCTTTTGCCTGCCATCGATGCTCAAAACGATATTCGCCATCTCTTTGTTGGCAAATTCCAGGATCTCATCATTCAGAAGCACACCGTTGGTCGTCAAGGTAAACCGGAATTTCTTATGATGTGGTTCCTCCAAACTCCTGCCATATGCCACCAGGTCTTTCACCACCTGCCAGTTCAGGAGCGGTTCTCCCCCAAAAAAGTCCACTTCAAGATTGACCCGATTCCCGGAAGACGCCACCAGAAAATCAAGTGCTTTCTTGCCTACTTCAAAACTCATCAGCGCTTTTCTTCCGTGGTACTCGCCCTCTTCCGCAAAACAATACTTACAAGCCAGATTGCAGTCATGGGCAATATGCAGACAAAGCGCCTTCACCACCGTCTCTCTGTTCTTAAACTCGCCAATGTATCGTTCATAGATATCCTCAGTATACAGCATCCCTGCCTCTTTCAACTCCAGGATCTCTTCTATCACTTCCCGCAGTGTGGAAGCCTCCGCCGTCTCACCGGCACATATGTCCAGTCTTTCTGTCACATAAGCCGTCAGCTCCTCTATGCCTTGCGCATTCTGTGCAAGCGCTTCTTCCACAAACGGTACGGCACGATATGTCATCTCATCCACCACGTGCACACACCCGCTGTTGACATCCAGCACGATGTTATATCCATTGCTCACATATTGATGTATCACGTTATTTCTCCTATATAGTATTTCCTTACGCATAATAAGCAGCGATCGCAAATCGCTGCTTACATTTCCTAGCCTTTAACAGTTCCATACTGTAAACCGCGGCGGCTGACTATCTGGCCTTCTCACAGCTCTGATTACCTACGGTACAGGATGTCTTACAAGCCGACTGACAGGATGTCTGGCATTCACCGCAGCCGCCTTTCTTCATGGATTCTTTTAAATCTCTCGTTGTCAAAGTTTTAATATGTTTCATATGTTTCCTCCTTATGTCCATTCCGAATGAGACTTGATCCCATAACTTTATGTAGTATATCATATTTTCTACCGCCGGGAAAGCATTTTTATAAAAAAATTTCCGTCAGCTGATCATTCCTCCCAGCATACCGCTGCCTGCGCACAGAATAAATACCGTCAGCATGTTTCCTGCCACATCCTGCGGTCCTCTGTTGACGATCAGGGACACTGCCACCAGGATCACATAATAAGCGATCCCCATCGCCAATCCCCACAGAAACTTTTTCCTGCCGGCGCGCTTACCGGACAGCATGCCGATCAAAAACGTGACCGCGATATAAATACCGATGATACATATGGACACTATTTTTTCGGAAAGTCCAAATCTGTACAGCATAAACGCCAATAACAGCAATAGTCCCGCCGTCAGTATATATGCCGCCAACATACATTTTGTCACAAAGACCGCTTTCTGCGTATAAAATTCCTTTTTCCCCATATTCCCTCCATTTCTCCTGTTAAAGACCTGCCTCCGCTCCCGCACGCGAACTGTGTTACTAAACACCCATATCCTACATTATGATACCACCAGGAATAGAAGCGAGTGTTTAGTAAACTATAATATAGTAACAATTCAGCCCTCAACATTCATAAAAGCGTCTGCCGCACATCCGGCGCCGCTTTGCGGCTCATCTTTTATTTCACCTGAGGCGCTCCGCTCAAGAAATGATTCTCAGTCAGTGCTTTGTTTGCAAGCACCCATGCACAGACCGCGAATTAATTCTCGGCTGAACTGTTACTAATATATATTCCAACCATTGGAAAAACTTGACACATTGTTGGTTTTCATAGTAAACTTACTTCATGCATTACCTGCCGCTTGGTGAGCCGCATGGCATAATCAAATACCCCGCTGCAGGCAGCCACTTGGCTCGTTGCTCACAGGAATAAATTACATAGTATAAGGAGTGAATATTTCAATTGGATACCACAGGTGTCATACAACTCGTATCATTACTGATTCTGGTGTTGTTATCAGCATTTTTCTCTTCTGCCGAGACATCATTCTCGACAGTCAACCGAGTACGCCTCCGTACTCTAGCCAGCGAAGACCACAAAGGAGCCATAAGGGTTCTTGGCATATTGGATCAATACGGCAAGATGCTAAGCGCGATCCTGATCGGCAATAATATCGTCAATCTGTCCGCTTCTTCCGTTGCCACGACCTTTGCCATCAGAACATGGGGCAGTCACGCCGTCGGTATCGTGACCGGTGTCCTCACCTTTGTCATACTGATGTTTGGTGAGATCGTACCCAAGACCTGGGCCATGCAGAGGGCCGAACAGATCGCCCTGCTCTATAGCGGTATCATACGTCTGCTCATGACGGCTCTGACGCCCGTCATCTATGTCGTAGACCTGATCTCCAACTGGATCCTTCGCTTTATGCATATCAGTTCGGACGGGAACAACTTCAGCATTACCGAGAAGGAACTAAAGACCTACGTAGATGTAAGCCACGAGGGTGGTGTGATCGAAACGGAAGAGCGGGAGCTGATCTACAACGTATTTGATTTCGGCGATACCGTAGCCAAGGATATCATGATCCCCCGGATCCAGATGACAACCGTACCCATCGAGGCGACTTATCCGGAACTGCTCTCCACTTTCCAGGCTTCCATGTTTACCAGGATCCCTGTCTATGAAGGAGACCCGGATCACATCGTCGGCGTAGTCAATATCAAGGATTTCATTCTGGTGAAAGACCCGGAGAAATTCCAGATCAAGAAAATACTGCGTGATGCATACTATACATACGAATATAAGAGCGTGTCAGATCTGTTGATGGAGATCAGGGAGAAATCACTCAGCATCGCTTTTGTCCTCAGTGAATACGGCACTACAGTCGGCATGATCACCATGGAAGATATGATCGAGGAATTGGTGGGTGAGATTCGTGATGAGTACGATGCGGACGAAGAAGAATTGATCCAGCAGCTTTCTGACGAACAGTATCTGGTGGTGGGCAGCATGAAGATCCACGATATCAACGATGCCCTGGATATCGAACTGGACTCTGAAGATTATGATTCGGTAGGCGGTCTGATCATCGAGAAACTGGAGCGCCTGCCTCAGGATAAAGAAACCATCGTTCTGGAGAACGGCATTACCCTGCAGGCAGACGGCATTAAGGATAACCGTATCCTGAAAGTATTGATCACTCTTCCTGTTCCGGACGACGAAGATACGGAAGAATCTCCTGAGGAGTCCTGATCATATGGATCTCCTCAGCACCTGCCGCAAGCAGTTCCTCTTCCGTCCGAAATCCCCACATCACACTGATGCAGGGCATGGGAACATTAGCGGCAGTCTGCAGATCGACCTCTGAATCTCCCACATATACGGCATGTACAGCATCTGCATTTAATTCGGCCAGCGCCTGATAGACCATATCGGGCGCCGGCTTTTTCTCTACCCCGGGATGTTCTCCTATGGCAGCCTGCACCCAAGCCGCAAAATATTTCCTATAAAGCTGTTTCACGGCTCCATCGGGCTTGTTGGATACGATGGCCATCCGATAGCCTTCCCCGTGCAGCTGCTCCAGCATCTTAAGAACTCCCTCATAAGGCCCGGTCTTCTCTTCACAATGCTCCTGATAATGCTGCCTGAACGCATTCAGGATCTCGTCATAGGCGGCGTTCTCCCTTCCCAGCGGGATGGCACGCTCGATCAATCTCGCTGCACCGTTCCCCACAAAGGTCCTTATCTCCTCGATCGTATGCTCCGGCAGCCGAAACTGCCGCATCGCATGGTTGACACTGTCGGTCAGATCCTCCAATGTATTGAGGAGCGTACCGTCCAGATCAAAGACTATAGTATCTATCACATTCTTCTCATCTATCTTATCTGTCATATCTGTCCTATCTCCTGCTCTCTGCCAGCTGCATGACTGCCTCGATCTCGGCCCCGTTATCCGGTGCACTCTCTATCAGCTCATGCTGCCCCTCGGCCGTGATCTTCCCGATCATATTGCCTTCTTCCGTCTTCTCGAAGGTATAGTATAAGATTTCCTCCGTATCCCGCATCCAGACCGCATACGCGCGATAGCAAAGCCCTTTTCTTACCGTTTCCGCCGGCATATCTATTCTGGTCATCTGCATGTTATCAGTAAGATTTAAAGTCATAACGGAGAAATCCTCCGGATTCACTGCCACAGCATCCTTTCTGCCCTCCGGATATGTTTCCCGGTAAAACTGCAGGATAAAATCTCCCTCTTCTTTCTGTAGCGTGACGAGCCCCTCTTCCTTCTGCGTGAACAGATATTTGGGCAGAAGATGCATCACCACCCTGTTATGCACCAGATCCTGGAACTGTTTCTCCGTCATCCTGACCGTCCTCGTCTGCTGCACCGCATTCCTGCGCTTATCAGCCACTTCCACAATTTCCTTAGGCAGCACCACATTATGGGTAAAAGGATTCAGCACAATGGTCTTTGCCTGCACCTGCTTGCCCGTCACCATCGCCACACAGGAAAAAAAGGGCATCGCCACCACTGCCGGACTCTTCTTATCCTTCGGAATCTGTGGTATGGAGGTGAACATGGGAAACACCTGCTCACCATTCTCCTTCCGCAGCATACAGGGCATGATCCTGGCTTCTTTGGGCAGCTTTACCTGTCTGCCCTCCTGCATCTGCTTCTGTGTCTCCTCGTCCAATCCCTGCGGAGCCAGCGTAGGCACCAGGACTACGGCTTTCTCCAGAAGTTCCATGACTGTAGCATATTTCTCCCGCTGTCTGTCTTTCACAAACTCTGCCACCGCCGTTTCCAGTTTCGTATTATCCAATCTATTCTCAGCCATTCTCTTCCACTCCATTTCTTATTCACCAGATTTTCGGTTCTACTATAGTCAACGACATCAGAAGTTGCTAGCGATCTATTATGCCGTCAGCTATAAGTATAGCAAATTATATCTATTCTGCCAATCGGCAGTTGCCGCTTTGTTTCTCCTGAAGACCGCTGCGTTTGGAACCATGCGGAAGCGCGTCCGAAGGAGAATCTCAGCATTGCTTCTTCCGGTTCGGCAGCTGCGCGAATGAGATCGCCATGGTCATCATAAGACAGCCATACAGCTCCCGGCGGCTCATAGCTTGTCCTAACAGCAAAAATCCCGCTATCACCGACACCACGGATTCCAGGCTTAAGATCAAGGATGCCACCGTCGGATTCATGCCTTTTTGTCCGATGATCTGCAAAGTATAAGCCACGCCGCAGGACATGATACCGCCATAACAGATCGGTAGCCAGGAGATCATGATGCTGTTCAGGTCTGGCGATTCAAAGAGCAGACTGCACAGCAGAGACAGGATGCCGCATACCCAGAACTGAATACAGGACATCTTAACGCCATCCACCTTCTGGGAAAAATGATCGATCACCAATATATGCAGGGAAAAGATAAATGCACAGACCAGCACAAGAGCATCTCCCTTCTCCAAACGGATGCTGTCTTTCATACACAGCAAATACAGGCCAGTCACGCCAAAGATCACACCGATCCACACCTGCAGTCCCACTTTCTTATGTAACAAAAGCCCGAGGATCGGAACGATCAGAATGTACATGGCCGTGATAAAACCTGCCTTACCAACCGTCGTATACTGAATGCCAAACTGCTGAAAATTGCTGGCAGCAAAAAGAATGATACCACAGCACAGTCCTCCTATGATAAGCTGTCTGTTATCATTACCGGGCTCTTTCTCCCCTGCCGTCTCTCTTCTGCTCTGCAAGTCGCCAGTCTCTTTCCTGTCCGGCACATGCCTGCCCTGTATCCTGTTGAGCAGCGCTATACATGGCAGCAGTACCAGGCCGCCCAGCAGAGACCGCACGCTGTTGTATGTGAAGGGCCCCAGATGCTCCATACCCGCGCTCTGGGCTACGAATGCCACACCCCAGATCACTGCTGTCAAGAATAACAGCAGCGATTGTCTTACCGTATATACCGTCATAGTTGCCTCCTAAAACTCTACTCAAAAAAGTTACCTCTTAAGTGTATGAAAATACTTCATTTTCCTTAGAGGTAACTCATTCCGGTTATCTGTTTAATGATATATTCTTAAGCTGTTCAATGATTTCCATGTCATCCGCAGTGATCTTCAGATTCGAGTCAAAACACTCGCCTGCAGCAGTCGTCACCCTGACCTCTATAATGCTGCCCTCTCTGATTCCATTCTGCGTCACTGCGGAAAGGAATTTCGGAAACTTAGGATGGTTCTTTTGAAAGCGGCTCCACAAGTTCATCATCTGAAAGAGCGCTGCCGGATTCTGTAGATTCATAGTTATGCCCATGCTCCTTTCTTCGAGTGCAAATTCATGTCGGCGATCGCAAATACCGATCTTACCCCTTCACATTCGTCCAGGAGTTTTACCGCTTCAGTTCTTCCCGGTAAAACTCTTTAAATTCCTCATACCCCTGCGCGGTAAGCTGCTCTTTCTGGAACTTCTTGTTCTTATTCATGCGGGCCACCAGGATCTGATTGCCGCTTTCCCGCTCCTTCTGAGCCTGTGCCATCACTTCACACAATCTGTCAGAGTCTAATCCCTTCTCCAACAGATAGGCGATCTTCTTACCTGCTTTGGGAACCTTGAATCCATTCTCCAAAAGCAACAGGATGATACGCTCAAAGCCAATAGAAAAGCCACAGGCCGGCACATCATGTCCGGTAAACTTACCTATCATCTTATCATATCTTCCACCGCCGCCGCAGCTGCCGCCGAACTGAGGCATGTCGATCTCAAAGATCGTGCCTGTATAATAGGACATCCCCCGTACCAGCGTCGGATCGAATACCAACTCAAAATAATCTCCTTTGGTCGCTTCCACACTGGCAACGATCTCCCGAAAATTCTCCATCACGCCCTCCGGAAGCGCCTGCTTCGTCTTCTCCGTGATGTAGTCAATGGTATTATCGGCAGTTTCCAGACCTCGATACAACTCCATATACCTGACGACACTCTCCTGATCAAAACCGGCTGCCAGCAATTCCGCTTCCACGCCGTCTGCTCCGATCTTGTCCATCTTATCCAGAATAATAAATACCTGATCGTAATCGTCCTCTGTAAAACCGCTGCAGGATGCCATAGCCTTCAGTATCTGCCTGTCGTTGATCCGTATCCTGAAATTCCGAAAGCCTAATCTGCCGAGCGTCGTCGTCGTGGCCAGGATCAACTCGATCTCCGCCAGATTCCCCGCCTCACCCAGAATATCGATGTCACACTGCATAAACTGACGATATCGTCCTCTCTGCGGCCTGTCCGCCCGCCATACATTCCCCATCTGCAATGCTTTAAACGGCGCCGGCAGTTCATTGGCATGATTGGAATAATACCGCACAAGCGGGACTGTCAAATCATAACGCAGTCCTCCGTCCACCAGATCGTCCTCATTCTGCGCTTCCTGCAGACGCAGCTTCTCACCCCGCTTTAAGATCTTAAAGATCAGTTTCTCGTTCTCACCGCCTGCCTTGCAGTTCAAATTCGCAAGGTTCTCCACGCAGGGTGTCTCAATGGATGTAAAACCGAAATTCCCATAGGTTTCCTTGATCACACCGATGACATAGTCGCGGATTTCCATCTCCTCCGGCAGAATATCCTTCATGCCGGTTACCGGTTTCTTACTCAGCGCCATAATTTCCTTCTTATCCTTTCTCACGCTATTACTGGTACGATTTTACACTTTTTTCAGGAAATTTTCAAGGAAAAAAATATTTATCCGCAGAACATAAACTCAAAACGGCTTCCCCTGCATCCCCAATGAATGTTGAAATTACTCAAGAAGGTAATTCCCTTCCCATAGATATCGTCATCTTTCCATTGGCTGGAACTGTCATAGTACTTCGGATCAAGAAGCAGGCTTCCACCTATCTTAGTTGGGTACACCGAGGCCATAAGGAACATCATCGAAGAATATCCCTTTCTGCGATCCATGATCTCTTCTTTGATCCCCTCCATGTCCCCCTTGCCGTTCCAAGCATAGTTTGAACTGCAATACACAAATCCCCTGGGCGGCGCCATATTCTCATCGATCATGCCAATATTGACCACCTCCTGCACATTCCTCTGCCATACATCGGCACTCCACACACCATTGTAGGTAATGCCGCCGTCCAACGTAAATCTAGTGTTCTCCTCTACATACTTATAATCCACATGCTCCACGCCGTATTCGTCCGCCAGCTCATCCGCAGTATCTCGAAAAAGTTCCTGCATCTTTTCACATGCATAATACCAATCTGCATTATAATAGATCGATCCGTTTGGGCTCACCCCATTGTGTTCCATCAGCTCCGCGCCCTCTTTCCGATTCTGCGCACACGCATTTCTGGTATTGGCTCTGCTGAAATGCTCGTATAATCCCGCCAAATATCTTGTGGCAAGCGCAGTGCCGTCTCCGGTCCGCAGCACCGCCTCCGGTTTTTCCTTACTTTCGACATCTTTAGCAGTCGTCCCCATATAGTGATAGAAGTATTCCTTGAAAATATCCTTCACCTCATCCCGGCTCAGTTTCCCGTCATAATAATCCTGCATTACCTCATAAGTCTCGTAAAACATCCGGTTTTCGAGCGGAGCGATCCTACTCCTCGTCTGTGTCTTCAACATATTCTTTACTTCTTCATAGTTATCTGCATCCGCCGAAATCTTATAGGAATCTACAGAGAGTTCCACACAATCTTTCGCATAATATACCTTTTCCTGCCCTTTTCCATTCTGATAGGAATAAGTCCTGAATACGATATCATCCGGCTTCCTTTCATTTATCCTGTTCGTTTCGACTCCTCTGTATCCGATCTCTGTCACTGCCATGCGATTTTCCTCCTGCCCTTCCTTTGCTTCTTATCCTTACATTTCTCACATCTTCTTAATGCGAAAAACCCTATAATCAAAGCCCCACTGCACGCAGCCACTTGGCTCGTTGCCCGCGGCAATAAAGTTATCGGCATGTTCCTATCCTTCCCCTACCTTTATGCAACAAAAAACTCTTCTTTGTGAAATAATCGTCATCACACAAAAAAGAGTTTCTAACATTAATCATACAGCGTGATCACCCAGATCACAGCCGCCACACCGCCAAGCAATACCGCACCGATCAGGAAAGCCGCACCCAGCGCCATAAAGATGTAGCGCACCCGTTCCTGCCAGGTAAAAGGCATATCTTCCCAGGGATCTCGCCCTGTCCTGCCTTCTTCTATGCCGCCATCACCGTTATCCTCTCGTCTATCGTTCTTTCTTCCCCTACGTGAAACAGCGGCACGCCTGCCGAACAGTCCGACACCCTCCAGGTCGCTCATATCGGCAACGATGCGCCCGTCATCTTCGAACTCATCCCACCTTTTCATGCCTGCACCTCCACATTCTCCTCGATCCAAACTCCAGTGTGCTGCCTACTACGGACAGTACACCGGCTCTTATTAAGAAGAATCGCCGGAAAGCGATTCTTCAAGACAGCCTATGCTCTTCTTATACGTCATCATACAAGTGGCACACCACATAGTGGCCAGGCTCGATCTCCTTCTGCTGCGGCGCCACTTCCTTACACTTGGCCATGCAGTTGGCACAGCGGGTGTGGAACTTACAGCCGGAAGGCGGATTGGCCGGGGACGGAATGCTGCCCTCCAGCACGATCCGGTTCATCTTCGCATCGGGATCCGGAATCGGGATCGCCGAGAACAGTGCCTTCGTATAGGGATGCAGCGGATTCTTGAATATATCCTTCGTATCCCCGTACTCCACCAGATTGCCCAGATACATAACGCCCACCGTATCCGAGATATGCTCCACCACACTCAGGTCGTGAGAGATAAACAGGTAAGTCAGTTTGTACTTCTCCTGCAGGTCTTTTAACAGATTGATGATCTGCGCCTGGATGGAAACATCCAGCGCCGATACCGGCTCGTCACAGACCACGAACTCCGGATTTAAAGCCAGCGCCCTGGCGATACAGATACGCTGTCTCTGTCCGCCGGAAAACTCATGGGGGTAACGGTCCTTATGGAAAGGCTGCAGGCCGCAGTGATCCATGATCCGGTCGATATAGTCGTCAAACTCTCCCTTAGAGGCCAGTCCGTGTTCCCGCACTGCCTCACCGATGATCTCACCTACCGGCAGTCTCGGCGACAGGCTGGAAAAGGGATCCTGGAAAATGATCTGCATCTTCGTCCGCATAGCCCGCATCTCTTTGCCTGAAAGATCATAGACCTCTTTGCCGTTAAACAGCACCTGCCCGCCGGTCTTCTCCCCGGACAGGCGTAAGATGGTACGTCCCGTGGTGGTCTTGCCGCAGCCCGACTCTCCCACCAGTCCCATGGTCGTGCCGCGCCTTAAGTTAAACGTAACGCCGTCCACAGCCTTCACATGGCCGATGGTTCTGGCAACCATACCGCTTTTGATCGGAAAATGCTTCTTTAACTCATTGACCATCAGGATATACTGCGGATCATAAGTTACAGGGGTAAACTCTTTCTTTGTGGTATTTGCATCCGCCATTTACTTCTCCCCCTTTCCGTCATAGAAACGATAGCAGCTGACCTTATGGGTGGGTGACAGGCTGATCTCGCCGGGATATTCTCCTGCACAGCGCTCCACGCACATCTCACAGCGGTCTTTATAATAACAATAATCGGGCATGTTAACAGGGTTTGGCACCTTGCCGGGGATCGAATAAAGTCTGTCCACCTGCTTACCCACCACCGGTTTCGATGCCATCAGGCCGATCGTATAGGGATGACAGGGATTGGTGAAGATCTCCCGCACCGTTCCTTTCTCCACCACGCGCCCTGCGTACATGACTACCACATAATCCGCCATCTCCGCGATCACGCCCAGATCGTGGGTGATCAGCATGATGGAGGAATTGATTTTGTCTTTCAAATGTCTGAGCAGATCCAGAATCTGCGCCTGGATGGTCACATCCAGCGCCGTGGTCGGCTCGTCCGCAATAATGATACGCGGGCTGCACGCAAGCGCCATGGCGATCATCACACGCTGCCGCATACCGCCTGACAGTTCATGAGGGTACATCTGATAGACACCCTCACTGTTGGCGATCCCTACCATTTTCAACAATTCTATTGTCTTTTCTTTGATCGTCTCTTTGGACTTCCCTTCCTCGTCATGCAGGGATATAACCTCGTCCACCTGTTCGCCGATGCGGAACACCGGATTCAAGCTGGTCATGGGTTCCTGGAAGATCATGGATACATAGTTGCCGCGCAGCTTCATCATCTTCTCATTGGGTGTTTTGGCGATGTTATACGCCTTGCCGTCCCCCAGATTCAGACGGATCTCGCCCTCCACGATCTGTCCCTGGGGACGCTGGATCAGCTGCATCAGGGACAGGCTGGTTACGGACTTGCCGCAGCCCGACTCGCCCACCACGCCCACGGTCTTGCCGATGGGTACTTCAAAACTGACGCCGTCCACCGATTTAACTGTACCGGCATCGGTGAAAAAGTAGGTGTGCAGATCGTCAAATTCCACCGCATTTTCCGGATTGTGCATCGTCGTCAGATACTCGGACTCAGGCACATTCTTACGTTTTCTCTGTTTTTCAAACTGATTGGTGATACGTCGGTTTTCTTTGGATATCTTCCGGGACTCTTTCGCGGTAAGATATCCTTCCGGTTTATTTTTAGCCATACTCTACTTGCACCTCCTAGCGTTTCATTCTGGGATCGAAAGCATCCCGCAGGCCGTCGCCCACGAAGTTAAATCCCAGAACTGCCAGCGACAGACAGACGCCGGCCGGAATCCAGATAAACCAGTAATTGGTCAAAACATAGGAGTTCTTTACATCATTGATGATATTGCCCCAGGAAGCAAAGGGGAACTTCACGCCCAGTCCCAGGAAGGACAAAGTTGCTTCCGTCAGCATCACGGAACCCAGCTGCATCGTACAGGTAACGATCAGCTGCGGGACCACGTTAGGGATCAGATGCTTGAAGATCCGGCGGGATACCCGGATGCCGCAGGCTTCTGTAGCTGTCATAAACTCCTGCTCACGCAGGGAAAGAATCTGTCCACGGACAAGACGGGCGATACCCGGCCAGCCTAGAATACCGAGGATCAGCATCAGATACAGCATGCGCAGCTTCGGATCCACCCGCATACCGTCCATAGCCGCACCGAGGATGATGATCAGGGGCATTGAAGGGATACAGTAGAAAATATCCACGATACGCATGATCAGGTTATCCACCCACTTGCCGAAATATCCTGAAAGCCCCCCCAGAATCACGCCCAGCAGACACTCGATGACCACGACAATGAAACCGATGATCAGGGACACTCTGCCGCCGTACATCAGACGGGTCAACATATCCATACCGTTGGTATCCGTACCCAGCGGATGCTTCGCGGAAGGAGCCTCATACTGGCTGTACACATAAGTCTCCGTCTCCTGCATAACGGACCAGATCTTGGTGCTGGCGTCATAAGTGATCGTATAGTTATGCTCCTCACCGTCCTCACCCGTGTAGGCGAATTCCGTGCCCTCCGCATCCAGCACCTGCTCTAAACTTTCCTTGAAATCTCTGGGGATAACGACGCCGTTCTCCTTCGACTGCACGACAAAGCGGCTGATATAGCCAAGCACTTCCTCACCCTGCAGGATGTTGCCGTCCTCGTCCAGTGAAAGTTCCATGCCGTCTGCCGTGAAACTGCCGGTGCCGTCATTGGTATACAGCTTAAGCGCCTCATATTTCACGTTAAAAGCCGGCTCTTCTTTATTATCCGCAGCATTTACGATATCCTTATAAGCGATGGCGATCACAGAACCGTCCACGGAAACCGAATAGAAATCCTTCCCTTCTTCCGCCACACCATAAGTCACGTCTTTATAATCAAACTCCGTCTTGCCCATCATCTGCGCCATCAGAAACTGCGCCTGCGCCGCCGAGCCGAAATCCGCTCCTTCGGCCGAGACATAACGGAAATCTTCATTCCTCGTCACACCTACATATTCTTTTTCCATATAAGTATAGGTATAAAACTGCTCGTCCTCACGATAAGGAGAGATCATGCCGCCCACAAAAGAAAACAAAAACATGATCGCAAGGATCACAAGCCCCAGCACCGCCAGCCGGTTGCGGAAAAACCGCTTCACCACCAGTGCACCGGGAGAGAGTGTCTTCACACGCCGGTCATCATTTAAAGAGAGAGTTTCTCCGGAAGTGCTGTTCGCCTGTTCGTTCGGCTTATTCATATCAGACATATCCATACTCCTCCTTCCTACGCGATCCGCACGCGGGGATCAACCACGGCATACAATATATCGGTGAGCAGGTTGCTCGCCAGTGTTAAAACAGCAATAAAGGTCATATAGAACATGGTAAACGGAATATCACCGATGATCATGGACTGATAGGAAGTAAAGCCGATACCCGGAATGGAGAACAACGTCTCCGTGATCAGCGCACCGGTAAAAAAGCCGGGCAGAGATCCGCCGATGATCGTCACCAGAGTGACCAGTGTATTACGAAAAGCATGTTTGTACACAACAGTATGTTCACTTAAGCCTTTGGCTCTCGCCGTCCGTATGTAATCGGCGTTCAGAACCTCAAGCATATTGGTTCTCGTATAACGCATCAGCGGACCGATGGACGTGATCACAAGTGTAGCGATCGGCAGGACCAGATGATGCGCCTTATCCATGAACTGTCCCCAGGAATCGAGCTGGGCGTAAGTACGGCCTACAAGGCCGGACACATCAAACCACTGCAGATTCACGGCAAAGACAAGTTTCAATAGCGTTGCAAAGAAGAAAGGCGGTAACGATATACCAAGCAGCGCACCCGCCGTGATCACATAGTCTGTTCTGGAATACTGTTTGGTCGCAGCAATGATACCGAGCGGTATCGCGATCAGAATCTGCAGCGTAAAAGAGATCGCTGCCATCACAAAAGACAACCAGACCACGTCGTGGAACTTCTCAACCACCGGAACCGTAAATTTCCAGCTGTCCCCGAAATTCCCCCGGGCAAAGTCTCCCAGCCAGGTAAAATATCCGGCAATGATACCCTTATCCAATCCGTACGATGCATTCAACTGTTCGATCCATTCTTCATAGGGCTTCGCCCCCGGCGCGGTAGCCAGCTGCATGGCCATCGACTCCACATAGGAAGCCGGCAGGCAGCGCAGAACGGCATAGATGATCAACGTCACGCTGAAAAGGATAAGGATTGATAACAAAATGCGCTTGATGATATAGGTACGCACAACTATCCCTCCTTCTTAAAAAAACTCCCTGCCCCAACGGAGCAGGGAATCCTCTGTTCTTGCTATTTTTCAATATCTGTCTCTGCTTATTCGAGTTTGCCGAAGGCAAATCTCGCAAAGTTAATTTGCAAAGTTAATTTGCAAAGCAAATTTACTTTTTTGCAAATTTACTTTTTTTATTTCATTTCCAGATTCTGTACTTCCTGCTGCCATGACAGATAAGGCGTCATGTCGGTGGGAAGCGTATCTCTGTTCACGCGCTCGGTAGAGAGCATTACGCACTCGGAACGCTGATATACAGGAAGCTCTACGCTCCAGTCCATGATGATTTCCATCGCTGCTTTGTACAGGCCCTTACGATACGTCTGGTCTGTGGACAGACGTGCTGCCTCGATCATCTCATCCAGCTCTGCATCATTGATCTGATAGTAGTTGGTAGAACCGTCGCTGTGGTACAGCTGGAACATATCCGGGTCAGTACCTGCCTGCCATGCCGCACACCACATATCCGCTACACCTGTCTGGTAAGAAGCATACAGGTCACTTGCATTCGCAAGGTCATTGACTGTCAGTGTGAGACCGATGGTAGCCAGAGCATCGCTGGCATTCTTCAGGATCAGGAAAGTAGGATGGTCACCTGCGCCGCCTGCGCCGATGTTTACCACATACTCCATCTTCGCACCTGCGGGAGCTGCCGTAACCTTACCGTCTTCTACGGTATAACCTGCTGCCTCCAGATAGCCAAGCGCTGCTTCCAAAGCTGCCGCATATCTGTCTTCTGTGGACATGCCGTCCGTGTAGATCGGATTGCCTTCCACGTCTACGGAGTAAGCCAGCTGATAACCGTCGTCCGTAACCTGAGGCGCTGCCCAGGATGTATTGGAGATCGGGTAGTTGATCACGGATGCCGTATTGCCGTAGTAGGAATCGATACCCTCATCACGGTAAGCGGAGATCACGGTCGCGATCGCTTTACGCAGGTTACGGGACTCCTCGGAAGAACCGTCCTCGCCAACCTTCACGTTGTTTGCCGCAAGACCTACATAACCATAACCGCGGTAGTCGATCAGACGGGTAGTGATCACATCGCCGTCCAGATCCGCATTGCCGCCGTTAAGATCGGCAACCTGGTTTGCCACGTCTGTGGAATAGCTGGGATCTGTGATATCCATTGTACCTGCCGTGATACCTGTTACCTTATCTGCCTCTGCAGACTCCATGAAATTCAGGTGCGGAATCTTCGGCGCGCCCTTGAAGTAATCCGGGTTCGCGTCCATATATACAACACCGTTGGAGTAATCCTTGAAGATGTACGGGCCTGCGCCTAACGGCTTGCCGGCCTTCTCCTTCACGCCGGACAGGTCACCCTTCGGGAAACCGAAGCTGTTGTTCTCATAATCATACAGACTCTCGTCGCCATAGTAGTGCATCGGTGAGATCGGGATCTGCAGCTGATAGATCATGGTAGCGTCAACCTTGTCTGCAACCACACGCATGGAGTAATCACCCGTACGCTGGATACCGGAAACGTTCGGAGCGGACTCGCCGGTCTCAACACCAACCTGGTAAGCTGCGTCAAGCAGGCTCCAGATCGTAACACCGTCTGCCGCTTCTGTCTCGGACAGCACGTTGTAATCGCCTTCATATTTTTCTAACATGGCATCGAAGAAATCCTGCACGGTAGCGCCTTCCGGCAGCCCGTCAAATCCCCAGTTGGGAGCGATCGTCTCTACCGGGTCGCCTTCTGCAGCCAGCCCCTGTGCGATGCAGTAATCCAGGATCGCCTGAGCGAAGCCCTGCTGCGCCGCCGGGAAATCGGTCTCCCAGAATGCCTTCTGTGTCGCTTCATCCCAGTTGGTGAAATCCGTGTTATCCTGTCCTGCCTTTACCAACAGGCTGTAGAGCGGCTCCATACCGCTGCGGTATGCCTCGATACCCTCGATTGCCGTGGAGTAAAGAGTCGCATTACCGTCATAAGTAGGATCCAGGAGCACATACATACCGAAGATAACGTCGTCGATATCCGCGGTCGTGCCGTCTGTGAACTTGATGTCGTCACGGATCGTCATATCATAGAAAACAGTGCCGTCTTCATTCTCTGTGATCTCGATATTGGACGCCGTATAATAAGTATAATCTGTTCCGTTGTAGGAACGGGTCTCTCCTTCGATACCGTTCAGGATCGGGTTACCCACGCGGTCAACTTCCAGCGTGTAAACACGAACCATCTCGTCGATCGTCACATCATTGGCTGCCAGAGCGAAATACGGAGAGAATTTACCCTCCAGACCCTGCTCTACGCTGGCTACCAGTGTATCATTGGCAGGTGCCGCCGCAGAATCAGTTTCCTCTGTCCCGGAAGCGTCGCTCTCTTCCGGCGCTGCCGCCTCATCCCCGCTGCTCTCAGCAGGCGCTTCATCAGTTGCCGGAGCGTCGCTTCCGCCGCCGCAGGCAGTCAATGAAAGTACCATCGCTGCGGAAAGCAGCAAGGCTACATGTTTCTTCTTCATTGAAAAAACCTCCCTTTCTTAAGTGCTTCTTATTTTTTCCTTATATATTTTACATAAGATTATCTTTCTCGTCAAATAAAAAGTGAGAAATTCCATAAATTCTCTGGATTTTGGTGCATTTTTCAGGATTTCCATAGGTCAGCCACCCTGCACCGCCTTGCCATGACAGATACCGCGATCTGCACTGCACTGCAGATCAGGCATACCACCGCTCCTTCTCCACTGCCGTCCCGCAGGAGAAAAACAAGCAGCCCGGCGGCTGTGAGCGCCGCCCCCGTGAGGGGTAACAGGGTAAGAAAAGCATAGCGGGCCACGCTGCGTTCGTAAATATAGTCCCGCAGCGGGTTGCCGCCAAACGTCATGCTCCCCAGCGTATAGGTGAGCGCGATATCCGAAATAAGCCAGAGCATATAGGGCAGGATCACATAGAAAGTATTCTGCAGCCCCGCCGTCGTCGCGAAACCGGGAAGGATGACCGACAGAAGCATCCCTGCCTGCAGCGCCCAGAGTTTTACAAGCATCCGGCGCCGCAAAGCAGGGTCAGCATGCCACATCTTCCCGGTATAGACATAGGCACCGTCCGCATTTTTCACAAAATCACGGAGATAACTTCTTCTGTTCTTCTTCGGACTGTCTTTATCGTCCTGTTTCCTGTCCTGTCTTTCCAGCTGCGTCATTCATCGCTCTCCTGCTTCTCACCTTATGCCAATCCTTCCAGATCGTACTCTTCCAGCCACTTGCGTGCAGCCGCGCATACTTCCTTCAGACACTTATCGCCGAAAGGATTGTCCAGTCCGGCATTCTTAAGCAGATCGGTAAATACGGCGCTGCCGCCCTGCTTCGTGTATGCCATATAGTTTTCCCATGCCGCCTGCAGGTCTTTCTGGATTCTTGCCCAGAACTGCAGAGCCACCGTCTGTGCCAGACAGTAGTCAATATAATAGAAAGGACGGTCATAAATATGATGCTGTCTCTGCCAGCCTTCCCCGTCGGCATAGAACGGAATATCCCCGTCCAGACGCATCCAGGGCATGTAGATTCCCAGCAGCTCTTTCCAGACAGCGTGGCGCTGCGCCGGCGTCAGATCCGGCTCCTCGAATACTCTGTGCTGGAAATGATCTACCATGGTACCATACGGAATGAACGTCAGCGCATCGGACAGGTGGGAGTAGTAGAACTTACGGGTATCCGCACCGAAGAAGCCCTCCGCCCATTTCCAGGCAAAGAATTCCATGGACATGGAATGTACCTCGCACGCCTCCAGCGACGGCCACACCGATGCCAAAGGCACACGGTCTCTGTTCATCCATGCCGCAAAAGCATGTCCTGCCTCGTGGGTCACCACCTCCACGTCATGCTGCGTTCCGTTGAAGTTTGCGAAGATAAAAGGCACCTCGTAATCGGGAATGCTGGTGCAGAAGCCGCCGCCTGCCTTGCCTTCCGTGGACAGCACGTCAAGCAGCTGTCTGTCCAGCATCATGCGGAAGAACTCGCTTGTCTCGGGGCTTAATTCGTCATAGAACTTCCGGCCCTGCGCCAGAATATCGTCCGGCGTCCCTACAGGTCTCGCATTGCCGGAACGGAATGCCAATGCGTTATCTGCAAAGCTCATAGGGTATTCCTTACCAAGACGCTTCGCCTGCTCCTTATAGATCTCCGTCGCCACCGGCACCAGATATTTCACCACGGCCGCCCGGAACTTCTCCACGTCTTCCTTCGTATAGCAGTTGCGCATCATCCGGTAGTAACCAAGCTGCATATAGCCATCGTAGCCCAGCTTGCGTCCCATCTTATCCCGCAGATGCACAAGCTCGTCATACAGACGGTCAAGATCCGCCTGATGATCCTTGTACCACTGTCCCTCCGCCTTCCATGCGGCCAGACGGCGTGCGTCATCCGGATCGGACTTAAAAGGCGTGATCTGTGAAAGTGTATAAGTGCCATCCTCAAAAGGGATCTGCGCCGAGGCCAGCAGCTTATTGTACTCCTGCTTCAGATCGTTCTCCTGCTGCAGTTCCTGAATGATCTCCGGGGAAAAGGTCTTAAGCTCCATCTCCGTATTCAGGAACATCATGTTGCCGTATTCCGTCTCAAATTCCGGCCGGAACGGACTTTCCAGCATCGCCAGGTTCCATGCCTGGAAGTCCTCTTCCATCTCCGGCATGGCGCCGCTCCAGAATTTCACTTCCTCATCGTAGAACGTATCCCTGGTATCAATGTCATGCCGGATATGAGCAAGCGTAGCCTGCGTCTCGATACTTTTTCCCAGTTTTTCCTTCGCCAGAAAAACTTCTTTCGCCGCAGCATAGTCTCCCGCTTCCTTCAGGCGCTTCGTCAGCGCCGCCAGCTGTGTCCTCAGTTCCTGTACATCCGGACGGGTGTAAAGCATTTCAGAAAATTTCATGATCTTGTTGTCCTCCTTTATGATCACATGGCCTGTGATATCTTTAATTTTTACCGAAAAACAATATCTTCTACCGTTAGCAGGTAACAGGCACTATTATACCACATCCGGAATAAATTCCCAATTAAAATTATAAATAAAAATCAGAACCTGTAACAGTTCAGCCTTCGGCTTCTATAATCCGGCCATCAGCCTTTCAAATTCCGCATTCCCTCTGACAAAGGCAAATTCCTCACCATTTACCAGATCGTTGCAGACGGTATCCAACACTCTCTTTGAGAACGTCGTATTTTCCTTCCCGTTCAGATTACGATACAGCGGGCTGTCCTTCGGATTCCAGCTTTCTTTCATCGCGGGCAGCATTTTTGCCAGGACAGCTATGCATCTGTCACTGTCCTTCTGCGCTACGGCAAGCTGCATCTGTGCCGTATAGGCAATCCATTTTGCAACATGGAACTGTCTGGATACTGTCTCATACAGATCGGCATAAAACACCGCATCCTCTTCCCGCTCCTCCCGCAGAGCAATCTCCATCATGTTCATCAGAGCTGTCTGTATCTGACTGACACCACCCAGCACCCTGTGCTCCCACTTCTTCTTTGCCTCCTCATACTTCCCCTGCTGGGTATAAAGGGCTGCCAGCTGCTCCTCCTGGTCTATTTTGGAAAAAGGAAGACCTTTGATCAGCTCTTCCGCTTTGGCATAATCTCCCCGATTGCGATTGTAGGGGATCAACATTCCGATCGCGGTCTCCCTGATCTCGTCCGTCTCACTTTTCGACAGACGAAGATAAAACCCTTCCAGCACATCCTTATACCGTTCCTGCTGCGGCACATTATACAAGAACAGCGCCCCCTCCAGATAGAATGAGACGCTATAGAGCAGTTTTTCACAGGTAGGATACTCTTGTATCTTATCCAGCGCCATTTGGAAAGCAGCCTCGTACCCCTGCTCCTGCGCTGTCTTGTCAAGCCCATTCACAAAACTCTCGATCTCTATGTCGGTCAGATCCTCCTGAAAGGACAGCAGCGTGTTGACATCCGTCTTGAGCAGCCGGGCCAATGCCGGCAGCAATGTTATGTCCGGATATGTTACGCCCTTTTCCCATTTGTGGACCGCAGGGGCGGATACCCCCAAATATGCCGCCATCTGTTCCTGCGTCATGGACAATTCTTTGCGTTTTTCACGGATTAACTGGTTGATCTTCATATCGCACCTCTCTTTCCTTTTATATAGTCTCATCATAGCAAAACCGATCGGAAGGCACAATGACGCTGCTGTTAAATTGTCGGTCAAAAAAGTTTCCCGGAGGTTAAAATCCACCGATACGGCCCGGTCAAGACAATGCTCTTTGCCTGCATTGATTTCTTCAGGCAAACACATCTCTCTTTTTTGTGCAAAAATAGCGAGGAAAAAATCAAAAAAAAGCCTTATACTGATAAGGACAGGTTCAAGTCTACAAAGCACAACGTGTGCGGATAAGGAGGTATCTCATGGAATGGGTCGAAAGATTAAACCAAAGCATGAATTATATTGAAGAGCACCTGACTGACGAAATTGACTATGAACAACTCGGACGGATTGCCTGCTGTTCCACCTATCACTATCAGAGGATGTTTACTTATATGGCGGGGATCACGCTGGCAGAGTATATCCGTAAAAGAAAGATGTCATTAGCGGCAGTAGACTTACAGAGCGGGGATGAACGGATCATTGATATCGCAGAGAAGTACGGCTACAAGTCCCCGACCGCATTTAACCGAGCGTTCCAGTCTTTTCACGGGATAGCCCCATCGTCCGTGAAGGACGAGGGCGTATCCGTGAAATCTTTCTCCCCCATTGTATTTAAAATTGCTGTGAAAGGAGCGACAGAAATGAATTATAGGATCGAGACAAAAGAGGCATTCCGCATCATTGGCATATCTGCACCGCTTGACAGAGAGATCGAGAATAACTTTATGGTCGTGCCTAAGATGTGGCAGGAAGCGTCTGCCAATGGAACAATACAGAAACTGGCGGGAATGATGGATGCGCCGCCAATGGGGCTTTTGGGCGTGAGCGCCTGCAATGATGAAGAGCACTGGAAATATTTTATTGCCGTTTCCAGCACGATAATAAGCGATGAGTTTGAAGAATATACCATACCTGCGTCTACTTGGGCGATCTTCTCCGGAGCGGGTACAAACCAGTCCATACAGGAATTGGAGCAGCGGATCATAACAGAGTGGCTTCCGACCTCCGGGTATGAGTATGCCAATGCCCCCGATATTGAGGTCTACCTAAATCCGGATCCACAGAACGCACAATATGAGGTATGGATACCAGTAACAAAGAAAAACTCTTGATCGGATCCAGCCTGCCTGAATCCCGCCGTCCTACAGGACATTGCAGCAACAGCCGGCAGCAAAATGCTGTCGGCTGTTTAAGAAACATCTATACCGGATCAAACACGAAGCAAACTTGCATTCTGTCAGCTTTCCTCCAGCATATTCGTGCAGACAGCCTCCTTTCCTTCCGAAAGACGCACGGTCTTGATCTCAAAAGGCGTAAAGGATAAGGTAAATTCCCTGTTCAGGGAAGGAATCCTGCATTCTGCGGTGGTATGCCTGCCTGACGCCTCATAGGCGCGCAGGATCAGATCTCCGCTTCCGTCCTCCGCCTCCTTTAACACTTCCACAAATATATTGTCCTCGCTTACACTTAAGAAGGAAGCCTTCTGCGGGAGCTGTCCCTTATGGTAAGTCTCAAACAGGGCGATCGGTTTTTCATTCATGATTTTTGCCCGCTTTACAGTTTGTGCCTCTTCCCAGTGTCCGTCATGGGGATATATGCCATAGGTAAAAGTCTGGACGCCCTGATCCAAATATACATACTCCAGTTCCGGATCCGGCACATAAGGCTCATGCTGCGCGTAGATCGGACTTCTAAGCACCGTCAGCTCACCGTTCTTCCCCGCCGCATCCGCTGCAAATTTCCCGTCATTTAAGATGGAAATTCCATGGATCATTGTGGACAGTCCGGGTGCCGCCCCTTCCAGGTCAAACCAGGTCTGTACCGGAAATTCTTCTCCGTTCGGCTCTCTCTGGGCCACCCCATAGGGAATCTCATAGCTGGCTCTCAGATAATTCATATTCACAGGGAAGCGCAGTTTCAACATGGACATTTTCTCATGCCAGTCTACCGTCGTTTCCACGGAAATATAGTCCAGTTCCTTATAAATGGAAAAATCCTGGAACATTCTGGAATTGCCATAGGTGCTGGTAACCCTGATCACCGCTTTCACCGGCCCGTATTCGATGCGCTGCACCTTTACCGCCTCAAACCGCCCGACCTCATTATTAAAGATACGCACACCATGCGACCAGGTATCGCTCTCATCCCTGATCACCACCGGCACCGCTGCCGGGGCAGCAAAATACTGCGTCCCGTCATTCTTTTTCACAAGAGAAGAAATATAACCCTTTTCATCAAATTGGATGGAGAACCATTTATTCTCCGCCCCGGTCTGGGTGGCGCTTATATTCTCGAACTGCTTTCCCTTCTCCCGCACCGCGAACCGGTAAGTGCGGTATCCCAATGAAGGCAGCTTCGCGATGAATACAATCCGGCATCTTCCGTTGCTGGAAGCCCCGGACTGAACAAGCTGATAGGGGATCTGATTGTCCTCCTCATCCAGAAGCACGGTACCTGCCTTCAGGGTCGCAGACTCCACTGCCACTTCCGCCAGCGTCTCAAAGGCATTGGGGTTCATGACTACCAGTGGCTTCATGCCTTCCTCCGCAGGGATATCGATTTTCCAGCTTATGGACTGGAACGCACTGTTCAGCCGTCTGCCTGCCACATGGAGCGCATGGCCGTAATCTTCTCCTGCGTCCCGATATGCTTCCTCTAAGCTGGCCCCGGCCAGAATATCATGGAACTGATTAAACAGTACCACCTTCCAGGCCCTGGTCAGCTCTTCCTTCTCATATTTGCCGGCCGCCAGGATCTTAGCCATCACCGACAGCTTTTCCGCCATGCAGAGTCTGTTTTCTGCCCTTCTGTTTCGCCGCTTTATCTCCGAATGCGCGCTGTAGCAGCCGCTGGCATGATGGAGCAGTTCTCCCGTTACCACGGGCAGCGCTCTGCCCGACCGCTCTACGTCCCTGAAATAATCTACCGGGGAGGCAAAGACCAGTTCCGGCAGATCTTCCCGCTTATTCATGGCCTGGATGCTTTCAATATTCTTCCTGGTGGGACCGCCGCCATGATTGCCCACACCGTAAAAACACATAATGCTGTTACCGGAATCTTTGATCTCTCCCGCACACCGCCTTACATGTTCTTCAATCCCCTCCGGCCACGTGCAGTACTCAAAGGGAAGCCGGAATGCCTTCACTTCCGAACCGTCTATGGATCTCCACAAAAAGGTATCCCCGTCCATCCCCTTTTCATGCCTGCCGGGGCGCATGAACACATAGTAATCCAGACCCGATTTCTTCAGGATCTGCGGCAGGCTGCCGTTGTGCCCAAAACTGTCCACGTTGTATCCACAGACCGCTTTCACACCGAATTTCTCCTCAAAATATTTCTGCCCGTAAAGCCCCTGGCGCACGAACCCTTCCCCGGAAGGGGCATTACAGTCGGGCTGGATCCACCAGCCGCCCACGATGACCCAGCGGCCTTCCTTTACTCTCTCCCGTATCTCCGCAAACATGGCCGGATCGTTTTCCTCCACCCATTCGTAGAAAGCGGCAGAACTGCCCGTGAAAACAAACTCCTCATATTCCTTCATCCGGTCAAGCGCCGAGCGAAAAGTAGCCTTGACTTCCTGGAACCCCTCCTGCCACCGCCACAGCCATACCGGGTCAATATGCGCATTTCCTATCATATACAATTTCTTATCTTTCTTCATGATTACCTCCATTTCTGCCTTACCTCCTATTCCGAAATGCTCCAAACTCCTGCTTGAAACATCCATCACTTCCCGCTTTCGCAAAGCGCCTTCTGCGCCCCGATCCGTATGGCAGCGCTGCCTTTCTCCATCGCCAGCAAAAGCCCTTTCTCTCCTTCCCCGCTCCCCAGACAGAGCAGGGCTCTATGCAGGATCACCCACAGCATCTGCCACCGCTGCGCCAGCAGCCCTGTCCTGTTCTCAGCCAGGAAGGCCGCCTCAAATTCCGGCAGGCCCACAAGCCTGCAAAGCAAAGGAACAAACGCCTCTCTTGCGCTGCGTTCCCCGGCATAGGCAATGGACTCCATGTAGGGGAAGATTCCCTTCCTGATATCCGTATAATCCCTCTCTCCCGCCACCAGCCTGTCTGTCACTGTCTCGTAAGGCTTCATGGTAAAACTCCGGCCGTGAGACAAAAGATTCAGTTCGTAAACCACCTCCGGCATCACCCCATGATCCGGAAGAAGCTGGGCACACATGGTGGATCCCTTCCTTTCCGGCAACGCTGCCCCGCTTTCGGAAAGCTGCCGCAAAATACGGGCCTCTATTTCTTCCGTATAAGCATCCGAACCGTGGAACAAGGCCAGCTTTTTCAGGATCAAAAGCGCTTCTTCCCCCGCACCTTCCATGTCCTGCGCAAGGATCCCGATCCTTTCGGCGATCACCGGCAATGCCTCTTCCCGCGCTCCGTACACCAACGCAAGCAGAGGACTGATCTCCTTCTCCTCATAGGTAAAAGGCACGTCAATCCAATGACACCGCTGCTCTTTTCCCACCAGAGCGGCAGCCTCCCGCAGACTGCCAAACTCCTTCCTGTCAGGAAGCGTAAGCGGATCGCCGGTCGCCTCTTCTATCCATCGGCGGCAGGCTTCCCGCGGCAGCCTGTCTATATCCGTACCCGCCTGCACGGCCTTCGCCGCCAGAAGCCCCAGCACCGCCCCCTGATGCATCAGATCCCGCTGCATCCTAAGCCCCGGGAAAGCATTATGCTCGGCGGAAATGGCCTTCCCGGCTACGACAAGCCCCTGTATCGGGCGCCCTGCCCCGTCCACCGGCAGGAGGGCTTCCAGAGGAACCTGCATCTTCACCTGCGGCACCAGATAGCCGCAGTAAACAGAATCGGCATCCAGCTTCCCCTTGGGATCGTAATTGGAAAAGCAGGTGTAGATGCCATCCTCATAAGTCGCAGACAAACACACTTCCTTAAGACCGATGCGCTTCCTGCCCCGGATATGCCTGCTCTCTCTGACACTCACATAGGAACCATGATCGAACAGCTGCCCGTTTCCTCTTCTTCTGCCCGTAATGATAAAATCGGTAAAATCCTCCTGGTCATCCAGCCGCACCATCGAAGAAAAATTGTTCTGGTAGCTGTCTGGTCCGGTATACTGGGCCAGGGACCCCCATAGGGTAAATCCGTCCCGTTGTGCCCCATATACCACATCAGCCCCTGCCATCACCGCCAGATCCCCGTCTCCGGTGGCATCGATGACCAGGCCGCCGCAGTATGCTGCTGCGCCGCCCCTGCCGGCTGTCCTGACTCCCACGACCCGTCCGTCTGCTTTCATCACATCGTAGACCAGTCTGCCAAACCGTACTTCTACGCCCGCCTGTAAGCAGAGTTCCAGCAGCGTCATCCCCTTGATCCCGCCGTGAAAAGCATCATACTTTCCGAATGTCCCGGCTGGACGTTCTACGCCGCAGCTCCGGCACAGACTGTCCACCTTCTCGTCAATCTCACGGGTATCGTCAAATGCAGCGCCAAACCAGTAGGCGTTCACCCCGCCCAGAGTAGCGGTGCCGCCCAGATCGTACAGAGGCTCCAGCAAAATGGTCCGCGCACCGCCCCTGGCCGCATACAAAGCGGCCAGAGCTCCCGCCGTACCGCCGCCCGCCACGATCACCTCTGCAGTACGGTCTTCCTGGCATTCCCCTTCCACTCTGCCGCCCCACCGGTCTGCAAACCTGCCGAGAACAAGATGCGGCTCCCGCTTCCTTCTTTGCTGAAACAAAGCAATCAGTTCCTGCCGCAGGGCAAGCAGCTTCCTGGCAAAAACGCTGCTCCCTGCCGTTTTGTATGCGCCGTCTTCTTCCTCCAGCCGTTTCACCTGCTGCGCCGGAAGGGAAGCTTCCAGCAGACCTGCGCTCCCGTCCCTTCCATCCTTCACCCAGGCCCGCAGCGAGATCCTGCCCTCTAAATCCGTCTCTTCCTGATACCATTCCACATGTCCGTACAGGACGGAGAACACACCGCCCTTTCCCGCCAGCAGAACCCGGTTGGAATCCGAATCCTCTTCCACGAAATACAGGCCGTAGTAAAACTTTACGCCCGCCTCCAGACACCGTTCCTCCAGATACCGCTTGGCCCTGTCGGGGATCATGATGTCCCCCGCAAAACACACCTCCGGGAAAAAATCTGCCGGGACCTCATCTCTCCTATACAGACACCGTCCGCAAAGATCCGCCGCCAGATAAGTCTCCTCCACGGCCAGCAGGACTGCTCTCCCCTGGCCCGCCAGTTCCAATGCCCGGCATACCCCCTGAAAAGTGTTGCCGACCAGAAGATATTCCGTCCGCCATTCTCTACTCATTCCACACAAAATCCTCATCAAGTGTCAGCGTCTTCTTGCTGCCGTCTCTGTCCAAATAGGTAATGTCAAAACGCTTCGCCGCAAGCCGCGCTGTCAACACCGCCTTAAGAGCTCCCTCCTGCCAGGAGATCTGCAGGATATCGTCCGCCGTATCATGTACCGTCATTTCTCCGTCAAACACGGGATAGTCATTCCGAAACTGCATCAATCTGCACAGCTTCCTCACCACAGGCTTTGTCACCCGCTCCCGTATTTCCTCCACCGTATAATCATGGCGGCTGATATTTCTGTCATAATTGGTGCGCCTCATCAGCTCATAGTCATTCTCTCCCGCCAAAAGCCCCATATAGTACACCTGCGGAATGCCCGGCGTAAAGAACTGCAGCGCCCTTGACAACAGATACGCATCGTCATCTTCCCCGACCGCAGAATAGTAGGAGCAGTTGATCTGATAGACGATCTTCTTCCCGGTGGAACCTGCACTGTAATCCCACTTGAAATTGGCTCCGTACCTTTCCGTCTGATCGATCACATCCTGCAGCTCCTCCGGACTCAACAGATCCGCCACATCCACAGTGCCCAGACCGTCGTGCGTATCAAGCGTCGTCTGCTGATTCCTGGGGCAGATGGAAAGCCAGTGTTTCATCCTGGCCCCGCTTCCCGTATAGAGGGTATGGAGCACCATCACCGGCAGCACGAAATCGTAAATCGCGTAACCGTGATCCGATATCTTCATCTGCACGGAGTAATGATCATGAATCTCCGGCAGCATGGGAATCCCTTTCTCATCCAATATTTTCTGGATCCTGTCCATCATCTCCCAAATCTCAGGTTCCAGGAAAAAGCAGGTGGTATCGATCTTCTTGGTGGCAAAGGCAAAAGCATCCAGTCGAAGCTGAGAAAGCCCGTGATCCATCAAAAACCGCAGCGTCCTTTCCACATAATCCCATGTCACCTGTCTGCTCAGATCAAGATCCATCTGCTCATCGTCGAAGGTGCACCAGATCTTTTCCGTAGTGCCGTCCGCAAAGGTGATCTCCTCACAGGGGGCATAAGGCTTTCTCTTGTTCAGAAGATCCACCTGCTCTCCGGTGGGTTCCCCACCCGGCCAGAAGTTCTGAAACCGAAGAAACATGTCCGCATAGGCGGAATCATCGTGCTTCTCGATAAAATCAAGAAACTCCGGACTTCTCCTGGACAGATGGTTGATCATAAAGTCAAACATCAACTCATAGTCCTTTGCAAGGGCCTGGATATCCTCCCAGTCCCCGAACTTCTCTTCCACTTTCGTGTAGTCCATAGGAGCAAACCCCCGGTCCCCCGAGGAAGGGAAGAAAGGCAGTATGTGGATGGATCCGATCTCTCTCTTAAAGTAAGTATCCACCATCTCTTTCAATTCTTTCAGATTCTTTCCAAAGCTGTCCGCATAAGTGATCAGCATGATTTTATTCTTCATGATTTCCTTTTCCTTTCTGATTTCCTTTCCGGCATCAAAGAGCCGAAAGCGCACCCCTTGACACCCTGTTCCCATATGCTCAAAAACACAGCTCCACTACACTGTTCTCTTCCGGGATCTTCACCCCATACAAGCCGTCTGCCATCATCTCAAACTCCCATCCTTTACCGTTGACAAGCACCCGCTTTATCTGCTTTCCTGTCACGAAACCGAAGGTTCCGGACTCTGTTACAAGAACCCCTGCCGTGTCTTCTCTCTCCCACAGCCTGTCCATGCATCCGGGACCGATATATTTCTCCAGAATACCGATAAACTGCACTGCTCTATCCGGCAGGAGCAGATACAATTCCGCTCCCCCGGGTTCCAGGCTCACCACGGTTTCACTGCCTTCCTCCAAACGGGTGATCCTCCGTTCGTTCCAGTGATAGACCAGCCATTTGTCTCCCGACAGCCCGGGAATATCCATGACGCTTAAAGCGCCCTCGCAGCGAGCTTCCTCCTTGTGGACCGAGAAAGCTGCCACCACATAGTGCGCTCCGAAACGGTTCCAGATCTTTAACGGCTTCCTGCTTGTGAGAGGATCTGTCACCAGACAATCCACCGTGGGCATTCCCACGCCGTCGCAGCGGATCACCCTGCCGTCTTTCCTGATCAGCGGCCATAACCAGGCCGGATCCGTCTCTCCCACCTTATCGCTGATATACACGGGACCGCCGCTGACTGCCCGCAGCATGGAATTGCAGCGGTTTTCCTTGTGATCCGTATAGAACATATCCCAGTCGCCCCAGTAGAACTGTCCCTGCAGTAGACTGTTATAGCCATTCTGGATCACATGCTCCCGAAAACCGTTCTTTTCATTGGGCACGAAGTCGTCACTGCTTCTGGAGACGGCGCTGGAGGGTCGGTTCCACATATCTTCACTGGCCATGCCCATACAGTTAATGATATGGTTCCCGAAATGAAGGGCTACAGAAGCGTTCAGTCCCTTCTGAATCTCCCGGCTGGCCTCCCCGTAAGTCTTCATGCCGCCGTAAGCCAGGGAGATGGCGCTCTGGCCGTCCACCTTCACGAAATCAATCCCGCAGTGATTCCGTAAATAATCGTGCCACCGGTCAAAAAATAGAAATGCACGCTCCGCCGACGGCGCCGGCAGAAGTCTTCCATCCGGAAGTTGGGACAGTCCTGACTGTAAAGCGGCATGTGCAGGCGTGCCCTCCCGGACCCCGTTCCAGTATCCCATGACCGCATGCCAGACCCCGACTTTCTCGACACCGTATCTCTCCTTCAGTTCCCGAACGCAACCGCGAAGCCCTTCCGGAAACTGACTCTTCCTTGCATCCAGATCCGTCAGAACCTGCTCTTCATAGTCTGCCGAAAGCCAGCCATCGTCGATCAGCGCCCACTTTACCGGCACTTCCTTCTCCCGGAATTCCTGCATCTTATCCAGGATCCCCTGATGGGATACCTGATGATAAAAAGCGTCCCAGCTGCACCAGCCAAAATACGCAAGCATCTCCGGATAGCTTCTGTTCTTTCTAAGCATGGACTCCTTGCCCTGATACCGTAAAGCTTCCTCCACGGCCCTTTCACAACAGCGATAGGGATCCTTCCCTGCGGCGATCACAAGACTGCTGTCCGAAAGGCGTTTCCTGTTCCCCGCTCCCGGAGCCATCCGGATCAGGAGACCGGCCCCATCCTTCCCGCTCATATCCGTCCTGCAAACCTCCCCGCAGACCGAAAGCAGCACGAAGAAAACATCCTCCTTCTTGAAAAGTAAAAGCTGAGTTCTGTCCGGCGTTTCGGACAGCCGTTTCAGAAAGGCAGGCCTGATCCACCAGTCTTTATGCTGGTAGATGGCCATCGCCCCTTCAAAGTCCGGAACCCTGATCTCATAAGTCAGTCCCTCCTTTGCGTCATAGTACTTTTGCGGACCGAAACAGGGATTCTGCACATCGATCCGTCCCTCCGGACAGATCAACGCCGTATCTTCCTTACAATGCACTGTAAATTCTTCCGCTTTCCCCTCTTCCGTACAAGGAGAAAGCAGAAAAACCATTCCGCTGTCCCATACAATTTCTATATCTTCGCACTGAATCGTTGTTCTGCTTTGAAACATAATTATCTCCATTTCTGCGCTGCTTTTTGCGCATAAACGAGTTTGTGGCAAGCAACACGCAGACACAAATCTCGCGATTGAAAATTTTAATTTTCAATCTTATCTCCTGTCATTTAATTTTTCATAAAAACTTCATTTACCAGCTTATTGAAAAAGTTGTCCGCGACAACTTCCCCGGCTCCGATCACACCTGCGCTTTCTTTCAGGGAGGAGACCAGCAGCCTGTTCTCCCTTGCCCCCTTCACTTTCCTTTGGTCCGCTACATCCTTTACAATATCAAAATATCTGGGATACCTCTGGATCAATATTCCGCCCAGGATCACGATCTCCGGATCCAGAATATTGATCAGATTACTGATGGCGACTCCCAGATAGAACGCTGACTGATTCAGAATGGATATGGTCAGCATATCTTTCTTTTCCGCCATTTCAAACACATCCTCGATCACCAGGTCTTCCCGCTTCTTATATAGAGGATGCTTCTCTTCCTTATCCAGTCGTCTGCTCAGTTCCTTAATTACCGCAATTCCCGAACTTACCGCCTCCAGGCAGCCCCGGTTGCCGCAATTGCACAGGGCCCCGTTGATATCCACCGTAATATGGCCAAATTCGCCTGCAATGCCATTCGCGCCGATATTCAGTTTGCCGTCGATTATGAGTCCGCTGCCGATTCCCATATCTACATCCGTATATACCAGTGTGCTGCAGTCCCGGGCTTCCCCGCACCAGTATTCCCCGAAAGCGATCACATTGGTATCCTTATTCACAAAGACCGGAATTCCCGTATTCTTCTCCAGAATTTCCCGTAGGGGAAGATAGTTTAAGATCGGCATGTTGGGCGGTGTCAGTATGACCCCCTCCGCATAATCTACGGGCCCGGGAACACCTACCCCAATCCCGAGGATCTTACCATGCTCTACGCCCGATTGTTCGATCACCCATTCCACAGACCGGCTTAACATTTCCACGAATTCATTCTGCCCTGAAAATCCTCTGTCCATGGAAAGCTTCTCCATCGCGATCACCTGCCCCCGCAGATTCATGACCGCTACCCTGGTAACGAACTTGTTGATATGTATGCCGATACTGTAGCGGTAATTTTCATTGATGGCGTAAGAAAGCGCTCTCCTTCCGCCTGTTGACTCCAGCTGACCGCCTTTGATCAGATTCAGTTTTTCCAGTTCTTCCAGGATCTTCTTGATCGCCATAAAGGTCAGTCCCGTTGCGGAGGCAAGTCCCGCTTTCGTGGCCGTCCCATTTTTTCTGATATAGTTAAGCACCGATCTTCTGTTATAATTCTTAAGTTGTACCTGATTGTTCTGTTCCGCCATAATTTTCTCTTGTCCTTTTTATCCTTAAAAATATAAAAGTATTTGGCCTTATTATACTTCATATTCTGCGAAAAAAGGACAAAAAATGAAAATTTGGCCTTCGTCAGCATGACTCCACTGTTACAGTTCACGGCTCAATGTCATTAGGTTAGCTGGATGCGCCTGTCATTTTATAGTTCTCCTTCAGACGCGCTTTCGCTCGATTCCAAACGCAACGGTACTAAATTCGTGAAAAACCTCATTAAGTACCGGCGTTTTACAACGGTCCTCAGGAGAAACATAAAATAGCAGACGCTGAGTACTGGCTTAACTAACTGACATCGACCGTGAATCGTAACACTCCATCTCCACTTCTATGCTGGCAATTTCCTGTCCGCTCAGTTTCCGGCTGTATTCATCCGGCTGACATCCTCCCGCAAACAGAGTGAAACGGCCCGGTTCATACACGGTTTCCCCTTTTTCGTTGGTCACGGCAAAACAGCTTCCCTCCACGGTAACGGAAATCTCCTGTTCCTCTCCCGGCTTTAAGGTGACCCGCTTCATGCCGCAGAGCTTATGGACCGGCACCCGCACGGAGGCTTCCTCGTCCCGCACATAGATCTGGACGACCTCATCGCCTTCCATGGCTCCCTTGTTCTTCACCTTGAGGCTTACCGTCACCGCTTCTCCCGGCCCAAACTTCGGCCTGTCTGTCTTCATTTCCGTAAAGGCAAAGGATGTGTAGCCAAGTCCATAACCGAAAGGATAAAGGGGTTCCCCGCGGAAAAACTTATAGGTTCTGTTTTCCATGCTGTAATCTTCAAAATCCGGAAGCTCATTGGTATTCTTATAGAAAGTCACCGGAAGCTTGCCTGAGGGGGAATATTCCCCGAAGAGCAGATCGCTTACCGCCCTGCCGCCCATGGCTCCGGGATACCATGCCTGAATAATCGCATCCGCCTGACAGCCTTCCTCAAAGTCAATCGCGCTGCCCGTCATATTCACCAGAACGACAGGCGTTTCCCTGGCACAGACGGTTTTGATCAAGTCTCTCTGACTCTGCGGGAGCAGCAGATCCTTCTTATCGCCGGTAAATCCTTCCCTGCCGGTGATCTCTTCCCCTTCTATCGTCTCGTCCATGCCCACCACCAGGATCACCACGTCGGCCAGATCCGTCAGCGCCTTGACTTCCGCCAGACAATCCCCGGAATACCCTGGATCCTCCAGCTTGTGCTCATACAGATGACAGCCTTTGGAATAATTTACTCTGACATCCGGCAGCGCTTCCCGGATTCCCTTAAGCACCGTATGATATTCATTGGCCGTCCCATGATAATTGCCGTTTAAAGGTGTCACCGAATCTGCATTGGGGCCGATCACCGCTACATTGTGCAGTTTCTCTTTCTTCAGAGGCAGAATACCGTTATTCTTCAACAGTACCAGCGATTTTCTTGCCGCCTCCAGATTCAACGCCCGGTGGGCTTCACAGTCGATCACCGTATAATCCAGCTCGTCAAAGGGCGTTTTTTCATCGAACATGCCCAGTTTCATTCTGGTCGTCATCAGCCTGACGCAGGAGTTGCGGATCTCTTCCTCCGTAATCTTATCTTCTTGCAGTGCTTTCAGGATATAAGCATAGGTATTACCACAATTCAGATCGCAGCCGTTCTTCAAGGCAAGCGCCACGGACTCCACTGGTGTAGCCGTAACACAGTGATGCAGATGGAAATCGGCTATAGCCCAGCAGTCAGAGGTAAAGTAACCGTCAAATCCCCACGCTTCCCGCAGTAGATCCACCATCAGTGTTTTACTGCCGCAGCAGGGTTCCCCATTGGTACGGTTATATGCACCCATAACCCCTTCCACTCCCGCATCCACCAGTTCCCTGAAAGCCGGCAGATAAGTTTCCGCCATATCCTGCATGGTCGCTTTCGCGTCAAACTCATGGCGCATCCCCTCCGGTCCGCTGTGGACTGCGAAGTGCTTGGCGCAGGCGGCGGTTTTCAGATACCGCTCATCCGTTCCCTGCAGTCCCCGCACATAAGCCGCACCCAGCTTTCCCGTAAGATAAGGATCTTCACCGTAGGTCTCCTGCCCCCTTCCCCATCTGGGATCGCGAAAAATATTCACATTGGGACTCCAGAAAGTGATCCCTTTATAAATGCCGTAATCTTCATATTTCTGGAAGGTATTGTATTTGGCCCTTCCCTCCGTGCTGACCACATCAGCGATCCGTTCCAAAAGCGCTACGTCAAACGTGGATGCCATACCGATGGCCTGCGGAAATACGGTAGCCATACCGGAACGGGCCGCCCCGTGCAAGGCTTCATTCCACCAGTTGAAGCTCTGCACACCCAACCGCTCGATCTTCGCCGCCTCAAAGAGCATCTGGGAGGCGCATTCCTCCACAGTCATCCGATCCACCAGATCCTTTGCCCGTTCTTTAAAAGACAAAGTCTCATCCTGATATTTCTGCTTCATTCTATAGTTTCCTCCATTCCGAAACTTCCTGATCTTATCTCCCTATTCCTGTCATTTCGACTTCCGGTCATCCGCCCTTCTTTCCCCTCAGAATTCCCGGATCCCTCCCAGCAGTCTCGCCAGACAGATCGTCCGGGCAGCATTCTCCACCGCGTCCATCTTGTTAAAAGCCGTCTTCAGATCCTTCCCGCAGGTGATAATGCCATGATTCTGAAGGAAGATCACATCGCTGTCTTCCGCCGCCATTCTTACCTTGTCCGCCAGCTCTCCGGAGCCGGCCGGGGCATAGCCCGCCAGATTGATCCTGCCGATCACCGTCGGCACCTCGATAAGACAGTTGTTCGGAAGCGTCTGCCCACATACTGCAAAGGCAGTAGCCGCCGCCGGATGGCTGTGCACCACTGCTCCTATTTCCGGCCTGACAGTATAGATCCCGGCATGTAGTTTTGCTTCCCGGGAAGATTTTCCCATTCCGCTGATAACGGTTCCGTCCAGCTTCTGGCAGATCAAAAGTTCCGGTACAAGTTCCCTCTTATTCACGCCCGACGGCGTGATCAGCATGACATCTTCCGATACTCTGACACTGATATTGCCATCCGTACCACTGACCAGCCCTCTCTCATACAACAAGGCCCCAATCTCACAAAGCTGCTCCCGCAGTTCTCCGTATTCCTGCATCATAAGCATGTCCTCCTTTTCCATCAGGCGTCCGGGAAGAAATGTTCTTCCAACATGGCGCATAGCGTATGATAGACCGGAAGATGATACTCCTGAATATCCGCCGTCACCTGAGCCGGAACGATCATGCAGACATCACTCAGTTCCTTTAGTTTACCGCCGTTTCTTCCCGTCATGGTGATGACCTTCATCCCCTTCGCCGCCGCCACTTTTGCCGCCAGAACCACATTCGCAGAGTTCCCCGAAGTGCTGAGTCCCAGGAATACATCTCCGCCTTGGCCATATCCGTAAACCTGTTGAGCGAACACCATCGCCGGATCCACATCGTTCAAAAATGCGGTGGAAAGAGCTCCGTGCTGTGTCAGCGCAATCGCCGGAAGCGCTCCCTGAAGCTTTTCGCCCTGTTCGCCAAACCGCTTCCTTTCCTCCTCCGGCAGCATCCGCTGTTTATAAAAGCCCTTCATCAGTTCCCCCACGATATGGTCGGAATCCGCCGCGCTGCCGCCGTTTCCACAGACTAACAGCTTGCTGCCATTCTCATAACATTCTTCCAGTATTCTGTACGCCTGCTCTATCGCTCCCCGCATCTGCGCAAGCGCCGGATAACGCTCTATCAAATGTGTTAAATGATCCATTCTTTCCTCCATGCACGAATTTATTCAACCTGCTCTTCTCCCGCCTGTCTTCGCACTGCCTGCACCGCCTTTTCCAGGAAGGCTTCGCTGCCAAAACTTCCCGATTTCAGCACGAGATCGATATCTCCCAGCGCCGATCTTCCCCGCATCAGGGGAATTCCCGCTTCGATCTCTCTGATCATATCCATGCGGTAGATCTTAAGCGCCTCCGTTACCGCCGCAGAAGTATCGCCACCCGCCACCACCAGCTTTCTGCAGCCGCTTTCTTCCATCACGCTGCGAGCGATCCGGCACATGACGCCGGAGATTCGTTTCCCCACTGCCTCATCGGATAGTCCGCATGCGGCGCCCCGCCTTTTGGTCTCCTCAACGGCTTCCGGTGCATTGGCAGTATGCAAAAGACAAATCCCCTTTTCCTGCATCTTCCGCATCGCCGCCTTAGTCCATGTCTGTATCATTTTCCCTAGTCCTTCTTCCGCACAGATCTCCTGCGTAGGAAATTCCAGCACCGGACAGCCCTTCTCCTTCATGTACCGGATCTGGGCGATACTCTGCTTTGTCAGAGAACCCGCTAAAAGCAGCGTCTGCTCTTCCCTGCCGCTCTGCCGGCGTGCGATCGCCCATGGCAGCTCTTCTCCGATGGCGGAACTGCCGCAGATATTCTTCTCTTCCGCCACCGCCAGTGCCGCCAGCCTTAGATCCTCCTGATCCCTGATATCGAAGATCACATAGGAGCACTGTTTTTTTAACCGCTCCTTCTTCTCCATTACATGGGCCAGCCCCTGGTCCAGATCCCGCCAGGTGATATGTCCTGCCGGACGCGCTGACTGTCTATGGAGAATCTCCTCCAGAGAAGATGTCGTCATCTTATGGATGGGGTCATTGCGAAACTGGGACTCCTCCAGCTTCCTGCCGTATACATAATGGATCCCATCCACCGTGGTCCTGCCGTTTTCCGGGAATCCCAGGATCACCATGGAACAGGAGATGCCCAGCACATCCTGCATCTCGTCAAATTCTGCGCCGATATTGCCCCGGAAGACGGAACAGGTCTTATTGTGATACATATCGCAGGGCAGCGTCATCAAAAGTTCCGTGGCCTTCCTCACCTTTTCCCTGGCATCCTCCGGTCTGTCCAGGCGGCTGTCCGTATCGATGATGATCACCTCCAGCCCCTCTGCTTCCTCCCGCAGGTCACAGTCACATGCCTGCAAAAGCCCAAGCGGAAACACCGCCGCACGGTAACCGCCCTTATGAAACATAATGCCGATATCGTTTGCCCCGGTCACATCATCTGCGACCACACCGATTCTCTTTTTCCTTTTCATACGCTCCTCTTCTTCGCCGGTTCTTTCCTGGGCAGACGCTTTCCGGCGGCCGCTTTTTCTCTGTTATCCCTGCAGACTCTTTCCGGCACTGTGCACAAAGCAGGTAATCTTCTCCTCTACCACTTTCCGCACTTCTTCTGCCGCCGCCGCAAGCGCGCTATGATCCATCCGCCAGATCTCGGCGTTGGTCTTTCGCTGACAGCCAAGCGATCCCAAGAATGCCTGCTCCAGATCCGTGGCGATATTGATCTTGCTGACGCCTCCCCCGGGAACCGTAATAGCCTTCCACACCGTTTCCGCCGGCAGCCCGGAGCCGCCATGCAGCACAAGCGGAATCGCTGTCCTGCTGCGGATATCCTGCAGACGATTCAGATCGATCTGCGGATTCTTTACGGGATAGACGCCATGGGCTGTTCCGATGGAAACCGCCAGCGTATCCACACCGGTCCGTCTCACAAATTCCTCCGCCTCTGCGGGATCGGTGTAAAGACTCTCGTCATTGTCCGTCTCCACCTTATCGGCAGAGCCGATCTTCCCCAGCTCCGCTTCCACCGCCACACCCTTTGCATGGGCATAGTCCGTCACTTCTTTGGTGATACGGATATTTTCCTCAAATTCCTTCTGGGAAGCGTCGATCATTACCGAGGTAAATCCTGCGTCAATGGCATCCCGGATTATAGACAGCTCCTTTGTGTGGTCCAGATGCAGTACCGCTTCCACCTGATAACGGTCCGCCACCTGATAAAAGCGGTCCGCAAACTCTTTGGCACTAACCTGAAACCAGTTAAATTCATTGGCGGAAATCTGCACGATCACCGGTGAACCGGTATTCTCGGCTGCCTGCAGCACCGCATCGATCAGATAGGTATTCCTGGCGGAAAAGGAACCCACGCCATAGCCCCCCTGCTCTGCCCTCTTCAACATTTCTGTAATCGGTATGATTTTCATGATTTTCTCCATTTCTGCGCTGCTCTTGACTCGATCCGCCGAGTACGCGCACTGCTCCTGTATTTACAATTCTGCCAGTTCACTAAGCACCGCTTCCACGCCGCTGACCGGGCTGGTCAGATATCGCCTTTTCTCTTCCTCGGAAAGCCCTGCGATGGCCCTTGCCATAGAAGCCTGGGCCAGCACTACGATATCGTTACTCCGGGCCAGCTTTCCCAGTTCATTTCTTACCAGGGCGTCGTATTCCGCTTCCTTTCCCGCACCCAGCAGATTCCCGGCGCCCTGGATCACAAGGCTTTCCACCGCAGGTTCTCTGCCGACCCCGGCCGCCTTTCTTCTGATCAGTTCCGTGGTCGGCGCAATAGTAGAACAAAGGGTGGCCGCCACGCCGATCCTCTCATATCCTGCCGCCGCCTCCGCCATTGGCCCGTCGATCCGATAAACCGGAAGATTGGTCACCGCTCCCGCTTCCTCCATCGCCCCGCCGATGGAGGAACATGCAGACAGCACGGCCTGAGCGCCCGACAGCTCCGCCATCCGAATCATGCAAATAAGACGTTCCCTGACTGTCTCCGTAATGCAGCCCGCCCGATTGATTTCCGGCAGCATGCTGTCATCCAACAGATTAATGACCTCCACCTCACTCGTGCGTTCCAAAACCAATGCCTTTATGGCCGGAACCGTAACTGGCGTGGTATGGATAATTGCCAGTTTTTTCATATTATCCTTCAACCTTCCTCTCTCTCAAACTCTGTCAGTTCCAGCAGATCTGTCTTCTGTATCCTGCTGCCGTCCCCGCTGATCTTATACGTTGCGATCTCGTAATGTCCCATGGTAATGGCATAAGCCTTTCCCCGGAAGAACAGCTGCGTTCTCGTATCCCTTCCTTCTGTTTCCAGAAGGCGCAGTACAAAGTCTCCGTCGTCCTCCGCCTTCTTGACCAGCATGATCGCCACATTCTCCGCCACCACGCTTCCCAGGCAGAACCTACCCTCCACCTGTCTTCCTCTTCCCGAAGACGCATGGGAGCTGTCCCCCAGATAATCGTAACCGCCGCTTACCTTATCCGCTATGCGGTGCAGTTCTCTTGCCGGCAGAACGCCTCCATGCGGTTTTAACACCAGCCGGAAGGTCTGCGTGCCGATATCCGTATATTCGTAAGTCTCATGCTGATTCCACCAGTCAGGACTGTTACCCTGGGCGTAAATGGCGCTTCTGGCCACCGTGATCTGCACCCGCCCCTCTTCCATGTTAAAAGCGTATTTGCCGTCATTGGCAATGGCAAGACCGCATCCCGCGCTGCCGCTCACGTCCAGAAAACGCTGCATATTGTATTCCGCGTTATCGCAGATGGTACGCGATACCATACCGTAGGCTGCTTCCGCCCGTGTCTCCACCGCCGCTTCCCCTACAGGGTAAGCGAACTTCATAAGGTGCCAGGTGTGGTTGAATCTAAGCCGATTCTCCACCCGCAGCTCCTTTTCCTTCTTACCCAGAGAGTACAGCTGCTCCAGCTTCGTATCCTCATAAGAAAGCCGGACCCGGATTACCTCCCGAATTTCCCCGCTTTCCACCTTTTCTATGGAGTCCAGACGAAAGTCCACGTGCAGATCCTCATACCGCCTGCCCTGAAGGCCGCCCCAGGCATCCCGCTCATCCAGATACAGCCGCAGGGAAGCAGGCGCTGTCAGGGCATTATAGCCCGTCTCCTTGTCCACGAGCAGAGAAAGCATGCCCGTCTCCTTGTCAAACTCCGCCAGCAGACAGTCATTCTCCAACCTGAAAGCATCCGGATCAAGTATCTCCATGCGGGGCGTGGATTCCAGATCGGGTTCCTCCTTCAGCACCTGATACCGGGCAAACCCACAGGCAGGGATCGAAGCATGGAACACAAACCGCCGCCTTCCCCCTAAAGTCGTATGCCGTACCTTGGCATCGGTGTGAATCCTCTGGTAAGGCACCTCCCTGCCCTCAGGATCCAGTAACTTTAAAGGACTCTGACAGAACCACTCCAGTTCCACCTCCACATAATCCTCGTAAGGCATACTGCCCGTATGAAACAGGAACAGAGGAAATCCCCGGCCCCTTGTATCCTGGGCATTCACCATATGCTGTATGGCCAGCGCCTTGATCTCTCCCGCCCGGGCACAGACCCCGGAAATCTGCATGATGGCCTCATCCCTTGCGGATTTGATGACCGTGCCGCCCATGGTATCATGGAACTCGTTGAAGAGGATCACTTTCCAGAGGCGCTCCATTTCCTCTGTCTCTTTCATGAAAACGCCGCCACCGATATCGCTGGCCATACTCATCAGGATATCCGCTTCCATCAGCCTCTTTTCCGCCTGCCGGTTTTTCTGCTTGAACAGGGAATCAATGGAATAACACCCCTGATTGATCTGTTCAAAGGGACCCGTCAGCAACGGAAGCTGCTCCCCGTCGATATCCTGCAGAAATTCTCCGTAGCCTGCAAAGGTAATTGTGACTTCCTCCATGGATTCCTGCAGAGCATGAATGGTGTTGATATTCTCGATGGTGGGACCACCGCCATGATTCCCCACCCCGTAACAGCATACCATCCGGTCATGATCCTTCGTCCTCTCTATGGTAAGTTCCACGTTTCGCACCGTCGGCTCATGAAACCAGGTGGTGTACTCCGCCGGAAGGCAGATGGCATTCACCCGGCTGCCGTCACTGCTCTCCCATGTGAATACCGGCGTATCCAGTCTGGGCCGCATGAACACATAGGAATCCATGCCGCTTTTCTTCAGGATCTGCGGCAGAACAGGGTTATGCCCGAAGCTGTCTACATTGGAACCGATTCTCGCCATCTTCCCGAAACGACTTTGCAAATACCGCTGTCCGTACAGGCCGTGCCGCACGAAAGCCTCTCCGCATGGCAAAATACAGTCCGGCTCGATAAACCAGCCTCCCGTGATCTCCCAGCGGCCTTCCGCTACCCTCTGTCTGATCTCCTCGAACATTTCGGGCAAAATTCCTTCGATCCATTCAAAAAATGCAGTGGAGGTAGAGGTAAATTTAAAGTCCGCAAACTCCTTCATGCGCTCCAGCGCGGAGGCATATGTAGCCTTTACCTCCTGCATACCCTCCTCCCAGTTCCAGAACCAGACCGGATCGATATGGGAATTTCCGATCATATACAGTTTTTTCTTCTTCATCGACCAATCCTCCCGCGTCGCATCGGCGCCTCAATTGTAACGGTACGTTTCAAAAAATGTCTTGAACCAGGGATTATAGTAATTGGCAAAAGCCATCTTCGCCTCTTTCAATCTTGTGTCCGCATCCGCTATCAGTTGAGCATTCACATGTCCCATAGTGTAATAATCATAGTGCCTTGCCGTGATCTTATCCAGAGAGCCGCGCCATGCCGTCTCATCGGAGCCGATCTTCGCACTGTAGCCGCCCCAGAGAGTGTCCCCTGCGATCAGGAGGCGATAACCGTCTCTTGTCACGTCAAAGCAAAGAGAACCCATGGTATGGCCCGGCGTATGCATCACTTCCAGCCGCAGTCCTTCCGCCTCATAAAGGTCTCCTTCCTTTAACAGACCGTCCACCTGACAGGGCGTCGAGCTGGTACCGTAAAGAATGGCAGCGGAAGTCATTTCCGAGTCTCCCTCCTCCACCTGCTTTACATCCGCCTCGTGGAGATACAGCCTTACACCGAATTCTTCTTTCCAGAGATGCGCCGCTCCCACATGGTCATAATGTCCGTGCGTGCCGAATATCTTCGTGATCTTTGCAGGATCCACCCCCACTCTGCGGACATTGTCTTTAATCTGTTCATACCCCTCAGGCGTGCCGCAGTCGATCAGGATATATTCTCCGTCTCCTTCCACCAGATATGCCGTAGCGTCAAAAGAGTGCGTCAGGCAGGGACCGCCCACCTGCCAGATTCCGTTTAATAATTTCATGTTTTCCTCCATTTCTGCGCTGCTTTTGTCTCAACAATGTTGAGACGTCGCATTAATCGACCATCTTGTATTCCTGTTTTCTGCACACGCATCGTCGTCAATGCAGTTTACATAACACAAAAATCAGTGCCGTTGCTGTACAGTTCTTCATAGGCTTTGATCCCCACGGACACGGCGGCATAGTCTCCGATCTGTTCCCCCAGAGAAGCCGGCAGGATTCGGCATACGCCTGCCGACGCCTTAAGCGCCTCCTCCTCGATGACCTCCATCATCCTCTTCTCCAGCGCTTCTTTCTGTCTGGCATAGATGCTGCCGATCACGATCCTTTCCGGATTTAAGATATCAATGAGCAGCGAAAGTCCTCTTCCCAGGAATTCCCCTACCGTGTCAAAGATTTCCGCCGCCAGCAAGTCCCCCTGTTCCATAGCCTCCGCAATGGATTTGGCGGAAACATCGGCAAGCTCCTCTTCCCTTTGGCAAAACAGCGGCGGATTTCCTTTATCCAAAGCTTCCCTGGCGCGTCTCCTGCCAAGATCGGCAATGCCTCCTCCACTGCAGAATCCTTCAAAGGAACCTCTTTTTCCATACCCCATCGGCCCATCCTTTTCCAGCCGGATATGGCCCACCTCTCCCGCCAGATTGTTGGTGCCGGAATACAGCCGCCCGTTCAGAATCAGACCCGCTCCCATACCCGTGCCAAACGTCAGGAAGATCATATTCTGACATCCTTTCCCTGCACCCATTCTCCACTCCGCCAGGGCGCAGGCATCTGCGTCGTTCTGGAGCATCACCGGCACCCCGAAAGCCTTCTTCAACGGTGTAAAGATATCCGCCCGCTCCCACTTCGGCAGATTAGGCGGGGATAGAATCAGCCCCTTCTCCGCATCAAGAGGCCCGCCGCAGGAAATGCCGATAGAGCATAGCCGCCAACTGGGATTCTCCTGTAATTTCAAACGGATTATCCTGACAAAGTCCTTTACCGCCCGGGCAAAGTCCTCCCTCTCCGTCTCCATCCTGATCTTATCAAGAAATGTGATCCCCTCCCTGCCAAAGCAGGCAAAAGAAATGGCGCACTTTGTTCCTCCTATATCAATACCGGTCACTACCTGCATCTTCTAATCCGCTCCTTTCAAAACCTCTATGTCAATACTTTCCTTGACATATTCAGCGCTTCCGCACTTATCCCGTCCCCGCTTCCTTCACACGCTATGCTCCTTGCTTCGCCTGGCAGCAGTGTGAGATAATTATCCGAAAAATACGACCGTCCCTCTTCCCTTTCACGGCTTACATAGACGAACAGAGCCGCCGTATCCCCCGTATTTTTCATCAAAAGCCTGCCTTTGTCTTTCCACGTAAAAGTAACAACCGCCTCCTCCAGATCCCACACCGGCGCAAAATCTTTCTCCTTCGTAAAAAGATATTCATTCTCCGCCAGAATCTCCCCTTGCTCCAGCAGGGAAAGCCGAAGCAGCATAAGCGGCGTACCGCTCTGCGACAAATGACAATTCAGCTCCAGGATCTTCTCCGCCGTCTCACGAAGAACGTCTCTTTCTGCTTCCTCTCTGAGCAGGATATTCCCCTGCATATCAAAGAGAACCGCCTGTATGCACACGCCTGCCTCGTCCTTTCCTTCCGGCCGGATTCCGCCCGCGAAGATCTCCGCCCAGAAACTCTCCCTGCCTGCCAGGGAAGGGGAGTCAAAGGCCGCCGTCACATGACAGGCGGCGTATGCCTTCTTCATGCCATAATAGGCAGGTTTTGGCCAGCCGTAATAATCCACCACCGAAGTACAGAAGAGATTTGGATAAGGTTCGTTGAACTGCCAGGGGAGAGAGGCGCTGTTTCGCATGGCCCTCCTGATATTGCACTCCACCGCATATTTCAAGCCTTCATACTGCATAAACTGGCTGGCCTTCCGTATCTGTTCTGCCTCCGTCAGACGGCCCCCGAAAGTCTCCTGCACCAAGGATTCGTTGTTCCACCATGCTCCCCGATGGAAATAGACCTCATTGTCCTTACTCGCCGGAAGCCGGTGTTCCTTTGCCACGCAGCGGTCCAAAACCCCTTCATTGGCCATCCCCTCCACCCCGAATTCCGAAGCCATCAGGGAAGTTCCGCTGTTGTATAAAAGGCAATGTCCGCCTAGACCCTGATGCTCCCAGGGGCCATGTACATCAAACAACCGATCCGGCGCTTTGCTTATATTCTCCATACTGTTTAGAAACAGGCCGCCGGAAGGAGACGTGGGCAGCCACTTCCGTTTGCTGTCCCACTGTTTCACCTGACGCTCCAGGCGGGAGAGCAACGGGTCCGTACTGTCAAGAGGCATTCCTTTCTCATCCTGCAGTTCATTGCCGCCGCACCAGACGGCAAGGGCAGTGTGATTTCTTTTGGCCTTAATGATACTCTCCGCCTCCCGCTCCATCATCGCGCAGTAAGCTTCCTCCTCAGGCGTCTTATTGTCAATGCCGGAGCTGGACTGAATAAATTCCTGCCAGAGCAGAATGCCGTTCTCGGCACAAAGTTCATAGAACAGATCCGTTTCGATAAGGCCGCCGCCCCAGATCCGGAACAGATTCACGCCCGCTTCTTTTGCCAGACGGATCAGATGACGCAGCCTCTCTTCCCTCACGGTTCCGTACATGACATCCGCCGGCACCCAGTTATAGCCTTTTATGTAAAGCCGTCTGCCGTTCAGGCAAAGCGTAAAGCTTCCGTTTTCCGCCTGACAGCCTTCGTTTGGCACGAACCGGATATCCCGGATACCGTAACGAAATTCCCTGCTGTCAGAGACCTTTCCGTCCCGATCCAGCAAAAACAGCCTGCATTCATATTGAAATGGTTCTCCCGCCCCGTTGGTCCACCAGAGTCTGGGATCATCAATCTGCAAAAGGACTTCCCCTTTTCCTGCTGTTATCCCCGTCTCAAAGTCATGTGTTCCGAAGTTCCCCCTTAACAGACCTTCCGCCATGCCCTGCGTCCGGACTTCCATATGAATCTGTGCCGTCCGCCAGTCCTTTGAGAGTTCCGCGTAAACATACAGGTCCTCAAAGCGGTTTTCTCCCGTCCGTTCCAGATAAACATCCTGCCAGATCCCCTGGTGGATCATCCGGGGACAGAAATCCCACCAGTAGGTCATTCGGGATTTATGGGTGCGCACCAGACTTGTCTTACCCACCTGAGGCTGTTCAAACGGCGCAGGCTCCAGCACCACCGCCAGCAGATTCGTTTTGTCTTTCAGTTTTCCCGTTACGTCAAACCGGCAGGGTACATACATGCCCCGATGGCGGCCCAGAGAAAGACCGTTCAAAAAGACTTCCGCCTCATAATCGATCCCCGCAAAGCAAAGTTCTACATGCGCTTCTTCCCAGCCCTTTGGCATTGCAAATTCCTTCCGGTATACCCAGGTTCTGGAAGATACCCATTCCGTCAACCTGGAATTCAACTCGAAGAAAGGATCCGGTACCCTGTCCGCCTGCCACATATCGTAAAGTACGCTGCCGGGCACCTTGGCCGGATACCACCATCGTACATCCTTTGTTTCCGGCATAACGGAATCCCGCCACACCCAGTCCATCCCTATAAATTCCTTAATCTTCCAATCGTCTCCATTCAAACAGATCCGGCTCATATTTCCCCTCTTTCAAAGAAACCTCTTACAAAGTACGCCGGAAAGCAAGTTGCTTTCCGGCGTATTTACGGTACTTCCATGTAATCCTTACCGGATTAGTCCATCACTACTTCCGGATACTTATCCTTGATCGCCGACTTGAAGTTTTCAATAATGGTGTCGTTGTCCTGACCGGCCTTTACGCCCTCGCCAGCTGCTTTGCCGAATTCATTGATGCTGGGACGCGTATATTTGCTCGGTGTGATGTCCGCGATCTTGTCGCAGATCTCACTGTAGGTCGCCAGAATATTCTGTCCGCCAAAATCTTCCGCACTAAAGCCTTCTGCCAGCTCGTCACATACCTTCTTACTTGCCGGAATCTGGTTATAGGATTCCAGATTGATCTTCTGGAACTCATCAGACGCCACAAACTTTAAGAACTCGCCTGCCACATCCTTCTTCTCGGAATTGTTGTATACACAGATACCAGTCGCACCTTCATAGGAAGCCAGGAACGGAGCCGCTACCCCTACATTACCCTTGTTCATCTCCCAGTCGGTGAAGAAATCCCAGCAGGGCATTACTCTGAACAGCAGTTTGCCTTCATTCCATGCTGCCGCCCATTCGGATCCCCAGGAGCCAAGTTCCGCATTTGCAGTACTGTCATACATCGTTCTCATCGCATCGATCAGATTGGTCCAGTCATCGCTGATCGTCATCTTGCCGTCAGCAGAGATCAAAGGATCGTTGGAGAACGCAACCACTTTAGGCATTTCACCCAGGTTAGGCCAAAGCTGCACGGCACCGCCGGAAGCCTCGTATACTTCTTCTCCCTTGGCAATTATGCTGTCCCAGTCGGAAAGCATTGCTGAGATCTCAGCCGGATCGCTGGTTCCCAGCCATTCCTCGCAGGCATCCTTCAAATACCAGATCGCAACAGGAGAGGACTGAAAGTTGAGGCACTTAAACGCGCCCGATGTATCCTTCATCTGCGCCACCTGGAAACCGTAGAAATCCTTAACGATCTCCTCGATGTTGATATAGGACAGGTCTGCGATCAGTTCGCTGTCCAGGAATTCATAGATATAGCCCTCTTCCAGATCGAACACATCAGGCACGTCCGTACCGCTCTGAAGCGCCGTTAAGATCTTTGTCTTGTATTCGTCACCGCCAAACACCTGAAGATTGATGTTTACATTGGGATATACCTTATTGAACTCATTCACCAGATTATTTGCACTGTCCGTATAGGTCCAGTATGTAAATTCTCCGGTAACGTCGGCAGGATCCGTCGCTTGTGCCGTCTCTGTATCTGCGGATTCCTCCGTCTCTGCAGCGTCTTCCTGCGCAGGTTCCTCTGCCTCCGGCTCTGTCGTATCTGTTTCTGCCGCCTCTGTTCCCTCCGTGGGTGTTGTCGCCGGCTCAGAACCACAGCCGCCAAGTGTTGCCACTACCATAGCCGCACCTAATAAAATGGAAACAAGTTTCTTTTTCATGTTGCTTTTCCTCCTTAAAATTTTTATATTTATCAGCCCTTGCTGAGAAATAGCACTAACAGTTTTGTCCAAAGTCATACAAATCCGGTCTATGATCAGCCCTTGACCGCCGCGCCAATGGAGATTTTCTCCATAATGATCCTTGATGCGAAACAGAATACAATGACCATGGGAATGACAGACACCAGCATGCCCACATACTGCGCGCCGTAATCTGCATGAGTGGAATCCCGAACGGTCGCGATCATCAGCGGCAGCGTCATTTTCTTCTTATCATTCAGAATGATCAACGGCGTCAGATAACTGTTCCAGTTTCCGATAAAGGTCATAACACCCTGCGTCACCAGCGCCGGCACCATCAGCGGAATCACGATCCTATGGAAGATCTTCAGCTCCCCGCATCCGTCTACCACCGCCGCTTCCAAAAGTTCATTGGGCAGCCCGCCATCCAGATACTGCTTATAGAAAAATACGGCAAAGCAGTTGGCGATCGTCGGTACGATCAGGGTAAAATAACTGTTCAACAGATTCAACGCCTGAATCTCCTTATAAAAACCGATAATACCCAGCTGTCCCGGCAGCATCATGGCCACCATGACCACACCAAAGAGTACATTCTTGCCCTTGAATTCAAACTTGGAAAAGGCATATGCCGCCATGGCTGTAAAATAGTTCTGCACCGCCGTTACCGCGACAGCCAGGATCACGCTGTTAAAAATACCCCTGTAAAGTTCTATATTCTGCGTTAACCTGGCATAGTTGACCGCCAGCTGGTTTCCCGGAAGCACATTGATCTTCGCCACAATGTTATAATTGTCATGTGTCGCGGATATGATCATTACGAAAAAGGGATAGAAGGCCGTGACCGCAACCGCAATGGCAAAAAGGTACACCACGATCCGTGCCGCATATTTTTTCATCTTCGATGCCGTTAAAGCCTTGTCCGTCATTTTCCTGCCCCCTTTCTGCCTTTCTTCTCACCATAATCATCCTTCTTTTCCTTCGTTACCAGTAGTGAGAACACACTCGCTATGATGATGATCACAAAAATACCATATGCCACCGCAGCCGCGTAACCAAACTGGAACCGCTCAAAAGCAGAATCATATAAGTATTTCACCATAGTGACCGTAGCATCACCGGGCACGCTCTTAAATACCAGATGAGATTCATCGAACATCTGCAGACCACCGATGACGGAAGTTACCAGTACATAGATCAAGATCGGCCTCATGAGCGGTAACGTAATCCTGGTGATCTTCTGCCAGTTAGATGCCCCGTCCACCTCCGCCGCTTCCAACACATCATCGGAAATCGAGTTGATGCCCGCCGTAAAATAAATAATGTTAAAGCCGAAATTCTTCCAGCATATGGCGATGGCGATGACCATTCTGGCCAGCATCTGGTTATTCTGGAAATCTACTGCCTCCAGGCCCAGCATAGTTATGATATTGTTGACTGCACCGCCCGGATAAGAGAACATGGCTCCGAACAAAAGTCCGATCGTTACAGGCGTTACCAGATTCGGGAAGTAATAAATATTCCTCAAAAGGAATCTGCCTCTAAACCATTTGTTGCTCAAGATAAGCGCCAGGACAAAAGCAATGCTAAGCTGCGGGATGATGGACATGATCCAGATCAGCAGCGTATTGCCTATGGATTTAAAGAAGTACCCCGATTCAAAAAGTCTCTGATAGTTACGCATCCCTACAAAAGTAAACCTGCCTGAGAGCACATCCATATCGCAAAAGCTGAGCACAAAGGAATATAGGATCGGAAACAGGCTAAATATTAAAAAAACTATAAAAAATGGTGTTATGTAGAAGTATGCATACTTGTTTCTTTTTTTGGAATTCACGTTTTTCCCCCTTTCCAAAAACTGACATTTGTTGTTTTTGCATATTTTCCCCAACTTCTTAAACTTTTTTTATTATACATTCTATAGTTTCACTATGCAATAGGAAATTCAACTTTTTTTAATTTCTCCCCTCTTTTTGTCATTATAACCAAAATCTATCATGGATTCGACCGTGATTTGCACCTCGTTTTTGTATAAAATCACTATAATTCCATGACGGAATGGTCCACCATGCCCATCCCGTCCTCCCTCCCTCACAGACAAATACGTGATTATACTATAAAGATAGTAAACAAAAATTAACAATATACACCCCTTAGCCTCTACTACTGAAAAGGAATCCCGCTGAGACACAAAAAAGCTGAGGCGTTGAATATCAACTTTGCCTCAGCTTCACATAACACATATCTTTCTGCATCTATCCATTTACTCTACATGAATTTCCTTGGCAATGACAGCCTTATCTGCGACACTACTGTTCATGCCTTCCTGCTCCATCTGTATCCAGTCATCAAAATTGTCAAAAATGAAGACATACAGCGTTTTAATCTCTTTGCCCTGAACGGCAAATGTAGCTGCGCCTGCTATTTCCATACCCGGATAAAGCATTTCTCCATCCTGATCAAAACAGATCGTCTGGCAGGGTTCATAAGACCACCCAAGAAGTTCAAACATCTCCGCATCCGTCATATCAGGATCTTTGGAAAGCAGTTTTTCCCTCCTGTCATCCGTCAACTCTCTCTGCTCTCCTGGTGTTGTCGCATGGACGATTACCTGATACGGAGATACCACTACATCTTCAAGTGTAATATTCCCCTTTTTTTCACCCACTTCAATTGTCCTTACATCCGATCCGTTTACCTCAAACGGAACGACAATATTCCAACTGCCATCCGTCCAGTGAGATGCCGTTATCTCCTCGGCATCGAGCATCCTGTCATCATCATGACCAAGGCCGCTTACATTTAAGTTGAGTTCGCCGCTGCCTGTATGTTCCTTTGCAAGATCTATCTTCAGCATGCCCGCAAAGGTGTGGCTGTCGACCGCCTCTCCCTCAAACCTGTTTTCCAGCCATTCTGGTGAACTTCCATCCACACTCCATGTTCCGTCTATATAGAATCCTGCGGCTGTCCGGTCATCTGCCACATTCATACCAGTATAATGTTTGGGAATGTGTGTGAAATCTGCATCTTCCGATTCAATATTTACCGTTAGGAATATGGAATATCCATCACAATAGACTTCTGATGCAGTGAGGGTGATTCCTTTGTCAGATACGGTATAATCCACTGTATCCAAACTGCCAGCATGGTCCTCATTTGTCAGGACTGTTCCCTTTTCCGTGTAATCTCCGGAATATGTGACATCATCCTCGATCTTTTCAAAAATTTTCCCGACCAGCGGGATTTTAGCCGCCAGCACAGGGTTGAAATATCCCAATCCGCAAACTCCGATGACCACGGCTGCCACTGCCGCAGCAGCACCTTTTCCTATTTTACCCAATTTATTCACTTTATCCTTCCTCCTTCTATGTATCCGGATTTCTCTGTCACTTATTTCAGGAGCAAGGGCCTGCTTTAAGATTTGATTCAATTTTTCATCTGTCATATCCTATCGCCTCCAATTTTTCCTTTAACTGTTTCTTTGCTTTCCGCATCCGGCT
>CAJUQJ010000017.1 GCA_910588215.1 uncultured Lachnospiraceae bacterium
TCATAATAAGAATCTAACCATTTCAGACAGTTCGCTATTAACTTAATGACATTGCTTTGGATAGTATAACGATATTATCTGATAATGTGGCGGATGGTGTGCTTAAAATGAGGCCTTCTGATGTAGAAACATTACGTGCGCAGGGGGTAACAGTCAACGGCAAAGCGGTGGAATTGCCGAATGTTACGTGGACGGTTTCAAATTCCAAGATTGCAAAGGTAGATGATATAGTAGTAACTGCCGATAAAAAAGGAAGTACGCAGTTAACAGCTCAGGTTGGAGTATATAAGACTACGATTCCGCTGGAAGTGCAGGTTCCTGTAAGTTCTATTACCGTGACCAATAGTTCAGGGAACAGTTATATACCGATTGGAAAGACGATCAAACTTAAGGCAAAGGTAACAGGGTACAGGGGAAATACGCCCAATGATAGCAAAGTAAAGTGGGAATCTTCGGATAATAGTGTGGCCTCGGTAAACAGTAGCGGAGTTGTTACCGCCCACCGTGTCGGTTCGGCGGAGATCACGGCCAAATCCAGGGATGGAAGCGGGAAAATAGGATATTATAATGTCGATGTGACCAAAAGAGTCAGTAAGATAGCGGCAAGATATAAGAAGTTGTATGGATACAAAAACACAAGTACGAATTTGACCAATTATATTAACATTCCATCCGTAAGTAAATATGCTGTAAAATGGAAAAGCAGTAATAGTAGTGTAGTTAGCGTGTCCGGTTACTATGCGCATCTTAAGAAGAGCGGTACGGCGACAATGACGGGGTCTTATGACGGTAAATCCGTTAAGTTCAAAATAGAAGTGAGGGAATATGCAGAAAATATCAGTATAAGCGGAAGTGATTATCTGACAGTGGGACGTAATACTATATTGAAAGCCAAACCTGCTAATAAGGCATATAATAAGAAGGTTTCTTGGTCGGTATACAGTGCTTTTGATGCAAACGGCGATAGGGTGTCTGCATCAAAAATAGCTACTATAACGAGAAACGGAAAGCTTTCAGCATATGCGGCGGGGTATGTATATGTAAGAGCATCGGCCAGCGACGGAGGCGGAGCCTACACAACTAAGCGCATTGATATTTCTGAACCTGTGAAAAGTATCGAGTGGAGCAATGTAACGTCGAAAAGTCAGACCGTAACTGTGGGAAGTTCAATATTGCTTAAAACTTTGACTAAGGACAAATATGGTGACATTATAAAGGGGGCGGTAACTTATACATCGAGCAGTTCTAAAGTGGCTTCGGTAGCGAGTCGTGCAAGCTACGATGGAAGTAATGTTATTTATGCAAATGCGAAAGGCACTGCTAAAGTGAAGGCATCATATGGCGGAAAATCGGTCACTTACAAGATCAAAGTGGTGCAACCTGTTTCATCTGTAACGATTTCCGGTGCCTCAGCTGTTGCAGTTGGGAACAAGGAAAACTACAAGGCAATCTATTCTCCCACTACGGCAAATATAAAGAAGGTGGATTGGGAAATCATACAGGCTTATGATGTAAACGGTGATCCGCAAGAGGACACATCCAGAATAGCGACGATAGAAAACGGAACGCTAAAGGCGGTGGCTGAAGGAAAAGTGACTATACGCATTAAAGCGAAGGATGGATATGATGCGCATGATACAAAAACGGTGATCATTACGAAGGAAGCAGGCGCTATAGAACTTTCGGAATCCAATCTGACGATCGCATTGGGAAAAAGTAAAAAAATTGAATACAATTTGTTTGACCAAAACAGTCAAGAGATGAACGACTCTTATATTGTATGGAAAAGCAGTAATCCCGGAGTTGCCGACATTACAAATGGAATCATTACTGCTCATAAGAAAGGCTCAGCCCAGATCACAGCTTCTTATGCAGGAAAAAGGGCAACGATAAAAGTTAAGGTGGTACAGCCGGCAGAAGATATCAATATTGTGGGAAGTGCAGTTTTGACAGTCGGGAAGTCATCAACTTATAAAGTTACTGTTTTGCCTAAAACAGTGAATAATAAGAAAGTTGACTGGATGATCACAAAAGCATATGATGCTTTTGACGATAACGTTCCAAATCCGGATGCGATCGCTACTGTTAGCAGTAAAGGGGTGGTAAAAGCTGTATCGTCGGGAACAATATATCTGAGGGCATCTGCTCAGGACGGATATAAAGCCGAGGCGGAAATCAAAATAAAAATCTACGGTACTCCTGATAGTATGGTTATCACAGGGAGAGATACTCTGTCGCCAAATGCTTCTACCACACTGATGGCAACCGTATTTGACAGTAACATGGATTGTATTGAAAATTCAAAGGTGACATGGTCAAGCGGAGACAAAAAAATTGTAAAGGTTGATTCATTTGGTAAGGTAACTGCTTTGAAACCGGGAAGTACGACGGTAACGGCAAAGTGTGGAAAGATAAAAGTGAGTTATAGTATAACGGTACAATAAGTCTTATGATTCAGTCAGAAAGGTTTATCGGACACGAAGTCAGGGGCTAAAATCGGTATTAACCGATAGCCCCTTCCTATCATTTTGGTACTATCGGAAATTCTTAAACGCTTAAAGCAGGAAAAGGGGATAAGTCAGAAAAGCTGGAAGAATTAAGCGAGGTGAAACAGCCTGTCATTGCAAGAATGGAAAAGGGTACCACCGGTCCGCAGGTGGATACAATTATGAAAGTATCGGCGCCTTTAGGGAAGACGTTGGCCGTGGGTCCATTGGAAATTACAAAAGAAAAAGTGTAAAAAAAGTTATGGTATCAGATGAATAATTTACAGAAAAATCTGCCATCTGTGCTTAATGCACTCAAGTGTGGATGCGGATGGAGGTATATATGGCAATAAAAAGACTGGAAATAAAAGGTTATCGTTCTATAGATGATATGAAGTTAGAGGCTGAACAAATAACGGCTTTTATAGGGGCGAATGGAAGCGGAAAATCTAATATTCTTTCGGCATTGAATTTGTTTTACAAAAATTTGACCACAGAACAGAGGGAAGAGAATATTTTTGATGCTAACAATCCACTGCGGAACGAAGTGTGTATCAGGGTTACCTATGATTTGAAGAATATCTTGAAAAAAGTGCAGCATAATCAGAATGTTGAGTCTAATGAATATGAGAATTACTATCGGAAAATATTAGCAATTGCCAAGAATGATGAAGTTATTTTGGAAATGATAAAAAGAAAAGAAAAACGGACTATGTGGAACCAGAACTATAATATCCGTCAGATCATTTCGTTCCTTTTTCCGTTATATGTTGTTGATTCTCGTCAGATCATGCTTACAGACTGGAGAAATCTTTGGGAATTGATCGGGGATCTTGTGAAGTTGCGCAATGAGGATTCCGAAAAACTGCAAAATGATATAAAGAACAAAATCAAAGACGACTATGCATCCACAAACAACCGCTTGGAGCATCTGGGTAGATTGTTAGAAGAAAAAAACATTAATGTAAAGAAGTTGACATCAAGACAACTTGGGGAAGTGGTTGCTAAAATCGTAGTGGGAGGACAGATATTTCAATTTGGAGAGCGTAGTCTGAAAGAATGTTCTAATGGAACAAATGCGTATAATTATACGGTTTTTTTGATGGATATTTTATATATGCTGAGGCGCTATAAACTAAAAGAACCGATTATTGTACTTGATGAACCGGAGATCAGTCTTCATTGTTTGCTGATAGATTCCTTGCTTGATAAAATTTTTGAGATTTCAGATAATATACAGTCCTTAATGGCGACACATTCATCGAGATGCGTGAAAGCATTGTTGGAGTCAGAGGAAGAAAATTCCTCTGTTTATCATATCGCATTAAGAGGAAAGTATACGAAAATAAAGCGTGTGCGTTCTTTGGCAAAAGAAGATGCCAGAGAAAGGGTAGTTATTACGGAGGCCTATACGAATAGCTGCTTTTCCAGAATGGTATTGAATGTTGAGGGTGAAACTGAGTTGGAGTTATTCAGGAATCAATATCTCAAACTGGTATTTCCGTGGTTAAAGGAAGTGGAAATCGTCAGCGGTATGAGCAATCATGTTATTTATAATCTGACTGTGCCAGGGAAAAGGAATTATCAGGTACCCGGTTTTTGCGTTATGGATATGGATAAGGTTTTAATGAAAAAAGACGGTCAGAATAGATTTGATTTTAAAGAGCTAAAAGGAGATTATCCGATTGAAAAAGAGATTTATCATTATGGGAAAAAAAGAAGAGATACGTTATATCTTAGAAAGCGTATTAAGAGTATGTGTGAAAAATGTAATTTCTTTTTTCGGTATCCGTTTTTCAGCTGTGAAGATGGAAATTTTATAATTCTATTGGATCTCATTATAGAGTATTATGAGAATTACAGTGTGCATTTATGGCGGAATACGGTAGAGGGGGCGCTTATCACTATAGATAATCTGGGGGTTTTTACTGAATTTACACGAGAAAGTAAATACCTTTTTGATTTTGTGCAGATGCTGGAGGAGTATCCTTTTTTTAAAATAGACAGAAATCAGCAGTTGAATTATATGCGGTTGATCTTTTGTGGAAAAAGTGATTATCTTCTTACAAAAAAGAAAATTAAGGAAGAGAATGCAAAAATATATGATGAGCTTTTGAAAAAGATGAACATGGTAAAAAAGACAAGCGGGTGGGTAAGTAAATGGCTGGAGTATTATTTTCTGGAAACAGTGAAGAGAATAGATAATGATGCGGATGTGCATAACTTCCAGCAGTTTCGCAAATGGATAGAAAAGAGAAACCATAAGGAACTTATTAGAAGACGGGTGGAGATGGATTTTAAAGAATTATATAATTTATGTCACAAATTAGAGATGACAATAGAGAAAAATAGTGGTAAACTAGCATAAGAGCAAGCAGTAATTTTGTGTGTAACGTTATACCGCAAACTCATGAGACGCTATGTTCGGTTAACCCATGGGATACATGTAACTTTGGTAATTAAATTAGCGCAATCGTTAACGTATGTTTTCGTGCGTCCGTAGTCCTACGGACTACGGACTGCATAGTTCCCTGATGGAAATTTTAAGGTGTGCTTGCTCTTTTTTGACAAATGATGAAAATCTATGATTATCAATATTTCCTTAATATAATAGTGAGAAGCCGGCAGGAGGATATCAAGTCGCTTATAGAGAATAAAGACTCGTTATATGAATCTTTTGAAATACCCAAAAAGAACGGAATGAGGGAGATTCATACGCCGGCGAAAAATAATGGAGGCATGAAACTGATACAGGTGCAGAAAAACCTGTATCGGAATTTTTTGTGTAAACTTCAGATTGCCACCCCGGCACACGGTTTTGTAAAAGGGAAAAATTATCAGACTTTTTTGGAACCGCATCTTGGAAATTCTTTTTTTATGAGGCTGGATATTGAAAACTTCTTTTCTTCTTTTTCCTTAGAATTGTTGGATACTGTGTTGCATGAGCATATTGAAAATGAAGAGGCATATTTTGTTGTTAAAGAATTGTGTACATTGCATGATGAATTGCCGCAGGGAATCTGTACTTCGCCGGTGCTTTCTAACGTTCTCTTCCGCAGGATCGATCAAAGAATCTTAAAATATTGCCAGACGATTGAAGAGGGGCGTAGACACAATCACGATTTGGAATTGGAACAGGGAGAAAGAATGGTGATCTGTTATACCCGGTATGCCGACGATATGCTTTTTAGTTCTAATTGCTTCGACTTCAAAGAGAATCTGAATTTTCTTCGCATGGTAAGAAGAATTTTAAGGGAAAATGGGTTTTGGCTCAATAAGTGGAAAACGGTCATAGGAAAAGATAAAGTAGTGCTAAACGGTTATGTTTTAGATAGAAAGTTGCATTTATCCAGAAAAAAACTGCAAAATATTCGACGGATCCTGTATTTTTGCCGGGACAAGAACGTAGAAGAATACAGGATAGACCGAAACCTTATCCCGTCCCCTGATGCGCCCGACAGGGAGAGCGCTTTGCAGAATATGCTGAATGGTTTGAACAACCTTGAGTTGCAAAAAAATTCTGAAAAAATAGTTTTCAGTTCAATAGCCAGACTGATCCAATACCTTTGCGGATATCGTTCCTGGCTGATTGCTGTATTACAGACGGGAGACGGCGTAAAGGACGTAGATAAGAAGATTGTGCGTTTTTTAAAGCATATTGAGATATTGTTGGAGGAATTGGAGAAATATGAATCCAAAATAGTAGGGGAGTAGAGCATATGGGTGGTAAGCGTCTTGAAAAGTATTGGTCATATGAAGTGAAGTCGTTTTTGGAAAAATACAGACAGTTTGAAACGCTGATTCCGGCATCTAAAGGAAAAGGGGCGGCGCACAGAGGCGAAGACGGACGCTATATTGAGAGTATTCTGAAAGAGATGTTAAAGAAATTTCTGCCGACGGGGATTGAGATTTTAACAGGATTCATTCTGCGTGCGGGAGTGGAAAGCGACATGTCTGGAAAAGCAAGAAAAAAGGACGAGGATCTGCATTCATCACAGTTGGATTTGATCATATATGATGTGCAGAATTATCCAGTTTATCAGAGATTCGAAGATACCGCCGTAGTTTTGCCGGAGGGAGTGTTGGGAGTCATATCGGTTAAGAAGACTCTGCGTAAAGGAGAAATTAAAGGAGAAATTGAAGCGTTGAAGCGGGTGGCGAAATTGTGCTCGCTGAAAGGGAGGAAAGGTCCGTTTCTTGCTTTGGTAGGTATGGATGATGAATATGGCAAGATGAATAAGACACGTGCTAACTTGATAGAAAAAGAAATCAACAATGCTTTTGTACAAAGACCGGTCTGTTATGAGGAACTGCCATGTTTTGTCGGTAATCTGTCAGAATGGACAATACATAAGTGCCATAAACCAGGGACACAATTAAAAAATATAAGGAATAATGAACGGGCAGAGTATCAGATGTATATCCATCGGGAGCAGGAGCATCTTGGCTTGCAATTCCTGTTGAAAGGGATTCTGGATGTTTACTATAGTGATGGAAGAAATCACGGAAAGCAACCGGGATTTTTTAGCTTTCCTAAAGGAATGAAATATGGCTGGAAGTCAAAAGAGATATACTGCGACAAGACTTCAGCACAGCAATATTAGTAATTGTGATGATGATATAATTTACTTTTGAGCCTTGCTGGTCTATAACAGGATGCTTGATGAGGTCTGCTTTAACAGTGACGGGGATTGATGCGATGCTCAAGTAGTCCGGATGCCCCTTTGTACTTTACAAAGGAACCCCAGAAATCCCGACATTAGCCGAATAGTTTTCAAAATATTGTTGATGAAAAAGAGTCTGGCATGATATAATATAAAATCGTGTTGGACTCTTTTTCAATAATTGAATGGTTGATGAAAAAACATCTGTTTGTATAAAAACAACGATAGACCGCTACATATTTCAATGCCAAAATGGTGCGGAATTGGTGCGGTGAGAGGCGGAAAATTTCAGAAACCCCATAAAATCAAGCTTTTTAAGGAGGATATAGAGTAAAATGAAACTAGGCATCGTTGGACTTCCAAACGTGGGTAAGAGCACACTTTTTAATTCTTTGACGAAAGCGGGAGCGGAATCGGCCAATTATCCGTTCTGTACGATCGATCCGAATATCGGCATTGTGGCTGTGCCGGACGAAAGACTGAAGCTGCTGGGAGATATGTACCAGTCGAAGAAGGTGACGCCTGCCACCATCGAATTCGTGGATATCGCCGGGCTTGTAAAGGGCGCATCGAAGGGGGAAGGACTGGGCAATCAGTTCTTGAGCAATATCCGGGAAGTGGACGCTATTGTGCATGTGGTGCGTTGTTTTGAGGACAGCAATATCGTGCATGTGGACGGGGCCATCGATCCGATGCGGGATATTGAGACGATTAATCTGGAATTGATATTCTCTGATCTGGAGATCCTGGAGCGCAGGATCGCCAAGACCGGTAAGGCGGCCAAGATGGACAAGACGCTTGCCAAGGAGGCGGCACTTTTGGAGAAGTTGAAAGCGCATTTGGAGAACGGACAGCTGGCGAAGTGTTATGAGACGGAGGATGAAGACGAGGCAGCTCTTCTTGCTTCTTACAACCTGTTGACTTATAAACCGGTGATCTTTGCGGCCAATGTGGCGGAGGAAGATTTGACAGATGATGGCGCCGGCAATGATGGTGTAAAACGGGTCAAGGAATTTGCGGCGGAAAATGACAGCGAAGTGTTCGTGATCTGCGCTCAGATCGAGCAGGAGATCGCCGAGCTTGATGAGGAAGAGACGGCCATGTTTCTGGAGGATCTGGGATTATCGGAGTCCGGTCTGCAGAAGCTGATCAAGGCAAGCTATCATATCTTGGGCCTGATGAGTTTCCTTACGGCCGGGGAGGATGAGACAAGAGCATGGACGATCAAGATCGGTACGAAGGCGCCGCAGGCGGCGGGTAAGATACATACGGACTTTGAGCGGGGCTTTATCAAGGCAGAGGTGGTCAACTATAAGGATCTGCTGGAGCAGGGATCCCTTGCAGCAGCCAGAGAGAAGGGCCTGGTAGGCATGGAAGGCAAAGAGTATGTGGTGCAGGACGGAGACGTGATCTTGTTCCGGTTTAATGTTTAGCGTGTTGCTGTTTGAAGAGGCTGCATGGGTGTTGCATGGCTGCATGCGGTTTCGTTTAATGACTGGCGCGCGGCCTTTTGGAGCCGATGCAGCATAAGTTGCATGCAGGGAAGGAGTCAGGTTGATCATGCAGGATATCATGGATGTGGCGGACATTGCGTTTCCGCATCTTGGAATTTATTTAAGGAATGTGCCGCGGAGTTTTAGCATCTTCGGGTTTAGTATCGCTTTCTATGGGGTGATCATCGGTCTGGGTATCTTTTGTGGGATCCTGCTGGCGGCGCACATTGCGAAGAAAGAGCAGTTGAATCCGGATCTGATCTGGGATTTTGCGATCTATGCGATCATTTTTTCCATCATCGGAGCGAGGATTTACTATGTCATCTTCCGTTGGGATCTTTATCAGGACGATCTGCTCAGCATCTTTAACACGCGCAAAGGCGGATTGGCCATTTACGGCGCGGTGATCGCGGCTTTTATCACGCTGTGGGTGTATTGCAGGGTGAAGAAGCAGAAGTTTTTACAGATCGCGGATATCTGTGTGCCGGCTTTGGTGCTCGGGCAGATCATCGGACGATGGGGGAACTTCATGAACCGGGAAGTGTTCGGCGAGTATACAGACAGCCTGCTGGCCATGCGGCTGCCCATCGATGCGGTCAGAAGCAGTGATATCTCCGAGAGTATCGCCAGCCATATTATAGAGGGTACCAATTACATCCAGGTACACCCTACTTTCCTATACGAAGGGTTGTGGAATCTTGCGCTTCTTCTTTTCATGCTGGTGTACCGGCAGCACAAGAAATTCCAGGGAGAAATGTGGCTTTTGTATCTGGGCGGCTATGGACTTGGCAGAGCCTGGATCGAGGGGATCAGGACAGACACCCTTTTCATTCCGCACACAACGATAGCCGTATCGCAGGTGCTGGCCGCCGTACTTTTTGTGGCAGCTTTGATCGCCGATCTTGCGGTGCGTATCCGGCTGAAGAAAAGAGGCCTGACGGCGGATGAGATGCCGGATATGCAGGAAGGTGAGTAGAGGGTATTGCAGGGGATGAACGTGATATTTACGAAGATATTTATGAAATAGCAATAATACAATCTTATGAAATAGCAACAATATGATCAATGAAAAAAAGAACCTTACAGGTCGGAAACGGTCTGCAAGGTTCTTTTTTTGACTCTATTTGTCTAAAGAATTTCTTAATAATTTCCTTGCATTATGACCCTGTTTAGTATAAAATTGGTATCAAAGTGGTGGAAAGTGGTGCAAAGTGGAATAAAGTGGTGGATATAAACCAATTTTTCTGTTGCATCTATGATTCCGTGGCAGACCACTTGGATGGCGGAAGGTGTATGGATGATGGCGGTTAGCTGCGGCAGACACTTAGGGCAGGTGATTGATGATGTTTATGGGAGAATACAATCACACAATCGATGCAAAAGGCAGGCTGATCGTCCCCTCGAAGTTCAGGGAAGCATTGGGTGACACCTTCGTGGTGACCAAAGGACTCGACGGCTGTCTGTTTGTGTATGACAACAAGGAGTGGAACGCATTCGAGGAAAAACTGAAATCACTGCCTCTTACCAATAAAGAAGCCAGACAGTTTGCAAGATTTTTTCTGGCAGGAGCAGCAGAAGTGGAAGTTGATAAACAGGGAAGAATCCTGGTGCCGAATATACTGAGAGAATTTGCACAGATCAGCAAGGATGTGGTGCTCATCGGTGTGGCCAGCAGAATAGAGATTTGGAGCAGAGAACGCTTTGAGGGCATAGCATCCTTCGAGGATATGGATGAGATAGCGGAACATATGGCAGAGCTGGGATTAGGGATTTGACGAAAAGATGGAATTTGAACATACATCAGTTCTTTTGAAAGAAACAATAGAGAATCTGCGGATCAAACCGGACGGTGTCTATGTGGACGGTACGCTGGGCGGCGGGGGACATTCTTATGAAATAGCCTCCGCATTGGGTGATAAGGGCCGTCTGTTCGGGATCGATCAGGACGAAGCGGCCATAGAAGCAGCCGGCCGGCGGCTGAAGCCGTATCAGGACAAGGTGACGCTGATCCGCGATAATTACTGTAACATGAGACAGGCGCTGAAACAGGCCGGTGTGGAGAAGGTGGACGGTATCCTGTTGGATCTGGGCGTATCTTCTTTTCAGTTGGACAATATTGAGAGAGGGTTTTCGTACAGGTATGATACGGCGCTTGATATGCGGATGGATCAGAGAAAGACCGTGACGGCGAAGGATATCGTAAACCAATATACGCAGACGGAATTGTATCATATCATCAGGGATTATGGAGAAGAGCAATTTGCGCAGAATATAGCAAAGCATATTGTTAAGGCAAGAGCGGATAAGCCTATAGAGACAACGGGGGAACTCAATGATATTATCAGGGCTGCGATCCCCGCGAAAATGAGAGCGACAGGGGGACATCCTTCCAAAAGAACATTTCAGGCGATCAGGATCGAGTGCAACAAGGAACTGGAAGTATTACGGGATTCCTTAGACGATATGATCGATCTGCTGACGGTTGAAGGAAGGATCTGCATTATTACTTTCCACTCATTGGAAGATCGGATCGTGAAGACGGCCTTTCGTAAAAATGAGTCCCCCTGTACCTGTCCGCCGGATTTTCCGGTATGTGTTTGCGGACAGGCTTCTAAAGGTAAAGTGATCACCAGAAAGCCGATTCTTCCTTCCAGAGAGGAATTGGCTGAGAATAAAAGGTCTAAAAGTGCAAAATTGAGGGTGTTTTGCAGGACATAGCAAAGCGCAGACTGCACGTGGACTAATTGAATGGAGGGAATGAACAGCTATGGCAGCAGTGCAGAGAGCAGGAAATCAACGGCGCACGACAGATAGCAGAGGCAGATACTATGTGCAGGGGAATACGGCAAGACAATTAAATGTGGCCAGGGAGATCGAACAAAGACCGCAGAAGAAGATAAGTAATCGGACCCGTAAGAACAGGGACAAGGCCAGGCATATGAGTGCCGGATATGTGTTTTTTTTATGCATCGCACTTGTGACAACAGGGTTTGTTCTGGTAAACTATGTTGGGCTGCAGGCTGATATCACCAACAATGTGGAGTATATATCCAAGCTGGAGAAGGAACTGAACGATCTGAAGTTGGCCAATGATGAGGAGTATACCAGGATAACAAGCAGTGTGGACCTGGAGGAGATCAGAAGGATAGCGATCCAGGAACTGGGCATGCAGTATGCCGAGGAGGGGCAGATTATTTCCTTTGCCAGCGAAAGTAATGATTATGTGAAACAGCTGGCAGATATTCCAAAGTAATCCCCCATCATGCACAGCCTGCCGCTTGGCGGGCCGCATGGCCATCCATGCTATGAAAGTCAAAGACTTTCATAATAGATATTGTTGGCAGTCTGAGAAAGTGCTGCGGATTTTTGAGTCTGCAGGGGATCATGCCAAGGAAACGGATCCGTTTCGATATAAAACAAGCAGGTGATGATTTGAGCGATAGAGGAAGAGGAAGATATTCCGGTAACAGATTTACGATCAAGATGCAGAGAAAGCTGGTGGTGCTTTTTCTGGCGCTGATGCTTATCTTTGCAGGACTCAGTGCGCAGCTGTATCTGATCACGAGAGACAGTGGAGAAGAGTATAAGCAGAAGGTATTGTCGCAGCAGGAATACGATTCGACGACAATACCTTTTAAGCGTGGAAATATAGTGGACTCTAATGGCACGATCCTCGCTGTCAGCAATAAAGTATACAATGTCATTCTCGACACGAAAGTTCTGATGGATAAGGAAGAAAACGTCGAGCCGGTATTGGAAGCTTTGCGTAAGTGTTTCGGGATCGATACGGCCGAAGTGAGAAATTATATAGCACAGCATCCGGACTCTTCCTATTATGTGATGGCAAAACGTGTGGAATATGAGAAGATGAGTGCCTATCAGGAAATGATCACGGATCCGGAAACGGGTGTGAGTCTGCGCGGGGTATGGTTTGAACCTGAATATAAGCGTGAGTATCCGAACGGGCGGCTTGCCTGTGACATAATCGGATTTACGACAAATGACAATGTGGGAACTTATGGGTTGGAAGAGTTCTATAATGACATACTCTGCGGTACCAACGGAAGGGAGTACGGGTATCTGAACGAGGACTCCAACTTGGAGCGGACAACGATACCGGCTAAGGATGGCAACAATCTGCACATAGCATTGGACGGTAATATCCAGAGTATAATTGTCAAATACCTGGAAGAGTTTCAGGAGGAGTTAAAGGATAACTACAGGCCCGGAAATGCGGCGGAGCATGTTGCCTGTATCATCATGGAAGTCAATACGGGCAGGATCCTGGGGATGGCGGACTATCCGAACTATGATTTGAACGATACGAGAAATAAGGACAATTTGATCGGGATGCCCCTACTGAATGAGGACAGTGTGAGGACCGGCGAGAGTGTGACCCGGGAGATTCTGGATGGTATGGACGATGCAGCTATGTATCGGCAGCTGAACGCCCTGTGGAAAAACTACTGTATCACGGATGCCTACGAGCCGGGATCGGTGGCCAAGCCCTTCACGGTAGCTGCGGCGCTTGAAGCCGGTGCGATCAAAGGGAATGAGTCCTATGAGTGTAAAGGAGAGCTTCATGTAGGGGATCATGATATCAGCTGCCATCAGACTTACGGGGACGGCTATATCAACGTACAGCAGGGAATTGAGCGTTCTTGCAACGTCGTATTGATGAATGTGGCGTTTGCACTTGGAAAGGATGCATTCGTAGATTACCAGAGACTGTTCGGCATGGGATTGAAGACTAACATTGATCTGGCAGGAGAGGCACGGACTGCGTCCATGGTGTTTAATCAGAATACGATGGGGCCGACTGACTTGGCGACAAACTCTTTCGGGCAGAGCTTTAATGCCACCATGATTCAGATGATCACAGGATTTTGTTCGCTCATCAACGGCGGTTATTATTATGAACCGCATATCGTGGACAAGATCACTACCGCTGACGGTGCGACCATAGAGAATATTGCACCCAGAGTGTTGAAACGTACGATTTCCCAATCCACCAGTGATACGATCAAGGAATTCTGCAATACGGTGGTGACCGGAGAGAAAGGTACGGGAAAGACGGCGAGGCCGGCAGGCTATATGATCGGTGGTAAGACCGGTACGGCAGAGACGCTTCCGCGCGGCAACAATGAATATATTGTGTCCTTTATGGGATATGCACCTGCGGATGACCCGCAGATCGCCATTTATGTGGTGGTGGACAGGCCTAATGTACAGGTTCAGGATAATGCAAGGCATGCAACGGGGATCGTCAGGAAAGTGCTGACCGAGGTTCTGCCGTATCTGAATATCTTTATGACAGAGGAACTCAGCGATAAAGAGAGAGAGGAACTGGAAGCATTGAAAATCCAGATCAAGATGGCGGACGGCGGCACGGAGGAGGAACCACAGACGGATGAAGAAGGGAATCCGATCGCTCCGGAGGATGCGGAAGGCAGCGAGGAGGAAGGGACGGAAGGCGATATAACGCCGGAAGATACGCAGCCCGATGAAACATGGAAGGATTTTCCGGAAGATCCGGAGACGGGTTATCTCAAAGATCCGGCCACCGGTTACCTGTACGATCCGGAGACAGGTGCGCAGGTGTATGGCGACAGTCTGCTGGGAGGGGAGGTAGTACCCCAGGGAACCGGTACACCGGCAGGGGACGGAAAGACTACGGAAGAAGGAGAGCAGCCACAGGAGGATGAATGACCGGCTGCGGATAGCCGGCAGTCATCTTGCGGCTGATGCTCCTCAAAGAGTATTCTCCGCATGAATCCATGATTCCGCAGAGCGGAGTCGCGAGGGTTAGAGTAGAAAGAATGAATAGGACAATGTCAGAAATGAAAGACCGTCTGTGGAAGTTGACGGAGGCAGCAGTGGGAAGACTGCGTGGGATGCGGGATGGCAAAGAGGACGTCAAAACAATCGGAGACAGACGAAAGTACGACACAAGTATACAGAAACCGGTCCTGAAATGCAGTATCTGTAACGGTGAACAGGTGGCAGGCTTTAAGGACATTCATACCGGTAAATTCGAGGAGATCGCTTTGATTAGGAATCCCAGAGAGTTGGATGAATTCATGAAGGCCTATGGAATCGATGAAATCTCCAAGGAGTATTGAAACGACATCTGGAATGTTGAAGGCAAAACTGCTATGGCTATTGCCTGAATCCTGCGGTTTAAGAGCGGTGAAAACGGAACAGGAAGTAAGAATAACCTCACAAAAGCAGTAATAAATTATACTAATACCTTTTGTGAGGTTTTGCTATGAAGGAAGAAATACCTTATCAACATAAAACATATCACAGGAGTAAGACTGTGACAGCACTGTTTCTATGTCTGATCGCATTTGCCGGTCTGATGGGCAGGCTGGCCTATCTGATGATCTTCCAGTCGGAATATTATACGATGAAGGCCAAGGAGCTTCATGAGCGGGAGCGCAGTATCAAGGCGGCCAGAGGCAGGATCATAGACGCCAATGGCAAGATCCTGGCGGACAATAAGACAGTCTGTACGATCTCTGTGATTCACAACCAGATCACGGACCAGGAAGAAGTGATCGCCATGCTGTGCAAAGAGCTGGGATTATCAGAAGACTATGTCAGGAAAAGAGTAGAGAAATATTCTTCGATAGAAAAGATCAAGAGCAATGTAGATAAGAGCATAGGAGATGCTATCCGTGCCTATGATCTGGCAGGCGTCAAAGTGGATGAGGATTACAAGCGTTATTATCCTTATGATTCGCTGGCATCCAAGGTGCTGGGATTTACAGGAGGGGATAACCAGGGGATCATTGGGCTGGAGGTCATCTATGAGGAATATTTGCAGGGGGAAGCGGGAACAATCCTCACTGTGACAGATGCGAAGGGCGTCGAGGTGGCGGAGGCGGGCGAAGAGCGGGTGGAACCCATCGATGGTCAGGATCTTTATATCAGTCTGGATATGAATATTCAAAGCTATGCCACACAGCTGGCGCTGCAGACTATGGAGACAAAGGAAGCGAAGAGTGTATCCATTCTTGTCATGAATCCGCAGAACGGAGAGATATTGGCCATGGCCAATGTTCCGGAGTTTAACTTAAACGATCCTTATGCACTTCCGGAAACGGTAGATGCGGATACGATCAGTGAGGAAGAAAAGCAGAATCTGCTGAATGGTATATGGCGTAACGGCTGCATCAATGACACTTACGAGCCGGGGTCTACGTTTAAGATCATCACGGCCGCGGCAGGTCTGGAATCGGGAGAGGTCAAAACTACGGATACATTTAACTGTCCAGGATATATCATGGTGGAAGACCGCAAGATACGCTGCCATAAAGTGGGAGGACATGGCGCTGAAGATTTCGTACAGGGCACGATGAATTCTTGTAATCCGGTGTTTATAACGGTGGGGATGCGGATCGGTGTGGAGCGATATTATAATTATTTTAAGCAGTTTGGACTGCTTGACAGGACCGGAATCGATCTGCCGGGAGAAGCCGGTACAATCATGCATAATGTAGAGAATATCGGGCCGGTGGAGTTGGCGACGATTTCCTTTGGACAGTCTTTTCAGATCACGCCGATCCAGCTGGCAGTGACTGCGTCCTCCATTATAAACGGAGGTAGAAGAGTGACGCCTCATTTTGCCGTCAAGGCGGCAGACAGTGACGGGAGCAGAGACTATACTTTTACGTATCCTGTCAGAGAAAATGTGGTTTCTGCGGAGACTTCAGAAACCATGCGTTATATTCTGGAACAGGTGGTGGCAGAGGGAAGCGGCAGGAATGGCGCTGTGGAAGGCTATCGTGTGGGTGGTAAGACAGCTACCAGCCAGACATTACCCCGGGGGAGCGGTAAGTACATTGCTTCTTTTCTGGGATTTGCGCCGGCTGATGCTCCGCAGGTGCTTGCGGTCGCCATCATCAATGATCCGCAGGGCACTTATTATGGTGGCCAGATCGCAGCACCGGTGGTACGGCAGCTTTTTGAAAACATCCTTCCCTATTTGGAGAAGATGGACTATAATAAGACATAAAGTCTTATCAAGGCATCAGAGGATGATGCAGAACATTGGATATGTTTACATAAAGCCTTATAAGGCTTCAAAATACGAAGCCCTAAATAACATCAGATATGTTTGTGGTGGAAAGATGGATGATCTGCGGGGTGATTGGAGGAAGAGATGAATAGTACGATTTTAATGTCGGTTTTGTTAGCGTTTGCGATTAGCGTTGTGCTGGTACCAGCAGGAATTCCTTTTCTGCGCAGGCTGAAGGTGGGACAGACGGTCAGAGACGAAGGGCCGGAGAGCCATCTGAAGAAGAACGGAACGCCGACGATGGGCGGGATCCTCATATTGATCAGTATAACAATAACGTCCGTTTTCTTTGTAAAGGATTATCCGAAGATCATCCCGGTGCTGTTTTTGACGTTGGGATTTGGGCTGATCGGGTTTTTGGACGACTACATTAAGGTCGTATTAAGGCGCTCTCTCGGACTTCGGGTTTGGCAGAAGTTTTTGCTGCAGATTATAGTAACAGGCGTTTTTACGTTTTATCTGCTTCATTACACGGATGTCTCCCTTGTGATGAAAGTGCCCTTTGTGAGTGAACTGTATCTGGATTTTGGCTGGATGAATATTCCCATCTTGTTTTTTATTGTGATCGGTACCGTCAACGGTACTAATTTTACAGACGGACTGGATGGATTGGCAAGCTCTGTGACTGTGCTTGTAGCTACCTTTTTCAGCGTGGTGGCGATCGGCACGGGAAGCGGTATCGAGCCAGTTACCTGTGCGGTAGTGGGTGCGCTGCTGGGATTTCTTCTATTTAATGTTCATCCGGCCAGCGTATTTATGGGAGATACAGGTTCTCTTGCGTTGGGGGGATTCGTGGCGGCTGCGGCTTATATGATGCAGATGCCGCTTTTTATCGTGATCGTGGGATTTATCTATATGGTGGAAGTACTTTCCGATATTATACAGGTGACATATTTTAAGATGACGGGTGGAAAACGTATCTTTAAGATGGCGCCGATCCACCATCATTTCGAATTGTGCGGTTGGTCGGAGACCAGGGTGGTAGCGGTATTTTCTATTGTAACGGCGCTTTTGTGCCTGGTGGCTCTGATGGGAGTTTGGTAGGCATCAGGTAGGAGGATCGTTTCGAGACGATGCTTTGGAAATCGGGAGAGGATTGACGGTTATGGACACATGGGATTTAGAAGGAAAGAAAGTGTTGGTAGTCGGTTCCGGTATCAGCGGGATCGGAGCTGTGAAGGCATTGGTGCATGTAGGAGCTGTACCGATCTTATACGATGCCAATGAGAATCTGCGGCAGGAGGAAGTAGAGGCAAAGCTGCTGCCGGCAATACAGGTCAGGATTCTGATCGGTGTACTGCCGCGTGAGGTGGCCGAGACAGTGGAACTTGTGATCTTAAGTCCGGGAGTGCCGACGGATACTGAATTTGTGGATAGTTTTCGCACCAGGGGGATCAGAATATGGGGAGAGGTCGAACTGGCGTATCGCATTGGTAAGGGCAGGGTGATCGGTATCACTGGAACCAACGGTAAGACGACTACCACTTCCCTGGTAGGGGAGATCATGGCGGCATATTGCGAGGATGTGGATGTAGTCGGGAATATAGGTAATCCTTATACGCTGACGGCCTTAGATGCAACGGAAGATACCGTGACGGTGGCAGAGATCAGCAGTTTCCAGTTGGAGACAGTGGAGACGTTTTGTCCGGACGTTTCCGCGATTTTAAATATTACGCCGGATCATCTGAACAGGCATCATACGATGGAAAACTATGCGGCGGCTAAAGAGGCGATCGCAGGCGAACAGACGAAGGATCAGGTCTGCGTCTTGAACTATGAGAACAGCTTCACGCGTTCCTTCGGGGAGCGATGCCCGGCCCGCGTTGTATGGTTTTCTTCCGGACGTAAGCTTAAGGACGGCTATTACCAGGAGGGGGAGGAGATCTATCAGGCAACGGAGGGTAAGAGCGTTCCCGTTATGAACATTCATGATATGAATCTGGTGGGCACCTGTAATGTGGAAAACGTCATGGCGGCGATCGCGGTCACACAGGCCATGGGAGTGCCGATGAAGACGATTCTGGAAGTGGTGAAACGGTTTAAGGCTGTAGAACACAGAATAGAGTTTGTAGCCACCAGGAACGGGGTGGACTATTACAATGATTCCAAAGGGACCAATCCTGATGCCGCTATACAGGGGATCAGAGCGATGAGTAAGCCGACGGTGTTGATCGGCGGCGGCTATGACAAGCAGAGTGTATATGATGAGTGGATAGAGGCCTTTGAGGGTAAAGTAAAGTGCCTCGTACTGATTGGACAGACAAGAGAGAAGATTGCTGCCTGTGCGAGAAGTCACGGTGTTTCCAATATTATCATGGCGGACAGTTTTGAGGAAGCTTTTGCAGTCTGTGTTCGGGAAGCGGTAAAGGGAGATGCAGTGCTGTTGTCTCCGGCCTGTGCAAGCTGGGGTATGTTTCCTAATTATGAAGTCAGAGGAAGACTTTTTAAGGAACTTGTGAATCAATTGGAGGAATCGAAATAAGTGGAGCGAAGAAATGCATCCCGCAGAGGAAGATCAAATAGTGAAAATTTCATGGATTACAGCTTGCTGTTTATTGTGCTGTTTCTATTGGCTTTTGGATTGCTGATGGTGTACTCCACCAGTTCTTATGATGCGAATCTGGACGTTGGGGACTCTGCCTATTATTTAAAGAAACAGATATTTGCCACGATAGTCGGACTGGTGGCTATGATCTTTGTAGCGAATATCCCCTATCATTTTTGGGAAAGATTTGCGGTGATCGGCTACCTGGTCTCGGTGGTTCTGATCCTTCTGATCATTCCCTTCGGACATGAAGCTAACGGCGCAAAGCGCTGGTTATACATAGGACCGATCTCGCTGCAGCCGGCGGAAGTTGCCAAATTGTGCATGATATTATTTCTGTCTAGTATGATCTGTACCATGGGGAAACAGATACGATACCGTAAAGGATTCTGGATGGTGATCCTGGTACCGATGCCGATCGCTCTGATGATATGGAAGATCACGCAGAATATGAGTTCGGCGATCATTGTAGTGGGAATAGCGGTACTAATGCTGTTCGTCGCCTGTCCAGATTATAAGCGGTTTATTTTGTTGGGGCTGGCGACTGCCGCGGGTGCTGCCCTTATTGTCTTTGTCATCGTGCAGATGGGAGCGTCTCAGACGGACAGTCTGGATTTCAGAGGAGCGCGCATTCTGGCGTGGCTCGACCCGGAAGCCTATGCCAACGGTAAGGGATTTCAGACGATACAGGCGCTCTATGCCATCGGTTCGGGTGGTGTCATGGGGAAGGGACTGGGAGCCAGTATGCAGAAGCTGGGTTTTCTCCCGGAGGCGCAGAATGATATGATATTTTCCATTATCTGTGAGGAACTTGGATTGTTTGGCGGCTATGCGGTGATGATCATGTTTATTTTGCTGATCTGGCGGTTTATGGTGATCGCCAACAATGCGCCGGATCTGTTTGGCGCACTTCTGGTAGTGGGGGTCATGGGGCACATTGCCATCCAGGTGATCTTAAATATTGCGGTTGTGACTAACACCATTCCAAATACAGGAATTTCGCTGCCCTTTATCAGCTATGGAGGCTCGTCGGTCATGTTCCTGCTGATTGAGATCGGGCTCGTCTTAAGCGTGGCACGAGGAATACGGTTGAAGGATTTATAAGGACAAGATAACTTTTGCGTGGAAAACCATATAGATAGAATAGGTCATATTTTTAGATTAGAGGTAGATGAATATGGACGCTGTTCGTATCTATGGTGGTAACTGTCTGAAAGGACAGACTACGATACAAGGGTCAAAGAATGCGTCACTGCCGATTCTTGCGGCAACGCTGTTGATAAACGGTATCTGTGAGATTGAGAATTGTCCTGATATAGCCGATGTATATCACATGCAGCGGTTATTGGAGAGTCTTGGGTGTAAGGTTGAAAGAGAAGGGACACTTGTGCGGATAGATACAAGATGTCTGAGGGAATGTGATATGCCGGCCGATTCCGTGGGGGTGATGCGTTCTTCTATCATGCTTCTGGGGGCGTTGCTTGCCAGGACCGGCAGAGTCAGTATGGAGTATCCGGGCGGCTGTGTGATCGGCGCCAGGCCCATTGATCTGCATCTGCAGTCACTGCGCAGGATGGGAGTTGCGATCGAACAGCGGGAAACGGGATTTTCGGCTGAGGCGGCAAGGTTGAAAGGTGCGGTATTCAGGCTGCCTTTTGTCAGTGTAGGCGTGACCGAGAATCTGCTGCTTGCCGCGGTCCTGGCAGAAGGCACCACTGTGATCGAACCGGCGGCAAGGGAGCCGGAGATACGTGCTTTATGTGAATTTTTAAGGATGGCAGGCGCTAAGATCGAAGGAAGGGGCAGTAACTGTCTGGTGGTTCACGGTGTGGAGAGACTTTTACCTGTCAGGTATTCGGTCCCTGCGGACAGGATCGTTGCGGGTACGTACATGTGTGCCTGTATGTGTGCCGGCGGCAATGTTTTTCTGAAAGGTGCACCGGCAGAGGATATGAGGAGTGTACTGGACCAGGCCTGCAGGATGGGAGTCATGGTAGACTGTGCATCGGACGGCGTTCTGGTAACGGGCCGGGCGCGCGCAAGTGCCCCGTGTGTGTTGAGGACCGGATGTTACCCTGATTTTCCTACGGATATGCAGTCTCCCTTCATGGTGGTGATGGCAGTGTGCGGAGAAGATAGTCGAATTGAAGAGACCGTATTTGAGAATCGTTTCCGGATCGTGCCGGAGCTTAAGAAAATGGGGGCGGATATCAGCATTCTGGGCAATACGGCCTACGTGAACGGGAGGAGGGGTCTTCATGGTGCGATCGTGCAGGCCCAGGAACTGCGGGGAGGTGCGGCGCTCGTCGTCGCGGCGCTCGCGGCACAGGGAACCAGTATCGTCACTAACCGTCATTACATTGACAGAGGATATGAAGATATTGTTTCGCATCTGCGGGAATTGGGGGCAGATATAGAACTTGCATGAGGTTTATGGATGAGTAACAAGAAAGCGGTCAATAAAGTAAAAAGAAAGAATCCGAATCTGCGTCTTGTGAAAAATGACGATATGAAACCGGAGAGTAGTAATAGCGGACGGAAAGAAAAGGTCAGGTTTGGCAAGACCAAGAGAATGATGATCCTGTCCGCTGTACTGCTTTCACTGTTGGGTTTTTTGATCGCAGCCTATATCTATATCATTAACAATTATACGGTTACTACAGTGCATGTGGAGGGTAACATTCATTATACAAATGAGGAGATCATGGAGATGGTGATGGGGGGAGCTTACGGCGATAACTCTTTGCTCCTCTCTCTCAAATACAGGGATAAGGGTATAGAGAACATTCCTTTCATTGAGATGATGGATGTGACCGTTGAGGCGAGGGATACGATCAGGATCACGGTATATGAGAAAGCGCTTGCCGGCTACGTGGCGTATCTGGGGCGGTATGTGTACTTTGATAAGGACGGTATCGTGGTAGAGACATCAACGGAGAAGACGGAAGGAATCCCACAGGTTACCGGACTTAAATTCGACCATGTGATCTTACATGAGCGGCTGCCGGTAGAGAAACCGGAAGTGTTTGCGGAAATACTTAATATCACGCAGCAGTTGGACAAGTATTCCATGTCAGCAGACAAGATTTATTTTGACGCAAACTATCAGATCACATTGTTGTTTGGAGAAGCGAGAGTAGCGCTTGGAAATGATATATATATTGAAGAAAAGATTATGAAACTACAGTATATTCTGCCAGATCTTTTGGGAAAAAGCGGTGTGCTGGATATGAGGGAGTACAGTGAGGATACGAAATCTTATAGTTTTGAGCAGGACTGAGGAATGGCTTTATGGTTCAACAACTGAAAATTAAGACAGAGAAAAACACAAAAATGGGTTGCGAATTTTGAAAAATAATTATATGATAATCTATGAGAGTTTATGCATGGATTATAGAAGGAGGAAATACCTTGCTTGAGATTAAGTCAAATGATGCTGATTCTGCGGCGAAGATCATCGTAGTCGGTGTTGGCGGTGCAGGAAATAATGCTGTAAATAGAATGATTGATGAAGAGATTGGCGGCGTGGAATTTATCGGGATCAATACGGATAAACAAGCGTTGCAGTTATGTAAAGCGCCTACCTTGTTACAGATAGGAGAGAAGCTTACGAAGGGACTGGGTGCCGGAGCCAAGCCGGAGATCGGGGAGAAGGCTGCAGAAGAGACATCGGACGAGGTGGCGGCAGCGCTCAAGGGTGCAGATATGGTATTCGTCACCTGCGGTATGGGTGGAGGTACCGGAACAGGGGCAGCGCCTGTAGTTGCGAAGTTAGCCAAGGACATGGGGATACTGACTGTCGGTGTTGTGACCAAGCCGTTTCGTTTTGAGGCGAAAGCACGCATGACCAATGCGCTTGCAGGCATTGAGAAGATTAAGGATAATGTCGATACGTTGATCGTAATACCGAATGATAAGTTGCTTGAGATAGTTGACAGAAGAACGACTATGCCGGATGCCTTGAAGAAGGCGGACGAGGTATTACAGCAGGCTGTACAGGGAATCACGGATCTGATCAATGTGCCGTCCGTGATCAATCTGGACTTTGCGGATATCCAGACTGTCATGAAGGACAAGGGTATCGCGCATATTGGTATTGGCAGTGGTAAGGGAGACGATAAGGCCAGCGAAGCTGTTAAGATGGCTGTGGAGAGTCCGCTGCTTGAGACGACGATATCCGGGGCAACGCACGTGATCATCAATGTGTCCGGTGATATTTCACTGGCAGATGCCTCCGATGCGGCTAGCTATGTACAGGAGTTGACCGGCGACGAGGTTAATATCATTTTTGGTGCAATGTACGATGCGAACATGACGGATACGTGTAATATCACGATCATTGCTACCGGTATTGAGGAGAAGGCGAAACAGGCAGGTGGCCTTGGTTTCAAATCCGGATACATAACCCCGACTTCTCTGCAGGGTAGACAGCCGAGTGCGGTACCTGGAGCAGGGCTTGGCAATTTCGCGGCACCTTCAGGAATGAAGCCGGGTATCCGCCAACCGGGCAGTACGACCGGACAAGCAGGAGGAGGTTCATCCCTTAAGACCATAAGCGGCATCAATAAATCAGGTGATATCAAGAGTTCTATTGAGGAGAAATCTTTGAAGATTCCGGAATTCCTCAGCAGAAATAATAAATAAGAGACAGATCATAGAGAACCACAGGAGCAGATAGAGCGTATCCTGTGGTTTTTTGTTGTTATCTGTCTTTAAAAATATTGGAAATGCTCCCTGGTTACGACAGAATATTCATGTCTCATTTTTTATAATAAAGCAGAAGTACGGAGGTGAGATGTGTATTACAAATTGTATATTGACAGTGTTTTTATCCTGCAGACAGTGAGTAATCTGTATTTGCTGTCTCTGTCCGGGAGGGTTCTTGGATGTACTGCCACGCATCTGAGGATCTGGCTGGGAGCGGCAATGGGAGCAGCGATGCTCTGTGCGGCAGTCTTTGTGCCGGCAGGGCCGGTTTGGATCAGGATCTTAATAAGTGAACTACCTGTCAGTATGTGTATGCTACGTGTCGTCTATCGGATCGAACGTAGCAGAAATCTGATTCATGGAAGCCTGATCATGGCTGGCTGTGGCTTTTTTTCGGGCAGCATCATGATATGGATTCTTAACCGCTTCAGAATGATTCTAAGTGACGGAAACAGTATGATAATGACACTTGTGTCAGGCTATTTGGCATATTGCATTATGAAGGGTGTCGTGAAAGGCTTTCAGTCCAGGAAGGAGAATTGTATACGGACTGTGTCCGTTTACATTCCGGAACTGCAGCAGAACATGCAAATACAGGCATTTCTTGATACAGGCAATCATCTGGCAGATCCTGTCAGCGGGGCGCCGGTGTGTGTGGTCAGCAGAAGGCTGGCAGCAAAGATGCAGTCTTGCTTTAGGACGGAGAAGTATCATGCTATTCCTTATAGGAGCGTCGGAAAGGAAAGCGGTATTCTGCATGCATATGAACTGCCAGAGTTGACCATAGAAGAACATGGAAGGAAGCTTAAGAAGGAACACGTTATCCTGGCAATTTGTGATGCAGGTATTTCGGAAGAGAGTGTATGTCAGATGATACTCCACCCCCGTTTATTAGAAAACTAGGAGGATTGATGATGGTTTTGAAAGTGGCATTTCCCGGCAAAGTACAGTTTAGGATGGTAAATAAAGATACCAGATTCCTTATGACGAAGCAGGGCGATATTCATTACATAGGAGGGACGGAGGTGCTTCCACCGCCGCTCGAAAGTGAGAAAGAGAATGAAATTATAAGCGATCTTGGGACAGAGTATGAAGACGAGGCCAAGGCGATCCTGATAGAACATAACTTGAGATTGGTCGTGTATATTGCTAAGAAGTTTGATAATACAGGGGTGGGAGTGGAGGATCTGATCTCCATCGGTACGATTGGATTGATCAAATCCATCAATACCTTTAATCCCGGGAAGAACATAAAGCTGGCGACCTATGCGTCGAGGTGTATTGAGAATGAGATCTTAATGTATTTGAGAAGAAACAGTAAGCATAAGATGGAAGTGTCCATCGATGAACCGCTCAATGTAGACTGGGACGGCAACGAACTTCTGCTCTCGGATATTCTGGGGACAGATGAGGATGTGATTTATAAGGACATTGAGAATGAAGTGGAGCGCAAGCTGTTGGTAAAGGCAATATCCAAGCTCTCAGAAAGAGAACAGACTATCATAAGGCTGCGCTTTGGCTTGGGAAATGTGGACGGACAGGAACTGACACAGAAGGAGGTGGCTGAGCTTTTAGGAATTTCACAATCTTACATATCGCGTTTGGAGAAAAAGATCATGCGCAGGTTAAAGAAAGAAATGAGCAAGGAATCTTAGCAAAAAGAAAGGAGCGGGCCGCACGGCCCGCTGAGCAACTTCTTTCGGCCATTCGGATTTGCCTGTATTGTTATGCGGTAAGGTACATGCGCATGGTCTTTAGTGCGTTCTTTTCCAGTCTGGATACCTGGGCCTGGGATATACCGATCCTATCGGCTACTTCCATCTGTGTTTTACCTTCAAAGAAGCGCAGCGTGATGATTTCATGCTCCCGTTCACTGAGTTTCTTCATGGCTTCACTTAAAGAGATGTGCTCGACCCAGGTTTCCTCGCGGTTTTTCTTATCACTGATCTGATCCATTACGTAGAGTGTGTCACCGCCGTCGGTGTAGACCGGCTCATAAAGGCTCATAGGGCTTTGGATGGCATCCAGTGCGTAGACGATGTCTTCCTTTGCCACGCCGATCTCGGCGGCTATCTCCGTTACGGTGGGTTCTTTGGAATTAATGCGGGTGAGATGTTCTTTGGCATAGATCGCTTTGTAGGCAGTATCTTTGAGGGAACGGGAAACGCGTATGCTGTTTGCGTCCCGCAGGTAACGTCTGATCTCGCCGACGATCATAGGAACCGCATACGTTGAGAATTTCACGTTGAGAGTGCTGTCGAAATTATCGATGGCCTTGATCAGACCGATGCAGCCGATCTGGAACAGATCGTCCACATTTTCATTACTGGAGTGAAAGCGCTTGATGACACTTAAGACAAGGCGCAGATTTCCATTGATATATTCTTTGCGGGCAGCTTCGTCACCGTTCCCAATTCTTTTGAACAATTCTTCTTTTTCTGCATTTTTTAAAAGCGGCAGCTTGGAAGTATTGACACCGCAGATTTCTACTTTACCCTGTACCATAGTGATCCCCGTCCTTTCGGTGAAATATCTTTTCTTACAAGGATGTACGAATCGTCAGGAATTATTCATGAAAAAATCAGGAAAAATCTTTGTATATTATTTTACAAAATGACAATTTTTTGATACATTATTATGAGAAGTATGAAAGAATACCTTTTTTGTGAGTGTAAAGGGATCATAAGGGGAATGGGACGAGGTGAGAAAGACATGATATGTACGAAATGCGGCGCACGCTTGATGGAGACCGATCAATTTTGCCCGAAATGCGGCGCCAAAGTAGTCAAAGCAATAAAGGAGAAGAGATGTACGGAATGCGGTGAGATTTTGCGTGACGGTGTGAAGTTTTGCCCCGGATGCGGCCGGGCGGTTGGCGGTAAGAGCAGCAGACCGGTGGTATCGGATGAGACATTGGATATTCCCATCGAGGCGATCGAGAGAAATATCCTCACGGAAACGGCGGCGGAGATCAAGAAGGAGCGCAGAACGGAATCCGGGTCCAGGAAACAGGCATCGGTGAAGGAGGCGCCTGCAAGGCGTACCACATCGGGAAATCCGAAAGAGAGAGGAAGAGCGGCCACGGGTGAAGTAGCCGGAGGTACACAGACAAGAAGAGCGGCAGACGCTGTCCCGGTAAGGAAATCGGCTGGGACGGGCAGTGATTTCGAAGAGATAAGGCCGAAGAAAAGGTCTTTTGTACCGGCGCCTCCTCCGCGTAAGAAGCAGCCTGTCTACCGAGAGGAAGAGTGGGAAGAGGATGACTGGGACGAAGAGGAAGATTGGGACGACGACGATTGGGATGATGAAGAAGACGGTGAAGGGATTGACGTGATCACGATCATGACGGTAGTGGTCGGCTGTGTTCTTTTGATCGTTGTAGCTTTTCTCGGCTACCAGCTGTTACGGCAGTATCTGCCCAAGAATTATGACAGAGCGGCGGAGGAACAGGAAGAACAGCAGCAGGAACAGGAACAGCAGGAAGGGCAGGAGAGTCAGGAGACACTCGACCAGGAAGAAGAGACGAGTGACAGCCGGGAACAGGCCGGGGTATCCGGTGGAATATCCGAACTTATGATCGTATCTAATGTGAATGTGCGTGACCAGCCGAGTACTACCGACACCAATGTCCTGAAGGTAGCGAAGGCGGGAGAGACTTACGTCTGTAACGGCTATACAGAAGACGGTGCATGGTATGAGATCGTTCTCGAAGACGGAACGGTCGGGTATGTGTTCCATGAGTATATTTCCGTTGAGTAGAGAGGACAAACGTTACCATAAGAGGGATTAGGCTGTAAATAGCAATTTCGGAACCGAAGGGATAAAGAGACTTAAAGATTGAACTGTTATGAATAGGAACCTTTTTACGGGCATATGCATTTAATAATAAAAAGCCCGGAGAGGTTCCTATGTTATTTTCGGAATTAAAGAAAAAAGAAGTGATCAATCTGAAAAACTGTCAGAAATTAGGCAGAGTGAGTGATTTTGAGTTTGATGAATGTACCGGACAGATTTTTAAACTGATTATTCCGGGAGAGAATAAATGGTGTGGTCTGTTTGGAAGCGATTCAAATTATGTTATCTGCTATAAAGATATTAAGCAGATTGGACCGGATATCATTATTGTGGATATTTGTGTATAGATTTATGTATAGATTTCTTTGAAAATAGTTGACATAATTAATGTATTCACCTATAATAACAGTAGTTTGTTATAGTCAGATGTGCTGTTTGGACAGCACTTTGTGATGTGCGATGATCGAATGATTGACATTAAGGAGGACATCCTGATGAAATGCCCATTTTGCGGACATGAGAATACGAGAGTGATTGACAGCCGGCCGGCGGAGGAGAACAACTCTATCCGCAGACGGCGTGTTTGTGACGAGTGTGACAAGCGTTTTACCACCTATGAGAAGGTGGAGACGATTCCGCTCATCATCATTAAGAAGGATGATAACAGGGAGACTTATGACAGATCCAAGATCGAGGCAGGTGTATTACGCGCCTGTCATAAGCGGCCGATCAGTGCCAACCGGATCAACCAATTGGTAGATGAGGTAGAGACGGAGATCTTCAATATGGAGGAGAAAGAGATACCCAGCCAGGTGGTAGGGGAGATCGTTATGAACAAGTTGAAGGATTTAGAGGCGGTGGCCTATGTAAGGTTTGCGTCTGTATACCGTGAATTTAAAGATATCAATACCTTTATGGATGAACTTAAGAAAGTACTGGAGAATTAGTGATTAGGATGGCATGGTGCGTTAAGAAGCCGACATGCGGATTAAGATACAGGGAGTTTATATGAAAGAACAGGAAAAAGAAATTGTGGCAAGAGCAAGTGTACCGATGACGGTAGCCAATGGTTTCCGATGGTTTTTTATGATCATAGCGCTGTTGATCTTATTGGTTCTCTTTTTTGGGAATAAGATATGGGAGGAAGCAGAGTGGTATATTGCTTTTTCCGGTAAGGCGTACGCCTTTTTATTATGGGATATTGCGCTTATGCTGTTCAGTAGTATCGTACGCATCCTGTTTGCGGCGCGGTATAACAGGATCGTTAAGAAGTTGTGAGTATAGTTTTCGGATCCCCTTGCATAATTGTGAGGGGATTTGTTATGATAGGGGAAGAAAATCATGAGCCGTAAAGACGAAAGAAGGGGAAAGATTGAAAATTAAAATTTTCAATCGCGAGATTTGTGTCTGCGCGTTGCTTGCCACAAACTCGTTTCATGCGACGTCTCAACATAGTTGAGACAAAAGCAGCGCAGAAATGGAGGAAACGATGGCATTTTTGGAACGATTTTATCCGGATCATTATCTGGACTCTGCTTACGAGATAGATTTCGAGCGATTATATGAGGATGGGTACCGGGGGGTGATCTTTGACATCGATAATACGCTGGTGCCACATGGGGCTCCGGCGGATCGACGCAGTATCGCGCTTTTCAAGAGATTGCGGGAGATTGGCTATGAGAGTGTGTTGTTGTCCAACAATAAGAAGCCTCGGGTGAAAATGTTTAGTGACGCAGTGGGTTCTCATTATATCTATAAAGCAGGAAAGCCGTCTCCAAGGAACTACAGGGAAGCCATGAGACTCATGCATACCGGCCCGGAGACGACGATGTTTGTAGGAGATCAGCTTTTTACGGATGTATGGGGAGCGAAGAAGGCAGGAATCAAGACCTGGCTGGTGAAGCCGATCCATCCGAAGGAGGAGATACAGATCGTATTGAAACGGAGGCTGGAATGGATCGTACTGTTCTTCTACAGACGTTCAAAGGGGCGGTATAGTGATCTTTGAAGTGCTGTTTGGATCGGAGCATGATACCTGAGTCCTGGTCTATATGGGAGTTCGTGTTGAAGCGTTCCGAACTCCTTGCGCGCAGAGCAGAATTTGAGATGCTGGCTGCGTTCTTTGAGAAAACGCTTTGGAATCGAGGAAAGTATGGAAATAAACGGAAGAACAAGCGTCTGTGGTCTGATTGGTCATCCTGTGGAGCATACATTGTCTCCTGTCATACATAATACACTGGCAAGTCTGCTGGGGCATGATCTGGTATATGTACCGTTTCCAGTGGAACCTGGCAGGGTAGCAGATGCGATCAAGGGAGCGGATGCGCTGCAGGTTTTGGGGCTGAATGTGACGGTGCCATATAAGAGTGCGGTGCTGGATTTACTGGCAGAGATCGATACATTGGCCGGAAATATCGGTGCAGTGAATACGCTGGTCAGGACAAAGTCCGGCTACAAGGGATACAATACCGATATGGAAGGGCTGTACCGAGCCATGCAGATTGAAGGAATTAAGATTGAGAAGGAACGGATCATCCTTCTGGGAGCAGGCGGTGCGGCAAGGGCAGTGGCGCATTTATGTGCACTGAAGGGAGCGGATACAGTATATATGTTAAACCGGACTCTGGACAAGGCAGAGCAGGTGGCGGAGGAAGTAAACGGTGTGGCAGGAAGGCAAGTAGTGTGCCCGATGCTGCTGCAAGAATATACCAGGATCCCGGACGGACAGTATCTGGCAGTGCAGGGGACTTCAGTAGGCCTGGCGCCTCATGACGACAGAGTAGTCATTTCCGATCCGGCCTTTTATGAAAAGATCCACACGGGCTTTGACTTGATCTATAACCCTTGGGAAACCAGATTTATGCAGCTTGTGACAGCGCACGGCGGTAGAGCGTATAACGGGCTGAAGATGCTTCTGTATCAAGGGATCATCGCCTATGAACTGTGGAATGATGTGCAGGTAAAAGAGCAGGATGCACAGATCATCTATGAGAGATTAGAGACACAATTCAGAAAGAGCTGAACGCTGATGAGAAATCAGGCAAGACAACAGATAAAGGAGCTTTATATTACGGATGGGAAATGTGATATTGATCGGTTTCATGGGCTGCGGAAAGACGACGGTCGGGCTCAGGCTGTCTTACCGGCTGAGGAAACCGGTCACGGACACGGATAAAGAAATCGAGAGAGAGGAAAAGCGTTCTATAGCAGATATTTTTGCTTCGGATGGTGAAGAATATTTCAGAAGAAAAGAAACGGAATGTCTGCGTAAACTGATAAAGAGTGTGCGAAATCACATCGTATCAGTGGGAGGCGGGCTTCCGATGAGAGAAGTGAACCGAGAACTGCTGCATGAGTTGGGGCAGGTATTTTATTTGCGGGCCAAAGCGGAGACGATCTATGAGAGATTGCAGGGGGATACAACAAGGCCGCTTTTACAGTGCAGCGACCCACAGGAGAAGATAAGGGTTTTGATGGAGCAGCGGGATCAACATTACAAAGATGCTGCAGATGTGATCATTCAGGTGGATGGTAAAAGCTTTGAGCAGATTTTGAATGAGATAGAGGCACTGCACCATAACAGAACGATAGGAAGAACAAACTGAACAAATTCCGCATAACGCTTCGGAATGGAGGTAAGGTTGAAAAATCACACTGATGTGCTGATTTTTCAACTGCGAGTTTTTGCCGGATCCACAAACTCGAGATCGCAGAGCCAAAGTTGAAATTTGGCTCGCGGCCTTCGCAAAAGAACTGCTTCGGCATGGAGGTAAAGATGAAAATATTAGTGATCAACGGGCCGAATATCAATTTTCTTGGAATCAGGGAAAAGGGTGTTTATGGGACGAGAAATTATGACGATCTTTTGCACATGATCGCAGAGAAGGGACAGAGCGAGAACTGTACGATCGAGGTGTTTCAGAGTAATCACGAAGGGGCGATCATTGACCGGATCCAGGATTCTTATTTCGACGGTACGGAAGGGATCGTGATCAATCCCGGGGCGTATACACATTACAGCTATGCGATCCGGGATGCACTGGCCAGCATCACGGTACCTAAAGTAGAGATTCATATTTCTAATATCATGGAGCGGGAGGAGTTCCGGAGAGTTTCGGTTACGGCTCCGGCATGTGACAGGCAGATCTACGGAAAAGGGCTGGATGGATATTTGATGGCTATAGATCATATATTAGCGCTACATCCATAAAAGTTTTTGTCTTTTTTTGGGAAAGAGGTTGAAAAATAAGACTTTATAGTATAAACTAAGTAAGAATTATATTTGTGAAAAATTAGGAGGATTGTTTTATGATATCAGCAGGTGATTTCAGAAATGGCATTACCATCGAATTTGAAGGCAATGTTTATCAGATAATTGAATTCCAGCACGTAAAGCCTGGTAAAGGAGCAGCTTTTGTCAGAACAAAGTTGAAGAATATCATCAACGGAGGTGTGGTGGAGAAGACGTTCAGACCGACTGAGAAATGTCCGCAGGCACGGATTGACAGAAAAGATATGCAGTATTTATATTCCGATGGTGATCTGTTTAATTTCATGGATACAGAGACCTATGATCAGATCGCTTTGAATGTGGAGACAGTAGGGGATGCACTTAAGTTCGTGAAAGAGAACGAGATGGTGAAGATCTGTTCTTATAACGGTAGTGTGTTTGCGATTGAGCCGCCTCTTTTTGTGGAATTGGAAATCACGGATACTGAGCCAGGTTTTAAGGGCGATACGGCAACAGGTGCTACGAAGCCAGCTATCGTTGAGACAGGTGCGAAGGTCATGGTTCCTTTGTTTGTAAGCCAGGGAGAAGTGATCAAGATTGATACCAGAACAGGGGAGTATCTGTCCAGAGTATAATTTTTCTGTATATTTTGATCAGGATGCCTATAAGACAATAGCTGTGTGCGCGGCTGTTGTCTTTTTTGTCATATTGGAAATTTTTACAAATTTACTTTACACCCGGAGAGAATGGGAAAAGAGGAAAAATGAATTTTAAGGAATTTACGGAAAAGATTGTCTTGTTAGTGAGAGAAAGACTGGGAGACACTTACAAGGTCACACTGACAAAAGTTCTTAAGAATAATGATATCCGTCTGACTGGGATTGTCATCATGAAGGAATCCGACAGTATGTCTCCGACTATCTATTTGGAGGAATCGTATCAACGATATCAGGATGGCGTTTCCATTCAGAAGATTGTGGAAGGGATCATGGTATTATATAAAGCACATGCCCGTAATCTAAAGTTGGATATGGACTTTTTCAGGGATTTTTCTTTGGTGGAAAACAGGATCTGTCATAAGATCATCAATTATGAAAAGAATCAGGAATTGCTTCAGGATATTCCCTGGTTCAGGTGGCATGATCTTGCGGTCACATTCTATTATGCGATGGAGGAAGCGGCATTTGGAAGAGCGTCCGTTATGATCCATAACAATCATTTGGATATGTGGGGACAGTCTGCGGAGGAGATCTATCGTATCGCGAGACGGAATATGAGATTCAGGATGCCAGATGTTCTGCTGCCTATGAATAAGGTGTTGGAGGAGATGCTGGGGACGAAAGTGAACAAAAGGGAGATGTCTTTATATGTTCTGACGAACAGGGATAAGCTTTTCGGCGCCTCGGCGATGCTCTACTCGGAAAAAATGAAACTATTGGCGGAGAATCTGCATACGGATCTGCTGATTCTGCCGAGCTCCGTTCACGAAGTACTCCTTCTGCCGGATGATCATAAGCAGGAATATGATCACTATAGAAAGATGGTGCAGGAAGTGAATACGACACAGGTGGATCCGGAAGAGATCCTGTCATTCGGCTTGTATCGTTATGACAGAGAGAAAGCAGAGATTCAGGAGATTCTGTAACGCCAAGTGCCCAATTTTTTAAAAAGTTTTAGAAAAGGTATTGTCATAGGGCTCAAAATGTGCAGCCGCTCTCGCTACTGATCGAATTTAAAAGGCAGCGGGAGCGGCCCTTGGATTAGGACATATTAACATTCTTTATCCAAGGAGGTACATACCATATGCCGCACAACAAAATTAAAAATGCCTTTTTATCTGCTGTAAACTCCGTTATTGCAAACTGACATTGTCCGTAAATAGTAACAAATTTTTTCTACAATTTGTTTTATGTACTGGACAAAGGAGTCGGCTTGTGGTATGATAAGCAAGATGTAACAAAATCGTAACATTTCATACGATAGCTGGCACCCGTAGTCTAATGGATAAAACGTAGGCCTCCGACGCCTTTGATGCAGGTTCGAGTCCTGTCGGGTGCATTATATTGACACTCTTAAGAAAGGTTGTTTTACATGAATACGTCAAATAACAATATACAGGATTTTCTTAAGGCCAAGCTGGAGATTTTCCGGAACTGGCTCTTTCGACATTCCAAGGTTATCATGCCTGTTGTATTGGTACTTTGTGTGGCGGGGACGGTTGCGGTGGCGATCAGTGCCAATAAGAGAAAGGTTGCAGAAGAGCAGAGAGCCGAGACTTCAGAAGGAGTCGGTGTTGAAGTTGCAGATAATCTGATCGCAGTACCGGAGGTGCCGTTACAACAGGACGCGGTGCCGGAGATCAATGAGTTATTCAGTACTTATTATACTGCGATGGTGGAAGGTGATACCGACACTATGAGCAGACTGGTAGATCATCTTGATGCTACGGAGATCTTGAAGGCACAGGAGACAAGTAAATACATCGAATCTTACCCGACATTGGAAGTGTATACTAAAGTAGGGCCGAAGGAAGGCACATTTGTAGCATATGTCTACGCGGAAGTGAAATTTAAGGATTATGAGAAGCCGATTCCAGGTATGCGTGTTTACTATGTATGCACGAACGAGAACGGTGAATATTATATCAATGAGGACGGAGAGGAGAATGAGGCGGAGCTTAATTATATCCGTGAGTTAAATCTCCAGGATGACGTGGTCGATCTGAATAACAGGACTGCAGTGGCATATAATAATATGCTGGCAGAAGATGAAGTGATGGCAGGCTTTATCGTGGATCTGAATGCAGAGATCGATAAGAATGTCGGCGAAGCTTTGGCCCGTGCAGAGGGCAGTTCATCTTCGGATGAGACTGGTGATGCAGAAGGCGGGGAGCCTTTGGATGAGCTGGTTGGCAGTTCGGAACTGCCTGACGCAGAAGAACCGGCAGTCGTGGTAACGAAAGTCAAGGCAATCGATGTAGTTAATATCCGCACGTCAGACAGTGAGACGGCGGATAAGCTGGGTAAGGCTGCAGTCGGTGATGAGTTTACTCTTCTGGAAGAGAAGGGTAATGGCTGGAGCAAGATTAGTTATGAAGACGGCGAAGCTTATATCAAGAGTGAATTCTTAGAGCCATCAGAGACGATGCAGGCGGATGCCGGCGGGACAGAGGAAGCACCGGAGGAGACTGAGGAGACCCCGGACGACGAAGAGACTGAGGATCAGCCTCAGACTGAGGAGAGCAGTTCGGCCCAGACTACGGGAACGGTGACTGTTAAGGAGAATGTCCGTGTTCGTGCATCGGCGAGTGAAGATGGCAAGAAATTAGGCACAGCTTACATCGGCGAGAAGCTGGATGTGATCATGAAGCAGGCCGATGGCTGGACGAAGATCAAGTATAACGGGCAGACAGCTTATGTGAAATCTGATTACGTGGAATAGTATGTTAGTATGTTTAGAAGAAAGAAATATTGGTAATGATAAAGAGTATGGGGATAGCCTGTACTCTTTTTTTATTATATAGGATTTCTACGAAATTACTATATGATAAAAGCAATGAATATGTGAAATAATTATTTTGAACAACGGAGGTACGTATAATATGAAGCATGATGATGCAAAGATTTTGCAGGAGATACAGCGTAATACAGAAATGGGAATGACTGCAATCGAAACAATTCTTGATAAAATTGAAGATGATGAATTTTCCCTGCAGCTGTCGAAGCAGTCTCTGCGATATTCAGAGATTCATAATAAAGCATTGGATCAAATCCTGGATAAGGAAGGAGAGGTATATCATGGAAGCCAGATCACCGATATGATGCTTAAGGGGAGCATACATGTGAATACTGCATTGAATATCAGCAAAGAACACTTGGCAGAGATGATGATACAGGGAAGCAACAGAGGGATTACCAGTATGTGGAAAGCATTAAGGCATAATCAGCTGGCTGGAGATGATGCTGTTGAACTGGCAAAGGAACTGATGGATTTTGAGGAAAAGAGTATAGAGAGTATGAAAGAATACTTATAGTACGCCTCTTTTTGTATACAAGTATTTTTGGATTCCGGTATCATTGTACAATATGTCCAAAAAATGGAGAAGAATGCGCCGGGATTTTTACACGTTAATGTGATAAATTATATTGTAGTTTTTTCTAAAGCATACTATAATGGTACATGGAGTGAATGAAATGCAGATTAAAGGAGGATATACAAGATGTCATATGTTGATGAGGTTTATGAACTGGTAGTTGCGAAGAATCCTGCCCAGCCGGAATTCCACCAGGCAGTTAAAGAAGTCTTAGAGTCTTTACGCGTCGTGATCGAGGCTGACGAGGAAGCATACAGGAAAGAAGCCCTGCTGGAGCGTTTGACAGTTCCGGAGAGAATCGTACAGTTCCGTGTTCCTTGGGTAGATGACAAGGGACAGGTACAGGTGAATAATGGATTTCGTGTACAGTTTAACAGCGCAATCGGTCCCTATAAGGGAGGTTTGAGATTCCATCCTTCCGTTAATCTTGGTATAATCAAGTTCCTGGGGTTTGAACAGATCTTCAAGAATTCCCTGACAGGACTTCCGATCGGCGGCGGTAAGGGTGGCTGCGATTTTGATCCCAAGGGCAAATCCGACAGAGAAGTAATGGCATTCTGCCAGAGCTTTATGACAGAGCTTTACAGACACATCGGAGCAGATACCGATGTTCCGGCAGGTGATATCGGTGTAGGCGGTCGTGAGATCGGTTTTATGTTCGGACAGTATAAGAGGATCCGTAATCAGTATGAAGGTGTGTTGACCGGTAAGGGCCTTACATATGGCGGCTCTCTTGCAAGAACAGAGGCGACAGGGTACGGTCTGCTTTATCTGACAGAGGAGATGTTAAAGTGTAATGGCAAGGATATCGCGGGCAAGACGATCGCAGTATCCGGTGCCGGAAATGTAGCGATCTACGCGATCCAGAAAGCACAGCAGCTTGGTGCGAAGCCGGTTACCTGTTCTGATTCCACAGGCTGGATTTATGATGCGGAGGGAATCGATGTAGCGCTTCTGAAAGAAGTTAAAGAAGTGAAACGTGCCCGTCTGACAGAATATGCGGCTGCAAGACCGAGCGCAGAGTATCATGAGAAGAAAGCCGGTGAGCACGGTGTGTGGACAGTGAAATGTGATATCGCACTTCCTTGTGCGACTCAGAATGAGCTTGATCTGGAAGATGCCAAGGCGCTTGTGGCTAATGGCTGCTTCGCAGTGGCAGAGGGTGCTAATATGCCTACCACACTGGAAGCGACCGAGTATCTGCAGAAGAACGGCGTGCTGTTCTGCCCGGGCAAGGCATCCAATGCAGGCGGCGTAGCGACTTCAGCGCTGGAGATGAGCCAGAACTCTGAGAGATTATCCTGGACGTTTGAGGAGGTTGATTCCAAGCTGCAGCAGATCATGGTCAATATCTTCCACAATCTGGATGAGGCTTCCAAGAAGTACGGCATGGAAGGTGATTATGTGGCCGGTGCGAATATCGCTGGATTCTTGAAGGTGGCTACGGCGATGAAGGCACAGGGTGTTTGCTGATTTAAATGTTCTGATAGAATATAAGATGTTGAGAAGTCCTGTAAACGCAGTGTTTATGGGACTTTTCTTTGTGGTGTGTCTGCAGTCCGGGGCTTTCATAGATATTAAAAAACATATTTATAGTGAACTTTTTCCACTTTGTAGTGGTCATATAAAATGTAAGACGTTTTATGATTGGAGAAAACGCTATGAAAGATAGTGAATTGATTCAAAAAGTACATAGCGGAAATAAAGAAGCGGTCGGTATTATTATTGAACAATATTATGCGGATATTTATCGTTTTTGCCTATATATGGTTCAAACGAATGAGGATGCCTACGACATTGCGCAGGAAACTTTTTTAAAATTTATAAAATATGGAACTTCCTATAAACATCATAATCTCAAAGGGTATCTTCTGACTATTGCAAGAAATATTTGTTTTAATTATTTCCGGGATAAGAAAGAAAAAGCAAAAGCCGTCGAGTGGGAGGAGATCGATAAAATTCCAAGCCATAAGGATATGCTGACCGAAGCGGAGAATGCCATATATTTGAGAAATTTATTAAAGGAGCTTTCGCAGGATATAAGGGAAGTTATCATTCTTCGTATTTATGAAGAAATGAAATTTAAAGATATTGCAAAGATCATGGGGTGTAGTGTTTCTACGGCAAAGTCAAGGTTTCGATTAGGTATAGACCGGATGAAAAAGTTAATGGAGAATGAGTATGAGAGATAGAGAAATAAAGGCTCTTTTAGCAAAGGCAGATGAGCAGGTTCATGTTGATGAAATAAGAAAACAAAAGACATACCATGCAATGATCGAGATAATGGAAGAGCAGAGAACGCCAGTGATGTCTACGAAAAATATTTTGTTTCATCAGTTTTGGTACATGGATAAATTGTTTTTTGCTGTTTATGGTGTTCTTATCTGTTTAGGAATCATTTCTATTACGGCATTACAATATACTGGATTGAATCAGGATGGGATGATTACTGTATGTATGGTTGGGGCAGGTATTCTAAGCATAACTTCTATTGGTGTGATCGATAAATTGTTTTTTGGAAAAATGGCAGAGTTAGGAGAAAGCTGTTATTTCAATACAAAGCAATGCGTTGCTGCATGGCTGATACTGTCAGGTATGATAAATATTGTGATATTGCTGTCTATGGCAGGCTATCTGGGGTATCATTGGAAAGCGAAATTGCTACAGGTGGGACTGTATATTCTGACCCCTTATCTCATATCCAGCTCTACTGCATTGCAAATTTTATCTATGGAAACAAGGGGAAAGAATTCAGCCTTATTTGGTATCAGTGCCATCTTTTTATCAATAAGTTATGTAGTGATCGCTTCGATTCCGAGAGTGCTTTTTGGAACAACTCTTTGCATATGGGCAGCAGCTTTTCTTGTGTCGGGATTTTTGTTTGTAATTCAGATAAAGAAACTACTTAGTAAAATGGAAAGGGGAGAAGTGTTATGCACGAATTGAAGTTGATGGATGTACGAAAAAAGTACAAGGATAAAGAAGCAGTCAGAAAATTCAATTATGCATTTACCAATGGTGTGTATGGACTGTTGGGAGAAAATGGTGCGGGAAAAACAACATTAATGCGATTGCTCTGTGGTGTTTTGCAGCCGACAGGAGGAAGCATTTACTGCGATAATATTGAGATAACCGGTATGGGAGCAGAGTATCGTAGGCTATTGGGCTATTTACCGCAAGATTTTGGATATTATGGTGATTTTACCGGGGAACGCTTCCTGCGATATATAGCGGCATTGAAAGCACTACCGGAAGACTATGCCGACAGTCGTATTGACGAACTTCTGGATATGGTGGAACTGAAGCATGTAAAAAAGAAAAAGCTGAAGACTTTCTCGGGTGGTATGATACGAAGAATAGGAATTGCACAGGCACTTCTGAATGATCCTGAAATCTTGATCTTAGATGAACCTACAGCAGGGCTTGATCCAAAGGAGAGAGTGCGCTTTCGCAATGTGATCAGTTCACTTGGAAAAAACAGGATGGTCTTACTGTCTACACATATCGTATCTGATATAGACTATATTGCAGACCGTATTTTGATCATGAAGAATGGGGAATTGATTCAAGAAGGAACGGAGAAAGAGATTACGGACAAGGTGGAAGGATGTGTTTGGAAGTGTATTGTTACTGAACAAGAAGCAGAGCAGATAGCCAGTAGTTTCCTTGTAAGCAATATGAGAAATAGTGGGAAAAATGTCGAATTAAGAATTGTTTCAGAAAGACAGCCGGTAGCAGGTGCAGAAAATGTGGAGAGTACACTGGAAGATGCATATCTTTATCATGCGCAAATAACATAATTCTATTGATTGCAGAGCAGAATCTGAAATTCTGTTCGTGTCCTCAGCGCAAAGCGCTTCGGAATGGAGGTAAAAATGCGACTTTATAAGATGGAGCTTTTTAAACTTTTTCATAATAAAATATTTAAAGTAGGAATGTTGGCTGCGACAGGATTGTTGTTTCTGTATTTTTGGTTTGCAGAGGTCGGCGGAGAAATAGCGACAGTGGACGGAAAGTTTTATTCCGGTTATGAAGCAGTGCAGATGAATCGGAAGATTACGGAAGAATTTGAAGGCGATCTGACGGATGATAAAGTGAATCAAATAATTGAGAAATATGGTCTGCCTGCAAAACTTGAGGAAAATATGCCAGGATGGAGAGACGGTAACTTCTTAAATGATCTTGTCACACGATATTTTACCGATGGTGCATGGGAAAAGGGTGTACTTCCGACAAAGAGGTATTCTCTGGGGGAAACAGAATTGGGAAAAGCTTATGATGAAATGAGGGAAACACCTTATTTGGCATATTCAACGGGATGGAAGGTATTTGTCGAAATGCTTCAGTTTGGATCGATCTTAGGTAGCATATTGATTATTTGCGGTGTGTCCACCATTTTTGCGGAGGAAAGCCAGACGAAAATGCTGCCATTAATCTTTAGCACGGAAGAAGGAAGAAGAAAAGATGTTCCTGCTAAAATTTTAGCTTCCTTTACATTCACCATTTTCATTTATATGTGGTTTATGTTGGTCAATTTTGCCTTATGCGGGATGATATATGGTTTAAAGGGATCTGAAAATATATCCTGGATGGTACTTTCTCAACCTATGCTTCAGCCTGTCTTATTTTTGAAATATCTGGGCATCTTATGCGCATTAGCTTTTCAGGCGCTTTTATCATTATGCGCTGTCACACTATGCGTTTCGGCATATCAGGAAAGTTCCTTTGGCGCAGTGATCGTCGCGGCTGTATGTTGGGGACTTCCCGCCTTGATAAGGATGTTTTTTGGAGGGATCATATGGCTTATAGTAGACTCTACGCCGATTTTTCTTGTTATGACGGGAAATGTAAATGACATATATGAGATATGGTATATTGTATGGGGAATAAATGCCTGTTTTGCCACAGGGTGTTTGGTAAAAGGGGTGGTATCTTATAAGACAAAGCAGTTTACATAAAATAATTGGCTTATGAACTGCGTCTATTTGATCAAAAGAATAGATAAAATAACCGCAGCTATGGCGCCGCTCAGCTTTCCGCATACCAGTGCGGGCAGAAGCGCGGGTTCTGCGGCGAGAGTGAAGCCAATGTGGGCGGCCAACAGGCTGGCGCCGCTTACGAGAAAAGCGCCGAGGGCAATCTTACCTTTCTGATCCATATCATGATACCCGGCAAGGGCGGGGAGGGCACTTACCAGTCCGATGAGCATACAGGTGAGGCTTTGCGGGGCGATGCCGAGTTTGGAGCCAAGACGAGTGAAAGGCTTTGTCAGAAGACGGCGAAGCAGTTCTGCGGCAGGCAGGATTCCAAGCATGACGATGCCGATGGAAGCGACAACGGCCATGGCGTCTTCGAGCGGGGCCATACCGGGCAGGAGCTGAAGACCACAGAGAAATTCAATTGCGGCAAGCATCAGGCCGATGGTGATCAGAGCCTGTATGCCGTCGGCCAGTATGCAAAAGCCCTTTACCATCTGCACCGGGATTTTCCACAGCCCGAGGAGAAGCAACAGTGCAGCGGCAAATACTGGCAGATTCTGGAACAGACATTCCGGAAGGGAAAGACCGGCCAGTATGCCGCCCACAAGCAGTCCCACCGGCATGGCCGCCAGTCCCAGCATGATTCCTCTGGCGAAATGGGGTCTGTCTTCCGGCTGGATCATACCCATACCGACGGGAATGGTAAAGACCAGGGTGCAGCCGAAAATGGCTGACACTACGATGCCGGCATAGCTGCCGATCCGGTGGTCCGCCGCCAGCTCCCCAGCCAGCTGGTAGCCGCCCATATCGATGGCCAGTATGCTGCCGAACATGGCCGGGTCTGCGCCGATGAACTGATAGAGGGGAATGACCACCCGTCCCAAAACGTCGGCCAGTACCGGAGCCAGGCAGATCATGCCGGCCATGGACAGGGCAGTGGAGCCCAGGAGCCGGAAGCCCTCTTCAAACTTGTTCCCATAGCCGAATCTGTTGCCGAGAAGTCTGTCTGTTCCGCCGAGTATGACGCCGGCGGCCATGATGAGCATCAGTATCTGATTCATTATCCTGTATTCCCCTCTCAATCCGTTAATTTGTTATATTGACGCTGTATCTTCGATCTCCGCAATCACTCCGAGTGCGAGGGCGGAGAGGGTTTTTTCTGTAAATTCTTTGTGCATAAGTTAGATATTCGGGTCATTATTGTATGGTGTGTCGTACTGACACGATATGGGAAAGATATAATCTCATTTTATCATATCATTGATAAGCGGCAAGAGGGGATTAAGAAATCAAGGAAAAAAGTGGTAACAAAAACGCTTGCTAATCAGATGGCAGGGTGTTATTCTTGTCGTAAGCGGTAGAATGTTCTGACAGGCCATCGTGAAGCCTAAAAGTCTGCTATCGGGTAGGCCGCATGACCATTCATGCTTTGAAAGTCGATCGCTTTCATAGTACGATCAACATTTTGCATGTAGGGAGAAGTCTATATGATCATTTTGATTCCTTTTGACTGGTCAAAAAGCTTTGAAAAGGATTATCTTGAGCATATCAAATATTATTGTCTTGTAATGAGCAGGGATTATATAAGAAATCATTTTACAAGCATTAAGAAGTATGCGAGTGTTATAGAGAACCGTTTAGATGATGGTAGTTGCACGATGGAAAGAGTTTTAGAAGATAACGCACAATTTCTACAGCTTGCCCAAAAGTATGGCGTGAATTATGTGCTAATTGATGATAAGTATGAAATAAACATTGATTTGGAGCAGTCGTGAAGTCGATCAGGGAAAGGAAATTTTTGGATTTCACGCAGTCTTCTATGATCTGGAAAACCGTAAAGGAGATGACAGAGTATGAATACACAACTTATAATTGACTATTTATCTTCCCTAAGCATGAATAATGACCGTGAGTGGTATCACGCAAACAAGGACAGTTACAAGATGGCAAATGCTGAATTTGAGAAACTGCTCCAGGCCTTGATACTGGAAATCGGGAAATTTGACAGCAGCATTTTGCATAACGATCCCAAAGACCTTACGTTTAAGATCGTAAGGGACACCCGGTTCAGCCATGACAAGTCACCTTATAATCCTGCGTTTCGTGCTCATATATCCTCAAAAGGAAAATTGCCTGTTCCTGTCGGTTACTATCTTATGATAAAGCCAGGCGATCGATCTTTCCTGGGAGGTGGATTGTTTGCAGATATGTTTAAGGATGCGACAACGATGATACGGGATCATATTGCCCGGCATGGCGAAGAATGGGAAGAAGTGATTCATGAGCCGGAGTTTGCAAAGCATTTCACCGTACAGGGAACGGCGTTGAAGAATGTTCCGGCGGGGTATGATAAAGTACACCCGCAGGCAGAGTACCTGAAATTTAAGAGCTGGTATTTAGAGTACCCGCTAAAGGATGAAGAAGTGAAAGATGTAGAAGCATTTCTTGAAAAATCAGTGGCGCTTTTCCGGATCATGAAACCTTTTAACGACTATTTGAACAAAGCGCTTGCAGACTTTCAAATGCCTACAAGATAAAGAGATGATCAGTGTGAAGTATAAACCCGACCTATCCGGCAGTCAGCCGAATAGGCCGGGTATCACTTTATAAATTAAGCGGCTTTGGGATAGCCAGTCAAAGAAGTGTAAATACAGGCATATAATCGATGGGCGCATCCACGTTGACAACGCGGTTTCCTTCATAGACCGTACCTGTGGAAGTCAACATCCAGCGGCCTTCCGGCAGATAGACATCGCGCCTGAATTCATGAAGGTGCAGGATCGGTGCTACCAGATATTTATCGCCGAACATATATTGATCCTGAAGCTTCCAGCATCTGGCATCCTGCGGGAACTCATAGAACATAGCCCGCAGCAGTGGGGAACCGTTTAAGTGTGCCTCCTCGAAGAGTGCTTTGATATAATCGTGCAGGGAGATGCGAAGATCATAATACTTCTTCATGATGGCATAGTTTTCCTCTCCGTAACTCCACAATTCATTGGGCTGTCCGGTGTGCAGGTAGCCGCCGCCCCAGTCACGGGTATCCAGCGGCGGGATGTTAAAGGGACCACGGTCCCCGTGCATCCGCAGTACCGGAGAATAAACGGCGAACTGATACCAGCGGATCAGCAGCTGCCTAAAGTCAGGATCATTGACATCATCGGTCATAAAACCGCCGATATCGGTGGTCCACCAGGGAATGCCGGCCAGACCCATATTCAGGCCGCACTGCAGCTGATCGGCGAAGGCTTCAAAAGTACTGGGTACATCACCGGACCAGACCACGTTGCCGTATTTCTGGGAGCCGGCCCAGGCACAGCGCAGCAGATTGACTACCGACTTGTCCTTTTCCCTGTTCATTTCGTCGTAAAAGGTGCGGCTGAACATCTGCGGATAGAGATTGCCGATTTCGAGGGCAGTACCGTCGCAGTAGCGGTAGTGATCATAGTCATATACGCCGAAATCAGGTTCGGAGTTATCCAGCCAGAAGCCGTCTATACCGTAGTCATAGTAGTTTTTTCGGCAGACTTCCCATACATACTTGCGCGCCTCCGGATTAAAGGCATCCACTTCCACGCAGTCGCCCTGGAAGTCGTAAGTCTGCGCAGCGCCCCGCTCTGTGCGGATCAGGAGCCCCTTTTCCAGCATGGGACCGAAATTTTCACTTCTGCGGTCCACAGAAGGCCACACGGATACGATCACCTTGATACCCATGGAATGCAGTTCGTCCACCATAGCCTTCGGATCCGGCCAGTATTTGGAATCGAATTTCCAGTCACCCTGCACGGTCCAGTGGAAGAAATCAATGACGATCTGGTCGATATGGATACCTTCCTTCTGATATTGACGGGCTACGGTCAGCACTTCATCCTGGGTCCGGTAGCGCAGCTTACATTGCCACAGTCCCATCAGGTCATCTGGAAACATGCCGGCCCGTCCGGTGACGGCAGTATAATTATATAGAATTTGTTTCGGAGTGTCCGCGGCGGTGATCCAGTAGTCCATCTCCTTGGTGGCATTCGCGATCCACTCGTAGTAGTTGCGACCAAAAGTCACGCGTCCAACGGCAGGGTTATTCCACAGGAAACCATAGCCCAGCGAGGATACGGCGAAGGGAACGGAAATCTGGGAATTGCGCTGTGCAAGTTCCAGTACGCAGCCCTTTAAGTCCATGCAGTCCTGCTGATATTGACCCATGCCAAAGATCTTTTCTTCCCGGCGGCTTTCAAACTTAACATTCAGGGAGAATTCTGAACCACCGATAATGCCTTTCCATTCGCGGTTTATGATCTTAAGGCAGCGGCTCTCACGGGAGAGGGTGCCGTCGTAACTGCGGAAGTATTCGCGCAGGATCAACTGGTCATCTTTATAGAAAGAGATGACGCCTGCAAAATTGACAATGGCTTTCAGTCTTCCGTTGGTGATGGTGGCAAGTTCCCTCATGTCGATGGTGCCGTCTCCGACCCAATGATCTTCTTCGGTAATGGTGATCTGGGTATCACATTGTACCGGGGGTTCCGTCAAGGCCCAATTATTTCCGGTGAAACGGGAATTGATGCGGGTGCGGACGCGCAGGGAATCCTGTCCCCAGGCTTCGATCAGGCCCTGTTCACCTTGATGATAGAATCGCAATGTACCGTTGTCATTTTCAAATCTCATAATAATCCTCCTGTAAAGTGGTGTGTCCATGTTGCGGTGCGGCATTCCGGATTGCCGGCACTATCATATAATGATATAATACTATTGCATAGTCTGTTAAACCACTTAAATACTATTACATATTGATACTATTCTATTTTGTGACGCCGGATTGCTATAAAGAGCAGGAACGTAAACAGTGACTGGAGGAGGAACGGGTGTCAAACAGGGAAAAAGAAGAGAGAAGGCAGCACAGCACGTCTTTCATACCGTACAGTTATTATGAATGCAGGATTCCACATTACTTCAGGAATGTCCCCATGCACTGGCACAGTGAATTTGAGATCAACTATGTTGTACACGGGGAAGGAGAATTCATATGCGGTAATGACAGATTTGTTGCAAGGCGGGGAGAGATCCTGGTGCTGCCGCCTAATATGCTTCATGCGGCATACCCATCTGCGGGTGGCGAGGTGACTTATCAGGCGCTGGTCTTTCATCCGGTGATGCTGGGAGCCAACACGCATGACCGCTGTACGGCAGAGTGTATCCGCCCGCTTGTCAACGGGACAATGAGAGTGAGTGTGCGTATCGGTGAGGATGCCCGGCAGTATGTGCAGATGCGGGAGGCGGTGGAACAGATCTTCGCCTGTGTTACCGGCCTGCGGCCGTTGCCGGATCTGCTGCTTAAGAGTGAGCTTATGCGCATGTTCTGGCTGTTGGAGACGGATGAGACATGTCTGCGCCGGGAGGATGCAGGGATTGATTATTGTGAGACCATCCGTCCCGCGCTGGAATACATGGTCAAAAATTTCCGGGAAGATATTACGGTGGCGCAGCTGGCGGGTCTTACGCATCTGAGTGAAAGCTATTTTATGAGCTGTTTTAAAAAGGCCGTGGGTGTCGGTGCTATCGGGTACTTGGCACAGCTACGTATGAATGCCGCTTGCGAGGCGCTTGCCTGTACAAAAGAGCAGATTTCGGAGATAGCACTTGCTTGTGGATACAGTAATCTTTCCAATTTCAACAGGCAGTTTAAGAAGGTAACCGGTTTTGCACCGAAAACATACAGAGAGCAGAATGCGCGGCAATGGTCTGCTGAATTACTTGCGCTACGCAGGCATTCTTCCTGAAAAGAGCAACGATGTCATGAAAGCGTATCACAATATCTTCGTAGCAAGGTAGAGGGGCAGTGTTCAGAAAATAAACTGTACAAGAAGCATATAGCAGATCGTACCACCGGCAATTGACCAAAGCATTTGGCGTTTCCATAGATGCAGTCCCACTACAACAAGTATGGCAGCCAATTCCGGCAGACCGTGGCTGCCTGATAAGAAGCTGACATTTTTGAGACAGTAGACGACCAGCATACCGAAGATGGCAGCCGGAAGCGCTTTTCCTAAATACTGTATATATCCGGGCGTCGGCTTCCTGGAGGAAAACAGCAGGAAGGGCAGAAATCTTGTAGCCATGGTGCCGAGTGCACAGAGGGCGATGGTAATGACCTGTTGAGTTAATGTCATATCATGTCACCTGCCTTTTCAATTGGTTTGCGAAACAGTGTCAGCAGCAACAGGATGCAGACCATTGTGGGAATCAGGAAGGAATCCGATCCGCAGATAAGAAGACAGACTACGGAGGCAAGCACACCGATAACGGCGGTATAGTGTTTCCTTTCTTTGAGCCATTGTTCGAGGAAGATGACAACAAACATTGCCGTCATGACAAAATCCAGCCCTTCCGTATTAAAGGAGATCAGGGAGCCCAATATGCCGCCGAGAGCAGCGCCTGTCACCCAGTAGATCTGATCGTACAGGGTTACAAAGAACATGAACCAGCCACGGTCTATGTCTTCGGGAATTTGAGCAGAGCAGTTGATCGAAAAGCTTTCGTCGCACATGCCGAAAATAAGATAGATCTTTTTCAGGCCTGTACCCTTAAATTTGTCCAGCATGGAGATCCCGTAGAAAAGATGCCTGGCCTGTATCATTAACGCCATGATAAGGGTCTGTACCGGGGCAAAGGCAGAGAGCAGCATTTCCACCGCCACAAATTCCAGGGAGCCGCCGAAGATGGCCATACTCATAAACAAGGGGTAGAGAAAGTTGAAACCGGATACATTCATGTAGACACCGTAGGTTATGCCCAGAAACCAGAATCCTGCAAAGATCGGAATGGTAGGCGGGAAAGCCTGGCGGGCGGCCTGTCGTATCTTTTGTCTGTTTTGTCCGGAAGATAGATTATCATAGGAGTTGTTATTCATAAGTACACCTCGGGGATGGCAAGTTTGGCACTTTAGGTATTTTAACATGGATTTTTGCAGGTTTCAATTATGAGAACGATTTTTTGACAGATATTAGATGAGCAGGGGCTAATATTTATGGTGCCATTTAAGGAGAGTTGAGTGATTTTGAATGTTGCGGAAAGAAGACACTAACTGTTATAATGAAACTGCAAACCAGAGGAAAAGAAGGTATGGCAAGATGAGTTCGTTTGTGGAATTTAAGGATGTGGGTAAGATATATCATATGGGTGAGGTTGACATTGAGGCGCTTAAGAATGTCAATTTTACCATTGAAAAAGGTGAGTTTTGTGTTGTGGTGGGCGCTTCCGGCGCGGGCAAGACGACGATCCTGAATATATTAGGGGGTATGGATGGTCTGACTTCCGGACAGGTTTTATTGGACGGAAACGAGATCTCCGCTTATAACAAAAAGCAGCTGACAGCTTACAGACGGTATGATATCGGGTTCGTATTTCAGTTCTATAATCTGGTTCAGAATCTGACGGCTCTTGAGAATGTGGAGCTGGCGGCACAGATCTGCAAGAATCCCCTGGATGCCGGGACGGTGCTTGAGATGGTTGGCCTGAAGGAGCGGGAGAACAATTTTCCGGCGCAGCTTTCCGGCGGAGAGCAGCAGAGAGTAGCGATCGCCAGAGCACTGGCGAAGAATCCGAAGCTTCTGCTCTGCGATGAACCAACGGGGGCGCTGGACTATAACACCGGCAAGGCTGTCTTGAAGCTTCTTCAGGATGCCTGCAGGAAGAAGGGAATGACAGTAGTAGTCATTACGCATAATCAGGCGTTGACTGCCATGGCTGATCGGGTCATCACGGTGAAGAGCGGGACTGTGTGGAAGATGGAGATGAATGAACATATTGTTCCGGTAGAGGATATTGAGTGGTAGAGTATTGTAATGATTCAGTCTTAGGTAATGAAGACTGAAATAGTGCAGAATACTTATTGCAGGAGTCAGATCTATGAGCAACGGAATGTTCAAAACAACGATCAGAGAGATAAAGGGAAGTCTTGGACGTTATATGGCGATTCTGGCGATCGTAATGCTGGGGGTAGGATTGTTCATGGGATTGAAGACGACTACTCCGGCTATGATCATTACGGAGAACGACTATCTGGCCGAACAGGATTTCTTTGATTTTCGGCTGCTGTCCACGGTGGGATTTGATGAAGAGGCTGTGTCGGAAGTTGTGTCGCTGAATGAGATCGCTGATGCGGAAGGGGCAGTATCGGTTGACGTACTTTGTTCTTTCGGGGAAGGTAATGAATCGGTCTATAAGATCCATACAGTGCCGGAGAAGATCAACCGGGTGGTAGTGACTGCCGGTAGAATGCCCGAGGCTGCGGACGAGTGTTTGCTGGATGCTGCTCTGTATGGGGAGGAAGCACTCGGCAGCCAGATCACCGTGACGGACAGTAATGAGGAAGATACGTTGGAGATGTTTCGGGAGCGTACGTTTACGGCGGTGGGTATCGTGCGTTCTCCTTATTATATTAATTTTGAGCGGGGGACCACTTCGATCGGTGACGGCAAGATTACCGCGTTTCTTTATGTGCAGGAAGAGGCATTTGACTGTGATTATCTGACAGAAATATATGCCACGACCAAGCTGAAATATAAAGTGTATACGGATGAGTATGAGGATTACATTGATGGATTGCAGGGGAAGATAGAGGACATCGCCCATGATCTCACTGTGAAGCGGTATGAACGGGTCATCGTGGAAGCGCAGGATAAGATTGAAGAGGCGCAGACAGAACTTGATGATAAAAGAACAGAGGCCAGGGAGGAATTGGATGACGCCTGGCAGAAGACCCTGGATGGTGAGCAGGAACTTGCGGATGGGGAACAGGAGATCTTGGACGCTGAGAAGAAGATCGCAGACGGGGAGCAGGAGATTGCGGACGGGGAACAGGAACTGATAGACGGTGAGCAGGAGATTGCGGATGGCGAGAAAGAGATCGCGGAGAAAGAACCTGAACTTCTGGATGCAGAGAAGGAAGTCAGTCTTCATGAATGGGAGATTTTTGCCAATGGACAGGAGCTTCTGATCGCCAGAGATAAATTGGAACAGGGCAAGCGTGAACTGGAGGAGAAGTCCGCCAAGCTGCATGAGCAGGAAGCGCAGGTACTTGAGAAAGAAGCAGAGCTGAAAGAGAAAGAGGCGCAGCTGCGTGTACAGTTGGAGGCTTTGCCCGGTCAGAAGGAAGAGCTGGAGAAGAAGGAAGCAGAGATCACGTCCGGACTGGAGCAGTTGGAGCAATGGTATGCTTATGCGCTTTCGCAGGCGCCGGATGAAGAGTCGCGGAATGCAGTTACAGCGGAATATGAACAGAAAAAGGCGGAACTTACGGCGGCGCTTGCACAGATTTCATCCATGAAAGCAGAGCTGGAACAGGGAATTGAGCAGTTGCAGAGTGGTCTTGCACAGATACAGGCAGGCCTGGCACAGATACAGGTGGGAAAAGGTGAATTTGAGGAAGGAAAACGCCAGATCACAGAAGCAATGGAGGAGATCGCCTTTCAGGAGCAGCTTCTTTTGGAAGCGGAGGCAGAGCTTATGTCTGCCGAGGAACAGGTAAAGCAGGCCCGGAACGAACTGGAGGATGGAAAGGCGAAACTTGCACAGGCGAAGCTTGATTTAGAAGAGGGCAGAGCCGAATTGGAACAGGGCAGGCTCGATCTGGCGCAGGCCAGAAGGGATGTGGCAGATGCGAAAGTAGAGCTGGCAGAAGGAAAGGAAGATCTGGAAGAGGGAAAAGCAGAGCTTGCAGATGCAAGAATAGAATACGCGGATGCGGAGAATGAATTTGAGGAAGAGGTCGCAGATGCGCAGCGTAAGATTGATGATGCGCGAAAAGAACTGGCTAAGATCGGGGAGCCGGACGATTATGTACTGACCAGGGATACGAATATTGGTTATGCTTGTTATGAGAGTGATTCCAGTATCGTTGCGGCTATCGCCAATGTGTTTCCCGTATTTTTCTTCCTGGTGGCGGCGTTGATCTGTATGACGACTATGAACCGGATGGTGGAGGAGCAGAGAACCCAGATCGGTGTGTTAAAGGCTTTGGGATATGGCAATGCAGCGATCATGGGAAAATATCTGTTTTATGCCGGATCGGCAGCGGCGGTCGGTGCAGTGTTTGGCTGTGTGGTCGGTACATGGCTGTTTCCGCGTGTTATCTGGATGGGATACGGCATTATGTACAGCATGGGTGATATTCAGTACTATTTTGATATTCCGATGGCTCTGCTTTCGCTTACGGCAGCGCTTTTATGCTCCATGGGTGCTGCATATTTTTCCTGCAGACATGAACTGCAGGGGGTGCCGGCAGGTTTGATCCGTCCGAAATCGCCAAGAAGCGGGAAACGGATCTTCTTAGAAAGAATCCCTCTGATCTGGAGCCGGCTTAAATTTCTGCACAAGGTTTCAATCAGAAATATTATACGGTATAAGAAACGGTTCTTTATGATGATCCTGGGAATCAGTGGTTGCACTGCGCTTCTCCTTACCGGATTTGGTATCAAGGATTCGGTGACGAATGTGGCAGATATGCAGTATGGCGAAGTACAGACCTATGATATCGGGATTACTTATTCAGATAGGATACAGGATTCGGATCGGGAGGAAATGCTGCAGAAGGCAGGAGATCTGCTGGCGCAGACGACATACCACCACGAAGAGAGTGTAGAGCTTGAATTTGGCGGAAAAGTTAAATCCATTTACTTGGAAGTGCCGGAGGATGTGGAAGAAATGGGAACATTTTTGAATCTGCATACGACGGCGGGAGAATCCATTGCTTATCCTGGCGAGGGAGAGGCAGTACTGACAGAGAAAGTGGCGAAAAATCTGGGGATACGAGTAGGAGATCAGGTAGTCTTCCGGGATAATGACAGGAATAGCTTCACGGTGCGGATAGCAGGGCTGTGTGAGAATTTTGTTTATAATTATATCTACGTTAACAAGGAGACCTATACCGGGCAGATGGGTGTAGAGCCGGAATATAAGAGCGCATACACATTGGTGCAAGATGGTGTGGACGTTCATGAGGCAGCGGCTGTGTTATCGGATATGGATAATGTGCTGGCGGTCTCTGTCACGGTAGATATGCGGCAGCGTATCGCGACTATGATGGAGAGTATGGACTATATTGTATTCCTGATCATTGCCTGTGCCGGGTGCCTTGCCTTTATCGTGCTGTACAACTTGACGAACATCAATATCACGGAACGCATTCGGGAGATAGCGACGATCAAGGTCTTAGGGTTTTATGCCAGGGAGACGGCTGATTATGTATTCAGGGAAAATCTGGTTCTGACCGCTATGGGAGCAGTGGTAGGACTTATTCTTGGAAAAGGACTACACAGTTTTGTCATGTATGAGATCAATATTGATATGATCTCTTTTAAGACTATGGTCGCTCCGCTCAGCTATTTGTGGAGTCTGCTGCTCACTTTCGTCTTTGCCATGCTGGTGAACGGAGTGATGTACTTTAAGTTGGAGAAGATCAATATGGCGGAGTCGCTTAAGTCCATAGAATAGGGCCTGTTGGATAGAGTGTTTGTTGAAACTGCAGCGGGTAAATAGTATACTATAACAGACTAAAAATGAAAGAGAAGGCATTGCTCTTGCACGTAAACAGGAGCGGCATAGTTTTGAGAAAGGATATTACCGGTATGGGATGTTTGGGAAATTTAATCTGGTTTTTTTGTGGAGGGATCTTGCAGGGACTGTCATGGACACTTGCCGGTCTGCTGTGGTGTATAACGATCATCGGTATTCCGATTGGCCGACAGTGCTTTAAATTTGCTTCCGTGGCGTTCTTTCCTTTTGGAAAGGAAGTACAATATGGCGGTGGGACCATATCGCTGCTGGCGAATATCGTGTGGCTGATCGTCAGCGGGATTCCACTGGCAGTGGGTGCGACAGTGAATGGTCTGCTGCTTTGTATAACGATCATCGGTATCCCTTTTGGCCTGCAGTGTTTTAAGATCGCAAAACTTGCACTGATGCCGTTTGGTGCGACGATCGTGAGAAATAGTTGAGCATGTGAAACAGCTGATCATGTGTAGCCGAATGGGGCAGTATATTTTTCATGCGCGGAAACTATCTTTTTGTTGACTGGCAGCGTTATATTGATAGAAAGAGCATTTCAGGAGATGAAATACAGAAGCAGGATGCACGAATAGAAGGCAAAGGTAGAATGCAGAAACAGAGTGCAAGAGCCAGTACTTACAAAGTGAGGGGATGTCCGGTATGGACAGAGATTTCTTGCTTGTGCAGAAGATGCGCATGGGAGACGAAAAGGCGATTGAGATTTTTGTGGAAAAATATTATCCGCGGATCTTGTCCTATTGTCAGGTACATATCGGGGATTATGGTTATGCGGAGGATATGACGCAGGAAACTTTTGAGCGGTTTTTTCGGTCGTTGAAGCAGTATAAGCATTATGGAAAGGCGGCGAATTATCTGTATGTGATCGCTGCCAACGCATGTAATGACTATCACAGGAAGTATAAGGAGATTGTGACTGAGACGATGCCAGAGCAGGCGGATATGCGTGCGGACAAGGCAGAGGAACGGTTGGATGTGCAGATGGCTTTTAAGCGGCTGCCGGAGGAGGTGCTTGAAGTTGCTGTGCTCTATTTTCTGCAGGAACAGAAGCAAAAGGATATCGCGGTGATGCTGGGAATCGGGCTGCCGCTTGTAAAGTACAGGATCAGACGGGCACGGGAATTGCTGGCCGGGTATTTGGGAGACGGGGGATAATGTTTTCCTGCATAACGGCCGCCTTGAAGTGCTATAGTTAACGATATTAGAAATTTCGTTTTCGGCCTTGCAGGAGCTACCGTATATGGCTCCTGCAAAAGCTGGAAACAGAAATTTGTTATGCCGTTTACTATATATTTAAGGAATGTGACGAGTGCTAGATAAGCAGTCAGAAAGCGAAGAAGAAAGACAGGATTGATCAAAAACGGGAGGAGACTTATTATGGCCAGTGTATACGACAGGGCGGACATTTATGATCTGCTGGAGGATGAAAGCAGATACGAGGCATACAAAAAACATTGGGAGATTGTATTGCAGGACAAATCGGTGAAAACGTTTCTGGATGTGAGCATCGGTTCCGGTAATGTGACGTTGCCGTTGGCGGAGCTGGGCGTTCGTCTGTACGGTTCCGATCTGAGCGAGACGATGTTAGCGCGTTGCAGGCAAAAGGCACAGAAGAAAAATGTGGATATAGAAGTGAAGTGCTGCGATTTTCGCTCGGTTTCCGAACGGTTTTCGGAGAGATTTGACTGTGTCGCCAGCACGGGAAATTCGCTGCCTTATGTGAGCAATGAAGATGTCCTGGCGACGCTTGGGCAGATGGACCAGCTGGTGAAACCGGGCGGGTATCTGTATTTTGACGTGCGCAATTGGGATAAGATCCTGCGGGAGCGGAATAGATTCTACCTGTACAACCCGTTTTTTGACGGGGACACGAGAGTCAATCTGATCCAGGTGTGGGATTATCACGAAGACGATTCGATGACGTTCCATCTGCTCTATACTTTTGAGAAAGACAACAGGATCTTCCAAAAGGAGAAATTCGAGGAGCATTACATTCCGGTCAGAAGAGAACTGCTGCTTCATAAGCTGAGGGAACTGCGCTATGAAGATATTAAGATCATGAATTTTCCGGCGTGTGTGCAGAGGGAGGATGTGGATGAGGCAGACTGGTATTGCGTAATCGCGAGGAAGGGCGAGTGATATTTCATTATAATCAAAACTATAATCAAAAAGATCTGATATTGGAGAACCTCTGCGGTCTGAGCGAAAGCGATAACAGGGCAGCAGAGGTTTTTTGCTGTTCTTTTTTACCTTGCTATCTTTTTGCGATTTGCCAGCGTTATTATAGATAGAGTAAACGAAATTTCTAATGACGTTAATTATAGAAAGCGCTTTTTAAAGAGACTGTGTCCGGCGTCTTGCTGTGTTTACAGGAGCCTGCCAGGCAGGACAATCATGATTTGTCGAGAGGACGATATGGGGGTGTATGTGTGAATAGAACAGACAGACAATTCAAAGAAAGATTACGGCTGCAGGAGAATGCCCTGTCACCGCCGCACAGGAGAGAGCATTTGCAGGAGGTAGTCCGCAGTGCAAAAGCGGCATTCTATGAGAGAGAGAGCGACGATATCCTGACAGGAGCGGAATTTCTCTACCAGCAGGCCGGTTATATCCGTAAGCGTTGGTGGGTGCTGCAGGGAATGGTCCTGGTGGCTCTGTGGATGCTCATCAGATATATGGAAGGAAATTCTTATGAGCAGCGGATCATGGGAGTCGCAGCACCGCTGTTTGGCGTTCTCCTGCTGCCGGAGTTGTGGAAGAACCGGGAAATGAACGCAATGGAAGTGGAAGGAGCAGCCTTTTACTCGCTGCGGCAGATCTATGCGGCCAGATTGTTCGCATTTGCAATGGTTGATGTGCTGATGCTGACGGCTTTTTGCCTGGTGAATGTAGGAAGCGGGCAGCTCATGCTGGAAGAGATCATGCTCCAGTTTTTCCTGCCGCTGACAGTGACCTGCTGCATCTGCTTTCGCACACTGTACAGCAGGCGGGCCTGCCCGGAAGTATTTGCCGTGATTTTGTGCCTGCTCTGGTCCGGAATCTGGCTGCAGGTAGCGCTGCTGGGGAAGCTCTATGATAAGGTGTCCGTACCGGTCTGGTATGGCGTATTGGTGACGGCATTCTGTTACCTGCTCTATTGTATTTACAGAGGGCAGAGGAATTGCAGGGCAGTCCTGGAGGAGACGGAAAGATAGAAAGAGAAGGAAGAATAGAAGGAAACGGAAGGCTAGAACGAGATGGAAGGATAGAAGGAGGCGGAAGGATAGAAGGAGATGGAAGAATAGAAGGGGACGGAAGGATAGAAATAGACGGAAGGATAAAAGGAGGCGGGAATTATGAAACTGGAAATAGAAAATCTGACAAAGAGATTTCAGGATGTGACGGCGGTTGATGGGGTATCCTGTACTTTGACGATGGGGGTCTATGGACTTCTGGGCGTGAACGGAGCGGGGAAAACCACGCTGATGCGGATGCTTTGCACCCTGTTGAAGCCGACGGGAGGAAGGATCTTGTGGGCCGGGAAAGATATCTTTGAACTGGATGGCGCATATCGCAGAGTATTGGGGTATCTGCCGCAGGATTTCGGCTTTTATCCGGATTTTACGGTCAGGGATTATCTGCGCTATATCAGTTCCATCAAGGGATTACGGCCTGCTGCAGCCAGACAGCGGACCGCGCTTTTGCTGAAGCAGGTGGGACTTGAGAAGGCGGAGAACAAGAAGATGAAGAAACTGTCTGGCGGCATGAAGCGGCGGGTGGGAATCGCTCAGGCCATGCTGAATGATCCCAGGATCCTGATCCTGGATGAGCCGACGGCGGGGCTGGATCCCAACGAGAGAATCCGTTTCCGCAATCTGATCAGCGAACTTGCGCAGGACAGACTGGTGCTTTTATCCACGCATATCGTGTCGGACATCGAGTATATCGCCAATCAGATTCTGTTGATGAAAGATGGGAAGATCTGTATTGCCGGTACGACGGAAGAACTGACCGCCGGAATGCCGGAGCAGGTATGGCGGGTGAGTGTGCCGCGAAATGAGGCAGCTTCCTACACGAAACGATACAAAGTTTCTAATATTAAGACCCTGCATGGGGAGGCACAGCTGCGGATTCTGTCTGCGGAAAGGCCGGCGGACAATGCGGTTTTGGAGGAAGCCGTGCTGGAGGATGTGTTTTTGCATTATTTTGGGGAAAGGACCAGTGACGGTGAGGATTAGGACTGGCGTTGAAGAGAACTAGGACTGATGTTGGAGAGGATTAGGAATGGCGTTGAAGAGAACTAGGACCGGTGTTGGAGAGGATCAGGATTGGTGTTGGAGAGGATCAGGACCGGTGGTGTAGAGAATTAGGACCAGCGTTGGAGCGGATTAGGACCGGAAGGAATGGAGGATAGCGATGAATCAGAAAATTCCACATCAAAACATGTCGCACAAAAGAGTGCGGCATAAGAAAATAACAGATCGACATAACGGAAAAGAGCAGATCTACTATGAGATCAGGAAGGTTTTGTCCGGGACAAGGAGCAGGCTGGCATTTCTGTTGCTGGCGCTGGTACTGGGCATTACGGTTTATTTCGCTCTTAGCGTGGAGTATGTAAATGAGGCGGGCGAATCCGAAAGGGGACCGGCGGCAGTGGCCAGCCTTCGGGCAGCGCAGAAAGCGTGGAGCGGTTATCTGGAGGAGGAGACGATCCGACAGGTGATCGCGGAGAACAGGCGCATCAATGAGACGCCGGAGGGCAGATCGGAACAGATCAAAGAGAGGAATATTGCCTACGGCTGGAAACAGGGCATAGCGGAAATACGCCGTCTGTTGAACTGTTCCTATGCGGAGGCGTTCCGCTCATATGACTATTACCGGGCGGATTCTTTGACGGAAGAGGCGGCAGGAGCCTTCTATGAGAACAGGACAAGACTCTTGCAGGAGTGGCTTGCGGAAGAGGCCGGTGATCAGTATTCGGAAGCGGAAAAGGCATATCTGATCGGACAGTATGAGAGCCTTGAGACGCCTTTTTACTATGATTATCGGAAGGGGTGGACGCAGCTGTTTACATTTGCGCCGACGGTGGTGATGATCACCATGCTGTTTCTGGGCTATCTGGTGGCCGGCATTTTCTCCAATGAATTCGTCTGGCGGGCGGATGCGGTGTTTTTCGCTTCCTGCCACGGAAGAGACAGGGCGGTGGCGGCCAAGGTATGGGCCGGAGTCGGGATCGTCACGGCGGTCTACTGGATGGTGATGCTCATCTACAGCGCTGCGGTGCTGGGCTATCTGGGTGCGGACGGCTGGAATTGTCCGGTACAGACGGAGCAGGGGGATTGGAAATGTTTCTATCACCTTACGGTCTGGCAGAAATATGTGCTGATCGCAGCAGGCGGCTATGTGGGATGTCTGTTTATGGCGGGCCTGTGTATGCTGGTATCTGCCAGGATAAGATCCGCCGTGCCGGCGGTGATGGTGCCCTTTGTGCTGATCTTCCTGCCGTCTTTTCTGGGGAATCTGGAAAGTGCGGCAGTCAATAAGATTCTGGGGTTATTGCCGGACAGACTGCTGCAGGTGGGCACTGCGCTGGATTACTTTGACCTGTATACGCTGGGCGGCCGGGTAATGGGAGCGGTGCCCATCCTGCTTGTGCTGTACGGGATTGGTGTGGCGGCGGTGCTGCCGGTTGTCTACTGGTGTTTTGTCCGGTCGTAGGAGGAATCGCCGTCTTCCTCCGGGGTGGAGAAGAGACTGACTACGGTGCCGTCTTCGGTCGTCGCGACGACGGTGGAGATGCAGCCGTACCGGTCGCGGTGGACGACGATATCCAGACTGCCGCCCATATTGGACTGCCAGATTTTGTTCAGCTCATCGGCGAAACTGTGGACCGGGCTGCCCTGATAAAGAAAAAAGCCGTTTTCATTTCTGGTCAGGCCCCAGGATGCGTATTCTTTGGCTTCGGTTTCCGGATCGAGGCAGAGTGTATAGCTGGGGGCAAAGGCATTCTTTTCCACATGGAATTCAGCAGACAGAGCTTCCCGAATCCGTTCCGCCATCAGGTCGGGATCGCCGGTGTCGTCCGCCTTTAAGATGGCCAGGATCGTGTCATCTGCCCGTTTTCCGGGATTCCTGCCAAGCGCGATGTCGCGGGTCAGAGAAACCTTGAAGGCCCAGCGGGAATCGGGACTCCCGTAATAGCAGGTACTGCTCAGGTAAGAGTCAAAGGGCGCCTGCCCGCCGGTAGCGCACACCACGGTACTGCAGGTAAGCAGCAGGGAGACGGTGCACAGCATGAAGAGGGACGTCCTTTTGTAGCGCAGTACGCGCTGGATCCTTTTTTCCACCTCTGTCTTGGAAAAGGCGCTGTACAGGAGGGGAGAACGGCTGGCGCTCACGGCCATGGCAAGAAGGCTGCAGGCATAGCTTTGTCTTGCATTTTCCTCCCGGCAGGCGCGCAGCACGGCTTCGTCGCAGGCGGCTTCCAGATCGGATGCCAGGCATCCGGCCATCAGCCAGACAAGCGGGTTAAACCAGTTGAGACAGAGTGTAGCCAGCATGGCCGCCTTAACCCAGTTATCCCGGCGTCTGATATGCATGGTCTCATGAGCCAGGATGTGGCGCAGCATCTCCGTATTCCCAAAGTCCATCCGTGCCGGCAGATAAATACGGGGTGAGAGAAGGCCGCACACGAGAGGGGAGGCGATCTCGTCATTGGTAAAGACCAGAATATGTGGCATCTGCATCTCGCGCAGGAGCGTATTGACGGTTTCGTTGTGCTCCACCAGCAGGCTTTCTCTCAGCCTCCGAACATAGCGTTGTCTTTGCAGCAGCAGGAGGAGCGCCGTAACGATGACGCCGGACAGATAGAAGACCGGCAGCAGGGTTCGCAGCGAATCATGTCTGTAGAAGAAAGGCAGGGGGTCCGCTGACAGGACAGTGGAGCGACCTGTTGCGTTTTCTGTTGACTGGGAGATGACAAAGTCGGTATCTGCAGTCAGACGGGAATCGGCCGTGGCGGATGCACCCGGCATACTTGTGACGATGGCATCGTTTGTGCCCGCGTCTTCTGTGACGGAAGCAATCTCCGTATCCTCAGACAGATATTCCGTAGAGGGTTCATTGTAGGCGGCGGCTTCTGCGGAAACAGTGACGCTTGTGACGGCAGGCGCTGAAAGCAGGCCGGGAGCCTTCACGCTGAGCGGGCTGCTTAAGGAGAACGGGACGAGAAAGCGGACGATCACCAGTCCCCACAAAAGGGGGAAAACATAGCCCGGCAGTCTCTTTTTCAGAAGCAAGCGCAGCGTGAACACCATGAGCAGCAGCACACTTCCGTAAAGCATCATAAAATGTAAGGGCATGGAAAATCTGAAATGTAACATGTTATTTCGCCTCCTTGATCATACGGGAAAGCCTCTCGGCATCTTCTTCCGAGATTCCCTGATTTTTCAGAAATGATGAAAAAAACAATTCACTGGAACCGCCGAACATCTTGTCGATCAGCTGCTCGGTCTCACTGCGCGCCACTTCGTCTCTGGTGACCAGAGGTGTGCAGAGAAAGCCCGGATCTTCACGGCTGACAGCTTCCTTTTCGATACACTTCTTGATCACCGTGTAGGTAGTGTTCTTATTCCAGCCGATGCGCTGTGACAGTACGTCCACGATATCGCGGGCTGATTTCGTGCCTTGTTCCCAGAGCACTTCCATTACTTTCAGTTCTGAGTCGAATAGTTTCATAGTAATCAATCCTCCATTCCAGCGCGATTTATCGCTTGGTAATTTTTATTCTCTATTCTGTCGATTCCATCCTATAGACTATTGTAATAGTCTACTGATTGGTTATAGACTATCACGATAGTCTGCACGTGTCAAGAAGGAATTTCTAAAAAAAGGTAAAAAAAGAACCGGGACAAAATCTTAATGCAGCGATAGATTTTGCCCAGGTATGCAAGATGCTTTGCTTTAAAGCGGATATCAGGATACTTTAGCCTTTAATTGCCTGACTTCTGATTCGACCATTCTAAGCCTGAGCGACAGCATCTCGACTTCACTGCTTGGATGCATTGCATCATGCAAAATGCGTGACAGATCCAGATGTCCTTCTGCCACTCGTTGAATGTTGATACGAATTTCATTCTCGAGGATAAGATCAGTATGACGGACATGGCTTTTAATTTCCTTCAGATTACTCTCAAGGGAGTTTGTTTTGGTGTCAAGAGAATTCACTTTATTGTCAAGAGCAACTACTTTGTTGTCAAGAGAATTCACTTTATTGTCAAGAGCAACTACCTTGTTTTCGAGAGAATTCACTTTGGAGTCAAGAGCAACTACTTTGGAGTCAAGAGAATTGACTTTATTGTCAAGAGCAACTACTTTGTTTTCGAGGGAATTCACTTTGGAGTTAAGAGCAACTACTTTGTTTTCGAGGGAATTCACTTTGGTGTCAAGAGCAGTCATTTTGTTGTCAAGGGAGTCCATTCTTGTCTCTATAGAATCCATTTTCGTTTCGAGGGAATCCATTCTGGTTTCGAGAGAGTCCATTCTTGTCTCTATAGAATCCATTTTCGTTTCAAGGGAATCCATTCTGGTTTCGAGAGAGTCCATTCTTGTCTCTATGGAATCCATTTTCGTTTCGAGGGAATCCATTCTGGTTTCGAGAGAGTCCATTCTTGTCTCTATAGAATCCATTTTCGTTTCAAGGGAATCCATTCTGGTTTCGAGAGAGTCCATTCTTGTCTCTATGGAATCCATTTTCGTTTCGAGAGAATCCATTCTGGTTTCAAATGAATCCATTCTGCTGTCCAAAGTACTTATCTTGCAGTCCAATGAACCTATTTTCTCAAGAATCAGATCCAGCTTTCTACTATCTGTCACATTATCACCTCCCTATAGCGGTAGAAGTTTCCGATTCGTTGAATTTGATTATAGCATTAGCAAACAAGCTTGTCTACATATTTATCAAAATAATTAAAACGAAAAAACGTTAATCTTGTTTTTGGGGTTTATAGGATGTTTTTCTTTTCAGAGTGTGCTATGATAAAAAAGTCGGATATACGTAGTGAGAAAGAAAACCGGACGATGACAGCGAAGGGAGGACGGACAGGCTTATGCTGCATGTTATCATATGTGATGACGAGGCGGCTTCGCTCTCTTTTCTAGAAACCCTGGTCAGAGAGTGGGCGGCGGGGAGAAAATGCGGGATCACTGTCACGATGTGCAAAAGCGCGGAGCAGTTTCTGTTTAACAGGGAAGACTGGGAAGAAGCGGATATTATGCTTCTGGACATTGACATGCCGGGGATGAACGGTATCAGTCTGGCCCGCAGGCTGCGGCAGGAAGGGAAGCGCGTTCAGATCATCTTTGCGACGGGGCTTGCGGATTATGTGCTGGAGGGCTATGATGTGGAAGCCGTGTCCTATCTGATCAAGCCGGTGGAGCGGGAGAAGCTCTTTGCCTGTCTTGACCGGGCGAAGGAGCGGTGCGGGCAGGAAGAACCGGTTCTGCTGCTGGATCTGGCAGGGGGTACGGCGCGGGTCAGACTGGCGCAGATCTGTTATCTGGAAAGCGATGCCCACGACACGCAGGTGCATTGTGTCCGTTCTGCTTACAGCATGGAAGAAGAACCGCCGCAGGCAAAGAGGCAGACTGTTCAGGAAACAGAAGTAAATGCGGTCGCGACAAAGACAGTGCGCTGTCGGACGGGGATCCGGGAGCTGGAAGAGCGGCTTGTGCGTTACGGCGGTTTTTTCCGGATTCATCGCTCTTATGTGGTGAATCTGGCCTATGTCAGCCGGATCACCAGAAAAGATGTGCTGATGGACAGCGGGGAAACGCTTCCGGTCTCCCGTAACAGGTGGGAGGCGCTCAACAGGGCATATCTTAACTATTATAAAAAGTGAGAGCGTAAAAGAATAAACGAATAAGGGAATAAACGAATAAGCGAATAAGGGAGAGGCAGAACTCCGGATGGAACAGGAAATTTTCCAGCTGCTGTGGCTGGGGTGTTATTGGTATTATATTGAGCAGATGGGAAGCATGGAGAAGGGAATCGGTAAGCGTGCGCTGGGTATTTGCCTGACGGGTGCGGTTTTGGCCTGTTCTTTTTTCGTGCCGTTGTTCGGGATAAAATTCCGGGCGGCAGCGGCGTGGATCCTGATCGCCGGAATCCTGACACTGTACGACTTGTTTTTTGATGCGGAAGCCTTTGTGCGGCAGGGGTGGCGGATTCTGCTGCCGGGCCTGTGTATTGCAGTGGGAATCCTGGCAGCAAAAGCTGAGGAGATTTTTGTGCTGCACGGCGGGATCATGCTCGTGTTTCTGCTTCTGCTGGGGAAGAAACGGGAAAGTCTCAGGCTGTGGAACGGCGTGCTGCTTGTGGCGGCCTACGGCATCATAGGGGCTTTTCTGTGGCTGCTTGGCTGTACGGGGCAGGTGGAGGCGACGGTGCTGCCGCGCAGTACTTTTTTGTGGGGCGGCATTGTGCTGGAGGCGCTTTTGTTTCTGGCGGTGGAGGGGACACTTTTTTCCTATAAAAAGGGGTTTGACTTCCGCACGGAACAGTTCCGGTCGGAGCTGATGGAACACCAGTATGACGAGATCAAGAGCGTCTACATGGATATGCGGGGATGGCGGCATGACTACCATAACCATATGCAGGTGATGAAGGCGCAGCTTGCGCTGGGGAACACGGAGGAGATGGGTGCCTATCTGGACCAGCTGGAGCGGGAACTGGACCGGGTGGATACCTTTGTCAGATCCGGCAATCTGATGGTGGATGCCATCTTAAACAGCAAGCTGACGCTGGCCAGACGGCAGGAGGTAGCCGTGAACTGTAGCGCGAAGGCGCCGGAAAGGCTTTCCGTGGAGGATGTGGATCTTTGTGTCATTCTGGGAAATCTGCTCGACAATGCGCTGGAAGCCTGCGCCCAGGTGGAGAAGGAGAAACGGTTTCTTCGTCTCTATCTGACGGTCAACAAGAGTCAGCTGTACTTTTCCGTGCAGAATGCGGCGAAGGAGGAACCGGATTTTGAGGCCAGCCGTTATATCAGCAGAAAACGGGGCAACCACGGTCTGGGCATGAAGCGGGTAAAGGCGGCGGTGGATAAGTACGACGGTTATCTTAACCTGGCCAATGAACCGGGGATCTTTGCGGCGGAAGTGACCATGCCGCTGTCACTTTCGTGAACGGTCTGTGCATTTCGTGTAAAAAAGAATACATTTCGTGCGGGAATCTCCTTTGATGGGGATTCTTGTTTTATCATATAGGAAATTCTATAGTTAACGACATTAGAAATTTCGTTTTTGGCCTCGCAGGGGCTACCGTATATGGCTCCTGCAAGAGCCGGAAACAGAAATTTGTTATGTCGTTTACTATACGATATAGAAAACTACTTCGGATTTATAAGGACGGGAAGCACGGCATAAGGACGCGGTTTCCCATACAATCCGGAAAGGAGAACGAAGAATATGCAGGTAACACAGGATAAGAAAAGATATCCCCTCCTAAATCATTATCGGTATACGTTTCACAAGCTGAAGGAGAAGAGCGGCGGCGGGGCGCTGGCTGTCTGTGCCGGGGATGTGATGTTAAGCGTGCTGCTCCCGTTTCTGGAGGCGGCGCTTTACGGTGCGGTGGCGGCCTGTTTGGTGAGCGGCAGGAGGCCGGGAGAGATTCTGGCGCTGGTGGCGGGGTATATCGTATTGCTGCAGGTGGTCAGGTTTTTGCAGAGCCACTTTAGGGAACTGCGGACGAAAGCGCTCTTTCTGTTCCGTTGTTCTTTCTCCGAGCTGGACCGGAAGACGCTGTATATGGACGGCCAGAGTCTGGAGAGCGCGCAGGGACAGAAGAAACGGCAGGCGGCGATGCGGAACATATATTCCGGCAATGAGCAGGGGCTTGAGGCTTTTGCCGCGGGATTTCTCAATATGATGATTCAGTTTGCCGGGCTGTTGATCTACGGGACAATCGTGGGCAGATACAGTCTGCTCCTGCTGGCGCTGCTTCTGCTGCAGGCGGTGGTCACCGCCTGGCTGCATACACTGGCAGGAAAGAAGGAGTACCGGCTGGAGGAGGAGAATATCAAGGGCTATCAGGGTCTTGGCTATCTGCGGCAGGAATCCATCGCGCCGGGAAACGGGAAGGATATCCGCCTGTATCGGATGGACAGATGGTTTCTGCGGGAATTTAAGGAGCGGATCGATCAGATCGTGAACCGGGTGGATCGGGGGCGTAACGGCTTTGCGGCGGCTCAGATTGGGGGAATGGCACTTGCCTTTGCGAGGAATGTATTCGTCTATGGCTGGCTAATCCGGGAGATGGCGCTGGGACATCTGGCGCTTCCGGTATTTCTGTTATATGTAGGGATCGTGGCTGGCGTCGAGGCGTGGATGAGCGGGCTGTTCGATGCGGCGCAGGAGATCTACAGGAATAAGGAAATGATGGACGATTTCCGGGATTTTCTGGAATTTGGCGATTCTGAGGAGGGAACGGCACTTATGCAACAGCCGGGCAGGGGACATGAGATCCGTCTGGAGCACGTGAGCTTTTGCTATGAGGGGAAGGAGGAAGCTACCATCCACGATCTGACGCTGACCATCCGGGCCGGTGAGCGGCTGGCGCTGGTGGGCCCCAACGGCGCGGGCAAGACCACACTGATCAAGCTGTTGTGCGGGCTTTACCGTCCCACCGCGGGCACTGTCTTTCTGGACGGACAGGATCTTAAGACGTTGCCGCAGAGGGACGTCTTCCGGGAATTTGCGGTGGTGTTCCAGGATGTGTTCGCCTTCTCTTTTCCTCTGGCGGAGAATGTTTCCTGCGTGGAAGCGGGGCAGGAGGATACGGGGCGGCTGCGGGACAGTCTGGAGAAGGCGGGACTCTGGGAGAAAGTATCCTCCCTGCCGAAAGGTGTGCAGACTGCCATGAACCGGGATCTGGACGAGGAGGGCGTGAGTCTATCCGGCGGTGAGATGCAGAAACTGATGCTGGCCAGAGCCTTGTACAAGGATGCGCCGGTGGTGATTCTGGACGAGCCGACGGCGGCTTTAGACCCAATAGCCGAGAGCGAGATGTATGAGCGTTACGACGCCATGCTCCGGGAAAAGACGGGCATTTTTATCTCCCACCGGTTAAGCTCCACAAGATTCTGCGACAGGATTCTTTTTCTGGAAAATGGGCGTATTGTGGAGGAGGGCAGCCACGATGCGCTGATGGAAAAGGGCGGCTCCTATGCGAAGCTATTTACCCTGCAGGCCAGATATTATCAGAAGAAGAGAGAGGAGGAAGAGATTTATGCGTGAGATTTTATCCGTACACAAGATCGGATACAGACTGCTTGGGATGATCCACGGCGTGGATTCGACCATCATGCCGCTGCATCTGCTGGAGGTGTGTCTTTCGGTGGTACAGGTCTACGCTGGTCTGTATCTGACGGCGGGCCTGATCGATCTGCTGCTTGTGGGAGCGTATGGGCAGGCGGCAGAGTGGGCGCTGTATCTTCTTCTGGTCAATCTGCTTCTGGGGACGGCAACCGTGCTGCTTAAGAGAAAATTCCGGGGGATGGAGACAAGGATCTGGCAGCTCTTCTACGTGTGGATGCGGGAAAAAGCCTTTTCGCTGGATTATGAGACGATGGAGAGGCCGGAGATCTCCGAGAAGATTCTTTTCTCGGAGCGCAGATCGAATATGCATGGCGGACTGGGGATGCTGTTGTATTATTACTGCGATATTCTGCGGGCGCTTCTGCACATCCTGCTGTCGGCGGCCATGGTGCTTTACGTGTGCATGGCCCGGCCGTCACAGGAAGCAGGTTTTTGGGGAACGCTGGCAGGGCCTCTGCCTTCGACGGCGTTGTTTGGCGTGACGCTTGCGGGGATGGCCGTCGGCTCGTGGATGGTGTATGGCCGGTTCGGCGTAAGGATTCAGGAGATCTTTGAATCCCATACCGGTGTGGAGAACAGGATCAGTTATCTGCAGAATCAGGTGTTGGGGGATTCTAAGACAGGCAAGATCATACGTCTGTACGGTATGCAGGAGATGATCTTCAAAAACGCGCTGGAAAATCTGAAAAGTTCCGTCGCCTTTTTCGGAAAGATGTGCGACGTGGAGCGGGGACAGCATAATGCCAACAATGTGGTGAGCAGTTTCTTTACGGCAGGCTCTTATCTGCTGGTGGCGTTAAAGGCAGTGACCGGCGCGGTGACGGTGGGCGCCTTCACACAGTACGCGGGAGCCATGAACCAGTTTGGATGCGGGTGCATCAAGATCATCGCCTGTCATGGGGAACTGCGGGAAATCTGCACTTATATGGGGCCGTTTCTGGAATTTCTGGATACGGATAATCTGCACGCGAAGGGGTCGATCCCGGTGGAGAAGCGGACGGACGGGGAATATGAACTGGCTTTTGAGCACGTGGACTTCCGATATCCCGGATGTCAGGAACTGGTATTGAAAGATGTGAACTGCCGCCTGCGGATTAGGGGCAAACTGGCCGTGGTGGGCAAAAACGGCGCGGGCAAGACGACCTTTATAAATCTGCTGTGCCGTCTCTATGAACCGACGGCCGGGCACATTACGCTGAACGGTGTGGACATCCGCAAGTATGACGAAGAAGAGTACCGCAGTCTGTTCGGCGTGGTGTTCCAGGATTTCAAGCTGTTTGCCTTTCCGGTCTGGCAGAATGTCACGGCGGGCGGGACGCGGGAGGACGACAGGATCCGGGAGGCGCTGCGGCAGGCGGATGCAGCGGAATTCGTGGAAAAGCTGCCCCAGGGGCTTGATACCTATCTGTATCAGGAGCTGGAAGAAGGGGTGACGGTCAGCGGCGGGGAGGCCCAGAAGCTGGCATTGGCCAGAGCGCTTTATAAGGATGCGCCGGTGGTGATCCTCGACGAGCCCACGGCGGCTCTGGATCCGAAAGCGGAAGCGGAGGTCTATGAGCGTTTTCACAAGATGGTGGAGGGCAGGACCAGCATCTATATTTCCCACCGGATGAGCAGCTGCCGCTTCTGCGACGAAATCATCGTCTTTGACAAAGGGCAGATTGTGGAGCGGGGTAGCCATGAGACACTCTATGCCGCCGGCGGCAGCTATGCCCGGATGTGGGATGCGCAGGCCCAGTATTATGCGTAAAAAAGCCGAAACACTATGAAATTAAGTGCTTCAGCTACTAAAAATAATGAATAAAAAACAAAACCTGTCCGTATACTCTAATAAATTCATATTGGAGGTTGAGCATCATGGCAAGAGGTCAAAGAAAATCTATTGATGAAAAGATTCAGCAAAAGCAAGAACTTATTAGTAGTATTGAAACAAGACTAGAACATGAAAGAAAAGAACTGGAAGAACTTTTAAATGAAAAACAGCAACAGGAGATAAAAATCCTCAATGACTTTCTTAAAACGTCTGGATTAAGCGTATACGAAGCTACAGAGGTGTTACAACAATACGTTGCCGGACAATATGAAGCGACTGCGTAAAAAATAGGGCAGAAGAGTAATGTGTAACTCAACTGCCCTAAAATATTGTGTCCAATAATTAGTTAACTTTCCAGCTTAGTGATGTTAAAATTCTTACGAAAAGGTAACACTACAGATATTAAATGTATCAAGTTTTGTACAAATAAGCATGTTTCTTTCATCTATTACATTTATTAAATTTCTTTGAATGTCAGCAGTTATCCTACACTATGTTCTTCAGTCCAAATGCAATATAGATAATTCTATTTTAAAACGAAATATTTAGAGAAAGTAATTAATGAGAGTGATTGGTTGTATAATCCTGTTTTTAACAGTAGTATGGACGATGAACCGCTGTAACCCCAGTATTTATACGGGCTACAGCGATTTCGGTTTCAGAATTGAAATATGGTAATTTATTCCCTGCCTTTACTTCTTTTTTGGATTCCCCTCATCTTTTGCCTGGTGATAAACTGATAGTCTGTGTGGAAACCGCAGACTTCGTGTAAGGCGTCTGTGAGCTTGGAGCGTCTATAGAGTGGCAAATACCCCTGCTCCTCGACATCTGCAAAATCCATCTCTCTGAGCTTCTTCAAAATTTCTTCACAGGTATAGTCGCGTCCTAGCTTTTTTCCCAGAATCCGGTAGACAAGAAGCGCGAGAAACCAGGTCAGAAAATGTGCCTTGATCCGGTTTTCCAGCCGCACAAATGCAGGCCGAGCTTCAAAGTCCGTCTTCATGATGCGGAAACATTCCTCTATCGGCTATCTTCCTTCGTTGACTTTCAGGATGGGGGCCACATCATCATCCAGCAGATCGGTACATACGGCATACAGCCCGTCATATCTGGCTTCCTCGCCTATCTTTTCTTCATCCAAATAATACTGGATGCCGGCTGCCACCATTTTTTCGGCGCGTTCCACCAGCTTATCTTCTACGAAGACGGAAACGGAAACCAGACTCGGTATCAGTATGATGAGAAGGGGCGTCTGACGGCGACGGAGGATGCCCTTGGCAGGATACGACGCTTAACTTATGATGAGAAGGGGTTGCCGGAAAGCGTAAGAGACAAGGAAGGGAGAGTGCGCAGCCGGAAGTATGACCTGGCTGGGAACGTGGCTGCAGAGATTTTTCCGTCAGGGGAGGCTGTTTCCTATGAATACGACAGGGAGAATCGGCTGAAGAAGGCAGAGCGCACGGCAGAAGGAGGGAAGAAAACAGGTACAGTCGTTGGCTATGCATATGATCTGGCAGGCAATCTGCTGAAAGTAGAAGCAGGAGACGGTAAAAAGGTATTGTCAGTAATTTCTTATGAATATGACGCATTAAACCGTGTTGTGGCGGTCACAGATTCAGCCGGAGGAAAGACACTGTACGGTTATGACAGGTACAGCGGCAGAGTATGCAGCATCACGAATCCTATGGGAAACTGGAAGAGTTACTGTTATGATGCTGCCGGGGAACTGACAGAAGAGACAGATATCAAAGGAAATGCCACCCGGTATACGTATGATATCCTGGGGAAGCTTACCTCTGTAACAGACGGGCCAGACAGGACAACTGAATACAGTTACCTGCCTGGCGGCAGGCTGGAGAAGGTAGTATATCCGGATGGGAGACAGACGGGATATGAATATGACAGCATGGGGCAGATTAAGAGAAGAACGGATAATACCGGTTACAGCGTTTCCTTCTTCTATGACAGTATGGGCAGGATACAGAAAACGGCAGGAAGCGACGGCCAGGAGAAAGCCTATATGTATGATATTGCCGGACACGTGACATCCGTAACGGACGCCCTGGGGAATAAAACAGGTCATGGCTAATTAGAGGTAATCAAAAGAAGAAAGGAAAAGCACAATCCAGACGGAACCGGCGATACCGTCAAGAAATATTTGTGAGTTAGCAAGAATCCTGATATAATGGGTACAAATGCCCATCCGGGGCAGAAAGGCAGGGAGAAAAATGCACATCAGTTACAAACCGCTCTGGCACACACTGATAGAGCGCAACATGAGGAAAGAGGATTTAAGGCTTGCCGCTGGCCTGACCACAAATATGATAGCCAACATGGGAAAAGAAGGGAAACATATCAGCATGGACACACTTGCCCGTATTTGCGAAACACTGGATTGTGGCATTATGGACGTGATTGAGCTGGCCGGTGACGAGCCTTCCACCACAGGAGGGGACGACAATGGAAAAACTGAAAGAAAGAATCACAGAGAACGGCATTGATTATATTCTGGTAGGCGACTACTACATCCCGGACTTGAAGCTGCCGGAGGAGAACCGCCCCATCGGACGCTATGGGCGGTTGCACCGGGAATATCTCAAACAGGAACACCCGGCACGGTACAGCTCCCGTATTTTGCTGACCTCATTATCTTCCAGCGCATCCCGCAGCAGATAA
>CAJUQJ010000018.1 GCA_910588215.1 uncultured Lachnospiraceae bacterium
CAGCCAATATTTATTCAGGCAATGTTCGGTAATTTGTGCTGGGAAAGTTGAGTTAATTTATCTTGAAGAACAACATCTATATTCTGATTACTTGGAACTTCAGCACTCGCTTGGCTACTTTCTTGATTATCTTCTGTTGTAAACGGTATTTCTGTATTTCCACAAGCAGAACAAAGCAACAAAATCAAAAATATACATAAACAGGAAATTTTTTTCAAACTTTACATAACCTCCGTTTCATTTTTCGATTTATTCATTCTATCACAAGCCCTTTTATAATTCCATTAAATAATACTTAAGATTTCTTCCTTTCGTTTTTCTCAATCATCATCTGCCTTGCCCGTTTCCTCTGCTCGGTTCTGACTGTCCTTGGCTTGCGGTAGCTGACGCATGATTTCAGAAAGGAATTTTTTATTCGATAAAATGTAAGAAATATGTTATACTCGTATCTGCTATATAATAATAACGGCCAAGAAAAGCGGCGAGCCATTATCAAAAAATAAATATGAGTTTGAAAGTAAAATTCATGTGTACAGAACCACAAAGAGAATGACGCAACAAGAACTTGCTGATTTTATGAGCTTTCCGGGGCTAAAAAGATTACGAGTTCCGTCTTGTGCTCTTTTTTATTCCGGCAAAAATAACGGAAACGTTGATGAATCAAATGTGGAGTGCCCAGGCGTGGCATTATATAAGGAATTGATGAGGAATGTCTGGCAACCAGGCAGATTGTATAAAGAAGGGAGTCGAGTAGATATGCATAATGAATTGACAAAACAGGACATCAAAAAGATGAAGGAAGAAATTGAGTACCGTAAGCTGGTGGTGCGCAAAGAGGCGCTCGAGGATGTGAAGACGGCTCGAGCGCATGGCGATCTAAGCGAGAATTTCGAGTATCATGCGGCAAAGAAGGTGAAGAACCAGAACGAGAGCCGGATCCGCTATCTGGAGAGGATGATCAAAACGGCGGTGATCGTCTCCGACGAATCGGCAGAAGACGAGGTTGGCATGAACAATACGGTGGAGGTCTATTTCGAGGAGGACGATCTTGTGGAGAAGTACAAACTGGTCACTACCGTGCGCGGCAATTCTCTGGAAGGACTGATCAGTACGGAATCACCGTTGGGGAAGGCACTGCTTGGCCATAAGGCAGGCGACCGGGTCTATGTGGATGTGAACTCCGGATACGGATATTATGTGGTGATCCGGTCCATAGAGAATACCGTGGATGACGGAAGTGATAAGCTGCGCAGCTTTTGATGTTTTCCGCATAGGGATTTAAATCGAAATTATTGCGGATGTCCGTGATGCAGGCATAAACGGGACATCCCCTGCATATATCATACAAAGCAGTGACAAGCAGTCCATCGGGATTGTTTCGGCAGGAAATTGATGACAGATGCAGGAGGAAAGTGCATGTATGAGGTGAAGACGGCAGCGGAAGTGCTCCGTTTGCTTGGAACGGACAAGGATAAAGGCCTTCGACAAAAAGAGGTGATGGAGCGCAGGACAAAATATGGGCCTAACCGGCTGAAAGATCAGGAGCAGAAGAGTTTGGGACAGATGATCCTGGAACAGCTGAACGATCCGCTGATTCTGATCCTGGTGGTGGCGATGGCGGTCTCGCTCATGCTTCATGAACTGGGAGATGCCATTATCATTGTTACTGTGGTAGTCTTAAATGCGACGGTGGGTATCATTCAAGAGGGGAAAGCCGGGAAGGCGGTGGAAGCGTTAAAGAAGATTTCCACGCCGCAGGCCGTTGTCTTGCGGGATGGGGAACGCGTTAAGATTGCCGCCGAGGATTTGGTCCAGGGAGATATCGTGTTCTTAGAGGCTGGAAATATGGTTCCGGCGGACTTGAGACTGATTGATACAAACGGTATTTGTGTGGAAGAGTCTACCCTAACAGGAGAGTCTGTGCCGGTAGAAAAGGATGCAGAGTATGTGGTAGAGGTGCCGGGAGACAACAGCTGCATGAATATGGCGTATATGTCCACTTATGTGACAAAGGGCCGCGGCCTGGGCGTAGTGACGGCTACGGGTATGGATACCAGAATCGGACATATCGCGGATATGCTGCATGAGGGGAAAGAGAAACTGACACCTCTGCAGGTGAAACTGGGAGAACTGGGCAAGGTGCTCAGTGCACTGGCGGTAGGGATCTGCGTATTCCTGTTTGTGGTGGCTGTTTTGCAGAAACGGGATGTAGGCGAGATGCTTTTAACTTCCGTGTCGCTTACGGTGGCGGCCGTTCCGGAAGGGCTGCCGGCTATTGTGACCATCGTGCTGGCTCTGAGTGTATCGCGGATGGTGCGGGCCAAAACGATCGTGCGCAAGCTGTCTTCGGTGGAGACGCTGGGCGCCGTAGAGGTGGTGTGCTCGGATAAGACGGGCACGCTGACACAGAATAAGATGACGGTGACGGAATGCTATCTGGAAGGCAGGCTGACAGGAAAAGAGCGTTTCATGGATCTGTTCACGACATGGGACAGGGGCCGTGCACCTGCCGGCACACAGCGCCATTTCCTGCTTGCCAGTATCCTGTGCAATGACGGTGTCTTGAACGGGGAGGAGAAGATCGGGGACCCGACGGAGCTTGCCCTGCTCTATATGGCGAGGGACTGCGGCGTGGAAATAGAAGAACTGCGTGCATGTTTTCCCAGGATCAGGGAGAGAGGGTTTGACTCGGAGCGCAAAATGATGACTACGGTGCACCGCGAGGGACAGGAGCTTATCGCCTACTCCAAGGGCGCTGCGGAGCGGATCCTGGAAGGATGTGACCGTATTTATGTGCATGGAGAGATTCAGACTATGACGCAGAGCGATCGGGATGCGGTCGCAAAGGTGCAGGGAAGCCTGATGAAAGAGGGCCGGCGTGTGATGGCGCTTTCTATGGCACAGGACGGTAATATGACGGAGAAGAACATGATCTTCCTGGGACTTCTCAGTATGCAGGATCCAGTGCGGCCGGAGGCGGTGCGGGCGGTGTCTGATTTTGAACAGGCCGGCGTGTCTACGGTGATGATAACGGGAGACCACCCGGACACGGCTTTTTCCATTGCCAGAGAGCTGGGGATCGCAGACAGTCCGAAGCAGTGTATCACGGGCAGAGAACTGGATCACCTGAAGGAGCACAGTCTCTTACAGCGGCTCCGGGAACTTAGGGTATTCGCCAGAGTGACGCCGGAACATAAGGTGCGGATCGTGGAGGGCTACCGGACGCTGGGAAAGACAGTAGCCATGACCGGAGACGGTGTGAACGACGCCCCCTCTCTGCAGGCGGCTGACATCGGCATTGCTATGGGGATGAACGGCACGGATGTGGCCCGCGGGGCGGCGGATTTTGTACTGATGGATGACAATTTTGCCACGATACATACGGCTATCAAAGAGGGAAGAGGTATCTATGAGAACATCAGGAAGTCGGTATTGTTTCTGCTCTCATCCAATCTGGGGGAGATTATCACGATGTTACTCACCATTGTGGCAGGGCTTCCCAGTCCTTTAAAGGCTAGCTTTATCTTGTGGATCAATCTGATCACGGATTCACTGCCGGCATTGGCTCTGGGGGTGGACGACAATGAGAGCGAACGTCTGATGATGGAGAAACCCCGTAAGAAGGAGGATTCACTGTTTGCGAAAGGCGGCCTTTTGTGTGTCATCTGTTACGGGCTGGTGATCGGCGGCGTCAGTCTGGCGGCTTTTCTGAAAGTGCCCTATGACCGGATCGTGGCGGAAGGGCTGCCTGTCACTTTGCACAATGTTGTGGAAGGGCTGCAGATATCAGCAGTGCTCGCTAAAGCACAGACGCATGCCTTTACGGTTCTGGGTATAAGCCAGTTGTTCCATGCCGTCGGCATGCGGGATGTGAACCGCTCTGTTTTTAAGATGAACCACAGGAATAACCCTTATATGATCGGTGCGTTTGTGATCGGGATCGCCCTGCAGGTAGCGGTGACGGAAATCCCGCCGCTGATCATGTTGTTCGGTTCCGTGCGTCTTGGACTGACAGAGTGGGGGCAGCTGATCGCCCTGTCGGCTACGCCGCTGATTGTGCATGAGTTGCTTGTGGCGATCGGTTACGGCAGCCGGTGTAAGGAGCAGGCGGCAAAGGAGTGCGTGGAAACAGTCACAGCAGGGCCTGCAGCGCTAAGAGGAGGAGAAACAGGCCGCTGAGCCAGGAAAGGTCGATGCGGAGCACGGAGGAGACCAGGTGGCCGAGACCGTATCCGGCGCCGAAGAGCAGCAGGTTAAAGAGGGCAGCGAGCAGGAAGAGAGGTAGCAAGGGCAGACGTTCAGTGGTAAAAGCCATTCCTACCAGGACGCTGTCCAACGACAGCGCCAAGGACAGGAGAAGCGCTTCTCTGGCGCTTAGGATCTGCAGATCTTCCTGGTTGGCATCCTCGGGGGAGAGGTAGACGGTAAAAATGATATTGAGTTGCTTGATCTTTAGACCCCAGTTTCTTGTGAGACTGGGGTATTTGCGTGTCAGGAGACGCAGCAGGCTTTCAATCAGCTTGCTCAGGCCAAGGAGCATCAGCAGCGTGAAGGACAGGAAAGGCAATGCGGTCTGCGGAAGGAGAAAATAGAGGAACGAACCGACCCGGTTCGCAGCTGTGATAAAAAGTGAAGGTATAAATGTAAGGATCAGGCAGGCTGCAGGCTGCAGCTTTACCCGCTGGGTCCCGTAGGTGAGCCCAGCAGTCAGGGAATCCATGGATACGGCAGTCAGGAAGAGGAGCAGTACAGGAAGTGCGGTAGACATGACGGGAATACCTCGATTTCAGTTACTATTATTTTATCATACTGTACAGAAAAGGTTCCGTTTTTATAAAGTTGCTGACGGGCTGCGAATTCTGTTTACGGTCTTTAGAAAAAATGGTATCATAAATTAAGGAGGGTTGCGTATGGAACTTATGTTTATTGGGGCCGACCATGAGGTGACAGGGAGCTGTCATTATCTGCGTGTCGGGGAGAAGAATATTTTAGTTGACTATGGTATGGAGCAGGGGGTCAATGTCTTCGAGAACTGTGAACTGCCGGTGGATCCGGCGCTGATCGACTATGTGTTTTTGACGCATGCTCATGTCGATCACTCTGGGCTTCTGCCTCTGCTGTATGCCAAGGGCTTCCGAGGTGGGATCTATGCCACGGTGGCAACCTGCGATCTGTGCAGCATCATGCTCCGTGACTGCGCGCATATCCAGATGCAGGAGGCGGAGTGGAAGAACCGCAAGGCGCAAAGAAGTGCAGGAACGGTCATAGAACCATTGTATACGATGGAAGATGCAGACGGCGCGATCAGAAGGCTTGTGCCCTGCGAGTATGACAGGGAAGTGGATGTCTGTGAGGGTGTGAGGATCCGGTTTACGGATATCGGGCATCTGCTAGGGTCGTCCAGTATCGAGGTGTGGGCGACAGAGGGCGAGACGACAAGGAAGCTGGTCTTTTCCGGGGATATCGGCAACAGCAACCAACCGCTGATCAAGGATCCGAAGTTTACGGAGATCGCTGATTATGTGGTGATGGAATCTACTTATGGCGACAGACTGCACGGTGCGGCGCATCCGGATTATATCGGAGAACTTGCGCAGATTCTGCAGAGGACCTTCGATCGGGGCGGTAATGTGGTGATTCCGTCCTTTGCGGTGGGCAGGACTCAGGAGATGCTTTATTTCCTGCGGCAGGTGAAGGCGGACAGGATGGTCAAGGGCCATGAGGACTTTGAGGTCTATGTGGACAGTCCGTTGGCGGTGCAGGCTACCGGCATTTTTCAGAAGAATGAGTATGCGTGTTTCGACGAAGAGGCGATGGAGTTGATCAGGCAGGGCATTAATCCGCTCACGTTTCCGGGCCTTAAGCTGGCGATCACCAGCGACGAGTCCAAGGCGATCAATTTCGACATGACGCCCAAGGTCATCATATCGGCTTCCGGCATGTGTGAAGCGGGCCGTATCAGGCATCATCTGAAACATAACTTGTGGCGGCCGGAGTGTACCATCCTTTTCGTTGGGTATCAGGCGATGGGAACACTGGGACGTCATATCGTGGAAGGTGCCAAGGAAGTGAAGCTGTTTGGTGAACATATCGAGATTCGTGCCCAGATCGTGAAGCTGGTGGGCATGAGCGGCCATGCAGACAAGAATGGACTGCTGCGCTGGATCGAGGGATTTAAGAGTAAGCCGCAGAAAGTGTTTGTGGTACACGGTGAGGACAGCGTGTGTAAGTTGTTTACAGAATGTCTGAAGGTGGAACACGGACTGGAGGCCTATGCGCCTTACAGCGGCACACGATTCGACCTGATCGGCGGCGAGTTTATCTATGAGGCAGCGCCGAAGGCAGTGAAGAAGAAACTCCACGGTATTTCCGATGTATTTGCAAGACTGCTGGCAAGTGGGCAGAGGCTACTTGCGATCATACATAAGAATGAAGGCAGTGCGAATAAGGATCTGGCGAAGTTTGCGGATCAGATCAATTCGCTCTGTGATAAGTGGGACAGATAGGAAAGGGAAAAGAAGGCAAATGAGCGCAGCGGATCATATTTTTATTAGGATGTGTAAGGATATTCTGGAGAACGGAACGAGTACGGAGGGAGAGAAGGTCAGGCCTCATTGGGCGGACGGGACGAAAGCTTATACGGTCAAGAAATTCGGGGTGGTGAACCGGTATGACCTTTCGCAGGAGTTTCCGATTATGACGCTGCGCAGGACGGCGCTTAAGAGCGCTACGGATGAGATGTTGTGGATCTGGCAGCAGAAGTCTAACAATGTGCATGATCTGCACAGCCATATCTGGGACGAATGGGCGGATGAAGACGGCTCCATCGGTAAGGCCTACGGGTATCAGATGGGGGTGAAACATCAATATAAAGAGGGGATGATGGATCAGGTCGATCGGGTGATCTATGACCTGAAACACAATCCCTTCAGCCGCCGCATCATGACGAATATCTATGTGCATCAGGATCTGCATGAGATGAATCTGTATCCCTGCGCCTACAGCATGACTTTCAATGTGACGCAGAAGAAAGGACACGACAGGCTGACATTGAATGCCGTGCTGAATCAACGATCGCAGGATGTACTGACAGCCAACAATTGGAACGTGGTGCAGTATGCAGTGCTGGTACATATGCTGGCACAGGTGTGCGATATGGAAGCAGGGGAGCTTATGCATGTGATCGCAGATGCACATATTTATGACAGGCATATTCCGATCATCAGGGAACTGATCGAGCGGCCGGTCTACGATGCACCGGTTTTCAGACTGAATCCGGATATTAAGGATTTCTATCAGTTTACGCGTAATGACGTGAGTGTGGAGAATTATGTGACTGGGCCGCAGGTGGAGAATATCCCGGTGGCGATTTAGTGTGCTGAAGTCATTTGGCGAAATGTGAACGTGTCAGTACACTAGGTTCCGTCTTTTGAAATTTCGGGAAGATATCGCAAGACGGGGCGGATTCTGGAATATTTTGTGGTCACAGACAGGAGGAACGTATGAATTTGATTGTAGCGGTGGACAGTAACTGGGCGATCGGCTGTAAGAACAGGCTGTTGGTGAGCATTCCGGCGGATCATAAGATGTTTCGCAAAGAGACCACGGGGAAAGTGGTGGTACTTGGACGGAAGACGCTGGAGACTTTTCCGCAGGGGATGCCCTTAAAGAACCGAACGAATATCATTCTGTCAACAAATCCGGAATATCATGTGAAGGACGCAGTAGTCGTGCACAGTAAGGAGGAACTTCTGAAAGAACTGGAGCAGTATCGCGATGAGGATGTCTATATTATCGGCGGCGAGAGTGTCTACCGGATGATGCTTCCTTACTGTGATGTGGCACATGTGACGAAGATCGATCATGTGTATGAAGCGGATGCATATTTCCCGGACTTAGATCAGGACGAAGCGTGGGAGATCACGGCGGACAGCGAGGAACAGACGTATTTTGACATTGCGTATGAATTCGTGAAATATGAGAGGAAGAAATAGCAGTACTTGACTTTTCTTATGAAAAGTATAATATAGTTATGGAGTAGAATGTTTGCTGTGATGGGGGCTCTGGAACGGAGGAGAAGATGGAAAAGAAGAATATCGACTGGGCAAATCTCGGATTCGGCTATCAGGAGACAGATAAGAGATTTGTGGCAAATTACAGAGATGGCGCGTGGGATGAGGGAGCATTGACGTCCGAGGCGAATCTTGTGATCAATGAGTGTGCTGGTGTGCTGCAGTATGCGCAGACTTGTTTCGAGGGGATGAAAGCCTATACGACAGAGGACGGTCATATCGTTACTTTCCGTCCGGATCTGAATGCACAGCGCATGGAAGATAGCTGTAAGAGATTGGAGATGCCTGTTTTTCCGAAAGATAAGTTCCTGCAGGCGGTGAGTGACACGGTAGCGGCCAATGCGGCGTATGTACCGCCCTATGGGTCAGGCGCCACGCTGTATATCCGGCCTTATATGTTTGCAAGTTCCGCGGTGATCGGTGTAAAGCCGGCGGACGAGTATCAGTTCAGAGTGTTTACTACACCGGTAGGCCCTTATTTTAAAGGCGGTGTGAAGCCGCTGACCCTGAAAGTGAGTGATTTTGACCGGGCGGCGCCGCACGGTACGGGACATATTAAAGCGGGATTGAATTATGCCATGAGTCTGCACGCTATCGTTACGGCTCACCAGGAAGGATACGACGAGAATCTGTATCTGGATGCGGCTACTAGGACGAAGGTGGAAGAGACGGGAGGCGCTAACTTCCTGTTTGTGACAAAGGACAATAAGGTGGTGACACCTAAGTCTGACAGCATCCTGCCTTCGATCACGAGGCGTTCATTGATGGTGGTGGCGAAGGATTATCTTGGCTTGGAAGTGGAAGAGAGAGACATTACGATTGAAGAAGTTGCAGAGTTTGCAGAGTGCGGCCTTTGTGGTACGGCAGCCGTTATCTCTCCTGTCGGTAAGATCGTGGATCATGGCAGGGAGATCGCATTCCCCAGTGGGATGACGCAGATGGGGCCTGTGACGCAGAAGCTGTATGATACACTGACAGGGATCCAGATGGGCCGGATCGAGGCGCCGGCAGGATGGATTCACGTGATCGTCTAGTCAGTGTGGTGTACTGGTAGATCGTACCGGGATATGTAAGAATGAGACAGAGGGGGATTAGGTTGGAGTGCATAGTATAGGCACGCGATTTGATCCTCCTTTTTTGTCATACGGGATATTCTTTGGATCTCATGTATGATAAATGAAGGCGGCGAAGGTATTTTACAGAGGAATTGAAAGGAAAGGACAGATATAATATGGAGGCAATACGGGAACAATATCCTTATTTATATGAGACGCATCTGCATACGGAAGAGTGCAGTGCGTGTGCGCACAGCACCGGGGCAGAGATGGCGAGAGCATGTAAAGAATACGGTTATACGGGGATTTTTGTGACGGACCATAACTGGGGCGGTAATACGGCAGTGGACAGAAGTCTGCCCTGGGAGGAATGGGTGGACCGGTTTGAGCAAGGATATCTTCATGCGGCCGAAGAGGGCGGGAAGATCGGATTGGATGTATTCTATGGCTATGAGGCCGGATACGACGGCACGGAATTCTTGATCTATGGTGTGGACGGGGCGTGGCTGAAGGCGCATCCGCAGATCAGGACGGCGACGGTGGAGGAGCAGTACCGGCTGATCCATAAGGCAGGCGGTCTGGTGATCCATGCACATCCTTTCCGCGAAGCGGGGTATATCCCGGATGTACGGCTATATCCGCAGTGGGTGGATGGTGTGGAAGGGGTGAATGCGACTCATTCCAATTCCGGAAGTATGGCACACAACGATCCGGCTTTTGACAAGAGGGCGATCGCCTATGCCGGACAGCACGGGCTGCCGCTGACTGCCGGGTCGGATATCCACACGACGGGATTGCTCGGCGGCGGGATCGCTTTTCGGCGCAGGATCCGCTCGGCGCAGGACTATGCACGGGCCATTTTAAGCGGCGAGGATTATGTGCTGACCAATGGGGAATCGTGGTTCGACAAAACAGGGAATCGGATAACAGATTGTAAGTAGCGTGAGAAACTGCGCCTGCAGGACAGAGGAATGGATGAAAAGAGAGTATAGTGGATTTATGAGGAAGAAGATGTTGAAACGTGCGGCGGGTATTTTGCTGGCATGCGGGCTGAGCCTGGTCAGTCTGACCGGATGCGGGAACGGGCAGGGCTTTGGCACGAAACTGGTGCTTACCACCGGATTTGACCGGGATGAGATCTTTCGGATTGAGACAAGCACCTGTTCTCTGCCGGAGATCATGGTGTATCTGACCAATATACAGAACCGGTATGAGAGTGTCTACGGACCTGAGATCTGGGCCACGAACGTGGACGGTGTGACGCTGGAACAGAATGTGAAGGGGATTGCACTGGCACAGATCGCGCGGATCAAGACGATGAATCTGATGGCGGAGCATTATCAGGTGGAGTTAAACGGTGAGGAGAAGGCACAGGTAAAGAATGCGGCTGAGGCCTACTACAGTTCCCTCAGCGATACGGAAATAGAGAAGATGGGAATCTCCAAAAAGACGATTGGCGATCTCTATACGGAGTTTGCATTGGCGGAAAAGGTATATCAGTATACGATCAAGGACATCAATCCGGAGATCAGTGACGATGAGGCGAGGACGATCACGGTGGAGCACATCCTGATCAAGACTTATGCGCTGGATGGTACCGGTAAGAAGGTGGAGTATACGGAGGAGGCGAAACAGGATGCCTACAGACTGGCCAGCGAAGTATTGCGGATGGCGACTGAGGGGGAAGATTTCGACGAATTGATCCGCCATTATAGCGAGGATGACAAGAGCACGTATTCTTTTGGTAAGGGCGAGATGGATGCCGCCTTTGAGACGGCTGCTTTTAATCTGGGTAAGGACGAGATCAGCGAGGTAGTGGAGACGGAATTCGGATATCATATCATCAAATGTCTGAATACATTTGACAGGGATGAGACGGATGCCAATAAGATTAAGATCGTAGACCAGAGACGGGCAGAAGCTTTTGGACAGGAGTATGATGCCTATGTGGAGACATTGACGAGAAATCTGAATGAGAATCTGTGGGACAGCGTGGGATTCATTCATGATGAAAATGTGAAGACGATGGACTTTTTTGATGTGTATACGGAGTATTTCGGGTAGTTGTAAGATGTAACTTGCGGTCAGAGAGAGGAACCCGATGACCGGAGGAGGAAGCGTGACAGAAGGCGGCAGTGGAGCGTGCCGGAAGAAGGGGAGGGCAGCAGAATGACAGACAATATCAAAGTATATACACAGAGCAGCATTCGGATCGGCAGTCGTGTGGGGAACATTTATCTGGATCCGTTCCAGATGAAGGAGGCGCCTCAAGACGCAGCCTATATTTTGATCACCCATGACCATTATGATCACTTCTCACCGGAGGATATTGCTAAGGTTGGCAGAAGTGATACCATACTTATAGTACCGGAGAAAATGGAGATGAAGGCGCACAAAGCGGCCGGATCGGTGGGCCGAATCTGTACGGTGAAGCCGGGGACTTACCATGCATTGGACGGGCTGGAGCTGGAGACGGTGCATGCGTATAACCATGTGAAGCCTTTTCATCCCAAAAGCGCGGAGTGGGTAGGATATATCCTGCGGCTGGATGGGAAACGGATCTATATCGCCGGTGATACGGACGTGACGAAGGAGAGTAAGCAGGTACAGTGTGATATTGCATTGGTACCGATCGGCGGTACGTACACGATGAATGCAAAGAAGGCGGCGGAGCTTGTCAACTGTATCAGGCCGTCTGTGGCGATCCCTACCCATTATGGAAGTATTGTGGGGAAAAAGGAGGATGCAGAGGTGTTCCGGGAGAATGTGAAGGAGCCTGTCAGGGTCGAGGTCATGCTGTAAGTTACAATTTAAGTTTATAAAAATTTTAGGAAAATATTAGCACTCATTAATGGTGAGTGCTAATATTTTTCTTGACTTCTGGATAAGAGCGTATTAAACTATCTAGCAGGCAAAGAAAGAATATGTGCCGTGCGATACATGGCAGAATGAAGATTAAAGTTAACAGGATCAGAAAGGAATGTGAGAAAATGGCAGCAAAGCATGGTAATTTATCAATTAACAGCGACAATATTTTCCCGATCATCAAGAAGTGGTTGTATTCCGACCATGATATCTTCTTCCGGGAGCTGATCTCCAACGGATGTGATGCGATCACGAAGTTGAAGAAATTGGACATGATGGGTGAATATGCCCTGCCGGACGGTTATAAGCCGCAGATTCAGGTGATCGTGAATCCGGAGGAAAAGACGCTCAAGTTTATCGATAATGGTATCGGTATGACTGCGGACGAGGTGGAGGAGTATATCAACCAGATTGCTTTTTCCGGCGCTACGGACTTTATTGAGAAATATAAGGATAAGGCCAATGAGGATCAGATCATCGGACATTTCGGTCTTGGTTTCTATTCGGCGTTCATGGTGGCGGACGAGGTGCATATCGACTCCCTGTCTTGGCAGGAAGGCGCGCAGCCGGTACACTGGGAGTGTGACGGTGGCACGGAATTCGATATGGAAGAGGGCACGAGGACTGAGATCGGTACGGAGATCACGCTGCTGATCAATGAAGACTGCCTGGAGTTCTGCAATGAATATAAGGCCAGAGAGGTCATTAAGAAATATTGTTCCTTCATGCCCACGGAGATCTATCTGTCCAAGGCAAACACTACGGAGACACAGACGGTTACGGCCGACGAGAAACTGGATACAGATGAAGTAGTGGAAGAGATCAAGAAGGAGAAGGAAGAGGATGAGCAGAAGTTCAAGATCAAGAAGCGTCCGGAACTGTTAAATGAGACTCACCCGCTCTGGACGAAACATCCGAATGAGTGCACGAAGGAAGAGTACTTGGAGTTCTACCGCAAGGTGTTCCAGGATTACAAGGAGCCGTTATTCTGGATCCACCTGAACATGGATTATCCTTTCAATATGAAAGGTATCCTGTATTTCCCGAAGATCAACATGGAGTATGAGTCCATTGAGGGAACGATCAAGCTGTACAACAATCAGGTGTTTATCGCGGACAATATCAAGGAAGTCATTCCGGAGTTTCTGCTTTTGTTAAAAGGGGTGATCGACTGTCCCGATCTGCCGCTGAACGTATCCAGAAGTGCGCTGCAGAATGACGGGTTTGTCAAGAAGATCAGCGAGTACATCACCAAGAAGGTGGCAGACAAGCTGTCCGGCATGTGCAAGACCGAGAAAGAAGAATATGAGAAATATTGGGATGATATCAGCCCCTTTATCAAGTTTGGCTGCCTGAAGGACGACAAGTTCTGTGAGAAGATGACGGATTATATCCTTTTCAAGAATCTGGATGGTAAATATCTGACACTGCCTGAGTGTCTGGAAGTCAACAAGGTCGATCCGGATGAGGTAAAGGACGGCGAGAAGACGGAAGCTGAGAGCGCTGAGGAGAACGGCGAGAAGGCGGAAACTGAGAAGGACGGCGAGAAGGCGGAAGTCGAAGCGGCAGATGACGATCAACCGGAAAGTGAGGCAACATCCGGTGCAGTGGATGAGAACGGTGAGAAAGTGGAAGCCGAGATCGTTGAGGAGGAGGACGAAGAGGACTCCGAGGAAGCCGAAGAGGAGAAGAAAGAGAAAGTCATCTACTATGTGACGGATGAGAAGCAGCAGAGCCAGTATATCAACATGTTCAAGGCTGCCAAGATGGATGCAGTGATCCTCACACACAATATCGACCAGCCTTTTGTATCCCAGCTGGAGATGAAGAACGAGGGTATCAAGTTCCAGAGGATCGATGCGGACTTAACGGATGTCTTCAAGGCCAAGACCTCCAAGAAGGCTGAGAAGGAGATGGAGAAACAGGCGGAAGAAGTTGCCGCTCTGATGAAGAAAGTCCTCAAGAAGGACGCGATCAAGGTAAAGATCGAGAAGCTGAAGAACAAGAAGATCTCATCCATGATCACGCTGTCGGAGGAATCCCGCAGAATGCAGGATATGATGAAGATGTATTCCATGCAGGGTATGGATATGGGCATGGGCTTTGGCAAGGAAGGGGAGACGCTGATCCTGAATTCTAACCATCCGCTTGTACAGTACGTGCTGGATCACCAGGATGGCGAGAATGTGAAGATGATCTGCGAACAGCTCTATGATCTTGCACTGCTGCAGCAGGCGCCGCTTGAGCCGGAGGCGATGACGAAGTTCGTTGCCAGAAGTAATGAGATCATGATGTTGTTGACGAAATAAGATAGATGATGTGGGAATAGAGGTTCAGATCGATCTGGACCTCTATTCTTGTGCGTCGGCCGGCCAGAGGCTTCATCCCGGCTCAGCGATTCGGCTTACGCCCACATAGACTTCCGAGATCTTATACCAGGTCGGATAATCCACGATACCGGATTGGGGAAGGTTGAACACGCGCTGGAATACGCGCACGGCGTCGGCGGTGCGGGGGCCGTAGATGCCGTCCGCGGTGATCCTGGGGATGGCGGGATAATTCTGTGCGATCCGGTTGAGCTGCTGCTGGATCTGCAGGACTTTGCCACCGGATGCTCCGACGCTCAGGTTATAGCCGGGCCAGGAGGAGGGCACACCGGATACGGCCACAGCGGTGTTGATGTACATGTCGCTGCCATAATAGTAACGTATGATCTCAATGGGGGTGTAGCCTTCATCGCCCAGATACTTGGAACCCCATTGGCTTAAGCCGTTACAGGTTACATTCTTGCCGTCGCAGTAGGAAGTGAAGATCGGCTGTCTCACACCGGGACGGGAGAGGTAGTTGGCGAAGATGGAGTCTACCAGTCGGTCAACATTTGCATAGATATTTCTGCCGTAGATCCATTTCTGATCGTAGGCGGTGGAGGAGGTGATGGTGAAATTGTACCCTTTACTCCTATACCACTCAGTATATACACGGTTTAACGTAAATGACATGATGGCCAGAGTATTGGCATAGATCGCATTTTCCGGCCAGGTGGCATAAATTTCCGAGGAGACCACGTTCTTGATATAATCGCGGTAGCGTACATAATAATTCCCTGCGGTGGAGTCAGACGGCACACCGTCATGTACGATGATGTATTCCGGGATCACGACGCGGCTTAAGACGATCTCCCCGGATTCATCCATGGGTTTGATCTCATCTTCAGGAATCTTGGGCGGATAGTCGCCGTAGAGCGTATGATCCGGGATCACGATCGTTTCGGATTCTTCCTGTGATGTTTCGGTAGGGATCATCTCTATATTCTGCATGGCTGTGACTTCGGGCAGAACTTCTACACCGGATACGGTGACGGGTTCGTAGCCCGGAGCATTTACTGTCAGGGTATATTCCGAATAGGGCATCGGTGAGTTGGGTGTCTGACTGTATTCGAGAGGCGGCGCCTTTAGCGTTACCGTCTCCGTCTGCCCTGAGGAGTCGGTAGTCAGTGTCTCGATCGTGCTGTCCGGTTCACCGGTATAGGAAATGGTTATGTTGGCATTCTGGATCGGGATCAATCCTACATTGGCTGTGACATTGATCTGCAGACGTCCCTGATCGATGCCTTCATTCTGCATGCTTTTTAAAACAGGCTTTTGCATAAAAATACCTCGAGTATTCTCTTCTTACTATGGTATGTGCCGCAGTGAGATTTAGTTACAGCAACGTATGTGTATCCGGCGATCATGGAATGCTTCACGTTTGCCCGGCGGCTTAAATCGCTGCGTTTGTCTTACCTGGCTGCGGAAAGGAATGCCGGATTTCGTGTTGCGCAGGCTGCACTGTCAATGTTATAATTTAAATATCTATGTGGAGAAGCCGATACTATTTACGGCTGATTTACTGCGAGGCGTGTGTAGTAACGGATAACGATACGAGGGACCGGAAAGGTATCCTGGCCGTTATAGAAAGGCAGACTTAACGTGCGACAGGTTGTTGAAGATATTTTAAATGGTAAATTTAATCACAGTAGAGGGTCTTTGGAGTTATCCTGTCAGCGGATTCAACTGGAAGTTGACGTCGATACGGTGACAGAAGGAAGCTTTACGGTTTTTGGCCTGCCGGGACGGGTGACAGAGGGGTATGTTGTTTCTTCCGATCTGAGGATGCAATGTGTGAGCCGGGAGTTTAGCGGTGTACAGGATGAGATATTCTACCGGTTTGATGCCCATGGGATGGAACCGGGGGAGGAGGCCAAAGGCACTTTTTATATCATTTCCAACCAGGGGGAATACTATATTCCGTTCTCGGTGTCGATCACGGTCAGGAAGATTGTGTCCGGTATGGGAGAGATCAAGAATCTGTTTCATTTTACCAATCTGGCGAAAAGCAACTGGGAGGAGGCTGTAAAGCTATTCTACGCAGAGGAGTTTGCCGGCGTGTTTACGGGCAATGATAAGCAGCATTATGCGGCCTATCAGGGTTTGAGCGCGGTTCGTGATAATGAGCATAATGTAGAAGAATTTCTGCTGGAGATCAATAAGAAAAGGCCGGTGGAATATCTGCCGGAGGAGACGGAGATCAGGATAGAGGATCCGGAAGAGAACATTCGCTATACGCTGGTGGTGAACCGCAATGGCTGGGGCTATACACATTTCCGGATCGCAACAGCCGGGGAGTTTCTGCAGACGGAAGAGGAGGAAGTGACGGAGACTTCTTTTCTGGGTAATATTTACAGATTATATTATTATGTTAACCATGAAAAGCTGCATAACGGGAACAATTACGACAGTATCGGGCTGATTTTTGATGACGACACTTTCATAGAAATACCGGTCACGGTGGTGTGCCGCATAGCCGGCCGGCGGAAATTTGAACGATACCAGGAGAAAAAGGCGCTTACGGTAGAGCTGATGGATTCCTATCAGACATTTCGTCTAAAGCGGATCAGCACCAGTACGTGGATGGCAGAGACAAACAGGCTGCTGAACCGGCTGATGGAAATTGACGACCGGGATATTGCCTTAAAGCTTTTTCAGGCACAGATTATGCTTACGGAAGAACGCTATAACGAAGCGAGATGGATGATCGAGAAGTATGAAGACCGGGTGGCCGAGTGCAGGGAGGAATATCCGGAGCTGTGGTGCTATTATCTGTACCTTACGACTTTGTACAGCAGAGAAGACAGCTATGTGGATGAAGTGGCGGAGACCGTTTCCGATATATACGTACGCAACAGAGGAAACTGGCGGATCGCATGGCTTCTTATGTACCTGTCGGAGGAATACAGCAAAGATCCTATGCGCAAATGGAGACTGCTGGAGGAGGTTTTCCGATACAAATGTACGTCTCCTGTCATCTATATAGAAGCATGGCATCTGCTGTGCATGAATCCGGCGATACTCATGAAGCTGGATCTGTTTGAGCAGCAGATCCTCTCTTTTGCGGTCAGGCATGGTCTGATGAAGGATGAGATCATTCTGCAGATCGTTTATCTGTCTCAGAAGGAGAAACAATATTCAGCGAGTATCCTGCGTATTTTAAAGGGATGCTATGCCCTGCGCCCGCAGAACGATATCCTGCATGCAATCTGCACGCTGCTGATCAAAGGAAATTGCTTTGGAGCGGCATACTTTGAATGGTATAAGGCAGGTGTAGAGCGGAATCTTCGGATCACCCGCCTGTATGAGTACTACATGATGTCGGCGCCGCTGGATTACAGTGAACCTGTGCCGAAGATCGTACTCATGTATTTTGCGTACCAGAGTAACTTGAACTATGAGATCACGGCATACTTGTATGCTTATGTACATAAGCACAGAGCGGAGATGACAGAGATCTACATAAATTATACGGCTGCTATTGAGCGGTTTGTGGCAGAGCAGATGCGGTACGGCAGGATCAACAGGGATCTGGCATATCTGTACCGCAACGTGATCAGTTTACCGATGATCGATGAGGAGAGTGCGGCACAACTGGCGACGCTTCTTTTTCTGAAGGAGATCAGGGTCTGGTCCGATAAGATCGTAGAGGTGCTTGTCGTCTATCCGTATGGAGTGGGAGAGAACGTCTATCCGGTGACGGAGGGAAAGGCGTTAATCCCCGTTTACGATTCTGACTGCAAGATCTTATTGGGGGACAGAGAGGGGAACCGCTATACGGTAAGCATTGGGCATGAGGAGCAGGAATTGTGCGGTCCTGCCAGATTAGCGCTTATGATCGCCCCTTTTGTGCGGGACAATCTGTGGTATGGGGTCTATACATGCTTCGAGTACCAGAAAACGCTTACGGTGCAGGACGACAATGTGGATCTGTATGTGAATCTTTCTAAGTCCGGGCTGATCGCGGAACCGACGAAGAAGGTTATACGTATGATGCTGGTGCGTTTCTTTTATTCGCGGGATCGGATGAGGGAGCTGGACGATTATCTGATGGCGCTTCATCCCGAGGATATACAGAAACGCGACCGCAGGGAAATTGTGCGGTGTATGGTCGTCCGGGGAATGTATGAAGAGGCATGGCAGTGGGTGCGGCATTGCGGGCCGAATGATATGGATGCCAAGATCCTTCTGAAACTGTGCAGCAGACTGTTAGACGGAGAGGAGATCTGGGAGGAGCCTGAGATGACAGGCATTCTTGCCTATGTGGTACAGCGCGGTAAGTACGACGAGAATGTACTGGATCATTTGGTGAAGTTTTTTCGGGGCAGTATTAAAGAGATGAGAGACATATGGAAGATGGCGGAGTCTTTCGGGGTGAATACTTACGCGCTTTGTGAGCGGATGCTGGAGCAGATGCTGTACACGGGCGCTCATGTGGGGGAGAAGATTGAGATTTTCCGCACATACAATAAAGGGATGGGAAATGAAGAACTGCGGATGGCCTTTTTATCCCAATGCTGTTATGACTACATGGTGAAAGAACAGATCGCGGATCCGTATATCTTCTGGGGCATCATGCAATTATATCAGAAAGAAGCTTTTATGCACCGCGTGTGTAAGATGGCTTTCCTACAGTATTATGCGGAGAACAGACAGGAGCAGGACGAACGGGTCAGGCAGACATGCTGTGCGTTTCTGCAGGACCTGCTGGCGGAGCGGATTCTATTGCCGCTCTATAAGGACTATCAGGGCTATATCCCTCAAATGGATGAATTCCAGGATAAGACCCTGATCGAATATCGGGTGAAGCCCGGATGCAGAGCCGTGATCCACTACATGATACAGGATGAGGGAGCTGCGGAAGGCGAATACTGTCAGGAAGAGATGCGGGATATGTTTGGGGGCATCTGTGTCAAAGAATTTATCCTCTTTTTCGGAGAGCGGCTGCAGTATTATATTACGGAGGAGTCGGAGAACGGATCACGGCCGACCAGAAGCAACAGCATTGCGGCCAGTGATATGGAACCGGAAGACTTCGAGAGCCGCTACACAATACTGAACGATATCATGATCGGAAAAACGCTGCATGACTATGATACGGTAAACGACCTGATGATGCAGTATTACAGACAGGATTTCGTGGTTGACCACTTATTTAAACTGCGCTAGTGCAACGATGAATAAGTCTTTGTTGGATCTGCGTAGGAATTTTGTTAACATAGAAAAGGATGACGGGCAAGGATGTTCTTGGATCGTAAGAATGGGAGCAAACTGCATAAGGGGAGTGTGCTGGTGGGGTATGACCTGGGAAACCGCTATTCTCAGATCAGCTATTGTATTTACGGGCAGGAGGATGTAGATACGGTGGCGACTGTGGTGGGGACGAAGCAGTATAATATCCCGACAATGTTATGTAAACGAAAAGGGGCGAACCAGTGGTATTATGGTAAGGACGCCATGAAAAACGAACAGGAAGGCGGAATACCGGTCTCCGGTCTTCTTACCCTGGTAAGAAAGGGAGAAGAGGTAAAAGTGGAGGAGGAGCTATTCGATCCGGTGGCGCTGCTCACACTGTTCGTCAAGCGTACCATGACATTGATGAACTTTATTGCGCCTGTTGAGAAGATTGACGCGATCATGTTCACGGTGGAAGAACCGGATGACAGGATGGTGGAAGTCTTAGCGCTTGTATCGGCGAATCTTGGACTGAAGACATCCCATATTTATTTCCAGGGGCATACGGAGAGTTTCTATTCCTTTATGCTGCATCAGCAGGCGGATCTGTGGTATCATCAGGTGCTGGCCTGTGAACATGACGGCATGCGGCTGAAGCTGTATCGAATGGAGTGCAATAAGCGCACTACGCCGATCGTCGTCCTGATCGAGGAACAGATCTACGAAACGCTCGTGATTCCAGAAGAAGCGGAGGAAGAGAAGATCAGGCAGGACGCATACCGCCTGGCGGATGAGAGATTTCTGGGGATATTGCAGGGAATGTGCGAGGGCAGGTTCATATCGACAGTCTATCTTCTGGGCGACGGCTTCCGGGCCGGATGGCAGGAGCAGTCGCTGCAGTTTCTTTGTCGTAACAGGAGAGTGTTTCAGGGAAACAATCTTTTCAGCAAGGGTGCCTGCTACGGTCTTCTGGAGAAGCTGGAGCCCAGCGAGGAAGGCAAGAAGCATGTTTTCCTGGGCAGAGATATGCTGAAGGCTAATATCGGCATGAACGTCATGCGACAGGGTAAGGAGTCCTATTATGCACTTCTGGATGCCGGAGAGAACTGGTATGAGTTATACAAGGAATGTGATTTCCTCTTGACAAAGGAGAAGGAATTGCGCTTCGTGATAACGCCTCTGGACGGGAAACATGTGCAGACGAAGGTGATCGCCTTGTCGGAGGAGAACGAGAACGGAGCGCCCTATACGAGATATCATATGGAAATGAAGATGAATGCACCGGACCAGGTATGCGTCAAGATAACGGATCTGGGATTTGGTGAATTTTACGAGGCGAGTGGAAACGTTTGGGAGGAAGCTTTTCAGATATCCTGAATGAGAAGGACGAAAGGAAATGGGACAGATCATATTGGGGACGGGCCGACAAGCCGTGACACCCTATTTCGTAGAGAAATTTTATATTAATTTATATTCCGTGGAGGAATTGTGCTACCTGTTAGTTGAGAAGGCAGAGATGCTGGATCCGGAGATCATGCGCAGGGATCTGGTGCAGTGGTTGGATGAACAGTGCGGTTTAAACCAGCTGGCACATGCGCTGTATTCCCTGCTGAATCAGAACGGTTCCACCGCCGCATTTGTGGGGATCATACTGGAATACGTTAGTCTGTATTCTGCGGATGTGGTGGCCAGGACAGAGGAGATCATCAGGAACAATGAGGATTTAAGTCCCAGTGAGCGCCAGAAATCCAAGGCGGATTATATGCTGCTCAACGGGAGACTCTATGGAGCGTTGAAACAATACCACGCGCTTCTTATGCAGATTCCGGAGACAAACAGAACGCTGCTGTCACAGGTCATGCACAATATGGGAGTGGCTTATGCGAAACTGTTTATGTTCCGGCAGGCTGCCGACCGGTTTAAGCAGGCCTATGAGACTGACGGCGCAGAGGACAGCCTGGCACTGTATCTGACCTGTGTGCGGCTGTACAGTCAGGACAAGGAGTATGTTTCCTTTATCGCGGATCACCCGGAGTATCACAATGTATCGCTGCGGGTGGAACGGCACATGGAGCAGGCGGCAGGGCAGTTTGAGGCGACGGACGAGAACCGTATGCTATTTACGCTCCAGGTGTTTAAGGAGGAAGGCAGCAGCACGGCCGGTAGCGATACCCCCTATTATGAGGAGATCGAGAAGCTGACAAATGCATTGAAAGAGCGCTACAGAGAGTACGTATCATAGAGACGATACCGTGGACTACAGAATAGTTGAAAATTTGGACAGGCGGAAAAGAGAATGGGATGGTTTAGGAATTTAAGAAACAAATTTCATAAGAAAGATCGAAATGACTTCTATGAGGGCGAGTGGGAAGAAGAGGAGATTGAACATCAGATCGACTATGATAATAAAGAGCAGAGAGATGATTATGTCAAAAGCTGTCTGGAACGAATGGCAGATGCGACAAAAGAACTGGAGAATCTGACCTACGAATATGATATGGTCACCTCTTATCTGAAGGACATGGAAGAGATCGATGCGCTTCCGCAGGAGGAGAGTGAACAGCTCAAAGAATGTGCCAGACGGGTGGCCGATCTGCAGAGCAGCAGGGCGGATTACATGGAGCGGCCGCGCCGGATCAGCGAGGAGAATTACCGTCTTATGGAGCGGATAGCCGATGAGGTGGAAGAAGGATATGAGAAGCTGAGCGAGACAGAGGAATACCAGAACCTGATCAGACAGGATCTGGGACGTCTGGACGGAGAGAGACATGCCTATGCGTATCGCAGGAATGAAGTGATGGGTGTGATAGCGGACACGAGAGGGATGGCAGTGATCTGCGTCGTGGCGCTGGGCCTTTGCGTATTACTCCTGCTGCTTCTGCAGTTTTTCCTGGAGATGGATACGGGGGTCGGATATCTGCTGACAGCGGCGGCCGCCGCCGTAGCGATCACGGTGATCTATGTGAAGCATCTGGATGCAAGACAGGAACTGCGCCGGGTAGAGAACGGAATCAATAAGATCATTCTCCTGCAGAATAAGGTGAAGATCCGCTATGTCAATAATACAAACCTGTTGGAATATCTGCAATTGAAATACGGAGTAGGAAGTGCGAAGGAATTGATGGATCTGTGGGAGAATTACCAGGTGGAACGGGCAGAACGGGAAACTCTCAGGAAAGCGGAGCGCGATCTGGATTATAACGAGCGGGAACTGCTGCAGATGTTGAAGTGCTATCAGATCAAGGATCCGGCCATATGGCTGCATCAGACGGAGGCTATTCTGGACCGGAAGGAGATGGTGGAGATCCGTCATAATCTGATCGTCAGGAGACAGTCCCTGCGCCGCCGGATGGATTATAATAAGGAAGTGGTGGCCGGCGGTTCCCAGCAGGAGATCAAGGAGTTGGTGGAGAAGTATCCGCAGTATGCAAAGGAGATCATGCAGGCAGTAGAGGAATATGAAAAGAAATATTCCGGGAAGAGGAAACAGGAAGATACAAAGAAACAGAACAGGGAGGAGCGTATAAAATGAATACAGACAGATATGTAAGCCCGTTATCGGAGCGGTATGCCAGTAAGGAGATGCAGTATATCTTTTCGCCGGATATGAAATTCCGGACGTGGAGGAAGCTGTGGATCGCACTGGCAGAGACAGAGATGGAGCTGGGACTTTGCCAGAACGGGCAGCCGGTCATCACGAAAGAGCAGATTGACGAACTGAAGGCCCATGCGGAGGATATCAATTACGATGTGGCGAAGGCCCGGGAGAAGGAAGTGCGGCATGATGTGATGAGTCATGTCTATGCGTATGGACAACAGTGCCCGAAGGCGGCAGGCATCATCCATCTGGGGGCTACCTCCTGCTATGTGGGAGACAATACGGATATCATCGTGATGACGCAGGCTCTGCGTCTGGTGAAGAAGAAACTGGTGAATGTGATCGCAAAGCTTGCGAAGTTTGCGCAGGAATATAAGGAACTGCCGACCCTCGCCTTTACGCATTTTCAGCCGGCGCAGCCTACGACGGTGGGCAAGCGGGCGACTCTCTGGGCGCAGGAGTTCTGTCTGGACCTGGAGGATCTTGACTATGTGCTCTCGACGATGAAGCTGTTGGGATCTAAGGGTACTACAGGAACGCAGGCATCTTTCCTGGAGTTGTTCAATGGAGATCAGGAGACTATCGATAAGATCGATCCGATGATCGCGGCGAAGATGGGATTCGAGAAATGTTATCCGGTCTCGGGGCAGACCTATTCCCGCAAGGTGGACACGAGGGTGTGCAATGTGTTGGCCGGGATTGCGGCGTCAGCACATAAGCTGTCCAATGATATCAGGCTGCTGCAACACTTAAAAGAGGTGGAGGAGCCTTTCGAGAAGAGCCAGATCGGATCTTCAGCCATGGCCTACAAGCGCAATCCGATGCGAAGTGAGCGGATTGCATCCCTGTCCCGCTATGTGATGATTGATGCACTCAATCCGGCTATTACGTCGGCGACCCAATGGTTTGAGCGGACGCTGGATGATTCCGCCAATAAGAGACTTTCGATTCCGGAAGCTTTTCTGGCAGTTGACGGGATACTGGATCTGTGCCTGAATGTGGTGGATGGACTGGTGGTGTATGATAAAGTGATCACGAAGCGGCTTATGAGCGAGCTGCCTTTCATGGCCACGGAGAACATTATGATGGATGCGGTGAAGTCAGGCGGCAACAGACAGGAGCTGCACGAGCGGATCAGGGAGCTGTCCATGGAGGCCGGCGCCCATGTGAAGCGGGACGGGAAGGAGAACGACCTGCTTAAGCTGATCGCTGCAGATCCGGCGTTCAATCTGTCCAAGGAGGCGCTTTGGGAGACGATGGATCCGAAGAAGTATGTAGGGCGTGCGCCGCTGCAGGTGGAGAAGTTCCTCACGGAGATAGTAAGTCCGATTCTGGAGGAGAATAAGGAACTGCTTGGCGTGACGGCGGAGATCAACGTGTAGGATGCGTGGGAAATAGATATTTCCAGTAACAGTTCAGCACAGGTCTTTGCATTTACTGCAAAGGCCGTGAGAACGCATAAGGGTTGAGAAGAAAAGTAGGTGCAGGTATTGCAAAAGAGGGATGCATGGGGCAAGTACATATGGATAGTGATCGTTGTTGCAGCACTGTGTGTCGGACTGAAAATGCCTGCGGCGGCAAAGGAAGAAAAAGTGCAGACAGCGGATGGGGACCGTCAGGTATTGGAGGCGTATGAGGAGTACCGGGAGCGGTTGAACAAGATCACGCGCCGGTCAGAGATCGCGGGCAGCGGTTTTACGGTGATCGAGGATCAGATATTTCCGTTGGAGACAAAATGCTATGGGGAGATTTCGCTGGTGCCGGCAATGGAGGAGCAGTATCGGCGGCTGGCGCTGTTTTTTACAAAGGAAGACGGGACGGTGGTATACAGGACCGATCAGCTTCATGCCAACAGCCAGAATGTGGGAATGCTGGAACAGCCGGTCATGGAGATCGGGGCCGTCTCGTTTCAGGATCTGAACCGGGATGGGAGAATGGATATCGTGTTGATCGTCACCTGCCGGAACAGGACAGGAGTGTATGCCGGCAGAGAATACAAGGTCGGAGATGTGCTTTTTCAAGGGGAGAAGGGGTTCTACAGAGATTACCGGGTCTCGGATAAGATCAATCGTTTCGGAATGAATAAAAGCGCGGAGAGCATCATTGCCTATGTCCGGGACGGGCGCTCCGCGGAGTTCCTTTATACGGCGTCCACGAAGGCGGAACTGCTGCGCAACGGTTTTGTCATCACGAAGGAGCAGGATTATTTCAGGCAGTTTGAGAAGCTGGGATATCTGGAAGTAATGCCGGGAAGTTATACGATCGCAGAGTTTTCGGTCTTTATGATCTATCTGGTGGATGAGCAGGGGAACATCGTGTGGAGCTTCCAGCCCATGGGTGACTACGATAATCTGTATGCGCTGAAGGGGATCACCTGCCGGGATATTGACGGGGACGGGATGAAAGATCTTTTGGTATTTGCCCGATACAGCTATGAGGGCAGTGTGGACGAGGTGGTGATCGAGAGTGATTATCAGATCTACTACCAGCGGACCAGCGGTTTTGAGACGGATACGGAAGTGAAGAAGAAAGTTCACTGCACCGAAGAGGATACGGTCGCGGAGCTTGTAGACAGGGCGAGAGCCTATTGGGGGTGGAGTCCGGAATGATCAAAATACTGATAGTGGATGACGAACAGCCGATCTGCGATCTGATCGATATGAATCTATCGGCGGCAGGGTATGCCTGTGTGGCGGTACAGGACGGGTTGGCGGCCATAGAGGCGGTGGAGAAGAATACGTTCGATCTGATTCTTCTGGATATCATGCTGCCGGGGGCAGACGGTTACGATGTAATGGAGTATATCAGACCCTTTAAAGTGCCGGTGATCTTCATCTCGGCGAAGCATGAGGTGAAGGACCGGGTGAAGGGGCTGAAGCTGGGGGCGGATGATTATCTGATCAAACCCTTTGATGTGACAGAACTGCTGGCCAGAGTGGAGGCAGTCCTGCGCAGGTACAACAAGACGGATAAGGTGATCACACTGGGTGATGTGGAGATCGACGTGGAGGCGAGAAGGGTGAAGCGGGGCGGCAGTCCGATTTCCCTGACCAGCAAGGAATTCGACCTGATGCTGCTTTTCGTGGAGAACCGGAATGTGGCGCTTTTCCGGGAGAATCTGTATGAACGGGTCTGGGATGATGAGTATTTCGCTAACAGCAGGACGCTGGATCTTCATGTACAGCGGCTGCGGAGGAAACTGGGCTGGGAGAAGAACCTGGTGGCGGTGTATAAGGTAGGGTATCGGCTGGAATTGTAGTGTACTGACATGTTCATTTTCAGCCAAATTCAGGCAAGTCATTTGACGAAATGTGAACGTGTCACTACTGTAGTCTGGCGGTAGTCGATTTTGGGGGACTATGGGTCAGACAGCCTGCATGGGAGCAGAAGTTGGAAGGATATGGACATAGACAATGAAATTTTCCCGGAAGTTGTTGCTTTGGACGACGATCATCATAGCGATCACGCTGGGTTTAAGCGGATTCTATTTTGTAAATTATGTGTTTCGCACTTCACTGGAGCGGGAGATTGGCCAGGCGCTTGATGAGAACAGTATACTGCGGTTTGCCTTTCAGACGGCGGCCTTAAATGTGCCGTTGAAATACGACCTGCTGCAGGACGGATCCGTGGAGCAGATTGCCTCTAATCTGGAGACCAGCGGACAGGGAAGCGGCCGTCTGCTGCGACTTTCCGATGAGGAGAAGAAGGTGCTCTATGCCAGTGACGGTTTTGAGGCAGACGGAGCATTGCTGGAGAAGACGGAGGAGAACAGATATGCCTACCGTGTGATACAACAGGGGGAGCGATATTATACTCAGACGGCCAGCAGTGTCAATGCATTGGGCAGGGTTCTGTATTTGGAGACGCTCAGGGATGTGTCCCAGGTGTTTGCGGAGAGGGAGATGGGATTTACGGTATACCGCAGGCTGACGGTGCTGATGCTGGTGCTGGGGATCGCAATCATGCACTTTATCGCGTCAAGGCTGACGAAACCGATTCGCTTGCTGATGAAGGCGACGAAAGAGATGGCGGCGGGTGATTACGGATACCGGGCTGAGCAAGTCAGCAGCGATGAGCTGGGACAGCTGACACAGGATTTCAATCATATGTCGGAGGCGTTGGAGAAGACCATCGGTCAGTTAGAGGAAGAGGTACAGTCCAGGGAGGAGTTTGTGGGGGCTTTTGCCCATGAGCTTAAGACGCCGCTTACTTCCATCATCGGGTATGCGGATATGCTGCGCTCCCGAAAGCTGGATGAAGAGAAAAGCTTCCGCTCAGCCAATTATATCTATACGGAAGGTAAACGTCTGGAGACCATGTCACTGCGGCTGTTGGACATCATGGTGACGAAGAAGGAAGGAGCCAGGATGCAGAAGATATCTACAGAGATGCTGTTCGAGTATCTGCAGAGCCTGTTTCTTCCCAAGGAAGAAATGGACTTCCGATTCTCTTATGAACAGGCTGTGGTGACGGCGGATGCCGGCCTGATCCAGACGGTGTTGGTGAATCTGATCGACAATGCCTGCAAAGCTTCGGAGCCTGGCAGCAGGATCGAGGTGGAAGGACATGTGTTGGAGACGCCTTCTGTAGAGTGGGAGCAGGCGGATAAGGGGAAAGCAGAGAAACAGGACAGAAATAGAGCGGAAGGCAGGAGAATAGAAAAGCAGGATAAAGTGATTGCAGAAGGCGGGAAGGCAGAGAAGGCGGATAAAGGGAAAAAAGAAAAGGGAAGAGCAGAACAGGAAAAGAAGGAGAGGGAACAAGCCGTGCTGACGGGATATTGGTTCAGCGTACGGGACTATGGTATCGGAATTCCGGAGGAAGAGATATCCAAAGTCACGCAGGCTTTCTATATGGTGGACAAATCCAGGGCGCGCAGCAGAAACGGTGCCGGATTGGGGTTGGCGCTCAGTGCGGAGATACTGGCACTGCATGGGAGCAGGCTTAAGATTGAGAGCGTACCGGGACAGGGAACGACGGTGGGCTTCCTTTTGTGGGAAGAGAGAAGGGAGGCGCAGTATGAAGAAACCTGTTGTTAGAAATTGGCGGCAGCTTCTTAGCCCGGCGCTTCTGGCGCTGACGGTGCTAGTGGTGATAATGTCTGTCTGGGGTCCGGGAGCGCTCGCTGCCTATACAGACAGAGGAATATTGAACCGGATTCAGACGCAGCAGGAAGAGACCGGCAAAGAAGGCTATCGGTATCAACTGAGCAGCAACGAGAAGCTTTATATCCTGTCACAGTGCCTGAATGCCCAGAACCTGCCGGAGACGGAACAGAGCGCCAAGACCAGGGATACGGAGACGGCCTACCAGGAACTGACGGGTACATACGCCTTTGTAGTCAATCACAATGGCCCGTCCGGCAAGGAGATCACGGACGCGGAGATTTATGAGACGGCCAACAACGGGCTTTCCATGCTAAAGGAGGCAGGTGTTCTGCCGGCGGAGATCCGGGAGATCCGGGCGGAGGCTTACGAGGCAACGCTTTACTCCGCGATCGATGTGCCGGAACCGCGGAATAATGTGGCAGTCTGGAAATTGAGTCTGACGGGCAGTCTGCAGAATGCCAATAAGGAGAACCGGCTGATCGATGCGTATATCGATGCGGATGATGGTAAGATCTATGAATTCTATGTACGGGCACAGCTGGAATGGGAGGAGATCGATCCGGACGTACTTGTAGAGGCGTGGGGCAGTTATATGGGTCTGTCTGCACCGCAGGCTTATGAGACAGATAATCCGCTTCTTGAGACGACGCCTTACTATAGGAAGTATGTTTTTACCGGGAACGGTGAGGAGAGGACGGTCGTGACGATCGGATTCTATGAAGGAATCAATGAATTGTTCCTGAAGATTTCCAGATGATGCAAATTTGATGCAAAAATGATGTAACTCTGTTACAAAAATGATGAAATTATGATGCACCACTTCTGTATGATAAGAACAGATCACAGGAGAGGAGCATCATTTTATGTACAGAAGAAGAGGATATCGCAGATCACGGAGAAGAAGAAAAGAACAGCAAAGATATTTGCAGAGGATACTGTTGGGCGTGTCGGTCCTCTGTATCATCATAGCCTGTGCCGCTGTAGCGGTTAAGACAAGGAAAGCGACGCAGACTGTGGAGGCGGCAACGGCTCTGATGCAGGCCGCCGATATGACTGTAAAGACGCAGGACATGAAGGAGAGTGGCGCGGAAGACGATGCCCCGGCAGAGGTAGATGAACCGGTATCGACGATCGTCATCGACCCTGGCCACGGCGGGATGGACGGCGGCTGTGTTTCCGGGGATGTCGTGGAGAAGGATATCAACAGGATGATCGCGGCCCGTGTCGTGGTGAAACTTAACCGTATGGGCTATCAGGCGGAACTTGCCAGAGAGGGTGACGCTTACATAGACAAGAAGGAGCGGGTGGAGAATGCAAATGCCCGGAATGCACTGCTCTATGTCAGCATCCACCAGAACTTCTGCGAGGATGACAGCGTAGCGGGGATCGAGACCTGGTATGACGGGACCGACACCGAACGGGACAGCGGGCGGCTGGCACAGCTGATCCAGCAGGAGACGGTGTGGGAGACAGGAGCGGTGAGCAGGGAGTTAGTGTCGGAATCGGATCTGTGTGTGACGAGTAAGAGCAACATGCCTTCCTGTCTGATCGAGACCGGATTTCTCTCCAACCAGGAGGAACGCAGCAAACTGATCACAGACGAATACAGGGATCAGCTGGCGGAGGGAATCGCCAGAGGCATAGACAGGTATCTGAATCCTCTGACGATGTACCTGACCTTTGACGACGGCCCTTCTGAGGCAAATACCGACAGGATCCTGGATATTTTAAAGGAAAGGAACGTGAAGGCAACTTTCTTTGTGATCGGGGAATATGTCCGGAAGTATCCGGAGACAGCCAGACGGATCGTACGGGAGGGTCACGCCATCGGTATTCATTGCGACGTGCACGACTATAAGGCATTGTATGCCAGTGTGGACAGTTATCTGGAAGATTTCAGAAAGGCCTATGATACCGTGTATGAGGTGACGGGTGTGGAAACTAAGCTGTTCCGCTTTCCCGGCGGCAGTGTCAATGCTTATAACAGGGAAGTGAGAGACGAGATCATAGAGGCGATGGAGGAGGCGGGGTTTATCTACTATGACTGGAATGCCAGTCTGGAGGACGCGACCGGCAAGGAATACAGCGCGGACAAACTGGTGGACAATGCGGTGGAAACGGCACGTGGGAGAGAGCGGGTGGTGCTGCTTGCCCATGACAGAGTAAAAGGAACGGCGGACGCTCTGCCGGCGCTGCTGAATGCTTTCCCGGAGTACCGGATGGAACCGCTTACGGTCCAACTGGAGCCGGTGCAGTTTTGAGGTCGTGATCACGGCTGCTCTCTGCGGTACTGGGAAGGGGAGCAGCCGGTCTGTTTATGGAAGATTCTGCTGAAATAGAGCGGGTTATCATAGCCGGAGAGAGAACCGACTTCCTGAATGGAGTAGTCCGTATTCTTCAGCAGTTCTTTGGCCTTGTTGATACGGATAGAGGTGATATACTGCATGGGGGTTATGCCCATGTATTGTTTGAAGCTGCGGATGAACCAGCTTACGCTCATATGCTGGTCCCTTGCATAGTGTTCAATGGAAATATCTTTTGTAAAGAATTCATTAAAAAAGTGGACGGCAGCCTCCATATCTTCTACATTTCTGTATTTATCAGCGGAACTCTCCAACTGATTCCGATGAATCTCTGTAAAGATCTGCTGCAGATAAAAGCAGAGCAGTTCTTCAAAACAAGGGCGTTTCAGCTGTAGTTCCAGTATGATCTGCCTAAACAGCTGCGGGTAATGAAATGACATACCGCAGGAGAGAACGTGGTTGTTCAGGAATCCAATTTTGTCCAGAATCCGGGATGCCTCGAATCCGGAGAAATGGATCCAGTATACTTCCGGTGCATCCGTGGCATAGTAGTAGTACTGCTGGCTTTCGCCGGGGCGGTAAAGTATCATGTGCCCGGCATTCACCTCCTGCAGCCGGCCTTCCAGACAGAAAAAGGCTTTGCCCGCGGATACGTATAAAAGCTGATGATCTCTGCGTCCTTCGGGGCGCAGAGTGGGCATCATGGGCTGATTTATCAGGCGGTAGACGCCGCAGCTGGCAATGCTTAACGGATGTGCTGTATCTTCTATCTCTATGTCTGTATTGTGCAGATAGCCGGTATTGGAATACATGGGAGACCTCCTTTTGCGCCATGTGAGGATTGTATCATTTTGTGCATGTTTTGTCCAATAGAAGCCATAGATTTCTGCCGGGCAATCCTATATCATTATAGATATAGTAAACGAAATTTCTAATGTCGTTAACTATAGAAATCCCCACGTTGAGAAAGGAGCATGGTTATCAAGATGGTCGTACCAAAATATTATGAAGATCTGAGTGTGCTGCATAAGGGCACCATGCCTGACAGGGCATATTATATCCCGGCGTCCGGAAGGATGGACGACCTCTGGGAGGATCGGGAGCGTTCGGACCGTTTCGTACAGCTTTCCGGTCAGTGGAAGTTCCGCTATTTTGACAGCATTTATGAGGTGAAGGAGGAGTTTTGGAAGGAAGGATATGACACGGAGGGGTTTGCCACGGTGTCTGTACCGGGTGTGTGGCAGAATTACGGCTATGACAGGCATCAGTATACCAATACGCGCTATCCATTTCCGATGGATCCGCCCTATGTGCCTCATGCCAATCCCTGCGGGGAGTATGTGCGCACTTTTACCTATCATCAGGACGAGAACGCACCGGAAGCCTTCCTGAACTTTGAGGGTGTGGATTCCTGCTTTTATGTGTGGCTGAACGGTAGCTTTGTGGGATACAGCCAGGTGTCTCATTCCACCAGCGAATTTGCGGTCACCGGGCTTTTGCGGGAAGGGAAGAACACGCTGTCTGTCCTGGTGTTGAAATGGTGTGACGGCAGTTACCTGGAAGATCAGGATAAATTTCGGATGAGCGGCATCTTCCGGGATGTTTATCTTCTCAGAAGACCGCAGGAAGGAATCTTTGACTATTTCGTGAAAGCGTATCCGGAGAACGGCCATAGGGATGGCAAGGTTGAGATCGGCTTTTCCTACCTGAACAGGCCAGTGGAGACGAAGGTAAGCCTCTTCGACAGGGAAGGCAGACTGGTGGCAGAAGGCGAGGCGGCAGTAGATAAGCCGGCGGCAGAGAGCGGTTTGGCAGCGGATGGGGCAGCAGCAGACAGAATCGCGGCGGACGATGAGATGACGGCAGGCAGAGCGGGCCAGGAGAGTGGAACGGCGGCAGGGCAGGCCGGCGGCACGAAGTGGACAAGCCGTGCGACGCTGCAGGTGAAGGACGCCGTGCTGTGGAATGCGGAGGCGCCTTATCTGTACACGCTGGTGATAGAGACCGCGGCAGAAACGATCACGGACCATGTGGGAATCCGGGAGATCCATACGCAGGATGGGGTGCTGTATTTCAATGGTGTGAAGATCAAATTCCACGGGACGAACCGTCATGACAGCGATCCGGTGACTGGTTTTGCGATCGACAGGCAGCAGCTGTTAACAGATCTGCGGCTGATGAAGGAACACAATATCAATGCGATCCGTACCAGCCATTATCCGAATGCGCCCTGGTGCTATCAATTGTATGACCGTCTGGGTTTCTATGTGATCGACGAGGCAGATAACGAAAGCCATGGGACGTCGGATATCTATCTGGACGGTGCGGACTGGAATGTCAGGAGCAAACGCTGGAATGAGGCGATCGCGGACAACCCGGCATTTACACAGGCCACAGTGGACAGGACGAGACGCTGTGTGGAGCGGGACAAGAACCGGCCCAGCGTGGTGATCTGGTCCATGGGAAATGAGTGTGCCTACGGGTGTACCTTTGAGGAAGCGCTTAAGTGGACGAAGCAGTATGATGATACGAGGCTGACACATTATGAGAGCTGTCGGTACGTGTCGGATGAGCGGGAGTATGATTACAGCAATATCGATCTGCACAGTCGGATGTATCCGTCTTTGCAGGAAATCCATGAGTATTTCGAGAAGGACGGGACGAAGCCCTACGTGATGTGTGAGTTCTGCCATGCCATGGGCAACGGCCCCGGGGATCTGGAGGATTATTTCGAGGTCATCCAGCAGTATGACAAGGCATGCGGCGGATTCGTCTGGGAATGGTGCGACCATGCCATTGACCTGGGTAAGACGATCTGCGGGAAAAAGGTCTATGCTTACGGCGGGGACCACGGCGAGTACCCGCAGGACGGCAACTTCTGCATGGACGGACTTGTCTATCCTGATCGCAGGCCGCACACCGGGCTGCTGGAATTCAAGAATGTGTACAGGCCGGCCAGAGTCGTGGCATTCAGTCAGGCAAAGAAGGAGTTGGTGCTGCACAACTATATGGATTTTCTGAATCTGGGGGACTATTGTACGGTGCGGTACGAAGTGCTGTGTGACGGTATTGTGACAGAGCAGGGACGTATCGGGGAGAATGTGCTTCCTGTCATTGCACCGCATGAGGAAAAGGCAGTACCGGTTGCCTTTACGGTGCCGGAGAAAGGAAAGTGTTTCCTGAAAGTTTCCTATGAGCTGCGGGAGGCGACAAAGCTTCTTCCGGCAGGCTTTTTGCTGGGATTCGAGGAAGTGCCGGTAGAGACTGCGGAGAATGTAAATCAGAAGGCTGCCTGGCTGCTTGGCGAGGAGGCGGCAGGAACGGATGGAGCCGGGCATGTAGAGCAGGCAGAGTTTCTGCTGCAGGAAGATGATTGTACGGTGACGGTATCTACGCCCCTGTTTAAATATGTATACGATAAGCTGACAGGATTGTTTACCGGGATGGTCTATGATAACATATCGTTGCTGGAACGGCCCATGGAATTCAACATCTGGCGGGCGCCTACGGACAATGACCGCAATATCAAGTTGAAGTGGATGGCAGCACAGTATGACCGCACCGTGACAAGAGCTTATGATACGAAGGTGAGAGCCGGAGAGCAGGAGGTTGTGATCGAGACGGAACTTTCCGTAGCGGCTGTCTATATACAGAGGATACTGGATATCAGGGCATGTTGGACGATTCGGGCTGACGGGGCCGTGGATGCGGAATTTATGGTGCAGAAGGATCCGGCATTCCCGTTCCTGCCCAGATTCGGGCTGCGGCTGTTCCTGCCAAAAGCAATGGAGCGGGTGGAATACTGCGGTATAGGTCCGGTAGAGAGCTATGTGGACAAGAGGCAGGCCGGTTGGCACGGTGTATTCGACGAAGCGGTAAAAGCAATGCATGAGGGGTATGTGAGGCCGCAGGAGAACGGGAGTCACCATGACTGTGATTATGTGACTGTGTACGGCGCTCCGGGCTCGTTTACCGTGGCGGGGAGAGAGACTTTCGCATTCAATGCGTCGGTCTACACGCAGGAGGAGCTTACACAGAAGGCCCATGAGCATGAGCTGACGGAGTCACCGTATACGGTGCTGTGCGTGGATTACAGACAGAGTGGGATCGGTTCCAACAGCTGCGGGCCGATGCTGCTTGAAAAGTATCGGATAGAGGACAGCTTCCGATTCGCAGTGCGGATGAGGCCGAGTACCGGCCAAAGTTTGCGACTGTCATAGCATGGATGGTCATGCGGCCCGCCGGATGGCAGGCATTGCATGATGGGGGATTCCCGCAGGCAATGAGACAAGTGGCGGCTTGCAGTGGCGGCTTTGATCATGACAGTAGCTGCATATGTTAAGGGTAAAGACTGAAGGAGTAAGGAGGAGAAGACGTATGTATATCATACCGGAACCACAGCAGATGAATATTTTGGAGGGGGAGTATACGATCCGATTCGATCATAAGATCGTGATCGATCGTTCCTGCGGCACGGCGGCGTATGACTATGCGAAGCTGTTGCAGGAGGAGCTTTGCGGATGCATGGGATATGGGCCGAAGATCACCAGAGGAAGCTCCGGGAAGGCGGCGGTCACGCTGATGATGGATGATGAGCTGGGAGAGGAAGCGTATCGCCTGGAGGCCGGGACAGATGGCATCAGGATCGTGGGCGGTACAGACAGAGGGCTCCTTTACGGCGTGCAGACGCTTCGCCAGATCGTCAGGCAGACCGGGGCCTGCGTACCCTGTATGCAGATCCAGGATCATCCGGATATCAGGAACAGAGGCTTCTATCACGATGTGACCCGGGGACGGATCCCTACCCTTTCCTATCTGAAAGGGATGGCGGACAATCTTGCCTTTTATAAGATCAATCAGATGCAGCTGTATATTGAGCACTCATATCTGTTCGAGAACTTGAGCGAGATGTGGCGGGACGATACGCCGCTGTCCGCCCAGGATATTCTGGAGCTTGACGCTTACTGCCGGAAGTTGAATATCGAACTGATCCCGAATATTTCCTGTTTCGGGCATTTGTATAAGCTGCTGCGCACGAAAGCCTACGAGCATCTGTGCGAGCTGTCGGATGCGGGGGCAGAGCCTTTCGGATTTGTGGACAGGATGATGCATCATACGATCGACGTGACAAACGAGGAGAGTCTGGCGTTTCTTAAAGGACTGATCGAGGAGTTTATGCCGCTTTTTACATCGAAGCATTTTAACATCGGAGCGGATGAGACTTTTGATCTTGGGAAAGGAAGGAGTCTTGCGGAAGCGGAGCGGGTCGGCGTAAAGCGGCTGTACATCGATCATGTGAGGAAGTTGTGCGAGTTTCTGGTGGAGAAAGGGAAGATCCCCATGTTCTGGGGAGACATTATCTGCGATTTCCCGGAAGTCATAAAAGAACTGCCCGAGCAGACGATCTGCCTGAACTGGGGATATGACAAGGAGCAGAGCGACGAGTCTACGAGAAAACTGGCCGAGGCCGGGGCGGTGCAGTACAGCTGTCCGGGCGTCAGTGGGTGGAACCAGTTCGTGAACCGGCTGGATGTGGCATATGAGAATATCAGGCGGATGTGCACTTATGCGCGGCAGTATCACACGGAAGGTGTGCTGACGACGGATTGGGGAGATTACGGGCATGTCAATCATCCGGATTTCGGGATTCCGGGAAGAATCTACGGGGCTGCTTTTTCCTGGAACGGAAAGATTCCGGACTTTGAGGAGATGAACCGGCGGATTTCCATAGTGGAATTTCAGGATCGGTCAGGAGAGCTTGTCTCGGTGTTGGCTGAGATCGCCGACAGCCAGATATTTGACTGGGGACAGGCGGTATATTATAAGGAAAAGGGTGTTGACGCACGGGCGCAAAGGGAGTTTACGGCAGTGGCGGCCGGGATGGCTGACGTAGAGGAGGCGCTGCGAAAGCTTGCGGATATCGGGGACCGGATCAGACGGATGATGCCAGGTCTGCCTGCACGGACCAATGCGATACTGCATGCCTGCCTGGTGGCGATCCAGGGTGCAGAGCTGTTCCAGAAGATCGGGGCGGTAATCGTGGCAAGAGTCAGCCAGAGTGAGCCGGCAGTGGCAGTGGACGGCATTAAGCTGGCGGCCGAGTTGGAGGAGTGGTTTATGTTCTATAAGGAAGTTTGGAGAAGCGTGAGCAGAGAGTCGGAACTGTACCGGATCGAAGAAGTCGTGTTCTGGTATGCAGATTTGCTGCGGGGGAGCGCACTTTGAAGTTGCGCGATCCAGGGAAATAGCACATATCGGTTGGTTGCAGCTTGTCCGGGAAAATATTATATTGATAGTGCGGCGCGGCGCGAGAAAATATAAGGAGAATATTATATGAGCTTCGGTAAAAATTTACAGTTTTTAAGGCATCTGAGAGGAAATATGACGCAGGAAGATCTGGCCGAGAAAATGAACATCAGCCGCCAGACTGTATCGAAATGGGAACTGGATGCGGCGCAGCCCGAAATGGACAAGGCTATAGAACTTTGTAAGCTTTTCAATTGTTCCCTGGACAACTTATTCCGTGATGAAATGGTCACTTGCGGCGAGGCGTATACAAATTTGCGCGTCGAGACCGTTCCCGGATTCCGCTACATTAAACATGCCGTTGTCAGCTCCATTCCGGAAGGGGACGCTATCGACAGAGTGCTCTCCATTGCCCGTAGCTGCGGTGTGGAGAACCCCCGCGTCATAGGCTGGGATTTTCCCAAAGTGTCGCAGGAGCAGATAAATGTTTATAACATGCACGGCTATGAGGCGGCATGGATACTGCCTGACGGGGTCGTTCCTCCCGACATTGAAGTACACGAGCAGGAAGACCATCTGTATGCGGCAATACATGTTGAAGACCCCTTCGGGAACCCTTTTGTGACCATTCCCAACGCTTACAAGACCCTTATGGAGTATATGCGCGTAAACGGCCTGGAACACACGGGGAAGGACGTGATTCCCTGCTTTGAGACCGATGGGGAGAGTATGGATATTTATATTGCCTGTAAGTGACCTTGCATTTTTCGGCGGCATATGATATAGTGTATGAAATTCGCAAGAATTAACAAGGAAACAGTCATAAAACTCTTTGCACTGCATAGATATGAAAGTAACGCCGGCAGACTGACGGCACAGAGAATGTGCCGTCGGCACCGGGTTACTTGACTTTTCATACAGTACAAACTGAACAGGCCAGGGCGTAAAGCCTGGGAGCCGGGTCGTGTCAGGCGACAGTAGATTAAAACATCTGCGGGACAGTAGTTACGATTACTGCGTACGTGGGTGTTTTTTATTCCCGCGAGCAACGAGCCAAGTGGTTGCTTGCAGACATTTGGCGACTGCCGCGAAATTTCTATAAAGTAACTTCAAAGGTCGAGAGAGGAAGGGTAGTAACAGGATGACAGGGGATAGACAAGATTTGGAAATGAAACAGGATTACGAGAAAACAGCTATGCGGGTCTCCGTGGTCAGCATCGTGGCGAACTTCATACTTACGATATTCAAGCTTCTGGCCGGTATCATTGCACATTCCGGTGCCATGATATCCGATGCGATCCATTCGGCCTCCGACGTATTCAGTACGATCGTGGTGATCATCGGCGTCAAGATATCCGGAAGGGAGTCTGACAAAGATCATCCCTATGGTCATGAGAGAATGGAATGCGTAGCGGCGATCGTGCTGGCAACGATCCTGGCAGTTACCGGTCTGGGAATCGGTTACACGGCGGCAGGTAAGATCGCGGGCGGAGACTATACGAATCTCGCAATACCTGGCAGGCTGGCGCTGGCAGCAGCCATTTTGTCTATTATGGTAAAAGAAGGGATGTACCAATATACGAAGGTGAATGCGAGACGCATCGATTCCGGGGCGCTTATGGCGGATGCCTGGCATCACCGTTCCGATGCCTTGTCTTCCGTCGGCGCTCTGATCGGTATCGCAGGTTCCAGATTGGGATTTCCGATCGCAGATCCGATCGCCAGCGTGGTGATCTGTCTCTTCATCGAGAAGGCCGCCTATGAGATTTTTATGGATGCGGTGAATAAGATGGTGGATAAAGCGTGTGAAGATGAGGTGGAGATGGAATTTATGCAATGCGCGAAGATACAGGACGGTGTGCTGGGAGTGGATCTGCTCCATACCCGTGTGTTTGGCAATAAGATCTATGTAGATATCGAGATCAGGGTGGACGGTGGCAAGACACTGCAGGAGGCACATGGGATCGCCGAGCGGGTGCATGATGCGATAGAGAAAAGCTTTCCCAAAGTAAAGCATATCATGGTGCATGTAAATCCGGGAGAGGTATAAAAACACCGGTTGCTTATCCGGGCTTCAGCGACTATAATTAAGGTCAGGGAACCAGATGTGGAAAGAATTCAGCCCTAAATACACTGTAGCAGAGAGGGAAACGAGAGAAAATGAAAGAGTACAAAAGAGACAGAAAGAGCAGGAAAAAAGGAATGTTATGGACGGCGTTGACGGTTCTGTTTGCAGTCGTCTGCTGTGTAGTTATGAATCCGTATACGGCTCTGCATGCCAAAGCGGCAGGACGCCCCGTGACGATCAGTTCCTGTACGATCGCGGGAAGTGATGTAGTATGCCAGATCAGCGCGGGCAGCGTGCCTTCCAGCGACGACGGTCTTTACTATATCTATGCAGATGAGGTCTGGCAGGATGGCACGACAGGAAAGGCTGTGGCAAGTGTAGGCGCAGGCAGTGCAGTGACGGCTGTTTTTCCTTTACAGTATAATACTGCGGATTCCAATCTCAGTCGCAAGTTCCTTGTGGCGGTGAAGCGGGGCGGACAGATGGTCCAGGTCAGTGACGAACACTATATTACGAATCCGGAAGCGATAGCCGCTTACACTATGCCGAGAAGAGACACCGGCATTAAAGGGATCCTGCCCGATCTGACGAGGGCGTCTAACGGAGAACTGCAGGAGCTGGGGATCAAACAAGTAGTTTATAATATGTATGTAGACGATATCTGTTCCGATGTGTCGGAGCCGGGGGCGATACCTTTTGACTATAACGGACGCACGTGGTATTTTAACGGCGGCATGGTGAGTAAATTTGATTCCATGATCCGAAGCTTTAACAGTTATGGGCTGCAAGTGACGATGGTGCTCTTAAACGGCGGCAGGGGAGCTTACTCCCAGGATCTGGTACATCCGACGGCAAGGGGAGGGGACTGCCCGGGATATGCCCTGAATGTGGCGGATGCTTCCGGCACGGATCATCTGAAAGCGATCGGCGCTTTTCTGGGACAGCGGTATTCTGGAAAGCTTGACCATGGACAGGTGGATAACTGGATCCTGGGCAATGAGGTGAATGCCCGGACATCCTGGTGGTATAGCAGTTCTGCTTCTCTGGACTTTAATGTGAATATCTATGTGAAGGCTTTTCGCATTATCTACAATGAACTTAAAAGTGCTAACGCCAACGTGAACGTGTACAATTCCATTGACCAGGAGTGGAACAGGAAATCCAATCCGGGAAGCTTTCTGGCCAGGGAGTATTTGGATCAGTTTAACTATTATATCAACAGGGAAGGGAATATAGACTGGGGACTTTCTTATCATCCTTATAATTCCCCGCTGTATGACCCTTATGCGTGGAACGGTCCGGCTGTCTGGGTAAAGAATAACCTGTCAACGCCGTATATCACGATGCAGAACATCGATCTGTTGATCGATTACATGCACAGAGCGGAGTATTTGAATCCGGCCGGGCAGGTGAGGAGCATTTCCCTGGCAGAGATCGGATACACTTCCAGTTTCGGCGACGCGTCGCAAGAAGCATCGATCGCTTATGGATATTTGAAAGCGGCGTCACTTCCGGATATTGATGCATTTATGCTGTTTAGGCAGACGGATGATGCCCATGAGATGGAGAGTAATCTTGCGTTGGGGCTGTATGACTTAAACGGCAATAAGAAGCCGGGTTATGAGATTTATAAGAATCTGGGGACATCCAATGAGGGAGTGGCGAAGGCAAGAGCCTCGGAGATCATTGGCATGGACATCGACCAGATGATCAGCCAGAAGATCGTGTGGACGAGAGGCGGAGACGGAGTCGTGCAGTAAGGGGTTACGCCTGTGTTTGATGCGGCATTTGTATCGAGATACAGAACATAATCAATATAACAGTAGTTTGTAACTGATAGCCATAATTCTTCATACTCTAAAGCATATGGAACAATGTGGGCAGTATACCGGTTGTTTACAGTGAAAAGGAGAGTGAAGTTTTATGGCTATCGGTTATTTGACCATGCAGGCCAGGACCGCGCATGATGCGGTGCCGCTGCAGGGTGTGCGGATCACGGTGTTGGATGATGAACAGAACCGTGTCTATGAACTGAGGACGGACGAGAACGGAGAAACGAGAAGAGTCCCTTTGGAGACGGTGGACAAGAGGTTTTCATTAAACCCGGATTTTACGGGAACGCCTTTTGTCACTTACAATGTGCTGGCACAGGCGGAGGGGTTTAACTCCGTCTATGTATCGGATATCCCGGTCTATGACGGGGAGTCTGCAGTTCTGCCGATCATGCTGGTGCCGATGCAGGGGCAGCAGGGGAGGGAAGTACAGACCCAGATCCCGGTGGGGGCACCAGCGGTGAGCATGACGGGAGAGCGCAATCAGGAGGGGGCGCCGGAGGGGGAGGAGCCCTATGTGCTGCGGCAGGTGGTGATCCCGAATCCGATCACTGTCCATCTTGGCACTCCGGCTTCTTCCGCGTCCAATGTACAGGTATCTTTTCCTGATTATGTCAAGAATGTGGCCAGCAGTGAGATCTATCCAACCTGGCCGGAGGCGGCCCTGCGGGCAAATATTTACGCGATCATCACTTTTGCGCTGAACAGAGTCTATACGGAATGGTATAGGAGTAAAGGATATCCTTTCGACATTACGAACAGTACGGCCTACGATCAGGCTTTTGTGTATGGGAGACCCATTTACAGCTCGATCAGCCGGATCGTAGATCAGATTTTTAATGAGTATGTCCGCAGAAAAGGACAGAATGCGCCCTATTTCACTTCTTTCTGCAACGGCACCACCGTGACTTGTCAAGGCTTATCCCAATGGGGAACGGTGACACTGGCAGGTCAGGGCAGGACACCGATCAGTATCTTGCGCGCTTACTATCCGAGTGATATCGAGATTGTCGAGACGAATATCATGACCAATATGCTGTCCTCTTATCCGGGTACACCCCTGCGGGTGGGAAGCAGAGGGCTGGACGTGCAGACGATCCAGACTTATCTGAACAGGATAAGACGGAATTATCCGGCGATTCCCACGATCACGGATGAGCCGGGGGTATTCGGAGAAAGTACGCGGGCGGCCGTTGCCAGATTCCAGAGTATTTTCAATCTGGTAAGCGACGGTATTGTAGGGAAATCCACCTGGTATAAGATCTCCGCGTTGTATACGGCGGTGACCAGACTTGCGGAACTGGACAGTGAGGGTAATACACTGGGAATCGGAACGGTGCCGCCTTCCGCAGTGCTGCGGCAGGGGTCCACCGGACAGGACGTGATCACCCTGCAGTATCTGCTGGATGTTATCTCCGAGTATTATCCGGGAATCCCAGGTCCTGCCCAGGACGGTATCTTCGGCAGCGGTACGAAACAGGCGGTGGTCGCTTTTCAGCAGAGGATGGGGCTTGTACCGGACGGTGTCGTAGGGCGCGACACATGGAATTCCCTGTATGAGACATGGCGGGGGATCAACCAGAATGTACCCCAGCCTTCTCCGTCGCCTTCTCCCTCGCCGGATCCGGGTAATGTGATTGACTACACGGTGCGCTCCGGAGATACGCTGTGGTTGTTGGCAAACCGGTATGGCACGACGGTGGACGCGATCAAGAGATTGAATGGGCTGACAAGTGATAACCTGAGCATCGGGCAGGTACTGAGGATCCCGGTCTCTCAGACGCAGCAGTATATTACCTATACCGTCCGCTCGGGAGATACGCTGTGGTTGTTGGCAAACCGGTATGGCACGACGGTGGATGCGATCAAGAGATTGAATGGGCTGACAAGTGATAACCTGAGCATCGGACAGGTGCTGCGGATTCCGGTTTAAAAGTACAGTGGCTCGGAAGATTCTCCGGGCCACTGTACTTTTTCCTGGTAGGGTTATTTCTTCTTGACAAATAATTAAATAAGTGTTTAAATGTTCATATAAAACAAATAAAGAGCAGGCAGTGTAATGCGTACTCCTGATTGAGAGGTTACTTCTACAGTAATATCTGTGTATTGTGCTGCTATAACAGGGAGGTAGATCATGACTAAGAAACAGAAGAAGGTATTCATACGGATTATTATAGCGACGGTCTTGACGGTGGCTTTCTGTCTCCTGCCGCTGGAGAACCCCTATATTCGACTGGCACTTTTTCTGATTCCGTATCTGGTCATCGGGTATGATATTTTGAAAAAGGCGGTTCTGGGTATTGTGCACGGTGAGGTGTTTGACGAAAATTTCCTGATGGCGGTAGCGACGGTGGGAGCGATTGCGCTGGGGGAGTATGTGGAAGGCACGGCGGTGATGCTTTTCTACCAGATCGGAGAGTTGTTCCAGAGTTATGCTGTGGGCAAGAGCCGTAAGAATATCACGGCGTTGATGGACATTCGTCCGGATTATGCCAATGTGGAGCAGGACGGGGTGCTTGTGCAGGTGGATCCGGAGGACGTGGAGACGGGAACGGTCATCACCGTGCAGCCGGGAGAGAAGGTGCCGATCGACGGTGTGATCGTGGAAGGGACGTCTACGCTGAACACGAGTGCGCTGACCGGCGAGAGCCTGCCGCGGGAGGTGGCGGAGGGCGATGAGGTGATCAGCGGATGTGTGAACATGTCCGGCGTGATACGTATGCGCACGACGAAAGGATTCGGTGAGTCGACCGTATCCAAGATCCTGGATCTGGTAGAAAATTCCAGCATGAAGAAGTCCAGATCGGAGAATTTTATCACCAGATTTGCCAGATATTATACACCGGCAGTCTGTATCGGCGCATTGGCGCTGGCAGTGGTAGTGCCAAGCGTGAATCTGCTGACGGGACAGGCGGCTGACTGGCAGCAGTGGGTCATTCGGGCGCTCACAACATTAGTCATCAGCTGTCCCTGTGCCCTGGTCATCTCCATTCCGCTAAGTTTCTTTGGCGGCATCGGCGGGGCGTCAGCCAAAGGGATCCTGATCAAGGGATCCAACTATCTGGAGGCGCTTTCTCATACATCCTGCCTGGTATGTGATAAGACGGGGACACTCACAAAGGGTGTTTTTGAAGTGACACATCTTGCGCCGGCGACGGACAGCTCTGAGCAGGAACTGTTAGAGGCGGCAGTCTATGCCGAACACTATTCCAACCATCCCATCAGCCGAAGCCTGAAAGAAGCATACGGACAGGCGGTAGACCCGGCGAGAGTCAGCGGGGTGGAGGAGATCGGCGGCCACGGCGTCACGGCGTTGGTGGATGGCCGGAATGTGGCGGTGGGCAATCGGAAGCTGATGGAGAGACTTGCGATCGCGTATGAGATCCCCCGGCAGATCGGGACGGAAGTTCACGTAGCCATTGACGGCAGATATGCCGGATATATCCTGATCGCGGACGTAGTGAAACCGAATGCCAGAGCGGCGGTTTCGGAACTGAAGGCGGCGGGAGTAAAGAAAGTAGTTATGTTAACCGGAGATGCCAGGGCAGTGGCAGATGCAGTGGCCGGGGAATTGGGCGTGGATGTCGTTAAGAGCGAACTTCTTCCGGGAGATAAGGTGACGGAAGTGGAAAGACTTCTGGAGGCGAAAGGACCGAAAGAGAAACTGGCCTTTGTGGGCGATGGTATCAATGATGCACCTGTGTTATCCAGGGCAGATCTGGGTATCGCTATGGGCGCACTGGGCGCGGATGCGGCCATTGAGGCGGCGGATATCGTTCTGATGGATGATGATCCGAAGAAGATCGCCACGGCTATCGGTATTTCCAGAAAGACACTGCGGATTGTATATCAGAATATCATCTTTGCGCTGGCAGTCAAGTTTATTTGCCTTGGACTGGGCGCGGTGGGTACACTCAATATGTGGTGGGCTATCTTCGCGGATGTGGGGGTGATGGTCATTGCAGTGCTGAATGCCACCCGTGCGTTGTACTATAAGGATCAGTGCAGATAATGAAAGAGGACAGAGACAGGGGCATGGGCAGGAAGATAGAAGACAGAGAAATTAAACTAAGTGAATGCAGAGAAAGTAAAAGCGGTGAGAGCGCGGGCAGACTAGTCAGGAAAGATCTGCTCCATGACCACGGAGAGAATATCGATAAGATTCTGGAGAAGCTGCCGGCACAGGATGAGTGCATCCAGGCCGCGGAGATGTTTAAGCAGATCAGTGACGGTAGCAGGCTGCGGATCTTCTGGTTTCTGTGCCATTGCGAGGAATGCGTAAGTAACATTGCTGCGATTATGGAAATGAGCGACCCGGCTGTGTCGCACCATCTGAAGCTGCTGCGCAAGAGCGGACTCATTGTCAGCAGAAGGGATGGCAAAGAGATATATTACAGGATGGCGGATTCGCAGCAGGCCCGGCTTGTACACAAGGCCTGTGAGGATATGTTCCGGATTTCATGCCCGTCAACTCTTATGAGTTAAGAAGGCTGGTTTCATCACGATGCAGGAACGTTAGGGCGAGACTGAATTAGCTATGGTTATGTTATATATAAAAAATATTGATTTTACTTATAAATGGGCATGCTATATAATCAGGAAGGATTACAGAATCTGAAGAGCTTATTTGGAGTAAAAGGAGGAGTTACAATGGTTAAGGCAGTAGTAGGAGCCAATTGGGGAGACGAAGGCAAAGGGAAGATCACGGATATGCTGGCGGAGAAGGCGGATATCATCGTCCGTTTTCAGGGAGGCGCCAATGCGGGACATACGATCGTAAATGATTATGGAAAATTCGCACTTCACACATTACCGTCGGGCGTCTTTTACAGCCATACGACGAGCGTGATCGGCAACGGTGTGGCGCTTAACATCCCGATCCTGATGAAAGAGATCCGGTCGATCACGGACAGGAATGTACCGACACCCAGAATCCTTGTATCCGATAGGTGCCAGATGGTGATGCCTTATCATATCCTGTTTGACCAGTATGAGGAGGAAAGGCTGGGCGGCAAGTCGTTTGGCTCTACCAAGTCGGGGATAGCCCCTTTCTATTCGGACAAATACGCGAAGATTGGGTTCCAGGTGAGTGAACTGTTTGACGAAACACTTTTGCAGGAAAAGGTTGACCGCGTCTGTGAGACAAAGAACGTCATACTGGAGCATTTATATCATAAACCGGTGATAAGGCCGGAAGAACTGCTTGCCACGCTGCATGAATATAGAGAAATGATCGAGGCCTATGTGTGCGATGTGTCCGCATATCTGGCTCAGGCTTTGCGGGAGGGGAAGACGGTTCTTCTGGAAGGACAGCTTGGCACGTTGAAGGATCCGGACCATGGCATATATCCGATGGTGACTTCCTCCTCTACGTTGGCAGCGTTTGGTGCCATCGGTGCTGGGCTGCCGCCGCATGAGATCAAGGAGATCATTACGGTATGCAAGGCATATTCTTCGGCAGTAGGGGCAGGGGCTTTCGTGTCGGAAATCTTCGGAGACGAGGCGGATGAGCTGCGCAGGCGTGGCGGCGACGGCGGTGAGTACGGTGCGACTACCGGACGGCCCAGACGTATGGGATGGTTTGACTGCGTGGCTTCCAAGTATGGCTGTCGTTTGCAGGGTACCACGGATGTGGCTTTTACAGTGCTGGATGTGCTGGGATATCTGGAGGAAATCCCGGTATGCGTTGGTTATGAGATAGACGGTGAGGTGACCACGGACTTCCCGGTCACCTGTAAGTTGGAGAAGGCAAAACCGGTATTAAAGAAGCTGCCAGGGTGGAAGTGCGATATCAGAGGTATCAGGACCTACGAGGAGCTGCCGGAAAACTGCCGTAATTATGTGGAGTTTATTGAGGAGCAGATCGGGTATCCGATCACTATGGTCTCCAACGGACCAGGCAGGGGAGATATCATTTACCGTAGAAGCCCTTTACAGAAAAAGTGATGGAAGTGCTTGTAGAATGAATGCTTCCTTTTGCGTCGAAAATATGTGTTGCGGACAGGATTTTATGCTATACTATAGTTAACGACATTAGAAATTTCGTTTTTGGCCTTGCAGGTGCTTCCGTATATGGCTCCTGTAAGAGCCGGAAACAGAATTTTGTTATGTCGTTTACTATAAGACATGGGATATACTCAGGGGGCAAAGGATACCGCCTGCGCATATCTGTAACATCACCGGAGAATTTGCGATACAGGTAACTAAGCCGGATTTAAAGGAGGGTAATTCTATGCTATTGGAGAACAAGGTCGCGGTTGTGACAGGGGGAAGCCGTGGTATCGGGTATGCGACAGTGGAAGCATTTATCAAAGAGGGAGCGAAGGTAGTGCTGTGCGCGAGCCGCCAGGAGACTGCGGACAAAGCAGTGGGTAAGCTGAAGGAAGCCTGCCCGGATGCAGCAGTGGAAGGCATCTGGCCGGATCTGTCTGATTACAGTGCGGTGAAGGCGGCCATTGACGCTGTTGTGGAGAAATATGGCCGGATCGATATTCTGGTCAACAATGCGGGCGTTTCGGAGAGCACGCCTTTTGCGCAGTATACGGTGGAGAAGTTTGCGGAGGTCATGGATCTGAATGTGAAAGGTGTGTTCAATTGTTCCCGAGCAGCCAGTGAACATATGGTCGCGGCGGGAAGCGGTGTGATCCTGAATACGTCTTCTATGGTGAGTCAGTACGGACAGCCTGCAGGTATCGCTTACCCTACTTCCAAATTTGCAGTGAATGGGTTTACGCTTTCTCTGGCGAGAGAGTTGGGGCCAAAGGGCGTGAGAGTCAATGCGGTGGCGCCTGGCATCACTTATACGGATATGATGCGTTCCGTGCCGAAGGAAGTGATCGAGCCGATGATCGCGCAGATTCCGCTGCGCCGTATGGGACAGCCGGAAGACATTGCCAATGCTTTCGTATTTCTGGCATCAGATATGGCGTCCTATATCAGCGGTGAAGTGCTTCACGTAGACGGACTGGCAAGAACCTGAGAATGGTAGTCCCCACATGTGAGCACGATCCAGGGCAGTCGGGATCATAACGCTGAGGGTAGAGTAGGGCTGTCTGTCGTCAGGCGATAGAATTGAGGGTATGGAAACAGTGAACAATCTGGAATATTATAAAGTATTCTATCATGTGGCCAGAGCGGGCAGCCTGACTGTGGCGGCCGGAGAACTGCATATCTCCCAGCCGGCAGTCAGCCAGTCCGTAAAGCAGTTGGAGACGGCCCTGGGGGTGAAGCTTTTTGCCAGAGCGGCCAAGGGCGTGCGGCTGACGACGGAAGGTGAACTGCTCTACGGCTATGTGTCGAAGGGATATGAGCAGATCGTACTGGGGGAGCAGAAGCTTAGGCAGATGTTAGACCTGGAGCTGGGAGAGATCCATATCGGCGCCAGTGATATGACACTGCAGTTCTATCTGCTCCCTTATCTGGAGAAATTTCATGAGGAATATCCGGAGGTACGGGTGGTAGTCAGCAATGCGCCTACACCGGAGACCCTTTCAAATCTGCAGGACAATAAGATCGATTTCGGCGTAGTCAGTACGCCTTTTGAGAACAGGGGCGGCCTGCAGACAAATGTCGTGCGGGAGATCGAGGATGTCTTTGTGGCAGGGCGGAAATTTATGCAGTACAAGAATCGCATGCTGGATCTGCAGGAGTTAGAGCAGATGCCGCTGATCTGTCTGGAAGGGGTCACCAGCACCAGAAGCTGTATGGAAGCCTTTTTACACAAAAACGGGGTACGGATACGGCCGGAATTTGAACTGGCGACCAGTGACATGATCGTTCAGTTTGCATTGCGTAATCTGGGTGTGGGATGTGTGGTCAGAGATTTTGCAAAGGCCTGTCTGGAGGATGGCCGGTTGTTTGAACTGCGATTCAATCAGATCATTCCTAAGAGACATTTCTGCGTGGTGACTAATCCGAAAAGCCCTTTGTCGGTGGCGGCGGAACATATGTTGAGATTATTTGCGATAGAGAAGTGTGAGACAGCATAGATGAGAATGCGTGATAAGACTGCCATAGAGTACAGCTATACTGGGATATACGGGTTACCGTACATAGGGCAGAAGAAGGATATAGATTATAAGAAAGGGATATAGGTAGAATGATCACGACGATTATATTCGATATCGGAAATGTGCTGGCCGGCTTTTGCTGGAAAGAGCACTACGAGCGTTTTGGTTATGATGACAAGATGGTGGAGCGCATTGCGAAGGCGACAGTGAGGCATCCCGCATGGAACGAATTCGATAGAGGGGATATGCGCCTGGAGGAGATCGTACAGGCTTTCATAGAGTCAGATCCGGAGATTGAGCAGGATATCCGGAAGACACTGGAAGATGTGAGCACCATGATCAAGCGATATGAGTATGCGATTCCGTGGATCAGGGAGCTTAAGAGTAAGGGATACCGGGTACTGTATCTGTCAAATTTTTCTGAAAAAGCAGAGACAGATTGTGCTCATGCACTGGATTTTATCCCCTATATGGACGGTGGCATTCTCTCTTATCAGGAGAAGATCATTAAGCCGATGCCGGAGATCTACCAGCTGTTGATCGACCGCTACAGCCTGGTGCCGGAGGAGTGTGTCTTTATGGACGATACGCCGGCGAACCTGACCGGGGCAGAGAAGTTTGGTATTCACACGATTCACTTTCAGGATCGGGAGCAGGCGATCGAAGAGTTGCGTAAGCTGGGTGTAGATGCGTGATAAGTCCCAGATGATCTTGGTTTGGGATTTTTCTTGTTTCTTCTGCATTGAAATCTGCTAATAAAGCTGATATTCCGGCTAAATATGTTCTTTTCGACAGCTGGTTCTCTTCTCCAAGTTCTCTTCATGCTGTATTCTGCTTTGCGTTAACAAATGGGAGGGATATACCCCATTTGAATGGCTTTTGTTACAGCTTCAACAGATGAGGTAACATCAAGTTTTTCAAATATATGCTGCAAATGATTTGATAGAGTACGCTCGCTGATATAGAGTGCAGATGCAATCTCCTTCCGCTTCATACCATCAGCTATAAGTCGGAGGATTTGTTTTTCGCATTCAGTTAATTCCTCTAAGAACGGAATTTCCCTGTTAAAAAAAACTGAACCCTGTGATATTTGGGAAAGGAAGGATACCAGTTTTTCAGGTTCTATGTTTTTGTTGATAAATCCTTTTGCCCCGATTTTTTGTGCTTCGCTGCGGTATACTGGCAGATCGTATCCGGATAGAATCACTATCTTTTGTTCCGGATATCGGCACAGCAGTTGTTTTGCCAATTCCAAACCATCTTCGGATGCTATATTTTTTAAGTTTATATCCATAAGCAGGATATCCGGCCTGTTGGTATCAATGAAGTGGTCCAATCGGGAAATATCACTGATGCTTTCAAATGATGTGATCTCAGGATAATCCGATAGGGCAATCTTCAGGCTCTTTGAAAATAAGGCGTGGTCATCGACTAATAAAATATTGATAAGACACATCTCCTTTCATTGGCAGGGTGATCTGTATACAGACCCCGTGCGGAAAGTTATTGGTTATCTTTACAGAACCATCCATATTATTGACACGCTCAGTGATCAGCGCAAGTCCTCTGTGCTTCGATGGATCAGCGGATAAGAGGACGCCCGCATCAGCAGTGCCATTGTCCCTTATACACAGCGCTATAATTCCGTCGTCCTGTGTAAGGGTTATCCATGCTTTTTCACCTTCTGAGTGCTTGTAAATATTTGTGACAAACTCTTTCAGAAGACGGTATATGAATATATCATATGGGGCAGCTAAAAACAGGGAGTCCGGGCAATCAAAAGTAATACGGATATTACGGTGCGGAAAGGACTGTGATATATATTCAAGCAGGCTTTGGTAATTATTTTTCATAGTGAGCTTGGGGAGCATTGCGGGATGGTAGTCCTGCATTCGCTCACGGATATAAGTGTTCATGTTATCAAGGGTTTTTGTGATGATTTTCTGGATATCGGGGTGGCTTGCCTTTTTCATCATGTTCTTTATGGAAAGCAGGTCCTGAAGAATGTCATCATGGAGGAAATTTGCAAATTCGAGGTTTAGTTGTTCTTCTTGCTGCAGCTGTTTTAATGTGGCTTGGTATCGGCTTTCCCTGACCATCGCACTTTTCCCGTGCTTTAAATTAAAATCTAATGCAATGTTACAGGCATATACAAGGACAAACATGGCATCCAGCATAAGGAAAAACAGTGCGAGGCCGATGCCTGAAGCCAGGGCGGACAGACCACAGGTGGCTGCCCCGGCAAGCAGGATCAATGCTGACTGGCGACTGCTGAATATGGTTGACAAAGGGACGCTGCTATGTTCTTTTCGTATAATGCCGTGTATGCTCATAGAGAACAGCAGGACAGGAAGATATATCCCAAAATTAGAAAGATGTCCATTGATTCCCATTGTAGAAAAGTAATAGGCAAGGAATAAAATGATAACCGTTACAAGGGAGAAAAGGATACACTTCCATTCCGCCTTAAAGACAAAGGTAGTTCTTTTTCTATGGAAGACAACAATGAAAATGAAACAAAACCAGCCTGCCAGAAACTGTATGCCATAAAACAGGGCAAATATTTCATTTGACACAAATAGGCCAATAAGGGAGCAGATGCAGGTTCCGGTCAGACAGACGTTTACTGCTTTCTTGAATTTATATCCGCTGCCCTGAAACAAAAACATGAGTATGAAATTTATGGAGACATACCATATGGCCGGGCTTAAAGCAGAGAAGACCATACCCGTCCGGGCATCGTCCTGCGCAGACAGGAGTATATACCAGCTATGGAGTGCCAGCAGACCGCAAAACAGGGAGATGACTTTGTTTTCCCTGACATTGCAGGAGCTTATATAAGTAATGTCTATGAGCATCAAAGAGGACAGGAACAGGGATACGGTTCCTGTGGCGTTAAATGCTATATTTCTGTTCATGGTCAATCCCATATACATAATGAGTAAAATGGAATTTGCACAAAGCAGAAGGTTTAGTGTTATATGCTTCATATCCGATCTCCTTTTTTCATGCTTCATTATACCATTTATCTGTGGGTATACAAGCAGGAGTCTCTGGGTGAATTCTAATTTGATATAAAGGAGTATGGAACCGCCGGGCATGAAACCGCGGCGGTTTTGTATAGCATCTATTTTGTCAGGACAGCTTTACAGCAGGTATGGACGGTCATATGGTAATAGGCCAGATAAATAATGAATGTCAGCATAATGGCAGCCACTGTGGGTGCATATAACACAAGGCTGTTTTTCAGAATGTTCTGCATAAGGGCAGACTTGTACACAATCGTGGCAAAGATGCAGTCCGTCAGTCCGAATAGAAATGGGATGATGAAAAAAGCTGCCGTCTGTTTTTGGATGATCCTTTTAACCTTCTTGTCTGTATACCCCATTTTCCGAAGAATATCATAATCAGATTTCGAGTCGGTTATGGCTGAAACATTGTTAAAGTAAAGGATACTTCCGGTTGCTATAAAGAACAATACTACGAGAAAACCGATCAACAGGAATGTGGAACTGCTCAGGGAAAATATTTCGTGTATCCTGTGCGAGTTTCCCTGCAGGTAGGGGCTTCCCGAAAGATATTCTGACAGGGTCTGGAACAGGATCTCGTTATTCTCAATGGATTTACCATTTATGCTGAGGACTTTTGTTGCCGGAATTGCCTGCTCTGTTATCATATGGTATAAATCATCACTCACGATCAAAGTGCCGACGCTGTTTGCAAATGAAATGGGATTATCCAAAGTAACAGCGGTCACTGTGACCGGTATTTCATGATTGCCTATGAGCAATGGATAAACATTGCCTGTTTTATCATTGTCAGAATCTGGCTGGTACTTGATTAAAATACACTCATTGCCATTTAAAGCGGTAAGGTGTTCCAAAATTTTCTGCCGACCCTGTGCTTCCAGAAGGGCTGTATAGTTTGAAAATGAGATACATTCAAACCCTGCCTCCCGCAGAATTTTTTCGTTATCCGCATCCCCTTTAGAAGTTCCGATGCTATACTCGATAGGGAGCTGTTCCGAAGAGGAAGTGACCTTATAAATATCGGTCTGCAGGAATATGACATCCGCATCTGATGAATAGGTGTTTACGATCTCTTTGATCGCCGTTATTTCATCTTCCTCTTCAATCCTGCATTCTATTTCCGATGGCGACATACGGGATACCGCGGCGATTGGATAGTATAACGTCAGAGCCATAACGCTTGAAACAGTCAATGTTGCGGCTGACAATAATGTAAGCATGATCAGTGTCCTGGAGTTTGAATGGATGCGGTATATAAACCCGGGCGCAGTGATGATCTTTGTTTCCGTGTAAAATTTTCGTTTGTTTTTCTTCCCTGCCTGTACCGCAAAGGGAAGAGAGGATGCGATAAAAAGCACTGTTCCTGAAAGGATGAGTGCAAATGTCAGCATGGCAACCGGATAAAACCCCACTGTAAGCCATAAAGACTTCTCACCTCGTAATATATCGAGTGCAAGGCAGTATCCTGAAATAACAGCCAAAAATCCAATGACAGACGGGACAGCATGGAACTTCATCCTTTTTTCTGCGCTCTTATCATATCTCACTAAATCCATAAGTGATGTCCTGAAAAGGAATCTGCTATTGGACAGGGCTAATACTATGACAACAGCGAAAATGAAGCAGGTCGTTTTCATAATGGCATTCGGGTTGAAAAAGGGTATTTCTGAATGATTGACCGCCAGATCCAGTAGTTTTGTAATGCCAAAGACAATCCCCTTGTGGAAAAAACTGCCCAGAAGTATCCCGGTGATAAAAGCGCCGGAACAGGTGAGTAGATTCTCTGTTATGAGCAGGGAGAGTATTGTGGATTTTCTGTATCCTAATAAGGCGTAAATACCGAGTTCTTTTGTACGGCGGCGCAAAAAGAAGCGGTTTGAATATGACATATAGAAAACAACAAAAGCCATGAGGAATACGGAAATTGTGTTACACATCGTTTCAACCCGCCCGTCATTTGATATTTTTTCAAGCATGACTGTATTCATCGAGAATGAAGTGAATGCAAAAAAGATAGTGATCACAAACGAAACGGACAGTAGATAGAGGGCGTAAAATGTAAAATTAGTTTTCAGATTCTTAAGCGCCATAGATAAATTATGCATGTATCTCCACCTCCTATCTTTCTATGTCCAATTTTGCCACTTCACGTGCAATGAGATCATAGAATGTACGCCTGTCATCATTCTGTTTGAACAGCTCCCGTATAATGCGCCCGTCTTTAAAGATCAAAATACGGTCAGCGAAACTTGCGGCATAGGTATCGTGCGTGACCATCAAAATAGTGGTGTGGAGTTCTTCATTTGATTCTTTCAGGGTATTTAATAAATCTGTTGCAGAACTGGAGTCCAGCGCCCCCGTTGGCTCATCGGCAAATAGAATACTTGGCCGTTTTACAATGGCCCGTAAAGCCGAAGCCCGCTGTCTCTGACCGCCCGAAAGCTCGTTTGGATATTTATTAAGCTGTGCATCAATGCCAAATACTTCCGCCAGACTTTTGATCATGTTCTCTATTTTTTGGGGTGGGAGCTTCTGTAAAGTAAGGGGGACAGCAATATTTTCAAAAATAGTAAGGCTGTCAAGCAGGAGATATTCCTGAAAAATAAATCCCAGCTTATCCCTGCGGAAATCCGCCGCGCCTGAATCGGACAGGTTCTTAATGTTGACGCCGTCTATTGTGATACTGCCGCTTGTGGGTATATCAATAGTGGAAAGGACATTAAGCAGAGTAGTCTTTCCAGAACCGGAAGCGCCCATGATAGCGATAAACTCACTTTTCGACACGCTGAACGATACTTTATTAAGGCTTGGGCGCTGCGCTTTGGCATAGATTTTTGTTACTTCTTTTGCTTCTAATAATGCAGACATATGATATTCTCCTTTGCGTTTGATAGAAACATTGTACTTTTCTATGCCTAAAATTGAATGAGTAAAACAGGCAAACATTTTCCACCTGTGCGGTTGCAATCCAACAATTTGTCTGTAAAACTTGTTCTTATGTTTATAACTTTAGCTTTGGCGGCGTTTACTTATGCGATCGGGAATCCTGTTTTAACGGAATTGTAAGGAAAAAGGTGGCTCCGCCGCCTTCTGTATCTTTTACCCCGACGTCCGCGGACAAAAATCCTGCCAGTTCTTTTGCGATGTTCAGTCCAAGACCAAAATGTGACTTATCCGTATGTGACTTATCGGCACAATAGAAGCGGTCAAAAATATAAGGTCTGTCCTCGGCAGTAATACCCTGCCCGTGATCGATAACAGAAATCGTTACGGCTTTGCGTGACAGAGTGGCTTTTATCTGGACCAGTCCCTGCGTTTTAGAATGCGAAATGGCATTATCCATAAAAATGCTTAAGATCTGAAAAAGGCATTCCCGGTCTGTGTATAAAAGGGGAAAGCGGACATCAATAAAATCTGCATCTAAAGGCATTCCTTTCTGGCTGCAGACCGGTTCATAAGCTTCATAGAGTAAGATCAGCAAAGTATCAATATTTATCATTGTTTTATTGAGACTGCGTGTTCCGGAATCTGAGGAAGCCAGTAAAAGCATATCTTTGATCAACTTTGACATCCGAATGGTTTCTGCATCTATAATATTCGCGGCCTTTTGAATATCCGGTATGCCGTCGCTTAATCTGTTTATTTTGTCATTGTTGGCAAGTATGACTGCAAGCGGTGCTTTCAGTTCATGGGAGGCAGCGGCGATAAAACTTTTCTGACTTTTTAATACTTTTTCGGTCGGCGCTATAGCGCGTTTCAGCAGAAAACGGCTTGCAATTACGACACAGAATAGGGTGAGGAACCATAGCAGTATATATAAAGGCAGCTGTCTCCCGATCAGTTCAAAAGGTGCATTTTGCCGCTGCAGCAGACATAAATAAAACAGGGTTCCGTTTTTGTCAACAACAGTAGCAGGTATGCCCCAATAATTATCATGTGAATAACCGGAAAAAGATAAAATACCGTTTTGTGTCGTAGTCATGGCCTGATCTAATGTTGTGACAGATTCTGTATCTGCTTTTTCTGTAAATTGCTTTAACAGAAAGGTGATATCGGTTGGAAAGGAGAAAGGGCTTTGATAAATGACATTTTCCTGTGCATCCTTTAACACGGCAAAAATGGAATAGTTATCTTCGTAAGGCCAAATGACCTCCTGCGGGCTTTTTTGCGGATTTTCCAGTTCATAGAGCATCAGCATGGAAAGGCGCTCGAAGAAGATACTGTCGTTTTTCCGTTCGTTATCAAGGAAATCCTTGCATAGAATGCCGATAACGACGATTATGATAGCCATAATGGAACTGATAAAAATGAGATGTAGTTTTTTATATAGATGTTCCAGCATTTTAACCCTCCAATTTATAACCAGATCCGTAAACCGTTTTGATTTCGCAGACGCTTCTTATTTCACGCAATCGCTTCCGGAGAAACGAAATATAATTATCCACGTTTCCGGGTGCGATATCCGTATCGGTTCCCCAGACTTTGTAGATCAGCTGCTCTCTAAAGATGAGGGACCGGGGATGGCTGATAAAAACGGATAATACATTAGACTCTCGTGCAGTTAAGAGCAGGGAATTTGTACCGCATGACAGGATATGTTCTGCCTGGTTGAAAGACAGATCGGAAAAACAGATACACGTTTCCGCCGTCCTGATTTCTGTCGGCCGCCGGATCAATGCCCTGATGCGCGCAAGCAATTCAGGTATATGAAAAGGTTTTACCAGATAGTCGTCGGCGCCGTTATCCAGCCCCTCTATCCGGTCATTCAGTTCTGACATCCCCGTAATGATAATGACAGGGATTGCAATTTCTTTCCGACGCATGGCTTTGATAATCGTCATTCCGTCAATGATGGGGAGCATACGGTCAATGACTGCCAGGTCATAGCAGTAGTCTATATTCAGCGCATGGAGCATGGCGGTTTCCCCGTCATGGCAGCAGTCAACGATATAGCCGGCTTTTTGCAGTTCCTCCTGTATGGAACTGCAAAGTTCTGTATCATCTTCAAGCAATAGTATTTTCATACACTCAGATCCTCTTTCCACGTTGTCTCTTTTTCTATATTAATATAGCAGTTAATTCTATAAAAAATCTGTAAAAAGTGATGTTTAAATTGATTCCGGCTACAGGATTTTTACAGGACGCTGCAGTTATGATGGAAAAAACAGAAAGGAAGTTTACAGTATGAAAAATCAAAAAATGTGGAAAAATCTCGTGATTGGACTGTGCCTGTCAGCTCTTACAGGATGTAGCGCCGGAGCAGATGAAAAGACGGAGGGCGGGGAGATGTATGGAACAGAGTATCAAAGCGGCGTATTTGATGACGAGGAGATGGATGCAGAGGAAAATGTCAGCACGGAAAACGAAGATAATTCCCTGCCGGACGGGAACGGAACAAATGGAGTGGACACTGCGCAGGAGAAGCAGAAGAATACTACAGCCGATGATGCAGCTGGAAAAGTGGATGCGAACAGTCTGTATACATCAGCGACTTTGACAGGGAGCGTGGTAGAGTTCTCGGACGGCAGTTGTACGGTAAGTGCTGACGTAACGGAAGATGATGGAGAAACCATCGTAAGTGCGGCGCCTGGGTATGAAAGCGAGGATACAAATGTAGTGGTGACATATGAAGAGGGGTGCGTGGTCCAGATTGCAACCATCTATACCACAGCCGAGATTGCAGAACTGGAGCAGGCGTCTGTATCTGACATTAAGAAGCAGGCAAGTGTTATTATCTATGGAAGTTATACAGATACACATCATGTATCGGCAGACAGGATCATCATATGTCACAGGACAGCCTGAACAGGCGGTATTGCTGATCATAAACAGCATGATCTTGAAACAGGGCTTCACGGGGAAGGCGCGGTCAAACGCCGTATCATGGACATGGGATTGACAAAGGGCGTGGATGTGCAGATCCGCAAGGTGGCGCCTTTGGGAGATCCGATTGAGGTGACCGTCCGCGGTTATGAACTTTCCATCCGGAAGGCAGATGCGGAAATACTTCCCTTATGAAGTAGCAGATGATGAAACGCTGGAGGTAACAATGGAAACGGCATCCCTCACCGATTACGAGGATGCGATTGCGGTGATGGAGCAGTATGGCGATGAGCTTGATCCGGCAGCTTATGGCGCGTATCGCGTTTGTACTGGATCGTATCTTCCGCAAGTTCGGACTGTCCGGCAAGTCCTTCATTCCGATGCTCATCGGTACCGGCTGCGGCATTCCGGGTATCATGGCGTCGAGGACGATTGAGAACGAGCGTGACCGCCGTATGACGATTATGACGACAACCTTTATTCCCTGTGGCGCGAAGGTGCCGTTTATCTCCATGGTTGCGGGCGCAATCTTCGGCGGTTCCGCATGGGTTGCAACGAGCGCGTACTTTGTAGGTATGGCAGCGATTATCATTTCAGGTATTATGTTAAAGAAAACGAAGATGTTCTCCGGAGACCCGGCTCCTTTCGTTATGGAGCTTCCGGCTCACCATATGCCCACGGTGGGCAATGTGCTGCGTTCCATGTGGGAGCGCGGGTGGTCCTTCATTAAGAAGGCGGACTGCTTCGTGGAGAAATTCTAAGTTTCGTGCAGGAGATTGCGGACATTATGATCTGTTCGGATGACCTGTACGGGCTTGTGGCGTTAAAAAATCAGAGCAATGCGCTGGTCGGGAGGATACACAGGAATTACACCTCAACTCTGGCAATCAGCCTGAAAAGTATGCAGGATTACTATAACAGTTCAGCCAATTCATGTGCATAACGAAAAATCGTGTTTTAGTCACGCCCCAAAACGGATAGGATGCATTTTTTCATTGCCTCATAGCTTTCCGGTGTGATGTCATGCTCCATTTTGCAGGCATCGCCCGCCGCGATTACGGGGTCAACGCCGAGATGGACCAGCCAGTCCGTCAGCAGGGTGTGGCGTTCATAGACGCTTTCCGCGATTTTTCGTCCGTCGTCCGTCAGATGGAGAAACCCTTCTTCTGAAACGGTGATGTATCCGCGGTTTTTCAGGTTTTTGACGGCGACGCTCACGCTCGGCTTTGAAAAATTCAGCTCGGTCGCCACGTCGATGGAGCGCACCACAGAGAGGCGGCTGCTCAAAATCAGTATTGTTTCGAGGTAATCCTCAAGGGATTCCTCGGCTTTGTGTCGGATATAACTCATGTATCACTGTACTCCTTTCCGGAACGGAATCCCGTCCGTGAGTTATGTCGTTAACTATAATCCTAACACTTTAGGGAGGCTGGCGCAAGGTCTGACGGCAAAAAGGGTGTTATTAAATTTTATCAGCGGCCACTGGCAGGTGTGCCGCATTTTTGAAAAACGGTGGTTAGATTTTACTAACCAGAAGAAAAGAGAGGGATGTTTTATGGTTAAGATCATAGAGGGTATTGACGAGATGGCGTGCGGTATGTGTGAGGTGCATATCAATGAGGCGGTGAGAAACGCCATATGAGAAAAAGGGGCGGTTTACAGGTGGCAGTAGACACTGTTGGCACGGTCAGTGAAAGCCCAAAATACATAGCAGGGAACGTGGCGTCTATGTGGGCTTTGGAACATGTAGCAGAGTCTTGAGAATTACGTAAAACAAACAGGGGGATTCGGATAACTGCGGGAAATATTGGGCAAACATTCTATTCGCATACAAATTATGCTCTATTGAAATAATAGTGTTTTATTTATTGTGTCTAAAACAGCCCCTCTACCAATAGGAAAAATTGCATGATTGGAGCCATGACCAAAATCGTCACAATAAGCCACAGGAATGTTATATTTTTTACCAAACCGTTCCAGTACTTCAAACAACAGTGATGAAATATCATCTGAATAGTGCCCAAACAACAAACCTGTTACTTGTTCCATCAACTGGCTTTGTCCAATACAAGTTAAGAACATACTGACATCTTGAACGGATTGAAATTTATCCAATTCTTCAATAAATAATATATAATTCCTGTCTGCTTGATATGGAAAGAATCTGTTTCCTAGAGTCAAAACGAAATTAAGTAAATATCCTCCAACAAGGATTCCTTCGCAACATCCCTCTGTTATAGTATACCAATCACTATTACTGATATAATCTGTTACGGATCCATCAATCAAATGCGAAACAAATTGTTTTCTGTCGTATTCGTTGATATTATCAAATAATCCCGGAGTCTGCCCATAGTATGTCGTTATGCCGGTGTTAGCATATATAGCATTGAGTATAGATGTTCCATCACTATAACTCAAAAAAAGCTTCGGAGTTTCTTTTATTCTATTATAATCAATATACGGAAGTAAATCTACACTTCCATAACCCCCACCAAAGAATACCAATCTTACATTCTCGTCATATATCATCTGGTTCAAATCATCAACACGCTCTGCTACACTTGCAGTATATTTATAAGTGTCTTTATAAATATTTTTGCCGAATTTGACGTGAAATCCCAATTTGTTAATGTCTTTTGCATACTTTTCATAATCATTTTGATTTGCTACCCAACTTGGTGATATTATCCCAATAGTATCGCCATGTTTTAACAAATTCATATATTTCTCCTATTGTAACATTCTTGGCTTCAATCTGTAAGTGGTAATTTTAATCCCCCCAATTCGGGGGGATTAACTCATTCCAAGACCTTTGCAGTCTGTTCTTCCAAAATGCGTTTGTATTATACAGCTATTCTTTGATACTAGCCATATTTTTCATAGGTTCTCCCCATTTTCCGAGATATCTTCCATCAATGGAAGAATATGTATCTTCGCCCGGAGCGAATACCGGAGCGGCCTTCATCAATCTTTCTGTAAAGGGAACCTCCATATCCAGCAGTTTTTCATCCTGAGTTACATTACGAATTAAACAGAGAAAAATATCTGATCCATCTCCCATAGGGATTGCTTTTTTTACTTCCAGTTCAAAACTGACAGGGCTTTCTGCAATGGTTGGCACATCCAGCACTTGTCCCTGCTCTACAGTAGGCAGGTACTGCATCTTATTAGGTGTGGTTCTGCCATAGGTACAACCATAATAATCTGCCAAAGGAAGCAGCTGTTCAGATACGAGGTTGGCGGAAAATACACCATTTTTGCGTATCAAATCCTTGGTCTGTTTTTCCTCACCTATACAAGCCATTACCCCGAGTCCCTCTGAGGAACGATAATATCCAAACCAGCAGAAAAGACCAAAATGGGGCTGTCCATCTTCCTGTTTTGTGCCATAAAGAAATAGCGCTTGCGGACAGTAATCATTACCGATCTTAGTTTTTACCTTTGCCATCATGTACATCCTTTCCTTTTTTTAATGCTTGTTCCGCTCGCTCCAAGTTGGAAACAATACGGTCAAGATACTGTTCTAATTCCTTGATTTCCACCTTTTCAAAATCCTTAAAAAACAAGCTATTCATTTGCTGAGAGACTTGATTGTAACGTTTCTCTAATGCACGGGCTTTGGGTGTCAGGCTAATTAGGCTTTGACGTCGATCAGAAGCGGAAACATCCCGACAGATTAAGCCATTTTCCTCCATTCTACAAAGCATTACTGTAAGTGTATTTTTTGCCAATCCCGTCTTTTGTGCAAGTTCCACAATAGGAATGCCTTCACTTTTCCATAACACATAAAGAATATGTCCTTGTGGTCCATTAAATTCAGCGACACCACATGTCTGCAAAAGCCGATCAAAAACTCTCCCTTGAACCTGTTTAATCTGAGAAATCAAAAAACCTGTTCGTGTTTCCAGTTATATCACACCTTTCCTTGCGCCACCGCTTCGCAAGGATAGAAGCGGTAGTTTTGCTGTACAGCGTTAAAAAGGACGTCTCCTTTTCATGATATAAATAGTACTATATAGAACTTATTCTGTCAAGGTGCGAATTCTAATAAAGGGCAGTCCTAAGACCGGGGATACGGTGATGGCCGGACGGGTTAATTCATTGTCATAAAATGCTCGTTAAACAGGCTGAACATTTCCTTGGTTTTCTTTACGATTTCAGATATTTGCAATATTTTCTAATTCTTTTTGGAGCTGCTGTAAAAAGGCGTTGGAAGCCTTCGAAAAGACTTGATATTTTTTCCATACGATACAAAGCCCGGCTTCTAAGATAGGATATAGCGGGCGAAAACAAAGGGAGCTGTCTCCGGTAGTGTTGATTAGTTTATCCAATGCGATCACATATCCGAATCCCTTTTTTACAAATTGTGACGCATTATAGACCAAATCATATGTGGCAACAATGTTCAGCTTTGTAATATCTGTTTTTAACCATGAAAACATTTCGCTATTGATAGAAGTCTGGTGAGAAATAATGAGCGGCTTATCCCATAAATCTTCTGCAGTAATGGATTCTTTTTCTGCCAAAGGGCTGTCTTTTCTCATTAAAACGCCCCACCTATCTTTTAAGGGTAGTCTTATATAATCATATTTATTTACGTCTACAGGCCCGACTAAAAGGCCGAAATCAATCAATCCTTTATCCAATCGTTCCATAACACGCTCGGCATCACCACTGTAAATGTGATAATGAATAAGGGGATGTTTCTGCTGTAAATTCCAAGCTGCCTGTGCAAGAAAAGAAATGGCTTCCGTTTCTCCACATCCTATATGAATATCTCCATTTATATTTTCATTAGAGGAGGTCAATTCTGCTTTTGTTTTTTTCATAAGATCAACCAACTCTTCCGCGCGTTTACGCAGTAACATGCCGTCCTCGGTTAATGTAACCTTTTTACTTCCACGGATAAGCAGTTGTTTTCCTAATTCATCCTCTAAATCTTTTAATTGCCTTGAAAGTGGCGGTTGTGTCATGCGGAGCCGTTCTGCGGCTCTTGTAATGCTTTCTTCTCTTGCAACGGCAAGAAAGTATTGTAACACCCGAATATCCAAAACTAGGAACCTCCTTTTTCTGCGTTCATTCAGATTATAACAGAAATAGAATACCTTTCAAGTATGTAAATGTATTATATATATGTATTTGCTATTGAAATGGGAGGAATGTATAGTAAGTTTGGAGGTGATTTAATATGCCTGATTTTATCAATGAGCTGAAATCAAGTACATATAAAAAAAGGTGTTACAGTAACACCCAAAATATTATTTCTGTTTTACAGTAGGATAAAGCAGGAGTTCAAACTGTTCTATTACGAGGAAGTCTTTATCTCCACTGACAATATATAAAGCATAAGAATCTTTTGCGCATTCCAGGAATTTGTTATCGTCAGGATCACGGCATATTTCGACATGAGTAACAGGTTCGATAATTTCCATAGTTTTAGCGGGCCTAAAATTGTTCTATTAATATGCCTTTGTTTTCTGTCAATCATTTCCTGCACAATTTCTTCATATTCGTTAATAATTTCTGTCGTAGCGCAGGCTGTTATCTTTTGGCAAACAACAGCACGAAGAATTTCTATCGGAAATCCGCCAAAAAAACAAACCAGAAATCAAAACATTTGTATCTATCACAATTCTCAGACTCGTTTCTTCTTTCTAACTGATTTGATTATATCATTAACATCATTTTCATTATACCCAACAGACTTTGCCCATTTTTGTGCCTCGTCGAGTGAGGCTTCAAATTCTTCAGCAGAAGGAAGCTTTAAAGTTTTGAGCATGATAACATCCCCTGAAGTATATGCAACCAGTTTATCACCAGTATCAATCGACAAGAGTTTCCGGATGCTGACTGGCAATGAAATCTGTCCTTTGGAAGAAACTGTCAATATTTGTGTGTTCATTTGCTTATGTCCCTTTCTAGTAAGAATTTCTTACTTATATTATGTCATAATGTAAAAATATATGCAAGAAAAATTGAATTCACCACTTGACAATGTGGTAAAGATCTGATGTCGGTGGACGAACTGGCGGTCATGGACGGCTGGAAATGCCTCTTACAGATTCGGGGTGTGCGGCCCTTCCTGTCAACCAGGCTTCCGATCCGTCCCGGGGAACTGTACCGCAACTATGATGTTTCGCCGGAGGAGCTGACGGAATTTACCGGGTAAAGGAGCTAAGCTGATACCCTGGTTATGGACAGGCGGGACGAAGGAAGTTAGGACGCTGCCGGAGTACGACCGGGTATCAAATCCGCAGGACTTTACAGCTTCTGCACAAAGAAATGGAGGTGCTTTCACATGGGGAATCCGAACCTTTTGCCCTATGAAACGATTGTCCGGGCGACCAGCGGAGAGCCGGAAGCCGTGGACGAGGTTTTACGGCATTACAGCAAGCGAATCCGAATCGCCGCCATTGAAAACGGGCATATCGACAGAGATACGGAGGACAGTATAAAATCACGGCTTGTTGCGGTATTGTTCAAGTTCCGTTTTGATGAACAGGAAGTATAAGAATTTGCTTTTATTTTTGAAAAATCGGATATATAATAAAGCAACGACAAATTTGAATTTGGGAGGAATTTATTTTGAAAAAAATCGGAATTACAATTATAAAATCCATAGGCTTTTTTCTGGGATGGGCAATATTGGTTTCTATCTTGCCGTTATCATCTTCAAAGGAACAAGCTATATGGAGGTTATGGGCAGAAATTACACCTCTATTGGCAATAGCAGTTTTTACTCTCGTCTTTTGGTTTGCTGAAAAGAAAAATGTAAAGTTACATTTATTCGATAATCCAGTAAAGGGAATAGTATTGGGAGTAATTACAGGGATTGTATGGTTAGCTATTCCTGTTTTGGTAATGTATGTAGCAAAAATTATCCATTTTGACGGAACTAACTTAATTAACCTATTTCCTGTTTGGTTGCTGGCAGTATTTCTAAATACAATTATGCAGGAACTTCTTGTACGTGGTTACTTGTACCAAATGCTTAAACAAAAGCACAATATAATTGTTGCTACGGTTGTGACAACAATACTTTTTACGGCATTGCACGGAGGGGCATTTGAAGCAGGTGTTATTCCTGTTTTAAATGTACTTACTATGAGCTTGCTTATGACAGCAGTCCTTGAATATAGTGGCTCTATTATAGCACCAATTATTATGCACTTTTTATGGAATGGAATTGGTGCATTAGTTTTAGGTGGTGTGTCACTTGCTGATGACTATCCAAATCTGTTTGTTACTACTTTTACTGGAAACGATATTTTGTCCGGCGGAATTTGCAAAATTGAAGGAAGTATAATAGTTCTAATTGTCAATGCAGTTTTGATTGCATTTTTTATATTCATACAAAAGAAAAAAATATAAACATAAATTCCAGTTTGTAGAATTGTAGCCAGCTAAAAACTGAATAACCGCCATACATACAGAACGGCACACCAAGACAGGAAATCAAGAAAAGGTTTCCTGTTTTTTTAGTGCGCCTTGCGGCGCACGTCGCTAATGGGTGAAAGTCCCTAATCCGCCCTTGTAATGGGAAGGATATAGCTAAGACCAAGGGTGTCGTGGGTGACTGCGAATCTGAATTATCCTAGTAGAATTATTATGTAGTGCATATCGCGCACAGAAAGGAGAAAGCTTATGAATTTTCAGATTAACATTCACACGGATTTTGAATCGCATGTGGAACAGTTTCTGCTTGAACTATTGGAAAGGGAGTATTCACAAAACACAGTTAACGGTTACAGGTCTTACCTGAATAGGATGAAAAAATATATCCTTTCACTGCAGGAACCAGTGTATACAGAGAAAACTGCCCATAAATTCAGGGAAAATGCCGTTCCAGATCTGCCAGTCAGCACAAGCAGCAGGAAACATATCCTGACAAGCATCCGACGTTTTAACGATTACCTTTCGGGCAGTCCTTATATATTCCGGAAAAATAAAGGAGCACAGATGCTGCCACTGGTTTTTCGGGATATAATAAATGACTATATAACCTACATGTCAGAACAAGGATACAAAAGGGCAGCGATAGAAGTCAGAAAAATTTTTGCGGTACAATTCCTGACATCGGTTTATCAACAGGGAGTACACTCCATTAATGAGATCCCCGGAGCCCATGTGGGATGTGCTGTCCTTTCTGCCTCTTCTGTAGAGGGAATGTGCCAGAAACTGTCCTGTTTTCTTGAATTTTTGTTCCAAAAAGGACTGGCAGCTCCCGAACTGCAAAAAGCCATGACATACGTAATCCCAAAGAAAAATTAGCCATCTGTTTATAACAGGAATGAACTGATTCAGATTTTATCAGCCATTGATACTTCCACCCTTCCCGGGAAACGTGATTATGCAATACAGGTTCTTTTGATGACATATGGACTTCGCGTAAAAGACTTAATTGAACTAAAAATAGGAAATATAGATTTTCAACACTGCCGGCTGTCTTTTACGCAGTCGAAGACAGGAAGCCAGTACCGTTGTTTCTGCCAAATGTTTTGGTTCATATATTTTTGTGACCGGTTTGACAGTTTTG
>CAJUQJ010000019.1 GCA_910588215.1 uncultured Lachnospiraceae bacterium
ATTCTGACCAGAAGCTCCGATGAAAATATGAGCCTTGCAGAGCGTACTTCCGTTGCAAATGACTCCAATGCAGATTTTTTTATCAGTCTTCATTGCAATTACTATGAGAAAGATGCCCAGATAGCAGGCTTGGAATGCTATTACAATAATTCAAATGCGACAGAAAGCAAAGAATATGCAGATAGTATCATTAACGCAGTTTCGCTAAGTGAAGATATTAAAACGAGGTATGCAAAAACAGCGGGATATTATGTTTTGCGAAATACGCAAAAGCCCGCTGTTTTGGTAGAAATGGGATTTCTCTCAAATTATTCTGAAAATCAAAAGCTGTTGGATGATGATTATCAGGAAAGTTTGGCACAGAGAATTGCAGAAGGAATTTCCAATAAATAAAGAGAGTTTCCGTTATTCGTTGTGATTCACCTCTATAGTGGTTTACAGTACACTTCGGCGGGCGTGAATTACAGCGGAGTACATTATAGATATGGAGTGCAATACACCATAAATACTTTTTGGGTATGGAAGATGATACTTTATATGTATTTGATATTTTGTTTGCGGTGAATTAGAATAGAGTCAAGAGGGTGAAGGCTGAATAAGTTCTCTGATGAGCAATTTAGTTCAACAAACTGAACAAACAGCGCAAAGCGCTTCGGGGGAGGATTTGAAAATGAGTACAACATTACCGAAAATTGCATTAGGAGCTTGGTCTTGGGGTGCAGGAGCAGCCGGAGGGGATCAGGTATTTGGAAACCATTTATTTGAAGAAGAATTGAAGCCGGTGTTTGAGAAAGCAGTGGAGTGCGGACTGAACTTGTGGGACACGGCAGCGGTTTACGGAGAAGGGACTTCTGAGCGTATTCTTGGTAATTTTGTAAAAGATGTGTGCCGGGACAGCGTTATCCTTTCCACAAAATTCACGCCGCAGATAGCCAGCAGTTCGCCGGATGCCATGCAGGAAATGATTGATGGAAGCAAGGAACGTCTGCATACCGATGTGATTGATATTTATTGGATACACAATCCGATGGATGCCCCAAAATGGACGCCGGATTTAATCCCGCTGGCAAAAAGCGGACAGATTAAGACAATCGGCGTTTCCAACCACAACCTTGCGGAGATAAAAAGGGCGAATGAAATTCTCGCGGCGGAGGGCTTGAAAATTTCTGCGGTGCAGAACCACTACAGTCTGTTACACCGTTCTTCGGAGCGTGCGGGTATCCTTGATTACTGTAAGGAAAATGGTATTACATTCTATTCCTACATGGTATTGGAACAGGGGGCGCTTACCGGACGGTATAATGAAACAAATCCATTTCCGGAAGGAACCGGGAGGGGAGAGGCGTATAACCCGCATCTGAAAGAACTGACAGCATTGATTGATGAACTGAAAATTATAGGGACACGTTTTGATGCCAGTCCTGCGCAGGTTGCGACGGCATGGGCGATTGCAAAAGGCACGCTCCCGATTATCGGAGTAACAAAGGTAAATCAGGTTGAGGAGGCAGCAAAGGCGGTATGTATCAATCTGACTGCTGATGAGATCAGCCGCTTGGAAAAGCTTGGTGATGAAACAGGTGTCCATACACTTCGGGAGTGGGAGAAGGAGATGTAGACCATGACGGTAAAGGATGTGATTGATGGATTTCGGGAAGGGGAAGAAGAAAATACCGAACGGGATGCCTATGCAAACGAACTTTTTCAGGAAGCTGTCCGGATTGGTATGGAACTGAATAATCAGTATCATACACCGGAGGAACTACGGGAAATCATGGGGCGGTTGACAGGGAAAAAGATTGATGATACCTTTCGGCTGTTTCCTCCGTTTTATACAGATTTCGGGAAAAATATTACAATTGGACAAGATGTATTCATTAATTCTGGCTGCCATTTTCAGGATCAAGGGGGAATAGAGATAGGGGACGGCACAATGATTGGGCATAATGTGGTGCTGGCAACTATCAACCATGATCTGAACCCAAAAGAAAACCGAAAGAATCACTATGCTTCCATAAAAATAGGAAATCATGTATGGATTGGTTCTAATGCAACCATACTGCCGGGAGTGACAATCGGCGATTGGGCAGTGGTTGCGGCTGGAGCAGTGGTGACACAGAATGTTCCTACAATGACGGTAGTGGGAGGTGTTCCGGCGAAAGTGTTGAAAGCGGTTAAGGAATTGTCCTTGACAATTCCTACAGATGAGAAGAAAGGGAGGAAAGGTATGAAACGGCTGTTTAATCTTATACTCGCTTGCCTGCTTATCGTTTCGCTATCAGCCTGTGGCAAACAGACAGGGACGGATTCCCTTACGGATAAAGTGTCGGAGCAGGATAGGCAGGCAGAAAGTGTAGAAACAACAGAGCAGACAGATCAGGAGCAGTCAGTAGCATCGGAAACCGCACAGACTGAGGCAGAAACGGAAAATCATATGACTGGCGGGCAGGAACAGCAGACACAGGGAGGTGGCAATACAATGACAGGAGATATTTCTTTTAACTTTGAAACAAAGACAGTTTTATTGAACAGTGGGTATGAAATGCCCATATATGGGATTGGCACATACAGTCTGACCGGGGATACTTGTGTGGAGTCTGTCACGGCGGCATTAAACAGCGGCGTCCGCCTGATTGATACTGCCTATATGTACCATAACGAGGAAAGTGTGGGGGAGGCTGTGAGAAACTCCGGCATACCGAGGGAGGAAATCTTTGTCATTACAAAGCTGTACCCGAACCAGTTTTCCGATCCGGAAGCAGCGATTGAGGAGGCACTTGCCAAATTAGATATAGACTACATTGACATGATGCTGCTCCACCACCCCGGAACAGGCGATGTGGAGGCTTACCTTGCAATGGAAAAAGCGGTTGCAGACGGCAAAATCCGTTCGCTTGGGTTATCAAACTGGTATGTGGAAGAACTGGAAGAATTTTTACCGCGGATAAACATTACCCCGGCTCTGGTGCAAAATGAAATACACCCGTATTATCAGGAGAACGATGTAATCCCATACATTCATAGTCTTGGGATTGTGGTGCAGGGCTGGTATCCGCTTGGCGGCAGGGGGTATACGGCAGAACTGCTTGGGAATGAAGTGATTTCGGAAATTGCAGCAGTGCACGGGAAATCATCGGCGCAGGTTATTCTTCGGTGGAATCTGCAAAAGGGTGTCGTAGTCATTCCCGGCTCAAGCAATCCCGATCATATTCAGGAAAATACGGAATTGTTTGATTTTGAATTGACGGAGGAGGAAATGGGGCGTATAGGTGCCCTTGACCGTGGCGAGAAACATGATTGGTACTAAAACATTTTCACCTGTGCGGTTGGACGTTTCAAAGAGCATCCGACCTGACTTCCGTATTCGTAAAACCCGTGCTTAAGCACTCTTGCGTCTGCTTTCGCATCCGCACAGGTGGAAAAATTTTGTAAAGTGGAGGTAGTATATGAAAGTTTTAGCGATTAACGGTAGTGCAAGAAAGGACGGAAACACAGCAATCCTGATCAATACAGTGTTTGAGGAACTGCATAAGGCAGGAATTGAAACGGAGATGGTGCAGCTTTCCGGAAAAATCATGGAACCCTGCAAGGCTTGTTGGGCTTGCGGCGGAAGAAAAAACTGTGTGCATAATAAGGATATGTTTCAGGAAATTTTCGAGAAGATGACACAGGCTGATGGGATCATTCTCGGCTCGCCTGTTTATACGGCAAATATTTCTGCGAATATGCAGGCATTTTTAGAACGGGCATCAGTAGTAACCGACATGAATCGGAATGAAAATCTGTTTCAGCACAAAGTTGGTGCGGCTGTTACGGCTGCACGCAGAGGAGGCGTACTTACTACCCTTGATGCAATGTATCATTTCTTTATGCTGCAAAATATGTTTGTGGTCGGTTCCTCTTATTGGGCGTTTGGCTATGGACAAATGCCGGGAGACGTCCAGAAAGACGAGGAAGGTCTTGATACAATGAGAAATCTTGGTCAGAATATGACATATTTGTTGAAGGCGCTGGAAGAAAGGCGGAATGGGTAATGAGGAAAATCGTTAGTTTGTTGCTTTCTTTTGGGATGATTTTTGCTTTGGCAGCCTGTGGTCAATCTGCTGCATCTGAAAAGCAGGAGGAAATACAGTCTGCCGTGCAGAAAACAGATGAACAGTCGGAAACGCCTCAGAATGAAGCAGCGGTGGAACAGTCGAAAACAGAAGAACAGACGGAAATAGAAATGGAAACAGAACCGTCTGAATCCGTTTCGACAGAGGAACAGGAGACAGATGTGAGTACAAAAACATTGGTTGTATATTTTTCGTGTACAGGGACTACGGAACTTGTAGCGGAGTATATTACGGAGATTTTAGGAGCTGATAGTTACCAGATTGTACCTGAAGATCCATACACAGAGGCAGACTTGGCATATTATACAAATGGTCGGGCAGATCAGGAACAAAATGACCCGGATGTACGCCCGGCAATTTCTGGCGGTGTGGAGAACATGGACGAATATGATACCATAATTCTCGGTTATCCGATTTGGCACAGTCAGGCGCCCCGTATTATCAGTACATTTTTAGAGAACTATGATTTTTCCGGGAAAATAATAGTGCCGTTCTGTACTTCTCATAGCAGCGGGATTGGTTCCAGTGCGGATAATCTTCATTCTCTTTGTGCAGAGGCTGTGGAGTGGAGGGATGGAAAAAGATTTGAATCAGGAGTTTCAAAAGAAAGCGTTCAGAAATGGATTGAGGAAATTGGGATTGAGTGAAAAGTTAAAAAAATTGGCTTGATACTACTAGTACTCCGTACTGAAAACCCTTGTGCAAATATTTCGGTCTATTTTCCCGATTGCACAAGCCCAGAATACTCAACGTAGCCCGCTACGCCTCCGTTTCTGAACTTGTACACTCGAAAAAATATCCTCGAAAATTTGCACAGGAACTTCAAGTACGGAGTACTAGAGGTGTATTGTGAGGCAATAGAAAGTGCCTTGTGGTGCATCTCTTTTATTCCCGCGAGCAACGAGCCAAGTGGCTGCTTGCAGACATTTGGCGACTGCCGCGAGGGTCAAATACCCCGCTGCTCTGCAGCGCTGCAAGTTTGATACCCCGTTGCTTGCAGCGGGGTCTTTGATTGGGTGGGGTAAATGGGGTAAAGGTTTCCGTGATAGTACAGCAGTTTTGCGTGTTCGTATATGAGAAAAACGGTAAAAACAGAATGAGAAAATGACAATAGAAGAAAAGGGTTGCTTCGGCAGTCTTTTTTCAATATTCTGGCATCTCAAATTCAGACAAAGAAATTCATTTGTTTTTCCTCAAATATATTTTTTAATAGCAGCAGCCCTTTTCTCAAATCATCTTCCGTATCGGGTGAAGCAATGGATACCCGGACATAGGATGATCTGTTTTCGTTCTGCATTGCGAAACGGTGGGAGCCAAGTACATGAATCCCTTTCTGCAATGCCAGCAGCTCTAATTCCTCGCTTGTCAGATGGGCAGGGAGCGGCAACCAGTGGAAAAACCGCTCGATATTGTCAGTCTCGGATGAAGGAAAAATGGTTCTGAATATCTGGTTTCGTTTCCGGGCAGAAAGGATTTTCTGCCTCACGATATTTTCCGCCTCCCCGCTTTCAATCAGTTCTGCAATGATCTCACTGTTGAGGGACACGGTTTTCAGGTTGATGCCCAGCATCCCGGAGACCAGCAGCTCCCGGTATCGGTCTGGAAAGGCAAGAAAGGCTACCCGCAGTCCGGCGCATAACGATTTTGAGATGCTGCAGATGTGGACAGCCTGCTCCGGCAGAAGGGAAAAGAACGGCTCTGCAGCAGGAGCGGTACGGCCATAAGCGGAGAGGAAGGAATAAATGTCATCTTCAATCACAAGCAGATGGAACTGCCGGATGATTTCTGCCAGTTCCAGCCTGCGTGGCTGCGGCATAAAGATACTTGTGGGGTTGCTGCAGGTCGGCATGAGGTAGACGCCGTTTATTCCCGTATTCCGGCAGGCTGCCATAAGCCCGTCGGGGGACATCCCATCTCTATCCGAGGGTACAGCGATCAGTTGGATGTGCAGGAAATTGGCAAGTTCCTTAAAGTTCGTATAGGTAAAGGTGTCTACGGCTATTTTATCCCCGGCCTTGAAAAGTGAAATAAGTATGACAGACAGGGCATTCTGCGCCCCGGCAGAGAGCAGGATGTTTTCCTCCCCGGTGTTTACTCCAATCCGGCGCAGCCATTTCCGGGCGGCGCTTATCTGCCGTTTCGTTCCCAGGGGGCTGCTGTATTCAAAAAGCCTTATGGATTCATCCCTTTCCAAAACAAGCCGCGCTGTACTTTGGATGGCATAGTTGCTTTCATAGAACGGCTTGATCATGCCCATTTCGATGATGCCGCCCTCTTTTTCCATAAAAGTATTTTTGGCGGATGTGCCGGGGGAAACAAAAGTCCCGCGTCCCGTGACGGCATACAGGAGCCCTTTCAGTTCGCACAGCTTGTATGCCCTTGTGATGGTGCTTAAGTTCAGGTCGAGGAAGTCGGCAAGTTCCCGCTGGGGCGGCAGCTTTGTGTCAGCCGGCAGTTTCCCGGACAGGATATCAGCCTCAAGGCTGGCGGCTATGGAAATGTAATAGGGCTTTTCCAGTCTGGATTTCTGCGGCCTCCATGACATGGGGTAATCTTCAAAGGAATTGACAGGCATAGGTATTCCTCCACAAAATTGTATGCAACACAATTCTAACATTGTATGCATATAATTTCAAGTTTATAATGGGCCATGTACAAAGCAATCCAGTTGAAAACAAGGAGGGAAAACGGTTATGAAGAAAATCACGATAAGGGAGATCGCCCGGATTGGGATCATGGCGGCGGCAGTGTATGTGGCATCGGCCTTTCTGCAGGTCCCCATCCCCACGGCGATAGACAACACAAGGTTACATATGGGGAACGTCATGTGCCTGTTATCCGGTATGCTTTTGGGACCCCTGCAGGGCGGGCTTGCGGCTGGAATAGGCTCCATGTTCTTTGACCTGACGAACCCGGCCTATATTGCCTCTGCGCCTTTTACCTTTATCTTCAAATTTGTCATGGCATGGATATGCGGGAAGATAACCTCCGGCAACCCGGCACATCTGAAACAGCGGTATGTGGCCGGCGGCATTGCGGGCGCTTTTGCCTATGTGGTCCTTTACCTGTCAAAGAGTTTTATTGAACACAGGTTTGTATTGGGGCTGCCCCTGGAGGCGGTCATGCTGACGGTCACGCAGAAAGCGGTGGTATCCAGTGTAAACGCCATTGTAGCCTGTGTGGTGGCGGTTCCCCTTGGCCTCGCCCTGCGCCCCGTGATGGCGAAGATGATAAAATAATTATGGAAATGGATATGACAAAGGGAAAGCCCATTAAGGCGCTGGTTAAGTTTTCCGTCCCGCTGTTTGCGGGGAATATCATGCAGAACCTCTACAATGTTTTTGATACGGCGGTTGTGGGGCATGTATTAGGCAAAAACGCTCTGGCTGCCGTGGGAAACTCATATGGATGAATGCCGTTTTATCAATATTCAGGCGAAGACTGTAAAGAAATGTTTTCTGATTGAGGTAAAAAATAGTATGAACAGGACGGAAAGGTATGCAGAAGGGTTTACGAATAAAGGGGATTCGCAGAAACATGGAATCGGCCTGCTGAATGTTGGCGATGTGGTGCATGGCTATGATGGGGTACTGAATGCTGAAGCGGAAAATGGTATTTTCCTAATATCTATTTTGATGCCGTTTCCTGATGCCGCACATGACATCAAAACGGCTGTTTGAATCACAAATCTAATATCGTACATTTTCACGGCCGAAAGAAGAAATAAGGGGGTTTATGTCCCTAAAAACGGAGATAAGGAGGAGGTACTATGCATACGAAAACAATGGAAGGACTCGTTGGGGCAAGGACGAATATGAATCTGATGAATACTCCTATGCGTGTTTTCAAGGAAGCAAGGCGTAAAGGAGATACGGAGACAATGGAGCGCGCAATGGGGTATGTCGGAGATTTTTACGACAAAGCTGAGGACTATAAGGCGGAAGCTGACAAAGGGATGGAAGAGGACGCAAAGGAAGCAAGGGAAAAAGCAGAGTTACAGCGTGAGAAGGCTGTCCAGAAGCGCAGGGAAGAACGTGAAAAACTGGAAGCGCAGATTGAAGAAAACAGGAATGCTGATACTAATACAGATACTGTGGAGATCAGCGAAGAAGGAAAAGTACTGTTGAAGGATAATCTGGATACGGATGCAGTGGAAGCAGAAACAGATGCGGTAAAGAGTGACACTGGAAAAGAACCAGTGACATATACGAAGGCGGGAGATGTAGTTCCTATGGAACAGGGAAGGAGCATCTCAGTTTCTGTATGATCATATCATGATTTGAGTATCTATGGCTGTAAGGCAATGAAAGTTACAGCCATGGATTGGGAAATGTATTGCATCGGGGTGGTTCATTATATGGGGAAATGCTGTCCTAGTCAATCTGGGAAAATGTCGCTTTATGCTGTCGGTCATACATTCTATTTCATGATAGATGGTTGCTGATTCAGAGCCCTGTAGTCTGAAAAGCCGAGTTGGCAGGCAAGTTTCCGACAGAGAAACTCTGGTGTTACGTTTATTGACGAAGCATTTTTTAGTCCGAGGATGTTGGTCATGCTTTTAAAGATTCTCAATGTACATCAGGATGTTTCCGATACATATTTGGTGTAACCCCAAATTTCTTTTTAAACACGTTCTGAAAATACGCCTGGCTGGAAAAACAGAGATAACTGCTGATCTCGCTGATGGATTTATCTGTGTAGGTCAGCAGTGATTTTGCCTCTTCCAGCTTGCAGCGCATGATAAATCCATTCATTTCAAATCCAAGTTCCTTCTTAAAACAGTGCGAAAGATAAGAGCGGCTTTTACCGACATAGGCAGCCACATCAGAGGTGGAAATAGTCTGGTTGGTATGCTGCTTGATATACTGGATGCTCTTGTAGATATCTGAAGTGATGTCATGAGGAATCTGTGTCTGTGCCACGCGGCGTGTAAAGTCCAGCATCATATTGTACTGCAGTTGATAAATCTCTTCCGCATTCTGGAGTTTTTCACTTTCCTGAATGTAGATGTCGCTGAGCTGATAGGCAGATTCGATGTCAAGGCCGCCTTCGATCGCATAGCGGGTAACCAGTGTGACTACAGTAATAAGTATATTTTTCGCCTGTCGCAGGCTATTGTCCGCGAGCTGTCCTGCCTGTATGGAGAAGGCGTTGGAGAAGAATTTTTTCAGCCCTTCAACGTTTCCGTTACGGATATAATCTAAATACAGCTGTTCATAATGGTATGTGTTGTGGAAGCGTTCCATTTCTTTTGCATCATAGCTTTTTGACGAGTGAAGGGAAGCGACAGTAGCGCTTTTTGTGTCAGTGTATACATTCAGGTATGCGTTAATATCAATCACATCATGTAATAATTCCTGGTAAAACAAGGCTAAAAAATGGCAGAACTGATGAAATGAGTATACAGGCGTGAACTGATACAGTTCTGTCAGATGCTCTCTGTATTCGAGCGGGATAGCATATTCCTTCATGATATTCCTGATGGATTGCGGAGAGGGCAGAATACTGATAACGGGACCGATTAGAACCATCTGTTCCGTTTTTTTGTTTTGCACAAGACCGATATAGTGAAACTCATTTGTGGCAAGATAAGAGATGGGCTGTCCCTTGGAAACCAGCTCGGACAGATGGGGAACGGCAAGATCAAAAGGAAAACCAGTGTCGGGCAGTGCCAGTTGCAAATGCTTGTTTTGATAATAGTGTATTGGAAGATAGGTACAGTTGTACAGTGTCTGGCAGAACGAATAGATTACATCCTTAGAATCCATGATAACCTCCTATGAAAAGCAGTTTCAAAAAGCTGATAAAGTAATATTTAGAACGATTTTATAATATTTTAAACAAAATTACAATACAGGACAAAATGAAATACTTAAAATGATAAATAGATTATGAAGTTCTGTTTAATTTGGAGGAGATATTTATGGAACAGATTACAATCAGGGGTATGAATTTTCAGACATCGGATGGAAGGCAGATTTTATTGAATGGCATCAATGTAGTGTGCAAGGATAAAAAGTTGGGATATTTGTTTCCAAATCTGGAGAAATCATTCCGGTCATTTCATGAGATGGGTTTTAACTTAATCCGGTTTGGCATTTTCTGGGATGGAGTGGAGCCACAGCCGGGAGTATATGACATGGAGTATCTGAAAAGAGTAAAAGATACGATAACGCTTGCGCGAAAGTATGACTTGTATGTCATGGTTGATATGCATCAGGACCTTTTCGCACAGAAGTATGCGGACGGGGCGCCTGACTGGGCGGCTCTGGACGAAGGGGCTTATCATCCGGAAGGATGTACGATGTGGTATGATGCCTATCTGCAGAGCGAGGCAATTATCAAGGCGGCAGATAACTTTTGGGCAAATAAAGAGGCGGAGGACGGTATCGGGCTTTTGGAGCATTATGCAAAAATGTGGGAGCAGATTGTGCAGTATTTGGACGACTGTGAGAATATCATTGGCTGGGAGCCGATGAATGAGCCTTTTATGGGAAGTCTTGCACGCAATGCTTTTGGCGCTGCCACGATGAAAATAAAGGAACAGGAGCCGCAGTTTGACTTAAGCCGTCCTGCGGATATCACGCCGGAACAGCAGGTGCTGTTTATGGGCTATGTGACGGAACAGCTGCAGGAATTTGACCGCACAACATTGATGGATTTTTATCGGCGTATGTGGAAAGCTGTCAGCAGATACAGTAGAAAACCGCTTGTTACAGGAGGAAACATTTACAGTAGCAGTACAGTACGCACCGGAATCGGAAGACTGGACAATCCGGCTGCAGGGGAAAGCATACAGATTTATGCCCCGCACGGATACGATTCTGTGGTTGATTCAGACCGTTATGAGAGTTTCAGCAAAGAGAATGTAGAGCAGCTTTTTGCGGATAAACGCAGTTCTCAGGAGGAACTGGAACTTCCCGTGGTTGTAGGGGAGTGGGGAGCGTTTCCATCCAAAGACTTTACAAATGACCTGATTCGTCATATGAACGGGATTCTGGAAAGGTATCTGTGGAGCTCCGCTTACTGGGAATATCATCCGGGAATGGAAGATGATGAGAACTATAGTTCCCTTTGCAGGGCTTATCCGATGGAGGCGGCAGGTGAACTGCGTTCCTATCACTATAATGAAGAAAAGAAGGTTCTTGAAATGACGCTTAAGGCTGCAGGCAGGAGCAAAATTTACTGTCCTTTTGCTCCAATGCGTGTAATTGGATTGGGAGAGAGCGGAGAATATCCGGTCGATTATAGTGTGGAAAAGGTGGGTGGAACTGCAAATTATGTGTTTTTCAGTCTGGAACAGACTGGTGAATTAACGATACGTATAACCGGATAGAACAATTTCATAATATAAAGCACATAATTACAATACATGTGCCTGATATAAAAGTAAGATGTAGATAAAGAAAATGAAAGAGCAATAAAAATAGGAGGTGCTTTTATGCAGATAACTGATTTGCGCACGGAGTATCAGAAAAATCCGCTGGGGATGGATACGGTAAGACCGCGGTTCTCGTGGAAAATCGAGTCGGAACAGACAGATACCGTACAGACTGCGTACCAGATTCAGGTTATGTCGGAAGGCCAGATGGTGTGGGACTGCGGACGTAGGGAATCTGACCGGTCCGTGCTCGTGGAATATGCTGGTCCGGCACTGTTGGCGGAACAGATTTATGAGTACCGTGTAAGGATATGGGATAATCATGCAGAGACGGCGGAGGCAGCCGGGAACTTTGAGACAGGATTGCTTTCCGGGACAAATTTTCAGGCAGGGTGGATTACACATTCCTTTGCAAAAGAAGAGACGGCCTGTCCGGTTTTTGTGCGGACAATATCGTTAAAGAAGGCGGTCAAGCGGGCACGTATCTATGCAACAGCGCTGGGTGTGTACGAAATACAGCTTGACAGGAAAAAGGTCGGTGATGCCTTCTTTGCTCCGGGATGGACGAATTACAAAAAACGCCTGCAGTATCAGACATATGATGTGACAGGACTGCTCAACAAGAATGAGGGCTCAGACCACACACTGGAAATCATGGTGGGAAATGGCTGGTATAAGGGGATTTTCGGTTTTACCTGTACGCCGGACCACTATGGAGAGCAGACAGCGCTTCTGGCGGAGCTCCATATCCTTTACGAAGACGGTTCTAAGGAAGTAGTCGCTACAGACCGGAACTGGCAGGTTAAGACAGGTTCCGTCAGGTACAGTGAAATCTATATGGGAGAGACAATTGACAGCACATTTTCAGATGATAAACCGGTCGCGGCGATACCATTTTCCTATCCCATGGAGAATATCACGGCGCAGGAGTGTGAACCGGTAAGAATCACCAAACGTACTCCCGCAAAAGAACTGATTTTGACGCCGAAGGGGGAGAAGGTTCTGGACTTCGGACAGAATATGGCTGGATTTGTGGAAGTTACTGTAGAGGGAAAAGCCGGACAGAAGATTGTTGTACGCCATGCAGAGACATTGGATAAGGATGGAAATTTTTATCCGGAGACATTGCGCCAGGCGAAATCAGCGGATACGTATATCTGTGACGGCACCAGACAGACGTTTCTTCCGCATTTTACCTTTCATGGATTCCGCTACATATGCGTGGAAGGGCTCGATGAAGTGAATCCTGCTGATTTTACAGCATGTACGCTGCACACGGATATGCGGCAGACAGGGAGTTTTTCCTGTTCCAATGCGATGATTAACCAGCTGCAGAGCAATATCCAGTGGGGGCAGCGGAGCAATTTCCTAGATATCCCCACAGATTGTCCGCAGCGGGATGAGCGTCTTGGATGGATGGGGGATGCGCAGGTCTTCTGCAGGACAGCTTCCTACAACATGGAGACAGCATTATTCTTTACCAAATGGCTGCATGATTTGAAGAGTGAACAGACTGCACAGTTTGGACCCCCTCATGTGGTACCAAATATCCTTGCTGATCAGGAGGCGGCAGCGGCGTGGAGCGATGCCGCTACGGTGGTGCCATGGACGGTTTATCAGGTATTTGGAGATAAGAGAGTGCTGGCGGATCAGTATGAGAGCATGAAGGGATACGTGGATTATATTACAGCACACTGCAGTGAGAATGGTCTATGGCAGACAGGGTTCCAATATGGAGACTGGCTTGCGCTTGACAAGGAGGAGAGCGCAGACCGTACAGGCGCGACGGACAAGTATCTGGTGGCAAATGCCTATTATGCATATTCCACGGATCTTGTGCGGAAAGCGGCTGAGGTGCTCGGATATGAGGAAGATGCGAAAGAGTATGCAGCGCTTCATCATAAGATTACAAAACTGTTTGATGAGGAGTATATCACACGCACAGGCAGGATGGTGAGCGAGACACAGACGGGATGCGTGCTGGCGCTGCATTTTAACTTGGCGCAGGAAAAGTACCGGGAGCGGATTGCCAAATCGTTAAAGACAAACATTGCAAACCACAAGAACCATCTCTCGACCGGATTTGTGGGAACCCCCTATTTATGCCATGCACTATCAGAGAACGGCATGCATGATCTGGCGGGGACTATTTTCCTGAAAGAAGATTATCCTTCGTGGCTGTATGCGGTGAAAAAGGGTGCGACTACTATCTGGGAGCGCTGGAATTCCATCATGCCGGACGGCAGCTTTGACGAATCCGGTATGAACAGCCTGAATCATTATGCGTACGGTTCAATCGGCGACTGGATGTACGAGAAACTGGCAGGAATCCATCCGGCAAAACCGGGATATAAGGAGATACGGATTCAGCCAGGATTTATCAAAGGAATCACGAGTGTGGACGCGTCGTTTGATTCGGTATACGGTACGATTCGCAGTGCGTGGAGCTGCCGGGAAGGTAAGATCACGGTGGATGTAACAATTCCGGCGAACACGACAGCAGAGGTATATTTGCCGGAGAAGGACGGAGCATTAAACCTGGGTTCCGGGTCATGGCATTATGAGTACGACACGGATACCAGACTGGAGATGGACAGATTTACGATGGACACGACGCTTGGCGCACTTGTTCAGGAGCCTGCGGCGGTGGAACTCTTTAATCAGTATGTGCCCGGAATGCTGGATGGCCCTATGATTGAGTTTGCCTACGGTATGACCATCAGTGAGCTTACGGCAGTGATGCCGCCGGAGGGCATCGGGGTATTTCAGACGGTGCTGGAAACGCTGAATAAACAGTAAAAAGTAAACAATATCAAGGAGTATGTCGCTATGAGAGAACACATTAATCAGAGAAATCCGATTCTGCCGCTTAAATATCATGTACCGGATGTAGAGGCTCATGTGATGCCAGACGGCAAATTATATATTTACGGCAGCTTTGATGAATTGGAGGACAGATTCTGCAGTGAAAAGTACCATGTGGTTTCCACACCGGATTTGAAATACTGGACGGTTCATGACACTGCCCTGTCAGGCCGTCAGATTCCATGGTTCAATAATCCGGATGCACCTAAATATCCGGGTATTGACTGGTTTCATCCAACACCGTTTATCCTTAAGATGATTCAGGGATACGCGGCGGAGTGGAAAGAGTCCTATGAGAAGGAGCAGGAGAGTGAAAAGCCGCCGTTACTGTGGGCACCGGATTGTATTTATAAGAACGGTAAATATTATCTCTTCTTTTGTATGCCGGATGACAGTGAGGGCGTGGCAGTCTCGGATTATCCGGAAGGACCGTTTATCAATCCAATTCAGCTTCCCTGCGGTGGTATTGATCCGGCCATCTTTGTGGATGACGACGGACAGGCCTATTATTATTGGGGACAGTTGTTTTCCCATGGAGTTAAGATGAATGATGATATGGTGTCCTTTGCTCCGGAAAATATTGTAGATAATCTGGTGACAGAGGAGGAACACTTCTTTCATGAGGGCTCATCCATGAGGAAAATCGGGGATACCTACTATTATGTATATGCGGATATGGAACGCGGAAAGCCGACGGCGCTGGGATATTCTACGAGTAAATCGCCTTTGGGTCCATTTACCTATCGTGGAATTATTATTGACAATGACGGATGTGATCCGGCCAGCTGGAACAACCACGGTTCTATTGAAAATGTGAACGGACAGTGGTATGTATTTTATCACCGCTGTAGCAGAGGATGTCAGCAGTACCGGAGATTATGCATAGAACCGATCACAATCAATCCTGATGGGAGTATCGATGAAGTAAAGATGACATCGCAAGGGGCAGGAGATCCGTTTGCACCCGGTGAAACAATCTATGGATATCAGGTATGCGGCGTCAGTGGGTCGGTTTATATCGGCGCTGATGAGCAATATGAAGAAAAATTGATGAATATCTCAGCGGGGGATACGGCAATATTCCGCTATGTACAGAGTGAGACGGCATGGAATGAGATTTTAGTCACTGCTTCCGGGAGTGGAAAGATATTGATTAAGATGAATGATCAAAATGCCGGCAGTCTTAAGATTGAAGGGCAGTCTGGTACAGTGTCTACCGTGTCGGGCGGGATTCGGATGCCAGCAGGAAAATATGAACTAAAGCTCATATTTGAGGCGTCTGACAATTTAGAAATTATGGAAATTGTGTTGAAGTAGTTCTTATGATGAGTTAGAAAACAGGAGGAAAAAGATATGGCGAAAAAACCATTGGGAAAAGACCAGTTTGGCATTCAGAAAGTAATGCGCGGGGGTGATTATTTTGCAGATTCCATGGGGCAGTTTGCACTGAATGCAATCAGCGGCATGGTGGGACAGCTGACATATTTCTATACGGACAAGGCGGGACTGGCGGCGGGGATGGTCGCGACCGTGTTTATGGTCACCAAAATTGTTGACGCGTTCACAGATATCATTATGGGAAACATTATAGACCATACAAAGCCGGGCAAAGAGCGGTACAGACCGTGGATTCTGAAGATGGCGATACCGGCTGCCCTCATGCTGCTGTTGTTGTTTACTGTTCCGAAAGGAAGCGCAGGGCTGCAGGTTGCTTATATGCTGGTCACCAATCTGCTGATGACCTCGGTAATCTATACGGCGATTGCAATTCCTTATGCGTCGTTGCAGGTCGTGAGGACAAACAGTTCCGAGGAACGCGGCAAGATGGGTGTGTACCGTGCACTGGCAGGCTATGTTCCGGGAATGGCAATTGTGCTGGCGGTGATTCCGGTTACGAACGCGCTTGGCGGCACGCAGAGCGCATGGATTAAGTTTGCAGCGGTTGTTGCATTGGTCGTTGCACTCTGTCTGCTGTTTTGTTATAAAAAGAGCAGGGAAACAGCAACTGCTGAAGGCGTCGCAGAGACACCTGTGGAGGAAAATGAGCAGGATGAGGCAATTCCGTTGTCTGATGCCATCGGAAAGCTTTTTGGAAATAAGTACTGGGTGCTGGCGTTGATTATGGGTTTGATGTCTAACGTTACCTACGGACTGGCTAATTCCTCCGGTACATATTATTGCAAGTGGATTTACGGGGATGACAATCTGGTAGCGATTCTTGGCGCAGTGGGAATGATTCCGACAATTCTGGGATTTGCCCTTGTCGGTCCGATGAACAAGAAGCTTGGCGTTGTAAAGACGCTGCGTGTGAGTTTCTTTCTGGGGATGATTGCCAATATCCTGCGGATACTGAATCCTACCCATTTCTGGTATAACACGATTCTTGGATGTGTCAGTTCCTTTGCAAACATACCGATGATGTGCCTGCTCGGTGTGACTACAGCAATGGCAATCGATTACAATGCATATAAGTACGGTAACAGGATGGTAGCGTGTTCACAGAGTGCGACAGGATTTGGCGGTAAGATTGGAAATGGACTTGGTGCGGCAGTGGTTGGCTGGTGTCTTGCGCTTGCGCACTATGACGCATCCATGACAGTGGCGACAGCGGCAACGAGACAGGCGATTTATGCATTTAACATTTACATTCCGTTTGTGTTGTTCCTCGTTATGTTCATCTGCGCGGTGAAGTTTGACTTGGAGGCAAAACTGCCGGAAATCAAGGAAGAGTTGGAAAAACGCAGGTCACAGAAGTAAAAATTCTAAAACGCAGGAGGAGAGAAGATTGAAAATTAAAATTTTCAATCGCGAGATTTGTGTCTGCGCGTTGCTTGCCACAAACTCGTTTATGCGCAAAAAGCAGCGCAGAAATGGAGAGAACGATGAATGAAATCAAGGAAGTCATTGCCAAAATGACGTTGGAAGATAAAATAAAGCTTTGTTCGGGTGCGAGTTTCTGGGAATCAGAGAGCATGGAACAGTACGGTATTCCCTCCTTTTTCATGTCCGACGGGCCGCATGGCCTGCGGACACAAAAAGGGGAGTCGGATCATCTTGGAATCAACCAGAGTGAACAATCCACCTGTTTCCCGACAGCGTCCGCCAGTGCGGCGTCATGGAATCCCCAGCTGTTGCGCAGGATGGGAGAAGCAATCGGCGAGGAAGCGCTGCACTACGGCGTGGATGTGGTCTTAGGACCGGGCGTGTGCATGAAGCGCAATCCGCTTTGTGGGCGTAATTTTGAATATTTCAGCGAAGACCCTTATCTGGCGGGCGTGATGGGCACGGAATGGATTCGTGGAGTACAAAGCAAGGGTGTGGGAACCAGTTTGAAACATTATGCGGCGAACAATCAGGAACAGGACCGCATGATGGGGGACAGCATGGTGGATGAGCGGGCGCTGCGTGAGATTTATCTGTCCGCTTTCGAGATGGCGGTGAAGGAGAGCCGGCCGGATACCGTGATGTGTTCTTACAACAAGATAAATGGAACTTTTTCCAGTGATAATAAGAAGCTTTTGACTGATATCCTGCGGGATGAGTGGGGCTTTCAGGGGCTGGTTGTCACAGACTGGGGCGCGATGAATGACCGCATCAAGGCGTTTCAGGCGGGCTGTGACATGGAAATGCCAAGCAGCAACGGGATGTTTGATGAGGACGCAAAGCGGGCCGTGGCGGAAGGAAATCTGTCGGAGGCTGACATTGACGCCTGTGTGGAACGAATTATAAAGCTGGCGTGGAAGGCACGGGAAACCCGCAGCGGCATTGCAGACGGATACTCGTTTGACGCGGAGGCACACCATAACCTTGCAAAGGAAATTGCGGCAGAAAGCGCCGTACTATTAAAAAATGAGAATACGATATTGCCTTTGGACAAAACGTCCAGAATCGCCCTGTGCGGCGCGATGGCTGAGACGGTCCGCTATCAGGGGGCAGGCTCTTCCCATATCAATCCGACAAAGCTTTCGAGTCTGCGCGCAGCCATGGAAGCGGCAGGCGGAAATGCTGCGTACTATCCCGCGTATGAACCGGGCGGGGAAAGGAATGCATATGAGCTGCAGCAGGCAGTTGACGGCGCGAAGAAGGCTGATGTGGCAGTCCTCGTCGTTGGACTTCCGGATTCTTATGAGTCGGAGGGGTATGACAGACAGCATATGGCGATGCCGGAAAGCCACTGCGAGTTGGTCAGCGAGATCGCAAAGGTGAATCCGAATGTTGTCGTCGTGCTGATGGGCGGAAGTCCCGTGGAAATGCCATGGCTTGCGGATGCAAAGGCAGTTCTCAATCTGTATCTTGGTGGACAGGCGGTTGGTGAAGCTGCTGCCAGCTTATTGTACGGTGATGCAAACCCCAGTGGGAAACTGGCGGAGACATATCCGGTTTCCTACAAGGACTGTTCCTCATCGGAAACATTTGGAGTAAATCCGAGGCAGGTGGAGTATGCGGAGAGCATCTATATTGGTTACCGTTATTATGAAAAAGCAGGGATTCCGGTACAGTTTCCGTTTGGATACGGACTGAGTTATACCCGGTTTACACTTTCGAATTTCACTGTAAAATCCGACGAAAGCACAGCGGGCACAGATTTTGTATGGAATTCACTTAAGAAAGACGAGAAGCTTGTTGTTTCCTGCAAGGTTAAAAATACAGGAGACAGGGCGGGTGCAGAAGTTGTGCAGATTTACGTGTCAGACCGGACACCGGATATTTTCAAGGCGGAGAAGGAACTGAAAGGTTTCGGCAAAGTGTACCTGGAAGCAGGAGAGGAAAAGGAGGTCACGGTCACACTGGACTGGAGAGCCTTCGCGCACTATGATGTGGACACCGGGAATTGGGAAGTGCTGACGGGCGCGTATCAGATTCTGGCAGGAACTTCCAGCGCGGACATCAGGTTTGTGCAGGATATCAGGGTGCTGGGGACGGTAGATACATTGAAATCCGAAGGAATACCCGGTTGGTATATCCATCCGTCGGGTAAGCCGAAGGTCTCTGATTTTGAAAAGCTTTACGGACAGGAAATCACGCCTTTTGAACTGGAAAAGCCGGGAGAGTACACGATGTTAAATACATTGAACGATATGAAAGACAATCCGGTCGTAGAGCAGATTATGGAGGGCATGAAGGGCGGAATCCTGCAAAGCTGCGGAGGTGATGCGAACAGCTCCGAGTTTCTCTTCACGATAAGCATCGTGTTTAACACACCGCTAATCCGTCTGGTACAGCAGGGCGGAGGAGCGACGCCGCTTGCGCTGATGCAGGCTGCGGTAGGAGCGGCAAATAATGACCCGGCTGCAAATACTTTTCTATAACATGAAATGGCGGATGCAGCGGGCGTATAACCACTTGCATCCGTCATTTTTGAGAGAGAATCTCTTCTATTCGGCAATTCGCAATCTGATTGAAATACTATTCTTTGAGATCTGCTTGTAAGTTAATCTCGGAACAACAAAACAAATCATAATAACCAATGCAAAATCAGAACAAGCATTACAGCCGGAACCTTGAATACCAAATAATAAAATTGTCCGCTAAGAAGCTGAAGGATTAAGTATGTTGCGGGCAACCCTATTCACAAAAGCAGAAGTATGGAAAACACCGCAGTGAAGTGCTATACTAAAGTTGTAACAGAAGTGGCTACACTCAGTGAACAAAGGAATGCACACCCTGAACCATGATATTTGAGCGGTTTTCTGCGTTGTCCTTATGCCAATGGATGAATAGTCCGGATAGGAGAACAGGAATCCGTATACTACTTTTGTGGAGAACCTGTTTTATGCTGAAAATGTCCTGATCGGCCCTAATGTGACGTTGTGTACAACAGGGCATCCGGTCCATCCGAAGCACCGGGCAGATAGTATGTATTCCTACCTGTCGCGATTAGCAATAATGTGTGGATCGGTGCAAACGTGATAGCATTCGGTAGTACAGCAGCCGGTATTTCACGGATTATAAAGTAGTTTCGGGAAATGGATGAGACATATGGAAAGATAATCTGGAATGAGTAGGAAACAGAGTAGAGGGTGTCATGATCTATATTGTAGACAATATATCAAATTATTTAATATATCTTTTTATAATTCATTTTGGATTCAAATTAAATCCCAGAAAAAACAAGGTTTTACTTGGCGCATCGGTTTTGATCATGTTGTCTGCCGGGGGCTATAACGTATATTTTGATACAAACTCTCCGATTATCTACATAGTTTGGAGCGTGCTTTCCATATGCTTATTTTTTGAAGATAGATTGTGCCATCTGTTCATGCTAAGCGCTGCTCTTATGTATTTCACGGGAATCATTGATACATTCAGTGTCATGCTGATACAGGTTGTTTTAATAGGCGGAGGAGTTGGGGACACGGGTATAACATGGTGGATGGAACCTGCCTATCTGCTCTCTTTTTTGCTGTATCTTCTGATATATTTGCAGCTCTTTAGGAAAAATGACGTATATTTGTGCAATATAAAATTCAAGTATAAGTTTGCACTTTTAATACAGGGTAGTATTTTCCAGATGTTCTACAATTTTGTTTTTTCATTTTTTTATGAAAATCATGCAATGTATGACATAGATGCCTATGCAGTATTTTTTATCAGCATAACAGGGGTGCTTTATTCCATTTTTCTTACGCTTAACCTTGCTATTAAGAATATATTGTCAGACAGGCAGAACAGAGAACTTCAATCTTTTATGTATATGCAAAAGCAGCAGTATGATTACCAGCTGCAGCAGTCGGTAGCTGTACGGCGTTTTAAGCATGATTTGGTAAATCATATTGGTGTTGTTAGAGAATTATTAAACGAAAAAAAGATAGAAGAAGCCAAAGAATACATAGATACGATCTGGAATATTCAGGATGTTTTTGATTTAAAGATTCATACAGGAGATAGTTTTCTCGATATTATTGTTAATTATTATTCATATTTGGCAATAAAGGAAAATATAGAGTTTGCTGTTTGGGGAAAGCTGACCGAAAGAATGCCTCTTGAAATGTTTGATATTACTACATTGATGGGAAATATATTGCAAAATGCTTTTGAAGCAGCGATAAAAGCAGATGTTCCCAGAATACGTGTTGAACTTGTAGAACATAAGGAAGAAATTTTTGTTGTTGTTAGTAACAGTGTAGCCAAAAGAGTTAATACAAAAGCAGACTTTTTTATGACATCTAAAGAGGATAAGGAAAATCATGGTTTTGGTCTGAAAAATATTGCTGCAACTGTTGAAAAGTATCACGGTGAATGCTATATGGAATCTATATTGGAAAATAGAGAAGTATTATTTCAGATCAGTATTGCTATACCAACTGCCAAAGCAGAGGAGATAAAGAAATGAAAATAGGTATTGTAGAAGATGAAGCAGTGTGGAGAGATAAGATACAGACTATTATCGAAAAATATTGTAGGGATAAGAATATTTCATCACAAATAAGTTCCTATAAGAGTGGAAAAGACTTTATGAAAAATGCAGATGCAGATCTGCTATTTTTGGATATCGAACTTGCAGAAGGGGAAGATGGTTTTAAAATAGCGGAACATTTGATGAATCATGGAAACAAATGTAAGGTTTGCTTTTTAACATCACACACAGAGTTAGCCAGATTAGGTTATAGAGTGAATGCCTTCAGATATATCGATAAAAAGCATTTAGAGGAAATAGGTGAGGCAATTGATTTTTTCCTTAAAACAAAAATTCAGGATCGTATCGTATCTTGTAATGATACCGATGGGATTCGCATAAAGATAAGTCTGAGTGAACTTCTGCTTATTGAGACAAGTGGAAGAAAACTAAGATATCTCATGCTGGATGGAAGTGAACATTTATGTGAAGGACAGATATCCGAAGCCGCACGAAACTTATCTCGATTTGGCTTTTTTCAGATACATCGGTCATATATTGTCAATTTAAAATATATTGAAAAGGTAAACAGCCATGAAGTTACGCTTTGCAACGGATTAAAGGTAGTAATTGGAAGGATTCACTGTAAAGAGTTTAAAAAGGAGTTTTTAAAATGGCGAATGTGGTTTGACGATTGATTTTTGTGTCGTTTATGCAAAATATGTGTTGTTTATACAGAGAGTATTTTATATGCCTTCTCACTGTGATATAAATATGGTGTTGATCATATTACAGGAGGATAGCAGAAGTGGTACAATGCATTTTTGGAAAATCAGTAATGAAAAAAGTGATAATGAAAAAAGCGGTAATGGCAATGATAATGGGAGCGGCTTTATTAACACTTTCATCGTGCGGGCAGGCAAAGAACTTAGAAGATGCGCAAACAAATGTACTGAGCAGCACTGCAGAACCAGATGGCAGCACTGCAGAACCGGGTGGTAGTACTGCAGAACCAGGTGGCAGCATTGCAGAACCAGACGGCAGTACTGGTGAAGTTCAGAAAATACAAAATGACGATATTGCCAGTCCAGATCTGGCAGAACTGGAAAACCTGACAGGAGAATATGAATACCTATCGGATTATGGAACCGGCAAGTTAATGATTCAGAAATCATCCGGTGGATATGATATTTCCGACTATGAATCGGAATCTTCCTATCGCTTTTTAGCTGATTCATCTAATATAGAAACCATAGAAAATAATCGGATATATGTAAAGTACCCCGAACAGGTATTTTCTGACGATACAGTTAACTTTAACTATTATGTTTTAGAATATAGCACAGATGAAATCAGTGTGTATTACGGAGAATCAGGATTTGAAGAGACTCAATTGTTATATTGTGCTACAAAGAAAATAGAGGCGAGGGCGGACGCATATGAATATGAGGGCGAATATAATAGTTATGATATAAACGAGCCGGCGTTAGAAATAAAGAAAAATGATGATGAAACTTATCAGATTCAAATAGATTTATTCAGGCTCTGGGATTTTTATGATGGTGCAGGAAAAATTACGGAAGAAGGATTGGAATTTGCATCAACAGGTCCTCGTGGAAATGAGGTGAATGGAGTCATAAAATTGGAGGAAGATATCGCAGTCGTAACCATTTTTGGTCAGGAATGGCTTGATTTTGCAGGACTAAGTGAATACAAATTTTACAAAACCTCAGATATTCCTAACATAGATGATTTATTAGATTCCTTTATCAATGGATTGGCAAACGCAGTTGATTCTGAAGATTCGGCATCGACATTTTCTATTAGCGATTTAAATATGGATTCTGAGGAAGGGGATGCATATTCTATTGGAGAGAAAGTCGATCTTGACAATGATGGAGAAGACGAGCTGATTATTAACGGGCCTTATGGTGGAATATACCTTGATGAGCGTGATGACAAGGTATATGAATTTGCTGCAGGAGAGGGCACTGCTCTCATTCTTTCTTATACCTATTATAATGGCGCCGTATGGATTATGTACAGCAACAGATCGAGTGCAGGATTTGAATTTTACCATATGGAAAAATTTGAAGGGGCTGATAACTTAACTGCGGAGATGAATTTCGGGGAGGAATTTGACCCGGATAACGCAGAAGCTGGAATAAAATATACATTGAATGGAGCCGAAATTTCATATGATGAATATTCAGAATTATGCAGCAAAATTTTCGCTGCTGAAGTAAATACAAACTGAAAAAAGATAAGAAAAACGGTAATATATCCTTTTGATCAGTTACGGTCAAATTGGTGGATTTTTTTATCCTTTCGATGCGTGGCTGCATTGGAGTAAGTAGTGATGGCATTCCTTGACTGCTTTACACCGCTTATTTACGAACGGTATTGTAACGCATACCATGGAGCATATATGGGATTCATTACGAGAAGAGGTGTAAAGTCTTTTCGTATAAAAGGAATAGTAAGGGGGATAAAAAACCTGTATATTGCCAGTCAGTGAACCAGTGTTTTTTGTAAGATTGTCTTGACTGTACAGTTACTGTACGGTTTATGATGCCTGATACAGGAACAAAGCACAAGATGATCGGAGGAAAAACATATGGAAAACAAAAATGTATATGAAAAACCTGTAACGCTGAAAAATATTTTGAAATTTGCCGTGCCGACCATTGCCATGACGGTATTTATGTCTTTTTATACGATGGTAGACGGCCTGTTTGTATCGAATCTGATCGGTACGGATGCGCTTTCGGCCATCAATCTGACGGCGCCTGTCATCCAGCTTGTGACAGCGATCTCTACCATGCTTGCCACCGGAGGGAGCGCGGTGATCATGAAAAAGATGGGAGAGCAGAAAACGGAGGAGGCAAAGCAGGACTTTACCTTTCTGATTCTGGTCAATGTAGTTGTGGGCATTGTTATGTGTGGGGCCGGATATCTGGCGATGGAGCATATTTTTGCCGGCATGAATCTTTCGGCGGCCGTAGAAGGATATTGTGTGGAATATTTAAGCCGCTATCTGGTGTTCACCGTGCCGATTCTGCTGATGAACAATTTTACGCTTTATATGATCGCCAGTGAGAAGGCGACATTATCCCTGATCTGTTCCGTGACAGGCGGCGTCCTCAATATGGTGCTCGACTATGTGTTCATAGCAGGGTTTTCCATGGGAATCAGCGGTGCGGCGGTGGCAACTGGGCTGGGATATTCTGTGACGGCAGTTGCCGGTCTGCTTGTTTTCAGCCGCAAAAAGAACTTGCTTCATTTTAAGAAACCGGTATGCCGGTTCAAGATTCTTGCCGGTGCGGCCACAAACGGATGTTCGGAGATGGCTACTGCGCTTGTCACCGGGATCATCACGATGATGTTTAACTGGACGATGCTTCATTATGTCGGGGAGGACGGGGTTGCGGCTGTCACCATCATCATGTATGTGCTGATGTTTGCCAGCTCCCTTTATACGGGATATTCCTATGGTGTGGCGCCCATGCTGAGTTATTATTATGGGGAACAAAACCATGAAAAGCTGAAAAAGCTGGTTGCCATGAGCCTGAAAGTGATCGCATCTATCTGTCTGGTCACAGTTGCCGCCTCCTTTATGCTGACAAGGCCGCTGGTATCGGTATTTGCCCGGCCGGACAATCCGGTGTACGAATTGGCGATAACGGGGAACAGAATCTGTACGGTGGCGCTTTTCTTTATCGGATTTAATATTTTTGCCAGCGGGATGTTTACCGCATTGTCCAACGGGATCGTTTCGGCCGTGCTGGCATTTTCCAGATCGTTTGTATTTATGCTGATCACCATGATCGTGCTTCCGCTGCTCCTTGGTGTGAACGGTATCTGGCTGGCGACCCCGGTGGCGGAGCTGATGGCGCTTATACTGTCTGCGTTCATGTTCCTGAAATATAGAAAAAGGTATGGATATTAAGCAAAAGCAAGAGCAAAAGGAAGCCTGTTATGGGCACAAGTGTGGTAAGCAGAGATTTCCATTCTCCGGCCGATAACTTTACGGTTTCAGGCATCCAGCCTCTCGCCGAAGGCGACTTGGAATGGGCTGGATGCGTTACAGTTTGCGGCCGGTTAGGCCGTCAACTGTAACAGCTGTGCCTATGCGCTGTATGCCAACAGGGCAAAACCGGATGCAGAAGAGCTGAGAGAGTTGTATAATGCTATCAGATATTACCCACAGTTGCAGAATGCACAGTAAAAGACTGTTGTGGAATAAGCGGAGATGAAAAATGCTTTTATCATCTAAATACGGTAAATGGATTCCATAGTTATATCAAACAGAGGTATCATTTTTACCGCGGAGTGGCAACCAAATAATTAAACAGATATAGTGCCTTGTTTGCATCAGCATATAGGAAGACAGGAGCTTGCGAATCAAAGCTGCCGTTTGGCTGTCTCAATTCCTAACTCAGTCAGCGCTTTCAGCGTACCATCCAGGTTTTCCTTGTGCCAGTTTGTGAAGCTACCGGCATACATGGTGGCGTAGATGCCGGAACTACGAAGGTCGCTCAGTGCTGCTTGCTGGGTGGTCAGGCGGATGGTGTCCGAACTGGTGCGGATGGTGATAAGGGTGTTGAACTTAACGTCTTCCAGCTCCACTGACTGGATGTCCCCATAGGGAAGAACCAGGGATACGTCTTTGCGCAGGTAGTGCCATGCACGGTTGAAGGGGAGCAGGACGATCTCGCGTTCACACATCTGGAGAACATAAAAGTCCTTTTTAAAAAACGCCGGAATTTGTTCGCTCAGGTTTTTCGGGGCGTATTTGACAATGATGCAGCGGCCCTCCAAGGGCTGGTATCCGGCCTTCTGAACAAATTGATTGACTGTACTTACTTTTTCCATGGTGTATAATACCTCCGAGTTGTTCTGGTTTCTGTTTGGCGCGGGCGGAGAGTGTGAATATATATTCTGCCGTATCGAATGGATTTGTTCAGCCCGCGAACAGAAGCATATCACAATACGGCCCTGCTGTGAGCGAATCTTCTTGGACGGCACAAATCGTTCTTGAATGGCAAAAACAGAGAGGGAGTCTCAAAAACTCCCTCTCAATTTCCGCTTCAATTCTGCCTTTCCGGTCCGAGACAGCAAACATGTTCTGCCTCCTACCCGGACTTGATTTCTCTTTCTGTCCACTGCCTCAATTTTATCCCAAGCCGCCAAGTAAGACCGATGGATCCGGACAAATCGTCCATTCAGTTCTTTTTCCAACTCGTTCAAACTACCCACGAAATCCAGACGGCTGTCCGCCGTATGAAGATATACATGGTGAGCCTTGGGAGCAGCCTCAAAAAACAGGATGCTGGCCAGGGGGATGTGGTGGGTTTCATCGTCTGTCCGCAGAGAGAACATCTCTGTCGGGTCGCGGCGCTCATCCAGCAGGCGGGCGTGGATTGCCTCCAGACAGCGGGCGATGGCAGGGCCGGTCTGATCTCCCTCCTTCACGATGTAGTCGAATGCCTCCAAATGATATTGGAAGGTTTTCCAGGCCAAATCGCCATAGCTGGTAATGTAGACCAGCGTGCCATGGGGGTCTCGACGCCGCAATTCCTGTCCCAGCGTAAAACCGTCCCACACTCCGTCCTTCAAATCCACGTCCAGAAAGTAGACACCGCGCCGACTGTGCTGCGCTGTGTCCAGCAGTTCCCGGGCGGTAGATGCGGCGTACACCACCTTCATGTCATAGTTTTCTATGAAGATTTTCCGTTCCAGGGCAGTTTTGAGCTGGTGGCGTACGTTTTCTTCATCGTCACAGAGATAGATTGAAATCATGCGTTTTCCTCCACTGTCAGTTCCTGGATAAATACACCTCTAGCCCAGCTTGTGGAGGAGGCTGCATTGGGATAGCCTGCCAAGATACGCTGGTAGCTGGGAAGTCCTATTCCTCGGTATTCTCCCTTGCTAGAAAAGCCCTCAGTCCAGATTTTATCCGGGGCGATGACTCCAGTGTAGGGATTGGACACCCGAAGGGACAGCCGGTCCTTTTGAGACAACAGGATAATCTCTACCCAAGGTGTATTCGTTTCCAGAGCGGCCTCGGCAGCGTTGTCCAGCAGGATGCCCAAACAGCGGGTAAAGTCCCATGGGTCCATTCCGACCCTCTCCATAGGGTAGAGTACCTCCAGACGGCAGTCAATCTTCTTTTGCCCCATGACCGCCAGCTTGGACAGCAGGAGGCTGCGCACCTGGGGAATGTACACATTGCCGATTTGAGTAGATACCCGAATTTTCTCTCCTATACACCGGTCAAAGCCAGTGTCCAGTTCTGATAGGGCGGTACGCAGTTGGTCGAGTTCACCCTCGTCCACCTGCTCCGACAGCCCCGCCAACAGATTTTTGTAGTCGTGGCGGAAACTCCGCACTTCCTGACGGATGGCCTCCAGATCCCGCTCGTAGAGCTGCTGCTGGGCGATGACGTCCCGCTGGGCCTCCAACTTCCGGATGGCATCCAGCCGTTGACCCAGGTGGATCACCAACCCCGCCTCCAGCGCTGCCATCGCCAACACAAGTACGTAGTAGGGAATCAGATATTCCGGTTGAATTCCCACCTGTAAAATAAGAAATGCCTCTATGGTGATTTCCAGGGCAAAGAAGAACAGGGCCATGCGGCGCTGGCTGAAGCCCTCCCCTAGCAGAAGGCGGAACCAGTGACCGAAGCGCAGACGGTACAGCAGGAAGGCGGAGGCCGGTGCCGTAATCAAATAGACGGCCATTACTGCCGCGAACGGGATGTCGCTGTAAAGGAACAGGATTTGGGACAGGCAGGACGCGGCCACCTGGAACACGCCGCCAATACACACAGCGGAAAAGGCCGGCCAGAATTCGGTTCGCCATGCCCACCGGACCCAAAGGGTGCACATCAACAGGATGGCAAAAGAGCTCACGCAGTAGCGGATCACTCCGTGGTCGGGAAGAAGTGTATACAGGCCCACCGCCAGCAGAGTGGCCATCAACGGGGAGAGCAGCAGGATGGGCAGCTTTTTCAGCATCCGCCATCCTCGCACGTCCATAATCACAAACAGATAGACCGACAGGACGGCGTGGGCAACCAGGTAATCTGTAAATTTGATCAAATAATCTTCCAGCGTGAACACAGCAATCCCCCTTCTGCTGGGTATCATATCACAGGGTGGGGACTTTGTCCATGGATAAGCCGATTCAGCAGTGGATCGATCAATTGCTTAGGGGGCCGCATTCACACTTTTTTGTCTTGACGGCACAGACGATAAAGGGACTGTCCTGATGAAGGTGGAAGAGCCCCTGCTGTAAAATGATCTTGATTATCCAGTAATGGGGATTTCAATTTGCACAATATAATCTTCAATCCGGTCAATGACATTTTCATTAATGCCCATTTCATAGGAAAATCCATGGAGATTCAATTTATGTTCTTTTGCATAATCAAGAATTTCCTGATACCGTTTTGGGATTCCGTCCCATTCCCCTTTATGGAAGGCCCGCAGGTATTTTCCGCTGGGCATGATATGCAGGCCGGCCTGATAGGAAAGGAAAGGGATTTCAATGAAAAGCTTGGAATAATTTTCAAAGTTGCCATTTAGCAGGCTGTTAACGGAAATCATGGAACCATAGGAAGCTTTATGGAGGCGTCCAAGCCGGTACTTTTCGGTTTCAGCGGTAATCAGTTCCACTTCCTGTTCAAAGGAGGTATTCTGGTCTACATCCACAGTGACCAGGCAGTGCTTTTCTTTTTCAATGATACTGATTTCTGATATGTCCATAGTCAGCAGGGTATCCATATTCTGGTGATGTGAACATAAAGTTGTCCGGACTGCCTGCAGGTGTGTGATCTGCATGTCAAGAGCTTCGATCTTTTCTTCCAGAAGGTATTTTAAACTGGCAGCGGATCGGTTTTTTATGAAGTTCTGTATTTCATTGATGGACACATCCAGTTCCCGCAGTAGCAGGATGGTTTCCAGGACCGGGCTTTGGTGGTAATTATAGCAGCGATATCCGTTTTCGGGGTTGATGACAGCAGGTTTGAACAGCCCGATCTCATCATACCACATCAGCGTCTTTTTGTTGATGCCGTGCATGGCTGCAAATTGGCCGATTGTGAGAAGTTTGCCTTTCTTATCCATGAACACCTCAAAAATAATTCCACTTGTGCGGCTGCAATCCACCGCACAGGTGGAAATAATTTAAAAATTGTATTGACCGTATAGTAGTCTATAACTTAAGAAAACCTATAATGATACAAATAAAAATATTACATAGGGAAAGGTGGTGCGTATTTCCCTATGACTTTCATCACTTCAAATGCTGGTTCTGAAATTTGTGGCAATCCGTACATCTGTAGTTCCCCCCCCCTTAAATCTTATAGGCGTAATGTGTATTATAATGTGAAAGAGAAGAAATGTCAATTTTTCGATAAAATTCCCTTACTCTATATTCTGCTAGGAATAATAGTGCCGTTTTTTTATAGCAGATTCTGATATGAATGGGATAGAATAGGGTTGCTTGACTTTAATTAGGGATATGATATAATCCATTTTTATAAAATTCCCTTTTCGGAATTGTGTACTCATTGAAAAAGTCAGAAAGCATAAGATTGACATTATAATTTTCAATCGCGAGATTTGTGTCTGCGCGCTGCTTGCTACAAACTCGTTTTGTGCGCAGACTCAATGGTTTTTGCTTTAGCATCTATATAGATTATGAAGATATGAGGAGAATCGGTATGAAAAAGAAAGTTCTGATAGTTATATTAACATGCATGTTATTTATAGGGATTATCATTATTGTTTATTGTGCCATTGGTGGAAAAAAACCGTTTAAAGATTTGGAACCATCGGAAATAGTGTCAGCTACAGTACGATTGACTCCGCCGGATATAACCATTCAAATTGAAGAAATCGAGGAATTAACAGAATATTTGAATGATGTGGTAATCTATAATGAAGACAATTCTTATACAGAGTATAGCGGACAGGGCGTGATTTTTACACTGAAATTATCAGACGGATCACAGACAGAAATCATGGCATATAACCCATTTTTTGTGATTGACGGTGTTGGCTATAAGACAAAATATGAACCATGTCAGGCACTCAGTGCATATGCAAACAAACTGTTAAATGATGAAAATGCCAATATAATAATAGAAGAGCCACCCGGATTAACTGTCATAAGTGATGAAACTGCTTTTGATACGCTGTTGGGGACTTATGTGTGGCAGAAAAGAAATAGCGATGGAACTTCTACCGAAACACAAGCTGATAGTCCGCATCCGCTAGATTGCGAAAACTGGCTTTTTAAATTTGAAACTTCAGAGGCAACAGCTACTTTGAATTTTGCAGTGAAACCCAGTTCAATTCTAAATATTCAGTGCTGGAATGATAATCATTGGAACAACCATGATGCAAGCAGTGAAAATATAACTTTTGACAGATATGAAATAGAGTTGAAGCCAGGCGGATATATTTATGAAGTCGTTGCTGAATGGGACACTGAAAAAAGTGGTTATGGTGGTATAGCACACTATTATTTCTATATACAGGTCTTGGAAAATGAGCAGTAGGAATTTTTTTCCTAAACACCCATATCCTAAATATGCGCATAAAATCGGAGATTTTGCCGCGTTCACGGAGTCCGCGGTGTAATGCGTACTCCTGATTGACAGGTTACTTCTACAATAATAAATGAAACTTTCTATAAGGCTGATTCGTATTACTGACAGATGACAGATTTCCTCAATCATGACAGATATGACAGAGAAATTCTTGCATCAAAAAATGATTAAAATATCGGAGGGTTTGAAGATGGGCATTAACGGAATCGGAACGATCAGCTACCCGGTGGCAGGGTACGGAACAAAAAAGCCACAGTCAAATGTGAAAGGAGAAAGTTTTGCCAACGGGGTAAAGACAAGGCCTAATGTATATAAAATGTATTTGAAAACAGACGATATGCTATGGGCCGGTGGGAATGGTACAGGGTTATCATACTATCTGAAATACGCGGAAAATTCGACGGAGGAGGACCCGATAGTCGTTGCAAAGGGCGTTGATGAGAATGGCGATGAATTTGAACAGACCATACATATCAATAAGGTCAATCCGAACTGTGCGACGATCGTGGAGATGAGGGCGTTGGAAGCACATCTTGGTGTGGACAAAAATGGCGGGCTTTCTTCCCTTCCGCCAGAAACAGGAGAGATGGGACTACATGACAGGGCTGACTTTATGGAGATGTTCCAAAAGCAGATCAGCGATATGTGGCGCCTGGGCCAGCAAAAACTGGCGGCATATTACCAATACAGTATGCGGACATATTGGGAATTTATAGGCGGGAAAATCAGGATATTTCCAACTACCGTATAATCTCAAAGACGCGGCAAATATGCTGAATTAAAGGCTTGATTTTTAGGGCGTTACAGACGCAAAAATCCATAGGGTTACGGTATGGATTTGGAGACCTATCTTGGGGACAGGTCTGGCGCTCATGATCATCAGCCTTTACTGATTGGTAGATACAAAGCGGATCGTGGATTCTCTTGCAATGACACGGGATTCCAGCTCGTACATACAGGGGTCGGCGCTGTTGTTTATTTGATCCAGCAGGATTTCCACGGATTTCTTACCGATCTCATCCAAAGGCTGGGCCAGAGCGGTGAGTTTGGGGCTGATCTCTTTCGCCAGAAGGGAATTATCAAAGCCGGCAATGGCGATGTCCTGTGGAATCGCATAGCCCAATTCACGGAAAGCGGCGATGGCTTCACAGGCGGTGATGTCATCGTTGGCCAGGTAAGCTTCACAGTGCAGGCCTGAATTTGCGGCATACTGCTTTACCAGCTTGTAGACCAGGCTGGCATTCATATTCTCTGGTGCCGGGCATTCGATCACGTCTGTAAGGTTTATCTGGCTGGCAGACAGATATTGCTGAAATCCTGCGTATTTCAGGGCGGATGTAGAATCTTTGGTGGGGCCGATATAACCGATCTTCTGAAAACCCATATTCAGAAAATGTTTGGCAATCTGTTGGCCACCATTATAGTGGGAGATATATACGCTGCTGAAACCTTCCATTTTCTTGGTGATCATCACGGCCGGAACCTGTAAGCGCTGATAGGCGGGCAGGCTCTGCTTCGTCGAAACCGGGACTGCAATCACACCGTCCACTTTTCTCTGGCGCAGCTGGGCGAGGATGTTTTTCTCTTTGTCCAGACTGCGATGGGTATTGCAGATAATGACGCTATATCCTTCATAGAATGCCTGACTTTCGATAGATTCGATGATTTCACTGAAAAAAGGGTAAGCAATTTCCGGAACAAGCAGGCCGATGATATTCGTACGGTTTCCGGCCAGACTTTGGGCAATGAGATTAGGTTCATAATCCAGTTCTTTGACCCAATAGAGAACTTTCTGACGTGTCTCTGCCTTAACGGAAGGATGGTTGGAGAGCACTCTGGAGACGGTGACTCTGGAGACTCCTGCTTTGTCGGCGATATCCTGCATACTGACCATGGCGATCCTTCCTTTCTTCGTATACGGAATCCAGTGTGATTCCTAAACACCCCTATCCTACATTATGATACCACCATGAATAGAAGTGGGTGTTTAGAAAAATATGCACACAAAATCGGAGATTTTGGCGCGTTCACGGAGTCCGCAATTTAATGCGTACTCCTGATTGACAGGTTACTTCTACAGTAAAGTGTCAGACAAATATCTGTTATAGCAGCTCGTATTGTGTTTTATCAGATCCTGTATTTATATAGGAATATTTTATACGGTACTGCCGCTGTTGTCAAGAATGGAAGAGCCGTCTCACACCGAGACGGCTCTCTATTCGGATATCTGCCCGTAAATGGGCGCTTCATACAGCAGCCAGACTTTGGCTTTCCTGCTGCGTTTCGCACCTTATCTGCAGAGAACCGTGAGTGGCACTATGCCTTCAGGCACATCAAGTTATCGCCGGGTTTAAGCCGGCCGGAAGCTACTGCTTCGACGGATGCCAGATCATCGGAATTGGTGACTGCTACCATGATGGTAGCGGGGTGGCCGGCAGCTTTGATCTTTGCCAGATCCATAGTCAGCAGCAGGTCACCTTTCTTGACGGTCTGCCCCTCTTCGACGTGGTTCTTAAAACCGTCTCCTTTCATTTCTACCGTATCGATACCTACATGGATGAGCAGTTCTACACCTTCTGCCTCAATACCTACGGCATGTAAGGTATCGGCCAGCTGGCTGATCTTACCGTCCATGGGGGAATACACTTTTCCTGTCTCTGGATCGATGCCGCAGCATACCCCGAGGACACCCTGGGAAAATGTTGGATCGGGAATCTCTTCCATGGGAACGAAGACACCCTGTGCTACAGCGCCCAGTACGTCCGGAAAGGCGATCGGCGCAGGTGTCGGAGTATCTTTCTTAGTTTCCTTGGGACGGTCGACTTCCATGGCTTCTGGAGGTACTGCGAAGAACCAGCATAAACCGAAAGCGACGGCAAAAGTGGAGACGGCGAGTATCACGTACATCATCAGCTGGGAAGGTGAGTATATGTACAGCAGTAATCCCGGGATTGTAGTGATGCCGTTACCGGTGCCTTTCATTCCAAGCAGCATGGCGATCATACCTGCTACGCCGTTGATGGAGCAGCTGAGAAGGAAGGGCTTCATGCCATAACGCAGGATGACACCGAACAAGGCGGGTTCACCGATACCCAGCAGGGCGGATACGGTGGCGCTGGGACCGATGGCACGGATTTCTTTCTTCCTGGCTTTAATGGAGATCGCCAGACACACGCCGGCTGAGGAAAAGCCGCACATACAAAGGATAGCGTTGAACGGGTTAAAGCCAGTGCTGGCAAGCAGGCTGATCTCCAGCATGTTGAATATGTGGTGGACGCCTGTAAGGGTGATGATAGACCAGAAGAATCCAACGATCAACCCGCCGATACCGAGAGGAAGTTCCAGTGCATATTCTACGATGACTAACAGGACATTTTCCAGTGCGTGCAAGAGCGGCCCGATTACCAGCAGGGAAAGAACAAGCATCACGAAGAGCACCAGGAAAGGCGTGATCATAAAGTCGAAAACGGCAGGCACTGTCTTGCGCAGCTTCTTTTCCAGCTTACTGCCGATCACTCCGGCTACAAAGGCCGGCAGGATACTGCCCTGGTATCCGACTATGGGAATAAAGCCGAAGAGCATCAGGGGAGTTACTCCGCTGGAAGGGTCTGCCACGGAGTAGGCGTTGGGCAGGGCGCCATTCACCAGCATCAGTCCCAGGATCAGGCCGAGCACCGGAGAGCCGCCGAATACGCGGAAAGTGGACCAGCACACGATCGCAGGCAGGAAAGCGAAAGTAGTGCCGGATAGTACATCTACCAGAACTTGGAAGGTCTGGGGGATATCGGCATTGGTCATACCGAACAATGCCAGAAAGTTATTGTTGAGCAGGGCACCCTTTAGACCAAGGAACAGACCGGTGGCCACCAGGGCAGGGATGACAGGTACAAACACGTCTCCAAAGGTTCGGATGGCTTTCTGCACTTGATTTTTACCGTCCATTTTCGCTTCTTTTGCTTCACTTGCAGTGGTCTCGGCAATGCCAAGCTGGGTGATCTGCTCATAGACCCGATTGACATGGCCGGTACCAAAGATGATCTGATATTGTCCGGCTGTGAAGAACGTGCCCTTCACGGCATCGATCTCACCGACTTTCTCATCATCGGCCAGAGAGCGGTCTGCCACAATGAGACGCAGACGTGTGGCGCAATGAGCGGCAGACTTGATGTTCTGTGGACCGCCGACGGCCTGAATGACTTCTTTTGCTATTTTTGCATAATCGTAATTCATAGTTTCCTCCTTAAAAATTTGTTTTGATGCACCATATAATGAGCATAATGTACTCGCGTTCATCTTAAGGCGAGAATAGCATTTCAGATGTTGCCAAGTCAATATAAGCGATGAAAAAAACATAAAATCAGCGAAATGCATAAAATAATGCATTTGGTTTTGTGAAAAACAGAAAAAGAAGGGCAATGGATTGACAGAAGGTGTCAAGCTCATTATAATGAACAAAATGTAAACGAGTTCATACGTTCGACGGTATGATACAATAAAAGAATGAAGGATAGAGCAATAAGATAGAGCAATAAAAGATAGAACATCAGAGGAGGTTGGCAGATCATCATGGATCAGAAATTGGTTTTTTTGGATATTGACGGTACGTTGACGGAACCGGGAAAGAATGTTCCGCCCCAGTCTGCGGTGGAAGCGGTGCGGCGGGCCCGTGCAAAAGGGCATAGAGTGGTATTATGTTCCGGGCGGAATTACGGGATGCTTTTTCCGGTGCTGCAATATGGTTTCGACGGTCTGATTTCCAGTTCCGGCGGTTACATCGAATATGACGGTCAGGTCGTTTATGATTGTCCAATGACTCCGGAGCAGCAGAAAAGAGTGCTGGATGTTTTTAAAGAAAGCGGCATTTACCGTACTATTGGGGGCAGGAACAACAGCTATACGGACGAGGGGTTTAAAGAGTTCCTGGCGGAAAATGCACAGTCAGAAGCTAACAGTGAGCTGCTGCGGTGGCGGATTCAGATAGAGAGCGAACTGGACATTCATCCCATGGCGGAATACGACGGCGAACCGATCTATGGGATGGCATTCATGAGCAGGGGCGCAGAGCGTCTGGAAAAGCCCATGCAGGTATTGCAGGATGAGTTTGACTTCTGTATTCAGGACAAAGATGCTTGCGGCATTGTTAACGGAGAACTGGCCAGCAAAGCTTTCAATAAAGGAAAGGCTGTGGAAAGATTATGTGAATTTCTCGGCGTTTCTCGGGCGGATACCATTGCCGTCGGGGACAGCATGAACGATCTGGAGATGCTGCAGGCCGTGGAAACCGGTGTCTGTATGGCTAACGGGAATACGTCCCTGCAGAAGATTGCTGAAATGGTCTGTCCGTCAGTGACAGAGGACGGCCTGTACAAAGCATTTGAGAAACTGCAGCTGATCTAGGAAAAGTGATATCATCACAGAACCGTACCGGAAAATAGTGTATCGTAAAGTCACAAAGAGAAAACATTAGATTCTTAAGAAAATACAGGAGGATTATCCATGGGACTTTTCGATTTATTTAAGCAGCCGGATATCAATCAGGGCGTCAAGGAATCCAAGACGGTTTCCGGCGCCGTGCTGTTGGATGTACGCACTCCGCAGGAGTATTCGGAGGGGCATGTTCCGGGCAGCAAGAATGTGCCCCTGCAGACCCTTGACAAAGTGGCATCCGTAGCGGGAAATAAGGATGCGGCATTGTTTGTATACTGTTACTCGGGTGCCCGGAGCCGTCAGGCGGTGGGTGTACTGAAGCGCATGGGTTATACCAATGTGACGAATATCGGCGGTATGGCAACTTATTCTGGAAAGGTGGAGCGGTGATATGAAAGTAGTGATTGTAGGCGGTGTGGCAGGCGGCGCAACAGCCGCGGCCCGTATCCGCAGATTAGATGAACAGGCGCAGATCGTTGTGTTTGAGCGTTCGGGATATATATCCTACGCCAACTGTGGTCTGCCATATTATGTCGGTGGTGTGATTGCTGATCCGGCAGAACTGACATTGCAGACCCCGGAGAGTTTCTTTGCAAGGTTCCGGGTGATCATGAAAGTGCGTCACGAGGTGACGGCGATTCGCCCCGATAGGAAGTCGGTCTCTGTTCGGAATCTGGAAACCGGCGAAGCGTTTGAAGAAAGCTACGATAAGCTGATCCTCTCGCCCGGTGCAAGACCGACTCAGCCCAGACTTCCCGGGGTCGGTATCGACAAAGTATTCACCCTGCGCACGGTGGAAGATACTTTCCGGATCAGGGCATATATCGACGCCTGCCATCCCAAGTCGGCTGTGCTGGCAGGGGGCGGCTTTATCAGCCTGGAGCTGGCCGAGAACTTAAGGGAACTGGGCATGGAGGTGACCATTGTCCAGCGTCCGAAGCAGCTGATGAATCCCTTTGATGCGGATATGGCGTCTTTACTCCATAATGAGATGCGCAGAAATGGCGTCAAGCTGGCGCTTGGCCATACGGTAGAGGGATTTGTGGAAAAGGATGACGGCGTGGATGTCTTGCTAGAAGGGGAAGCTGCTCTTCATGCAGACCTGGTGGTTCTGGCCATAGGCGTCACTCCGGACACAAGCCTGGCAAAAGAAGCAGGATTGGAATTGGGGATCAAGGATAGTATTGTGGTCAATGACCGGATGGAGACTTCAGTTTCTGATATCTATGCCGCGGGGGATGCTGTGCAGGTCAGGCATTATGTGACCGGTGAGGCGACGTTGCTCTCTCTGGCAGGTCCGGCCAATAAACAGGGGCGTATCATTGCGGACAATATCTGCGGCGGGGACAGTCGTTATCATGGCTCTCAGGGCAGCAGCGTGATCAAGGTCTTTGACCTGACGGCAGCCACTACGGGTATCAATGAGACCAGTGCGAGAAAAGCGGGGCTGGAGGTAGATACGGTCATTCTGTCGCCCATGAGCCACGCAGGGTATTATCCCGGCGGCAAGCTGATGACGATGAAAGTCATCTTTGAGAAAGGGAGCGGTCGTCTGTTGGGTGCGCAGATCATAGGATATGAAGGTGTCGATAAGCGGATCGATGTGCTGGCGACCGCCATTCATGCCGGGCTGCGGGCAGACCAGTTGAAGGATTTGGATCTTGCCTATGCACCGCCATATTCTTCCGCCAAGGATCCGGTGAATATGGCAGGGTTTATGATCGACAATATTTTCCGGGGAACTTTGAAGCAGTGGCATCTGGAAGAAGTGTCGGCCCTGCCTCGTGACGGCAGTGTCACGTTGCTGGATACCCGGACGGCAGAGGAGTATGAAGCGGGACATATTGAAGGATTTCAGAATATTCCGGTGGATGAACTGCGGGAACGTCTGGATGAGATTGAGAAGGGCAGGAGAGTCTATGTGATCTGCCAGAGCGGCCTGCGCAGCTATATCGCATGCCGTATCCTGGAAGGCAGCGGTTATGAAGCCTATAATTTTTCCGGCGGTTTTCGATTCTATGATGCGGTGATGCATGACAGATGCCTGATCCAAAGCGCCTCAGCCTGCGGCAGGGATCAGGTATGACCGCAGAATACTGTCAGCTATACTGATAATGCCACGGACTTATTTTTTGAGAAGGTAAAATCTTGTTTACTCGTCACACAGTTGTTTTAATTTCCGGGCATCCGTGATCTCCACTGTTTTGCGGGACAGTCTGACCATACCTTCATTCTGGAAATAACGGAGCATTCGGGTGATCACTTCCCGGTGAGAACCAAGATGGTTTGCAATGGTTTCGTGGGTGAGCTTCAGGGTGGCGGTCCCCTCGATGGAAGCTTCTTCCAGCAAAAAGGCTGCCACCCGTTTGTCCAGACTCTTCCACATGATCTGTTCTATGAGCCACATCACATCGGAAAAGCGGGCGGCCATCAGCTCGTTGGTGTAATTGGCCACAGCGGTGGATTCTTCCATGATACTTTTATAGATCTCTGTGGGAATGATCCAAAGCCTGGTATCCTTCTCGGCTTCAATGGTCACTTCAAACTGAATGGAGCGCAGCATACAGGAGGCCGAAAACAGACATATATCCCGGTCGAACAGTCGGTAAAGGGTGATTTCTCTGCCGGTGTCAGAGAGGATGTAGGCTCTGAGTTGTCCGGAATCGATTAAGAGCAGACCAGTGCAGTCCGCGCTGCCGCTATGGATCATAGTTCCTTTATGGACATTTCGGGTCATCAGACTGCCTAACATTTTATTTTGCTGTATTGTATTTAATTTGTCCCATATCGGGAAATAGTCTTGAAAATCCATAGGTTCCTTTCGAGCAGATGCAAAATGAATTCCTATCGGCGAATCTAAATATGTGCCGCCGGTATGGTGCATTATACTGATAGTTATTATATGCGATATTGCGGGCGAATTCAACAAGTTGACGCACCGTGAACCTTTCATTGATTTGCCGGAGACTTCAAGGTATAATGATTTTACGGACAGATATGTTGGAAGAGGGGGAGGAATTGGAGATGGATGATGGACTGTATGCGAATATAAGAAAGGACACAAAGAACGGACGTGACATGCCATTGACAGTTATCGTCACTGTGATCGTGGTGTTTTCTGTAGTGGTATTGAGCGCAGGCGTCTGGTATATTGGCTATCACAGACGGTTTATGAATTTTTACAGTAATCTGTCAAACAGTACTGCCTATGCCTATGAGCATGAAAGTCTTATAGCCAGATTGGATGGCAGATCTTATAAGATCTCGGGCGAGAATCTGTATGGGATTTTTTCCTATATCTCACTTAACAAGACCGGCAGAGAGAGCAGGAAGATACCAGAAGGAGAGCCGGTGGTGCTGGAGTATGGGGATGGCTCCGTCCTGCAGCTTTGGGACCAGCCGGAGACGAAGCGGGCGAATGGTCACTGTCTGTTCCTGCATTACACGGATGTGGACGGTAAGGTCTATTCTTATATCAATTACAAGCTAACGCTTGATACGATCGTGACAAGATATCTGATGTATGATAACGTTGAAATAGATACATGATATGTGCCGTGAGGAGGGCAGCAGCTAAAGTTAAAGTTTTATTAATATTTAAACAAAATATATTTAAAGTCAGTCATGCCTCTGTTCAGTACAATGGTTACTGTACAGGGGCATGATTCCTTTTCACGGGATCTTAAATCTGTGCGGAGACCGCGTTACACTTCGCAGGACTGCGAAGCGGATCGGACAGATGAGGGAGAAGATCCCGGAGGAGGATATGATCGGTTTATGTTCGGAAAAGGCGGTCATGAAGATCTGTGCCCTTCTTTCTGCGGGGGAGTGGAGGAACGGAGACGGAACAGTCGATAGGGAGGCCATCGAAGAATTTCTCACCCAGGCCAAGCGGATCTACGAAGCGCAGATGGATGGGATCTTGCAGAATTGTGTGGAGCGGTTCCGGAAGACGGATGAATATTATACACAGTATGTAGCGGAGGATTGGATGTATGATCTGGAACATTATGGATAGGACTTCCAAATGCCTTCTTGAAATATTTGATTGAGAAAAAGTATCGGTGAGGGTGTAATGAATAAAAAGAAATGATTATTGGAAATTTATGGAGGAACGATGGGAAATTATTTAAACCCCGCCGTTTCGGGAAATCTTTTGCTGCTAAAATGCTATGTGCTTATTACGATAAGACTTGTGATTCATCCGGGCTTTTTGAGGGTCTGGAGATTGCCGGGGATGTAGGATTTCGGGATTATTTAAATCAGTATGATGTGATTTATCTGGATATGACAGGGGTAATTGGAGAAACATCCATTGGGGATATGATACCATATATCCAGAGGAATGTGACACAGGAGATGGTGGAGCAGTATCCGGGGTTAAGGACGGCGGAAGGATTTGCGGCAGTGTACATGACCGGTATCCTGCCCATTAAAAAGGATGGTTCCCAGTCGGCGATATCGGATTTTCAGGAGTATTCTATGCTCAAGCCCAGACAGTTTGCGAAATATGTGGAATTCACGGAAGACGAGGTAAAGAGGCTGTGCCATGACTAAGGTCTAGGCTGCTGCGGATCTTGAAAACGGGTATGATCCACGGCCGATACCATTAAACTAAGGTGGTGTACGGCGTCTATTGTCAACTTATTTATGAATTAGGTTGACAATAGGCGTTTTTTTTGATACCGTTAAGTGCGGACGGACTGCAGCCGGAAGAGATTACGAAATGGAGAAAAAGAGATGGAACAGAAAAGCAAGATTCAGAAAATGGCTGTGTGCAGCCTGTTTACGGCATTGACAGCGGTGGGAGCATTTATTAAGATACCGGTTCCGGTGGTCCCTTTTACGCTGCAGTTCTTGTTTACGATGTTGGCGGGGCTTCTGCTGGGCGGTAAGCTGGGGGCGCTGAGCGTGGGCGCCTATGCGCTTTTGGGGCTGGCGGGACTGCCCATATTTGCGGAAGGCGGCGGCTTCTGGTATGTTCTAAAGCCGAGTTTCGGTTATATTCTGGGCTTTATTGCGGCGGCTTACGTGACGGGCGCAATGACAGAAAGAATGACGGGATTGACTTTCGGAAAAATTCTGACGGCTAATTTTATCGGACTGGCGATCGTCTATGGCGCGGGGATGGTGTATTACTATGTCATCTGCAATTATGTGATCCATACGCCGATTGGGCTGTGGCCGCTTTTCCTGTACTGCTTCTTGCTGGCGGTGCCGGGAGACATCTGTCTGTGCTTTGTGGCAGCAGTGTTGACGAAGCGGATCAGGCCTATACTGGCGGCTATGTAGTGTCCCGGATGGGCCGGAGTTTTGTTGTGTATGTGATCAGTGTAACAGAGAGAGGAAAAGCATATGGATTTTATAGAAGAGATGAAGAACAAGGTATTGCGGGGAGAGCAGATTGACAGAGAAGAGGCACTGCGGCTTTCGGAAGAACCGTCAGACAGGCTGCGGGAGGCTGCGGAGGAGATCAGAAGGAAAGTATGCGGAGACGGATTTGACATATGCACGATCGTGAATGCTAAGTGCGGCAGGTGCTCGGAGGACTGCAAGTATTGTGCCCAGAGTGCCCATTACCAGACAGCATGCGATCAGAGTTATCCGCTGCTTTCTGCGGAGGAACTGCTGGACGGCGCCAGGCGCAGCGCCCGGCAGGGCGTGCTGCGGTATTCGATCGTTACATCCGGCAGGCGGCTTTCCGATGCGGAAGTGGAACAGGTGTGCGGGAGTATTCGCAAGATCAAGGCGGAGACTTCCATAGAGGTGTGTGTTTCCCTGGGGCTGCTGGATGAAACGCAGTTTCATAGGATCAGAGAGGCAGGGGCATCCAGAGTGCACTGTAATCTGGAGACCTCGGCCCGCTATTTTCCTTCGGTCTGTACGACGCATACCTATGCGGAGAAGATAGAGACGCTGCTGGCGGCAAAACGGGCCGGATTATCTGTCTGTTCCGGTGGCATCCTGGGATTGGGGGAGACCATGGAGGACCGGATTGATATGGCGCTGACGGTAAGAGAACTGGGCGTGAGATCCGTTCCTGTAAATTTATTGAACCCGATCATGGGAACACCTTATGAAAAGAACGCGCCTCTGACCAATGAGGAAGCGTGCCTGTGTGTGGCTCTTTTCCGGTTCCTGCTTCCTGACGCATCCATCCGGCTGGCCGGTGGAAGAGGACTGCTGGGGGACAAGGGGGAGGCATGTTTCCGGAGCGGTGCCAATGCGGCGATATCGGGCGATATGCTTACTACGGCGGGTATCACGGTAGCGACGGATAGAGAGATGCTTCATAATTTAGGATTTGAGGTGAAGAGAAACGATGGCTAAGAAGATTTTTATTACCGGCACGGGTACGGATGTGGGCAAGACCTTCGTGACAGGCCTGATCGTGAAGAAGTTAAAGGAAAACGGCATAAAAGCCGCCTACTATAAAGCGGCCATGAGCGGGAATGTGAGAGCCGGAGAAGACGTGCTGCTGCCTGGCAATGAGTGGATGAAGGCGGGGACTCTTCTGCCCGGAGACGCCCTGCACGTGCAGACTGTGTCGGGGATCGAACAGCCTGTTGGGCAGATGTGTCCATACGTCTATGAGAAGGCAGTCTCACCCCATCTTGCTTCGAGGATCGAGGGTGGGCCGGTAGTTTTGGAAGAAGTGGTGCGGGGATTTGAAGCAGTCTGCAGCCGATATGATTTTGTTACCATGGAGGGCAGTGGCGGCATTCTGTGTCCCCTATGCTTTGATGAACGGGAACTGTGGCTGGAGGATGTAGTCAGAGAAATGGGTTTGTCCAGTCTGATCGTGGCGGATGCAGGGCTTGGCACCATCAACAGTGTGGTGTTGACGGTCGAATATATGCGGGCGAAATGCCTTCCGGTGAAGGGCATCATCTTCAACCGTTTTCATCCGGGCAACAGGATGGAGGAAGACAACCTGCGTATGTGCGAGTACAGAACGAAGCTGCCGGTGCTGGCCAGTGTGGAAGAAGGGTGCATAGATCTTCCCATGGAGATCGCAAAGCTGACGGCACTGTATGAGTAAAGATGAATGTCAAGAAGGAGATAAGATTGAAAATTAAAATTTTCAATCGCGAGATTTGTGTCTGCGCGTTGCTTGCCACAAACTCGTTTATGCGCAAAAAGCAGCGCAGAAATGGAGAAAACGATGATCTGGTATCCTTATGAACAGATGAAAACAATGCGAGAACCATTTCGGATCATAGATGCGGAAGGTGTATGGCTGAAAACGCCGGATCGGGAGATGATCGACTCGATCTCATCCTGGTGGAGTATGATCCATGGGTACAAACATCCGGCACTGACGGCGGCCATCAAGGATCAGGCCGACAAGTTTTCCCATGTGATGTTAGGAGGGCTGACACATGAACCGGTGCAGCGGTTGTCCGATAAGCTGCAGAGTATCCTGCCGGGAAATCTGGACTACTGTTTTTTCTCTGATTCCGGGAGCGTTGCCGTGGAAGTGGCGTTGAAAATGGCACTCCAATATTATGTAAACCAAGGAGAGCGGCAGAGGACAAAAGTACTCTCTTTGACGCATGCTTACCATGGGGATACCTTTAAGACCATGGAAGTGGGGGACGACGAGGACTATCATTTCATCCTGGAGGTGTACGGGGAGAAGAGAACGGTGCTTCATATCCCCACGGAGATTCCGGCTTTGGAAGCGGCCTTTGAGAAATATCACGAGGAGTTGAATTGCTTCATTGTAGAGCCGCTGTTACAGGGGGCAGGCGGTATGCGCATGTATGATATCTCCTTTTTGGAACGGGCGAGGCAGCTGTGTGATCGCTACGGGGTGCTGCTGATCTTTGATGAGGTAGCCACGGGCTTCGGTCGTACCGGCAACCGTTTCGTGGCGGATCTGATACAGCCGGATATTCTGGTGCTTGGCAAGGCACTGACGGGCGGCTATATCGGCCATGCGGTTACCGTGGCTGACCAAAAGGTATTTGACGGTTTCTACAGTGATGATCCCGAGAAGGCGCTGATGCATGGGCCTACTTTTATGGGAAATGCACTTGCCTGCAGCGTAGCCCTGAAATCCATTGAGATATTTGAGCAGGAAGATTATATGGCGAAGATCCGCCGCATCGAAGCGATCACCAGACGGGAAATGGAAGGCTTTGAAGCTCCGGAGATCAGGGAGGTACGGATCATGGGCGGCTGCGTGTGCGTGGAGGTGAAAGATGCCGTCTGCCTAAAAGGTTACCAGCGGTTCGCTTATGAGCAGGGGGTGTTTGGCAGACCTTTCTTAAATTGCATGTATGCCATGGTGCCTTATATCATCTCGGAGGAAGAGTTGGTGCGAGTGCTTAGCACGATGAAAGAATGGTTTACATAAAATAGAAACGGATAATTGTGCATTCTTTGTGAATTTTAGATAAACTATATCTTTTACGGCCCAAATGTGTTAAATTATTTGTTTAGAGAAATAATTATACGATAGAAAGAGGGCACATAGAATGGCAAAGAACAAGACAACTCAGGCGAATGCGGGTACTGAGGTGAGTAAAAGCAAGGCAAAACGGGAAGAGCGCAGGAAGCAGGTACAGAAAGCGAAGCGGGAAGCACGGGCAGCCAGAATAGCTGGCATTGCAGTGGCGTTGATCGTTGGCGCGGCGATCGTGGTCGTAGTGGGTAAACAGTTGTATATCATGGCAATCCGCACGACTCCCGGAACGGAGTACAGTGCAGGGCTCACTGCGGACGGCAAGATTGAGAATGCCGATATGGCAACGGCGCTTACACTGGCTGATTATAAGAATATTTCCGTGCCGGAGGATGAGGTCGCGGCTACGCAGGAGGAAGTAGAGGATGAGATTGAGTCTATGCTGGAATCCTATAAGGAACTTAGTACGGATGCCGATCTGGTGATCGCCGACGGAGATGAAGTCAATATAGATTATGTAGGGACGGTTGACGGTGTCGAATTTGACGGTGGTAACAGCGGCGGTGCAGGTTATGATGTGGTCATCGGCTCCGGATCGCTCGTGGATGACTTCGAGCAGCAGCTGATTGGACACAAACCAGGAGATGAGCTGACGGTGGAGGTTACTTTCCCGGAGGACTATAATGAGGAAATGGCAGGCAAGGATGCCAGCTTTGCAGTGACGGTCAACGGTATCCAGAAGACGCCGGAACTGACGGATGAGTTTGTAGCGGAGAATCTGGCGGATACCGAGGAGGTATCTACTGTGGCGGAATACCGGACGAAGGTTGAAGAGGATTTCCATAAGGATCATCTGCAGGACTATCTGTCCGACTATGTGGTGGAGAATTCTACAGTCAATACTTACCCGTCCAAGTATTTAAAGGCAACGAAATCCATATTGAAATACGGTGATACGAATATGGGTATGGAAGATGAGGATGAGATCGCTTATGAGAAAGAACTGACTGAGCGAGCTAAGGAGCAGGTGAAGGAAGCCATGGTCTATCAGGCAATCTTTGAAGATGCCGGCCTTTCTTTTGACATCGATGCGTTTTTTGCAGAGCAGACTACGGAGGAGAGCAAGGAATACGCGGAAAGTATCAAAGAGATGTACGGAGAAGGTTTCATAGCGCAGAGTGAGATGAGGAAGATGGCGATCGAACATCTGGTAGGATTATATCAGTAACGAAGTAAGATTTTTCATGACAAATGAGGACTATTTCGTGACATTTTTGCTGCAGGGGAAAAAGTTTGTGTTATGATAAGGTCAGACAGAGACAGACAAGGGGGATTGTTATGTACATCAATGATCTTGGCATGGAAAGAATTCCTTCTACAGGATGGACGGATAGAGTTTACGGCAGGCGGACAGGCAGCTATGCCGCAGAGATGAAGAAAGCGGTGGAGCGTCAGAAGACTTCCGTAACACCCACATTTGCTTCTGCCGGTGATGTTATCATCAAGGAGGCTTTTGAGAAAATGAAGACCGACCCGGAATGGGAAGAGACGGTCATGAGTAAAGTGAAAGAATATTACAACAGCGGCGTGCAGTCAGGATATATCGGATGGACGGGGACAAATAGTCTGCCTGGTTATGGGTATACGCTGCAGAGCCTGCTCGGCAGTCAGAACGGTTATTCAACCTATGGAATGGGCAGCCTTGCGGCAGCCGCTTATGCTAATGTGATGAACAGCGCTTTTGGCAGCAGTTTGTTTGGCAGCTGGCAGCTGTGAAGACAGGATTTTGCGATAGAAGCGTGAGGAAGTAATTGTAAGAAGTGGGATAAGAGCGTAAAGGATTGGGAAGCCAATAGTCTTTACGCTCTTCTTTTATTCCCGCGGGTAACGGCCAGGTTATTTATCCTTGTTATTTCATGACCGGGGACATATAATAATGAAATAAATCCGGATTGCAGAGGCAGAAAGGTGTATGGGAATGAACAGCAGAATCTTGATGGTGGAGGATGATCGGTCGATCAGCAGTATGGTAAAGGAGTATCTGGACAGCGAGGGATTTTTGACAGATGTGTTTTCCTGTGGGAAGGCTGCCGTACAGGCTTTATTAGATGGCGCGGGGTCTGCTTATGCATTGGTACTGATCGATTTGATGCTGCCTGACATGAGCGGTATGGATGTGATCAAGGCGATCCGCAGGGACAGTTTGGTGCCGATCATTATACTGACGGCGAAAGATAATGACAAGGACAAGTCTCTGGGGTTGAATCTGGGGGCTGATGATTATGTGGTGAAGCCTTTTTCCTTAATAGAGCTGACAGCCAGGATCCGGGCAAATATCAGGCGGGCTGTTAGCGTGAAAGCATACAGTGCCGGTGTCGGGCGCGACACGGAGTACAAGGATGGAAAGAGCATTAGTGATGACCTGATCCGGTTTAGGGATTTGGAGATAAATGTGACCAGGCATACGGTACGGGCAGGCGGAGTGATGGTGGAACTGACCCGCACCGAATTTGAGATCTTGAGCCTGTTGGCATCTCATCCGGGCCAGGCATTCTCGAAGGAACGGCTGTATGAACGGATATGGAAGGAACCCTATTTTGGCAATGAAAATGTTCTGAATACCCATGTCAACAGACTGCGGGCGAAATTGAAGGCAGCTTCCGGGGAGGGAGCTGCGTACATTAAGACGCTTTGGGGGATCGGTTACAAAATGGAGGAAGCGTAAATGACTGTCTTAGCTGTAATAGCGGCCGCACTGTTTGGCCTGCTGTATCTTCGGGAATGGGATGCCAACAGAAGGCTTAACAGGGAACTTGTCTATGTGACGAAGCGGATCGGTGAGCTGATGAGCGCGGAAGGTGATGGATATGTGCTCCTGCCTTCTACCGATTGGGGTATCCGGGAACTGACGGCACAGTTGAATCGCCTGTTAGAGAACTTCTATCGGCAAAAAGCCGAGGACCGCCGAGCTAGGCTGGCCATGATGCAGGTGCTGACCAACATATCTCATGATCTGCGGACGCCGCTCACGGTCTTGAAGGGGTACAGTGAGCTGCTGGCGGGCAGGATGAAGAAGCGTGATCTGCAGAAAGTAGAAAAAATGGCGGCAAAGATCGAGGAGAAGACCGATGAGCTGGTGGCTGTCATCGAACAGTATTTTACGATGTCCAAGTTGGAATCGGGGGATATGTGTGTTGCGCTGCAAAGGATAGATCTGACCAGATTGTGCCGAGAAGTGATGCTGGAATATTATGACATCCTGGAAAAGGCGCGGTACGAAGTAGAGATTCAGGTGTGTGGAGAGCCGGTGTTTGTCTGCGGAGATGAGGCGGCACTCATCAGAATCTTGAAAAATCTCATAGAAAATGCAATAAAGCACGGCGGTGACGGGAGATTTCTCGGTATCCGCCTGCAGTGTTTTACCGGGGAGACTGTGATCGAAGTGGAAGACCACGGCAAGGGGATCACTGACAGGGAGCAGGAATTGGTGTTTGACCGCAATTATACCACTGCGAGGAAAGGCAGCGGAAGCGGTTTGGGGCTGGCGATCGCCAGGGAACTTGCCCTGCGGATGGGAGCAAAGCTGCAGGTTGAGAGTGAACCCGGTGTGAGGACGCTCTTCAGGGTAATATTCACATCCGCTTCCGTAAAGCATTCTGAACCTTCTTCACGGGCGTCTGTTTCAGGGAAGACAGGAGACACAGACAGGAGATGTTAGAAAAAAGTTAGATTTCCGGCATGGAAAAGAGAACTCTGTGCTGTATACTGCTGCTTAAACGACGAGAGGAGGCATACAGGATGGATCATATGATCGTGATGCATGATCTGCGGAAAAGCTATAAGGGTAAAGTCGCTGTAGACGGCGTAAACATCCATGTGAAGGAAGGTGAGATCTATGGGTTCGTCGGGCCAAACGGGGCGGGTAAGAGCACGGTGATGAAAATGCTGCTGAACCTGACGCGTCCTGACAGTGGTGATATCACCATTTGGGGTAAAAAGATGGAGGAGGAGAGTTCTGAATGTCTAAAGCGCATCGGTTCCATTATCGAAAGTCCATATTTCTATGAAAAGATCACAGGGAGACAGAATCTGGAGCTGCACTGTGAATACATGGGGTTCCACAATAAGGAGCGGATTGATGAGGTACTGCAGCTGGTGGATTTGCGGGATATCGAGGGGAAGACAGTCTCCCATTATTCTATGGGGATGAAACAGCGGCTGGCCATCGCACGGGCGATTCTGGCCAGACCGGAGCTGCTGGTCCTGGACGAGCCAATCAATGCACTGGATCCGGAAGGAATCCGGGAGATGAGGACGCTTTTCAAACGAATCAATCAGGAATGCGGGACTACGATCTTGATCTCCAGCCATATCTTATCGGAGGTGGAGCAGATCGCGGATACGATAGGGATCATCCAGAATGGCAGGCTGCTGCAGGAAACTGCCATGTCCGAGATACACAAGTACCAGAAGGACTTCATTGAACTGGAAGTGGAAGAGGCGAGCCGTGCGGGCTGCCTGCTGGAAGAGAAGCTGGGGATCAGGGATTTCAAGATGATCACGGAGGATGTGATAGAGATTTATGACTCTGCGGCATCGGTGAATGAGATCGCGACTGTTCTGGTGCGGGAGCAGGTTATGTTCTTGGGGATTGGCAGGAAGCAGAAGTCACTGGAGGATTATTTCTTTCATGTGATCACGGAAGACGAATAGATTTGTCTGGCGTAAAGGAAGGCAGCTATAATGTGAAACGCTGCTTAGATCAGAAGCAGTCGGAAACAGGAAATAGGAGAAAGCGAGGAAGAAAGAGCATGACTATACAACACTTGATAAGACTGGAATTAAAGAAAACACCTTTCTGGAAGTATACCCTGCTTTCGGCGCTGGCAATTGTTCTGGGGATATTTTTTCTGCTTGCGTCGATTACGGATTCTTCCGACACCGTGCACGACTTTAACAATGCTTTCCAGTCAGCGGAGATGATATTCGCCTGTATTTTCATTGTTTTCTTTGCGGTGCTGAACGGGGAGCTGGTCATCAGCGAGTATAATAACAGGACGATTCTTCTGATGTTCACTTATCCAGTGGACAAGAAAAAGATGATCGCGGCAAAGCTGATTGTGATCACACTTTTTATCGTGCTCTCTCTGGCGGTCGGATATACGTGCTGCGGGCTGTTCCTGGTAGGGATCGACAGGAAATTCAATCTGCTCGCGGATACCTTCTCGGCAGCCGTCCTGCGGTATTTTATAGTGAGGTCGGTGACGACGATCGTGGTATTTTGCTGTCTGGGACTTTGGACTTTTGCGGCGGGAATGCTCAGGAAATCGGTTACGGTGACGATCGTCAGTTCGATGCTTTTTATCTTGTTAAGACAGTTGGTCATTGCCTCTGGCAGAGAGCCGCGGGAGAGTCCGGGCGTGGTGCTTGTGGCAGCTATGATCACGGCAGTGTCTTTATGGTTTACTTTCAGGAGGAAGATTACGGAGCTGGAGTGAGACTGCCAGTGGACGGCTGGAGCCGGGCGATCTAACTGACTTTGTCTGTATATTGTGACAGCGGCTCGTATTTTGGGACTGACAATTACAGTAGAATATGGACTTTTCCACAAAAAAGGAATATGATGAATCTAAAGTTATAAACAAGGGGATGGAATTGGTGGAAAAGAAACATCGATATGTTTATTTGTTGTTGGTTGTTTCCGCGCTGCTCATTATCTTTGGTGTCACATTTACTTATATCAGGCAGCTGAACAGAACGATCCTGGATAATATTATTCATTCGATCAGTGAGATCGCGGCACATGATAAGTCTACGATCGAGACTTATATCGAGATATGCTGGGAAGATCTTGCGGAGATCCAGGAGCGTTTCGTAAACTATGGCTGCGAGTCGATTGAGGATATAGAGAGCAGGATGGATCTGGAGTGCGAAGCCAGCAGCTTTACCCATATCTATCTGTTGGCGAAGGACGGTACACTTTGTATGGGGCAATGTGGAGCGGAGGACCTCGGTGGTGTTAGCAGCAAAGAAGAGCTGATGTCGTATTTTGCCAACGGAGAGGAGCGGGTCGTGGCCCGGTTTGATGAGAAGACGGCAGGAGACGGGACAGTGAAAGAACAGATTCTTTACGGCGTCAGACTGCAGGATTATGAAGTGGACGGGATGAGAATGCTTGCTATGATAGGTGTCAGCGACATTTCTTCCATTCAGGATAAGATGGTCATCGACAGCTACAAGAAGGACGGGCACGGCAGGGGGCACAGTGCGCTTATCGATATGGAGGGTAGTTATATCGTAGATATCGGCAAGGAAGGCTACCGTAATAAATATAACAACCTGTTCGATCATTTGGCGGAAGCCGTATCTTCGGAGATGAACAATGAAGAAGTGGCTGAGAAACTGAAAAGCAGGGAAACTTTCGCATTCTATCACTCCCATGAGGGAGAAGAGCATCAGGAGCTGTTCTATTTTATTCCTTTTGATGAGGAAATGAACCTGTATTTCATCATGTCTCTCAGTGAGTCGGTGTTTACGGAGCAGAGCAAGACGTTTGTCACCATGAGCATGGTGATGCTGGTGCTGAGTATGATGACGGTAGTCATTATGTTACTGATCGTTATGAAATATCAGAACAAGACATTGATTGCGGCGGAACGAACCAGGTCACAGCGGGAGTTTCTTTCCAATATGAGTCATGAGATCCGTACGCCGCTGAACGGTCTGATCGGCATGAATCATCTGATTATGGCTCACATTGACAATGAGGGACAGAGAGGGCAGATCAGGGAATGGCTGCGCAAGTCCCAGAGTACGGCCAATTATCTGCTGTCTTTGGTAAACGATGTGCTGGATATGTCCAAGCTGCAGGCGGGTAAAGTGGATATCATCAGAGAGCCGATGTTGATATCGTCGATGATCGATGAGATCGTTGCCATGCAGGCGGATAATATTGAGAGCCGTGGCGTAGAATTTATCGTGGAAAAGGAGATCAAGGTGCCCTGCATTGCAGGCGATGTGACGAGAACTAAACAGATTCTGATGAATATCGTCGGCAATGCGGCTAAATTCACACCGAAGGGTAAATGGATCAAGCTGTCGGTCAGTCAGAGACAGACAGATGAATCACATGTGCTCACTACCTATTGCTGTGAGGACAGAGGGATCGGGATCTCCAAGGAGTATATCGGACAGATTTTTGATTCTTTCAGCCAGGAGAGACATCGTCACTCGGAGGGAATCAAAGGCACCGGGCTTGGCATGGCTATCAGTAAGCTGCTGACAAATGCCATGGGCGGCGATATCACAGTGGAGAGCGAACTGAATGTGGGGAGCACATTTACGGTCACGATTCCTTCTTTGATCGTGAAAGAGATACCAGAATATCTGCAGGAGGAGGCAGAAGAATGCGGGGATAGATGCCAGAAGGGGGATGCAGGTGCAGGAGAAGAGCAGGCAGGCAGCATAGGGCGACAGGGCAAGATCATGGTGGTGGAGGACGTGGATCTGAACGCGGAAGTGCTGTTGGAGATTCTGTCTATGGAAGGATTCGAGACAGCGCATGCGGCAAACGGCCAGGAGGCGCTCAATATGTTCCGGGAATCGGAACCCGGGGAGTTCGCGATCATCCTGATGGATATGCAGATGCCTGTAATGGACGGCTGCACGGCAGCAGCCGAGATACGGAAACTTACACGCGCGGATGCGGCATCAGTGCTGATCTATGCATGCACCGCCAATACTTTCCAGGAAGACCGGGAGCGGGCGATACAAAGCGGTATGGATGATTTCCTGACGAAACCGATTGATGTTAGTGTTCTTTTGAAGAAAATGGGGAAGGCTGTGAGATGAAGCAGCCTTCCTTTTTTCATATAGGGAATCGAAGTTTCCTAACGGTTGATTTTGTCAAGAAAAGTAAAACATAGGTCGCTTGCCTGTTAAATTTGTCAACCTGTATAATACAGATAAGAAATGGATACTATTAGCGGAGGAGCAAAGGGGTGTATATGAAGGAGATCAATATCGCAAAGATCATTCATTCAAAACGGAAAGAGTTTCGGTTGACCCAGGACGATATCGCAGGCTATATCGGGGTATCCAAGGCTTCCGTCTCGAAGTGGGAAACGGGTCAAAGTTACCCGGATATCACTTTTCTGCCACAGCTGGCGACACTTTTTCATATCAGTATTGATGAGTTGATGGGCTATCAACCGCAGATGACAAGGGAGGAGATCCGGGAGGTATACCGTCAGTTGTCAAAGAATTTCGCTGAGCAGCCTTTTGAGGAAGTGATGGAGCAGTGCAGAGCGGTGATCCGGGAATATTATGCGTGCTTTCCGTTATTGTTTCTGATGGGAACGCTGCTTGTCAATCACAGTATGCTGGCCGGTGATGCAGGGAAGGTACAGGAAATCCTGAAAGAGGCGAGGGAACTTTTCGTCCGTGTCCGGACGGAGAGCTGCGATGTGGAGCTGGCAAGAGAGTCCAGGAATATGGAGGCGGTATGTCTGCTGTCATTGGGCCAGCCGGATGAGGTGGTAGAGATGATCGACGGGACGGAACTGCTGCTGATGTCGCAGGAAGCACTGCTGTCTTTGGCATACAGGATGACAGGAAGAATGCAAGAGGCGAAGTCGGTATGCCAGGTTGGCATCTATCAGTATCTGTCCGCACTGTTGAACCTGTTGATCCATTATCAGGAACTGTGTGTGGAGGATCGGGCACTGTTTGATGAGACGCATCGGCGGATCACGGCGCTGGCAGAGACTTTTCGGATGGGAGAACTGCACCCGGCACTTTTATTTCCGTATTATATCTCTGCGGCGCAGGGGTATATGACGCTTGGCGATACCGGGAAGGCATGCACTTATCTGGAGCAGTATACGGAGCTGGTCATGAAGATCGAATGGCCGCTTAAACTGCATGGTGATGCTTATTTTGATACAGTGGATGATTGGTTGGAAAACCGGATGATCCTGGGAGAAGATATGCCCCGGGACGGGAAGCTGGTGCGCAGAAGCATGGTGGAGGCAGTTGCTGAGAATCCAGCGTTTGCGGCGCTTCATGAGGAGGCAGCGTTTCAGCGGATTCTCGAGAAGCTTAAAGGACGTTATAAAGAAAGCGATGACACGGTTTTCGGGAAGGAAATGGAGGAATCAGGATGCATGCAGTAGCAATGAAACAGTTGTCGAAGATCTACGCAGGCGGGAAGACTGCGGTGGCGGATATGAGTCTTACGTTGGAACCGGGAGAGGTGTTTGGATTTCTGGGGCCAAATGGTGCAGGTAAGACAACCACTGTCAAGGTGTTGAACGGGATGCTGCAACCCTCCGCAGGAGAATGTCTGGTGTTCGGTGAGGATCCCGCAAGGAATCCGGAGAAGGTGCATGCTCTTTCAGGGGTGATGACGGAACATGCCCAAATGTATAATAATCTGACGGGAATGCAGAACCTTGTGTTTTACGGCTCTGTGTTTGGCATCGGGGAGGCTGAGAGCAGGAAGCGGGCCGGAGAATTGCTGCGGCAGCTGGAACTTGCGGAGGCAGCTGGGCAAAAGCTGTCGGCTTATTCAACGGGCATGCGGCAGCGGCTTTCCATCGCCCGTGCGCTGATGCATCGCCCGAAGATTCTGTTTCTGGATGAGCCGACATCGGGATTGGATCCTGAAAGTGCACACAATGTCAACCAGATGATTCTCACCTTGGCGAAAGAGCAGGGGATGACGATTTTTCTGTGCACACATCAGCTTCGCTATGCGCAGGAAATCTGTAGCCGTTACGGATTGATCGACGAAGGCAGGCTGCTGACGGTTGGAACGCTGGAAGAGCTGCGGGACGGGATAAGTTCCGGCATGCGAGTACGGATTCAGGCGGATCGTGTACCGGATGCGCTTCTGAAGGAGAATGTTTGTTACGAGCATGAGAAGAAGAAAATGTCAGCAGAGATCATTAACTTGGCTGCAGAAGGCAAGGGGACAGAGGTACGGAATCTTATGCTTGAGATCACGTCGGAGGATGAGATTCCGCGTATTGTCAGACAGATCGTGGAAAGCGGCGGGAAGATTTATCATGTGTCGGCAAGTAGACCTTCGCTGGAAGATATTTATTTTGCTTTGACTGTGGAACGATAAATTCTCTGATGAACAATTTAGTTCAATAAACTGAACAAGTTCAGTTAGAGTTTGTGGCGCTTCGGAATGGAGGAAGAATATGAACAGAGCAATAAGTGCGATCGTGAAAAAGGACATGTGGGAGATTACCGCAAACAGGCAGCTGCTGCTGACGATAGTGATAGTGCCGCTAGTGCTGACATTGGTGGTGCCGTCCATATTCCTGCTTTCGGCTCATTTTGCACCGCAGGAGATGGGAGAACTGCAGGAGCTTATGAGGATGATGCCGGAAGAAATGCAGAATAAGGAGACAGAGGAGCTTATGGTCACTCTTTTGTTTGACAATATACTGCCCTTGTTTTTCCTGATCATTCCGATCATGGCTGCTTCTGTGATGGCGGCCAGCTCCTTTGTCGGGGAGAAGGAACAGAGCACGCTGGAGACGCTGCTGTACAGTCCGCTGACTGTAAAACAGCTGTTTCATGGGAAGGTGCTTTCCTCCTTCTTGTTCAGTATGCTGGTGTCCTGGATTTCTTTTCTGGTGATGTTTCTTGTGCTGGGTGTGGAGATCAACGTGCTGAGCGGTGGGATGCTGCTCCCGGGGATCAGCTGGTTACTGATACTTGCGTTTTTATCTCCGTCAGTCTCGCTGATTGCCATCACGTTGATCGTACGCTGTTCGGCGAAGGCACAGAATGTGATGGAAGCCCAACAGAAGGCAGCATTTCTTGTATTGCCGGTAGTATTTCTGATTGCCGGACAGTTTCTTGGTGCGATATTGATCAACGCTTGGATCTTGGCAGGGCTGGCCTTGATTCTCGTCTTGTTGGCGTGGCTTTTGCTAAAGACATCTCTGAGGAAATTTAGTGGAGAGATGCTGCTGGGGAATCGGTAAAGATTGGCCATGAACTGTAACGAACTGTTACGTCAGGAAGTCTAGCTGTCACATATAATATTGTAAATGAGATTGCCCTATGATAAAATGAATAAGAGATTGCAGATGGGTATTCTTGGAATTTATAAGGTTATTTCAGCATAGCAGGGACACAATTATGGAAATAAGTGACTTGATGCAGAAATGACAGGAACATAATTTTACGGATCATCCAAAGATGTTTAAGAATATGCCATGAACATCTTTGGATTTTTTTGTGTTGAAGGGATTGTCAGAGAGATGTATATGAGCGAGGATAGGGAATTGCAGGAGATCAAAGAGAGGAACCTGAAAGGAACGCCGACTATTTTTATTATTTTTGCGGTTCTGATCCTGGTGGCGGTATCGGGGAATTATGTCACCTTTCTGGAGTCCCAGCTTTTCGAGGAGCGCAGGAAACATATCGTTGAGTTTACGGATAAGGCGTCTGAGATCGTAGACGGTGTGATAGAACACTCCTGGCAGCAGGTTCTGGCCTGTGAACATATGATCCGATATGAGCAGCTGACGACGACACAGGAATTGTTGGATGTTCTGGCATCTACTTCAGATTTCATCGATAAGACCGATTCGATCGTATTTGCATATGATACCAAAGGGAACTATTATGCGTCGGATCTTGCCACCGGACGATGGCAGCAGACACAGTTACTGATGACAGGAGCGGACGACTGGCAATTGGTGGTGACGGAGATACCGCATAGAGATGCTTCCTACTTCGTTTTCATGAAGCGGCTTTCAGAGTCCATCCGACTTTCTGACGGTGTGGAGATCACGCATCTTGCTTTGGGAGTGGAGATGGATACGATGAGGGAGCGGATCTCGGTGAGTGGTTTCGGTGATCAATGTTATACGTATCTGATCAATGAGGACGGAAGGAGGCTGTACAAGTACACTTATGCCGACAATTTTATCGAGGGTTATAATGTGTTGAATGCCATGAAGGATTTCCTGATCATACATGGTGGCACTTATGAGGACTTTATAGAGCAGATGCAGGAAAGGAAAAATACGGCGTTGGAATTTCGGTTTACGGATGAGAACGGGCACAAGAGTGACTGGTATGTGGCCAATGCCGTTCTCTCTTCGGAAAACTGGCAGATTCTCTTGTTTGTGCCTACGGAGGTATTGGGGGCCAACACATCGCTGCTGTTAGATCGAACGATGCTGTTTTTCGGAGCAGTATCCCTTGTATTTCTGGCCTCGATGGTAGTGATCATTGTGATCACCATGATCGCCAAGACAGATAAGCAGCTTATGAGACAGAAGGATGAGGCAAATAAGCTGCTTCAGAAGGCTGCGGAGGAGGCCAATAGCGCAAACCAGGCAAAGAGTGATTTTCTTTCCCATATGAGTCATGACATTCGTACACCGATCAACGGCATCATGGGTATGACTGATATTGCCCTGAAAAACATTGGCAACCAGGATAAAGTGTATGACTGTCTGAATAAGATCAGTGGTTCCTCCCAACATCTGTTGGGACTGATCAATGACGTGCTGGATATGAGCCGTATTGAGTCAGGCAAAACGAAGGTGAATCACGAGAGCTTTGATATCAGGACTTGCATCAATAACTGTGCTTCTATCATCGGCGGACAATTGGCGGTGCGGGATTTGGAGTTAAAATGTGAGATCGACGAGTTTGCTCACCCGCTGTTGATAGGTGATGAACTGCATCTGAGGCAGGTGTTTATCAATATCCTGGGTAATTCCGTGAAATTTACGCCGGACGGCGGCACCATCTATATGCGGGCCAAAGAGAAAGGAGATGCGGATGGCAGGGCCTTGTATCGGTTTGAGCTTGAGGATACAGGTATCGGTATGAAAGAGGAGTTCCTGCCGCATCTGTTTGAAGCTTTTGCTCAGGAGGACGGCGGTATGCGTACGACCTACAAGGGCACGGGGCTGGGTATGGCGATCACGAAGAAATTCGTGGATATGATGGGTGGCACGATCGAGGTAACAAGTCGAGTGAACGTGGGCACCACTTTTGTGATCGAAATCTGGTTCGACATCGATGTGGATGCGAAGGCTGATGACAACAAAGCCGATTTCCACGCTAATCTGAAGGGAATGAAGGCACTTTTGGTGGAGGACATCGAGCTGAATCTGGAGATTGCAAGAAGTATTTTGGAGGAGGAAGGCGTAGTGATCACGCCGGCTATGAACGGGCAGGAGGCTGTGGAGGCTTTCAGCAATAATCCGCCGGGCACTTTCGATGTGATCATTATGGATATTATGATGCCGGTGATGGACGGCATTACCGCTACGAAGACGATTCGTGCCCTGAACCGCGAAGACGCGGCCGTGATTCCTATCATCGCGATGACTGCCAATGCTTACGAGGAGGATATCCGCAGTACCAGAGAGGCGGGCATGGATGCGCATCTGTCTAAGCCTATCGACGTGAATGTGCTGTTTAAGACTTTGTCTCACTTCTATCCGCCATCCCAGAAGAAGGAGCGCAGAACAGATCTGAAAGGACTTAAAGTGTTGCTGGCCGATGATGTGGAGTTGAATCTGGAGATTGCCGGGACGGTGCTTGCGGATGAAGGCGCTGAGGTCACTATGGTGGAGAATGGGCAACAGGCCGTAGATCTTTTCTGCAGCAGTCCTACGGGAACCTTTGACGTGATCTTGATGGATGTGCACATGCCGGTGATGGATGGACTGGATGCAACAAGGGCGATCCGTAGACTGGAGCGGGAGGATGCCGGGGAGATTCCGATCCTGGCGATGACTGCGGATGTCTATGAAGAGGATATCCGTAAGACAAAAGAGGCGGGGATGAATGGCCATTTGACGAAACCTTTGAACGTAGAGAAAATGATATGGATGTTGTCCGGCTATAAAGGTGTATGATTCAATTGCTTCGGCATGGAGGTAAATATGGCAAGAATAACAGTAGATGCAGGTATGATACGATATAAAATCACAAAGCTGACGTGTGCTGCCGGTGTATTGTTTGCAGTGCTGCTGACGGGCTGTGCCGGTAATGGAGAAACTGCTGTAAATGAGAAGCAGGACGGCATACAGGAACAGGCAGATGCGGCAATCGGACAGGAGAATACAGGGGACAGACTGACGATCACCAATTATCATTTCCTGATCTCCGACGCGTTCCTGGAAGCTTTTCATGAGAAATATCCTGATGTGGAGCTGGAGATCACCAGCTATGCCGGCGGAAACGGCAGCGGGTATGCGCAGTACTCTCTGGAACATGGAGATATTCCGGATATCTATATTTCTACCCAGAATTTCAGCAGGGAATCTCAGCAGAAATACCTTCTGGATTTGTCCAACTATGATTTCGTCAATGAGTATTCGGAAAATTTATTGGCAGCGCAGGATGTGAACGGTGCAATCTATCTGCTGCCCTGTGGTTATCAGATCATCGGCATCAACTATAATAAGACGATTCTGGAAGAACATGGATGGAAGGTGCCTAAAGATTTTCAGGAGCTTGTAGCGCTGGCGAAGCAGATCGAGGCGTCCGGCCTGCAGGCGATGGGGAACGGTATGAATCTGGACGGCTATAGTTTCAGCTATTTCTTCAACCTGGGGAATACGGTATATTTCAGTACGCCGGAAGGGGCAGAATGGAAAGAAGGATTTCCGAAAGGAGAGAAAAAGGCGGTTGGCAATGCGGGACTGAAAGAGACGGCAGACTACTTTAATAAGTGGGTGAATGCGGGGCTGATCACACAAGAGAATATGGATCGGGTGCGGTTCATGGAAGGAGACAGTGTCTTCTATCTGGGGCTGGGTATCAACGAGTATGAATGGACGACGGAGGAGGGTAAGACCTATGAATTTGGTATAATGCCCTGGTTGGGGGAGAATTCCGGTGATAATATGCTGACCAGGAGTGTCTCTAAATATATAGGGATCAACCGGTCACTGGCGGAACCGGGGAACGAGAAGAAGCTGGAGGCGGCGCTTCAGTTTATGGATTTTCTTTCGACCTTGGAGGGACAGCAGGCGCTTCTGGCTAATGTTAACGATATTCCTACCCTGCATGACAATGTGATCGTGGAGGGCAGTCCATACTGGGAGATTGTGGATATGATATCCGGCGGCAGGACGGTTCCTCTCGTCTATGTGGGTTGGGAGAAGCAGCTCGTTCCCATCGCACAGGAGATCCGGCGTCTGATAACCGGTGAAACAGATGCGGCAGGAATGCTGGCCGCCTTTGACCGCGTCAATGAGAGTTTGCTTTCCGGGACTTCTGATGATGTGTATGGGACGGCGACGCAGACATTATCGCTGGAAAAAACCGCAGAGTTGGTGGCGTCAGCAGAAGGCATCGCGGTAGGGGCAGACTGTGCCCTGATCTCTCTGAATGGAAAGAACAGCAGTCAGTGGGGAAACAGATATGGGTTGGGCTGGTATCTATATGAGGGAGAGATTGATTCCGGTATGGTCAATATGATACGGCCTGCTTCTTCATCCATTTCTGTCCTGGAGCTGACCGGGGCGCAGATCAAGACGATGCGGGATGCGGGGTTTGATGCGGATGGCAGTGGACAGCCCTATGAATATCGTTTGTTTACGACAGACGGCATGAGCCTGGAAGATGGCACAGTGTATAAACTGGCAGTGTCTTCGGGAGAACTGACGAAAGAGCAGCAGGAACAGGCCGTGAAGACGGAGATCTCTCCGGCGCAGGCAATTCAGGATTATGTGAGAATGCTGGGGACGGTCAGCGAAGACAATATTAGCTGGGATGCAGATCTTATGTTGCAGAACCGGTGGAATTCGGATAAGGATATGTCTGACCGTCAGGAAGAGGCCGAACAAGGGCATAATAAGAAAGAGCCGCCGGCAGGATGGGAGCTTACGCTTACCTCCGAGGATTGGGGGTTGGGATTCGGGGAAGCAGGAATGCAGCCGACAGGAAACGCCTCGGCACCGGATCTGGCTTGGTACGATGCCTACTATGTAGGTGAAGACAGGGAGAAAGTAATCTATCTCACTTTTGACTGTGGCTATGAGAACGGCAATACGGAACCGATTCTGGATGCACTGAAAAAGCATGATGTGCAGGCTACATTTTTTGTGGTAGGGCATTATCTGGAGTCGGCGCCTGATTTGGTGAGGCGTATGGTGAAAGAAGGACATACGGTTGGAAATCACACGTATCATCATCCGGATATGTCTATGATCTCCGATCAGACGACCTTCCGGGAGGAGATGGAAGATGTGGAGACTCTATTCCAAGAGATAACAGGTACGGAACTGTCGCCCTATTATCGGCCGCCTCAAGGTAAGTGCAATGTAGAGAATCTGAAGATGGCGCAGGCACTGGGTTATCGGACGATCTTCTGGAGTCTCGCCTATGTGGACTGGGATACGGACAAGCAGCCCAGCCATGAGGAAGCCTTTGACAAGCTGACCACGCGGGTTCATCCCGGAGCCGTTGTATTGTTGCATAATACTTCGCAGACGAACGGGGAGATTCTGGACGAACTGTTGACGAAGTGGGAAAAGATGGGGTATACATTCCGGCCGCTTTCCGACTTGACGGGAGCCGGTTGAGACAAAGCGGCGAAAGGGAGGCTGTTATGCACAGAATAGGAATCATATCGGATACCCATGGACTTCTACGTCCAGAGGTGGAGAAGACTCTGCGGGGCTGTGAAAGGATCTTGCATGGTGGAGATATCAACAGCCCTGAGATTCTGCGGGCTCTGGAGGAAATTGCCCCGACTTTTGCGGTGCGTGGCAATAATGATAAGGAGTGGGCGGCGGATCTGCCGGAAACGCTGTCATTTGAGCTGTATGGTGTCCGCTTTTTCATGGTGCACAATAAGAAACATATCCCGAAAGACAGAGAGGGTATGGATATCATCATATATGGTCATTCTCATAAGTATGAACAGAAGAGAAACGGCGGGCTGCTGCTGTTAAATCCTGGCAGCTGCGGGCCCAGAAGGTTTACCCAGCCTATCACCTTTGCCGTGCTGGAGATTGGAGAGGAGGGATCGTTTCGGGTAGAAAAGATAGAGATTGCTCATCAGATGAAGGAAACGGGCAATAATGGGCAAAATATGAAGAAAGTGGTACAGACAGTGATGCGGGATACGGATAGGGGAATCTCCGTTATAGAGATTGCTGCCCGGCATAGCATCGATGAAGAACTGGTAAGGCAGATCTGCAGACTGTATCTGACCCATCCGGGAGTCAGCGCAGATGGGATCCTGGGGAAGATGGGATTGTGACGGTATGCGGTGTCTGAAGGGGAACTATAAAATAAAACGCTTCGGAATGGAGGTAAAAATGGAAAGAGTAATAGAAAAATTTCTGGCGTATGTAAAGATTGACACGGAGTCTTCGGAGGGTAGTACAACTATGCCCTCCACCATGAAGCAGCACGATCTGGCGACGCTTCTGGAGAAAGAGCTTAGGGAAATGGGGGCAGAGGAGATCACATACGACAAAGAGCACTGTTATGTGTATGCATCGATTCCGGCATCCATGGGGCAGGAGGATGCTCCTGTCATGGGATTTATCGCCCATATGGATACCTCACCGGCTGTGACCGGCGCGGGGGTAAAGCCGCGGATCATAGAAGACTATGACGGAGAGGATATCGTACTGCATGCGGAGAAACAAGTGGTGATGCGGGTAGCTGATTTCCCGGAGCTGGCATCTTATAAAGGTAAACGGATGATCGTGACTGACGGTACCACACTGCTCGGCGCAGACGATAAAGCGGGCGTGGCGGAGATCATGGCGATGGCAGAGTATCTGCTGCAGCATCCGGAGATCTCCCATGGCAAGATAAGGGTCGGCTTTACGCCGGATGAAGAGGTGGGAGCCGGTGCAGATTATTTTGACGTGAAGCTTTTCGGTGCAGACTATGCTTATACGGTAGACGGCGGCAGGCTGGGTGAACTGGAATATGAGAATTTCAATGCGGCAGGAGCGCGGCTGACTGTACGCGGAAGAAGTGTGCACCCCGGCTCGGCCAAGGATAAGATGCGCAATGCCATCCTGATGGCACAGGAATTCCAGTCCATGCTGCCGGTGGCGGAAAATCCCATGTATACCAGCGGTTATGAGGGCTTCTATCATCTGGATTCCCTGCAGGGCACAGTGGAGGAAACGACGGCGGACTATATCATCCGGGATCATGACAGGCAGAAGTTTGAGCAGAAGAAAGAGAATTTCCTGCGGATCGGCAGATTTTTGAATGAAAAGTACGGTGAGGGGACCTTCCGGATTGACATGAAGGATTCCTACTATAATATGAGAGAAGTGCTCGAAGAGCATATGTTTATCGTGGAACAAGCAAAGGCTGCCATGGAACAGCTGGGAGTGGAGCCGATCGTGTCCCCGATCAGAGGCGGTACGGATGGCAGCAGGCTGTCCTATATGGGACTGCCCTGTCCAAACTTGTGTACAGGCGGCGGAAATGCCCATGGCAAATACGAGTATGCCTGTATCGATGAGATGGAGATGATCGTGAGGCTGCTTGTGAAGATCGCGGAGCGGTAAGAGCGGTTCAAAGAACACACAGAATATATAATGCTTCGTCATATGAGGAAAAAGGACCATATCTTTTCAGGGTATGGTCCTTTTTGAAAAAATATTAAGGGAATGAAACTTTTCAAAGGGGCACTCTGTCTAATAGGCACAAACGAAGGGAAAGGAAGGAAGAGGATATGCGCAACAGGAAGGAAGCACTGGTCCGGAGCATTCTTCTGGAGAATTATGAGAGTTACTACCGGCTGGCATTCAGCTATGTGCATCAGGAAGCAGACGCCATGGATATCGTGCAGGAGGGTGCCTGTAAAGCGATGGCTAAGGCACGCAGCCTGCGGGAGGAAAGATTTGCCGGAACATGGATCTATCGGATCATGATCAACACGGCCAAAGACTATCTGAAAAGATACGAGAAAGAACGAGAGATACTGCGGGAAGATATGATCGCTTCGCCGGAGCAAGGAGAAGTGGATCCAGAACTACAAGAGGCCCTCGATCGTCTGTCCGTGCAGGAGAAGACGCTGATCATCCTGCGGTTTTATGAGGATAAGCCATTGTCAGAGATCGCGGAGATATTGCAGGAAAATCTGAGTACAGTCAAGAGCCGTCTGTACAGGACGCTGGATAAACTGCGCAGAGAACTTACTTGAAGAGGGATATGTGAGATGATTCGACCAAAAGAGCCAGAAAGGAAAGGGTGTATCAAAGTATGAAACATATGGAAAATCAAGAACATGTAAAAGAGCTGGTAACAGAAGAGATGAAGGAGTTCACGGAGCTGGAAAAAAGGATTTTGGCAGGCAAGGAGACATATCAGAGGATTCCGGTGCCGGAGGAGATGGAGCAGCGCATCAGACGTGCGACAGAAGGTAGTGGTAAGATTCACCGATTCCGCATAGCCGCCGCAGTTGCAGCCGCTGCAGTTGTGTTGGTGCTTTTGCCGAACACGGGAGCGGATGTGGCTTACGCCATGGGAAACTTACCGGTGGTTGGGCGTTTGTTCCAGGCAGTCACATTCCGGGACTATCAGTTTGAGAGTGACCACTATAATGCAGATGTTGAAGTACCGCAGATTGTGGTGAAAGATATGGCAGAAGAAAGAACGGAGAGCACAACGGCAGAAACCGAGACTGCAGGGAAGGAGAATGATATGGCAGCGGCTGAGACGGAGGAGAAGGAAACGGAAACGGCAGAAGAATCTCAGGGGCTGCAGGAAACAGTAGAGCAGGTCAATTTTGATATTGATCAAGTGACAGATCGACTGATCGAGGAATTTAAGGAATCCGCGCAGATGGAAGAGGGGTATGGGACATTGGAGATCCATCATGAGACCGTAACGGATAATGAGAAGTATTTCACACTGAAGCTGTCGGTCTTTCAGGCGGCAGCCAGCGGGGCACAATCCTATAGATTCTATACGATCGACAAACAGAGCGGGCAGCAGGTACAGCTTAGGGATCTTTTTCAGGAAAACAGTGACTATCAGGAAGTGATGAGCGAGGACATCCGCAACCAGATGAGGGCTTTGATGGCGGAAGACGAGATGAATATGTACTGGGTGGACAGTGAAGATATGCCGGAACTGAATTGGCAGGGCTTAAGGGAAGACCAGAACTTCTATTTCGATGCGGATGGAAATATCGTGATCGTCTTTGACGAGTATGAGGTGGCGCCGGGATATATGGGCGCGCAGGAGTTCACGGTGGAAAAAGCGGTATTTGAAGGAATGTTGAAAGGGTGAATGAGCCCTCATGGGAGAAGTGTGTTAAGGCTGATACAGAAGGTAGATATACAAGGCTTCCCAGTGAAAGCTTTAAGTGTTTGCAGGAGGAAAGTTATGCAAAGATGAAATGTGGTGCAACTGCGGAGCAGGATGACCGAAGGCATGGGCGGCTTTTAAGATGGCGAAGGATGTCTGGACGAAAGAATCACCGACGGAGTTATTGCCGCAAACACTCCATTCTATTCTTTGGGAGAGGTCGGGGCTTATTTTGCAATAGAAATCAAGGAGGAGTTGCCAAATGAAATACAAAGTAAAAGTAACCGTAATTGACAAAAAATTATATCCCGAATTGCAACAACAGTTTTGTGCAAACCCTTATGCGGGGGCTTGCCCTTCTTATAATATTGGGGACGAATTTATTTTTGAGCGTGATGAAAGTAAAGACAGTTTTTGGAATATGGGAATTAACACTTTGACTAAAACAAACGCAAGTGCCAATTTAATTGCGGGAGGTCCAAGATTGAAAATGAGAAGTAGAGGGTATCCATTCCCTTAATCGCATCACAAACAA
>CAJUQJ010000020.1 GCA_910588215.1 uncultured Lachnospiraceae bacterium
AAAATACTACCAAAACAGGAGGCAACTTATAAGACGCCGATTATTTGCCGCTTACCATTATATTTCCAAAGTAAAGGATATGTTTTATGGGGGATTGGTAATAAGACAATTCCTTGCCATATCCAGGATGAGTAATGAGCATGATGAAGTTAATAAGGAACTTGAAAAGAGTAAACAGAGATTTTTGCTATTCACTTCAACTGTAAATATATTTGCAACTCTTATGACTATGAGTATGTTTGTTATCAGCTATTTAGTAGGTGGATATTTTGTTTTAAATGGTATTTATTCCATTAGTATGATGATGTCAGCTATACAATTAGTCAATAATATAGCAGGGCCATTAGAAGGAATGACTGAGGCAATCAATAAAATCAATGGGGCAAAGTCCATTGTTAATAAAGTGTGCAATCTATGTATCGATAATAAAAATGAAGTGGATACAAAGATTGGAAAAATTAATGAAATCGAAATAATGAATTTAAATTTTAGCTTTAAACAAGCATTTGCATTTGAGGATATATGTGTTTCTTTTTTTCAAGGGAAAAAATATGCGTTAATTGGAGAAAGTGGTTCGGGGAAGTCAACCCTTTTAAATCTGCTGGTTAAAGAGCAACTTGTAGAAAAAGGTCAGATTTATGTCAATGGAAAAGATTTAACCGGTATTTCATACAATGATATTGGAACTCATATCTCTTACATGAATCAAAACGTATATTTATTTAATGACACTGTGAAAAACAACATAACTTTATATGGAGATTTTAGTGAAAGGGAGTATGCAATGGCATTAAAATCTTCGGGGATGTATAGAGTAATAAATGAGTTGACTGGTGGTGATCAATATGGTATAAAAAATAACGGAGAAAATCTATCTGGTGGGCAAAAGCAACGAATAGCATTAGCAAGAGTGATGCTGAAAAAAAGCGATGTTATTATTTTGGATGAAGCATTTTCAGCACTTGATTCGATTACTGCAGAACAGCTATTATCGGACATGATGAAGTTGGATTGCTTGATAATTGCTGTTTTCCACAAATATAATAAATCTCTTCTCAGCCAGTTCGATGAAATTTTTGCGATGAGACGAGGTAAGATTGTTGAACGTGGAGATTTTTGTACATTGATACAAAAAGGTGGATATTTTTATAATCTATATAGCATTGATAATGTTGATGAGGTAGATGTAGTTTGAGTCTGTTTGCGATTGTGGAAATGCTGTAAATGGTTATGTTGAGTTACACACTGACCACTTTATTGACCATTTTTTTACTGAACCGGTAGAAGGTGTAGAATTGGCCAAACGTTCAAATGGCAAAGACAGAATATATCGGGGCTATTTGTGTCAAAGATGACATGGGAGGGGTAGATTGAAAAGTATGGATAATTCTATCGTTGTGCAACAGGCGACAAAAGCAGATGTTTTACCTATTGCCCAAATCTTGACACAATCTTGGAGGGCAGCATTTAAGGAACTTTTTTCGTCAGATGAACTAACACAGATTGCATCTGAAAAAAGATTTTGTTTTATATTGGAAAATGTGTTAAGTTGTGACAAAGGGCATCTGAGAATGGCATTGCGAGGTGGCGATCCGGCTGGAGAAATTTTTTGGCTTAGCGGGCAGCAGAATATGGATGCAGAAATCGTTTCGCTTTTTGTAGTGCCACAAGCGTGGGGACAGGGGGTAGGAAAACAATTGCTGCTTCAAGCGGAAAAGGAAATTCAGGCGGAACGTGATAATGAATTGATAGAACTTTGGACCTTTCAAAAAAACGTACATGCCCAGAACTTTTATGAAAGAATGGGATATACATGTAGCAAAAGAATGAGGAAGAGTGAGTTTGGTGGATTATTAGAAATACAATATATCAAGAATGTTAAAGCTCAGGGCATAAAAATTTAAGGGATGATAAAAAGGCTGCTCGCAACTTTCGTCGCTATATTTGAATCATGGGAAAAGGATGACTAATATGTCACCTTTCGCACATATATTTTGTTGCGAACATTAAGTTAAGCCTCCTGCCTTTTTCGGCAAGAGGCTTAAAAACTTTTCCCGGTCTACTTATTATCCAAATGAAGCGAACCGCATTTACACGTCTATTTATTCCCGCGAGCAACGAGCCAAGTGGCTGCTTGCAGACATTTGGCGACTGCCGCGAGGGTCAAATACCCCGCTGCTCTGCAGCGCTGCAAGTTTGATACCCCGTTGCTTGCAGCGGGGTCTTTGATTTTCCGCATGATTGTGAACTAATATCAGTCCATAATGCGCGCAGTTTCCCACGACTGCAGACGGTTTATTTCGGGCTGCCCGGATATTTTTTGTAGAGGGCTGTTTAAATGAATCTGCACCTAATTATCATATTGCTGCAATTTCTGCATTAAATCCACGCAGATATTATTGTGCGTTATTTCTTCAATCTATCTCCTTTTCATTTTCACATTTAATTTAATGATATGAGTTGCCCATTTGTCGGGCAACTCATATCATTGGACATGAACTGTAACCACACCGAATTAGATGTAACGATGGCAAAAATTGTGAGAGTGAATTGTAACAGTTTCTGAAATCACTTTACAGAAAGGATTGTACAGAATACAATAGTTGTAATCATGAGCGAAATTTGAAGAGAGAGGGAGAAGTGTGATGTGGTTAAGGAAGAGGATGTATGCAGGTATCCTGGCTGCTGTTGTGGCGGTTGCATCTATGCAGCTTCCGGCTGGGACTGTCTATGCAAGAGAGACAACCGTATTATCGGATGGGATGGAAATAACTGAGGAGTCGGCACAGCCCGCGGAAAATGGAGCCGGTGCAGTGTCGGAGAAGGCGAGTCAGCAGGGAGACGGTGAACAGCTGGGGGAGTCAGGCGACAGTAATGGGGCGGAGCAACCAGGTAATGGCGGTGAACAGCCCGGGGAGTCAGAGGACAGCGACGGGGCGGAGCGGCCAGGTGAAGGCGGAGAGCAGCCGGGAGAGTCAGACGACGGTAACGGGTCGGAGCAACCAGGTGATGACGGCGGCCAGCCGGGAGAGCCGGGCGGCAGTAACGAGTCGGAGCAACCAAGTGATGACGGCGGCCAGCCGGGAGAGTCGGGCGGCAGTAACGAGTCGGAGCAACCAGGTGATGGCGGTGAACAGCCTGGCGACGGTAGTGAGCAGCCGGATGACGGTGATAGGACAGAAGAGCCGGATGATGGAGGCAATACGCCTGCGGAGCCGGGAGAAACAGATGAGAATGATGGCGAGTCTGGGAGCACGGACGGTTCCGGGGAAGAGACCGGGGAGCAGGAGAATCCTGCTGATGAGATGCAGGAGCAGGTTTCCGGCAATGATATTCCGGGATCCATGATATCCGACACTCTGCCGGAAGAAGGCGACGGTCGCGGTATTATGGCGGTGGGAGAGGCGTTGAACCTTGAAAATCTGTCGGCAGAATATATCGCGCTTGACGGCTCGTGGATCAGTTCCACCGCGCAGGGACGGCCGAAAGTCCTGATATTCTACAGTAATACGTGCGGCAACAGCCAGGGTACCATTCAGCGGATCAGCCGGAAGATTGGTGATTTTGCCGGGGTAGATATTTACGCTATAGAAACAACCGGCAAAACGAAAGAAGAAGTTGAAGCTTTTCAAGCACAGTACGGTTGCAAAGAAATCGTCTTTTCTTATGATATAGGTACGCTGAACCAGAGAAGCATGTGGGATTATGTGTATGCAAGCGGAGTCGGCAATCTTTCTTCCGACGGCAAAGTTTACATTACCTGGCCGGTGATCGCTTATATCGATGCAGACGACCGTCTGCAGTATGCGACGACTGCTGCACAGACTGCAGAGGGGATATTGTCTAACCTGAATCAGTACTGCGGATTTGGCACCGGAGACGAGGACAGATACACGATTACCTATGTCCTTGGCGGCGGAACAAACAGTGAGGAGAACCCTTCCTACTATACTTCGGAAACGGACACGATCATATTGAAGGATGCCGTTAAGACGGGACAGCCGTTTGAAGGCTGGTATAAGGATCCGATCTACTCTGCAAGAGTGAGGGAAATTGTCAAAGGCAGTACGGGAGATATAACGCTCTATGCGAAATGGGGCGCTGCGTCGGCATCTGAGATACCGGCGATTGATATGACACCGGCTGAGGGCAACGTAGTCATGGGATTTTCGGGCGCTTATTATACGGAAAGCGTGGATAAGATCTTAGATCGCCTGAATAAGATCCGTTGGGAAGCCTGTACGCAGGGAGTGCTACACCCAGCGACCAGAAAACCGATGACAGAGGCGGATTATGTGCCGCTGCAATGGTCGTCAGACCTGGAAGCGATCGCCAGGCTGCGGGCAGCTGAGGCAACTATTGAGAATGGTCATACGAGACCGAATGACAAAAGCTGTTTCAGCATATCGACTTCCAACGGGGAACAATCTTATGCAGAGAATTTGGCTTGGAATTACAGCGGGCTGATGGCAGGTATAGAGCAGTGGTACAAGGAGAAAGAAGACTGGGTAAATCAAACGGCCGGGAAGGTGACCGGCCATTACACGAGCATAATCTATCCGGAATACCGCAGTGTCGGTGTCGGCGCGTTCCGGCTCTCCAGCGGTGGCTGGTATGCCGTTGCCCAGCAATTCAGCTATAAGGATACGCTGGATGCCTATAAGAACCCAAGTCAGGGAAAATGTATACAGAATATAGAGGTACAGGGAAGCAAGGTAACGGAATGCAAATTTGGCGGGGATATGGCAGCCTATCTCAGAGAAGGCGCCACATATCAGATTCCGGTCGATGTTACCGTACAGTATGACGATTATTATGGTAAGGCCAAAGAATACAGTGGATCTTATCAGGCAGGAGGAACGTGGCGTTCTTCCGATGAGTCGGTTGCTGTTGTAGATGGCGGAGGAATGCTTCGTGCCATAGGAAAAGGAACAACGGAAATCAGTCTCGAGATCGACCCCGAGAATGGAAAATCGGCAATATCGACCGTGTTTACGGTATATGGCCGGGATGAGAATCCGATCACGGTTCAGCGCCCCGATGTCACGACCTACAAAGTCGGACAAAAGCTTGATGTGACGGGCGGAAAGGTGACATATGTGCCATCGTCGGGCGAAAGCACCGTGACCAAAGAGCTGACACCGGAAATGCTGAGCGGATTTGATTCCTCTAAACCGGGAATTTGTACGGTAAACGTCAGCTGTGGCGGCTATGTTACCGATTTCGACACGTTGATCGTGGAGGAGCCGGCGCTCTCGGCAGACTATGGACAACGGCTAGACCAGGTTGCCCTGCCGGTATGCGATCATGGAACTTATAGGTGGCAGGACGGCACGACAGTATTGGATCAGGTTGGCACACGCATCTTCACAGCGGAATTTACACCTGTAGATCAGGGGAAATTTCAGAAGCTGACAGACATACAGGTGAAGGTCACGACACAGATGATGTTGGGAGAGGAGACTGAGGTAGCTTTTAAGAGCAATACGTTTGTCTACAACGGGGCCGAGCAGGAACCGAAGGTGGTCGTTTTTGCAGGGAACACCGTATTGACAGAGGGAGAGGATTACGAGCTGTCCTACGAGGACAATAAGGATGCAGGCACGGCAGCGGTGACTGTGCAGGGAATCGAACATTATCATGGCAGTATCCGCAGGACTTTTGAGATCCAGCCGGCCCCGGTGGTGATCAGGGCAAAGGATACGACGATCCTGGTCGGCGGGAAGATTCCGGCTTATGACGGCTACGCTTATGAGGTAAGCGGCCTGATGAAGGGCGATAAGCTGATAGAGAATCCCATCTTCTCCTGTGCTGCTGTCGGCACGGATAAGACCGGTTGTTATGACATTATTCCGGGAGGCGCGGATGCCGGCCCGAACTATACGATATCCTATGAGAAGGGCAGATTGATCGTAGCCAACGAATATGTTTCCTGCACGGTAACTTTTGATGTGCAGGGTCATGGGACGGCGCCGGACGATCAGGTTGGCATCAGGGTCGGCGATATGGTAAAGCGGCCTGCAGATCCCTCTGCCGAAGATTACCGGTTCGATGGCTGGTATAGAGATGCCGCATGTACAAAGGAATGGAAGTTTGATACGGATATCGTGCAGGCTGATATGACATTATATGCGAAATGGCTGTATGATGCGGGCAGGCAAGACGGATTTGCGATGCAGGAAATAGCTGATATGTATTATACAGGGAAGGCTTGTAAGCCTGCGGTGAGTGTCTATGATGGCCCGACACTGCTTAAGGCAGGCCGGGATTATCAGATCAGATATTATAATAACGTCAATGCCAACAAGGACAATATGCGCAAGCAGGGTAACGGTGTGGGAGCCTTTTTCAAGGAGGAACTTCCTTATGTGGAGATTACCGGAAAAGGTAACTATACGGAGAAAGTTAAAGTAAACTTCAATATTCTTCCGGTAATGATCGGAGACGGCGGCAAGGATGCAGCGGCCGGCGTGACGGTGAAGGCGACGGATCAGCTTGTGAAAGCAACGAAAGTGCAGAAACCGTTTACCTCCATCAAATACGGTAAGACGATGCGGAAAGATATAGATTATACCCTATCCCTGGTAGTAGAAAACGGACGTGATCAGTCGGGCAGGAACCTGGCTGTGGGCAAGGAACTGGAGGGAGCTGTCATTCCTGCAGGCTACGAGGGAGAATTCAAGCTGACGATTCAGGGAACCGGGAACTATACAGGCAGTATCAGCAAACCAGTTTACGTTGCGGACAAAGCGCATTTGATCAAGAATGCCCGGATTACGCTGGGCAGGAACCTTAAGAATATTTCCTTTGATGGCAAAGCAATAGAATTACGCGCTGCGGAATATGATTCTGCGGATGTGTTTACGGTAAAATACAGCAGGGAATCACTGCGATATAATAAGGACTATCGCGTGCGATACCGCAACAATGACCGGGTCGGCAAGGCGGAACTGACCATCATCGGGATGGGTGAATATGTCGGTGAGAAAACAGTGACTTTCAACATTACGGGGAGGTCTTTTACATCCAGAACGGTGGAGATAGAAGGTATAGAAGACAAGGTCTACACCGGAACGGCGTTGACGCAGAATGATGCTTTTGTGATTTACGGGAAAGGAACGGAAGACGAAAGAGCGCTGGTATACGGGACGGATTACACGATCAGCTATGCGAAGAATGTGAATGCCGGTACTGCCGTTATGACCTTCAAGGGAACGGAACAAGCAGGTTATAGAGGAAGTTTTAAGCAGACGTTTAAGATTGCGGCCGCAGATATCACGCAGACCGAGCAGGCAGCAGAGATGAAGGATATGTCGGTCAGTTACAGCAGAGCAGGTGTTATGCCGGGCAGTGAGGTCGTGCTTACCAATGGGGCAGGCATCAGACTGATCAATGGAAAAGATTATACGCTTCGGTATAAGAATAATAAGGCAGTGGCTGATAGGTCAGACGAAGAGCCGCCGACGATCGTTGTGAAGGGTAAAGGAAACTATACGGGAGAACTTCCGGTATATTTCAGCATCGTCAAGAAGGAATTGACTGCAGACGATATCACGATCAAAACCTCATCTGTAGCCTATAAGGAGAATAAAGAAGCCGATTACGCATATAAGCCGTCGGTGAAAGTGCTGGACGGAAAGAAGCAGCTGCGTGCAGGTGTGGATTACGAGATTACCTATGTGAACAATACGCAGGCTGCCTATGAGGCTTATCTGCAGGATTCCGGAAGGATCGGGCAGAATGCTGCGTCCGGCAATGAGGCAGAACGGGGAGGCGGTGCAGGAGGGCCGCAGGCAGTTATCACGCAGAAAGCAGACAGCAGCTATACGCAGCGGGAACCGCTTATCGTACCGCTCACGATCTACCGTAATAAGCTGACGAAATCGAATCTGACGGTGGAGATTGCTGAGTCCGTATATACAGGAACGACGGTTACGCCTAAAGTGACGGTATATTACCAGGGCAAGGACGGGGGCAGCAGAATCCTGCTTACAGAGGGAACGGATTATTCGCTTACTTACGGAAATAATATCGCTTCCGGTAAAAATAAAGGAAGTGTTAAGATTAGCGGTATTGGGCCTGATTACGGCGGTGACGTGACAGTGAAATTTAATATTGGGAAGAAAGTGATCGCCTATTAGGCAGTATCTACAAAACGGGTTCTCGATGGTAATTTCCGCGGGAACCCGTTTTATGATCTTTATGAAAGCTTTTGCTCAGGGATAAGAATTTATGGCAAAAGCATTATGAGAAAACAATTTGACCGGCTTTAAACGCTAAAAGCATTAGTTCAATTGACTGTGCATCACATTTTCTGAACTTCAGATAGTAATAAAGAGTGTTAAGGAAATTCTTAAATGCGATGCCTTTCTCTTCTATAATGGGCATATTGATATCGTCGCCAAGCATAAAACTCGCCAAACGCGTCAGCAAAAATTTCTCATTAACATAAAGAAATCGGTCATCTTCGATCTGCCCGGTCAATTGAAGCGGTTTCCTTTTGAGCAGCCAAAACGTTTCGTATGCTTTTATTTTAATTTCATTGACATGCTCTATTTGCTGGTAGTCTTTCAGACGTTGTATGTCAGAAAAATAATCCATTATTGCGTGAGTCAATGCCATGTGATGAACATATGCTATGCTTTCCAGATTGTTTGTCTTCAGGAAATCGAGCATTTCCTGGCTGATCTGTTGGATTCGGCTCTCTATAACCTCTTCTCCGACAACAGCAACCAGGTCATCATATTTAATATAGGTGTTCTCAATATTATTCATAATGGTCACTTCCTGTCAATTCATAGATCATACAGCAGTTTTTGCTTGGAAGGAAATCACGATAAGTCTGATATTCTCTTTTCTCGACCTCACCGGTATGAATACGGGAATTATTTCCAAGCTTATGATTTCTGATTTTTCCGGCATGGATTAAACGGATTCCGTTTTGCGCAATTTCTCTGGCATTGGCACTTTTGATCTTAGAAGTATTCATTATTTTCTCCTTTTTAACCCTCATCCATTATTGACTGCTTGTAATCATTTAGTGTACGTAGAGCTTTTATCTCGGTGCTTGCTGGTTTATTATCTGGGGGTTTATTTGCAGCTGTAGTCACTGACAATGCTTTATCATCTGTACTCAGCTCTTTTTCAAAATTGCCAGATTCAATGGATTGTATTTCAAGAGACTTTAATTTGTTGAAAAATTCGCTCATTTCATCTGCAAGACCGGATAATCTATTCAACAGTTCAGTATATTCTTTCAAGATTTTATCATCTTGATAATCAGGGTAAACCATTGCATGATCGATTTCGCCCCAACCTTCTTCAAATAAGGTCCTTACCTGTATTTCTAAATATATACCCTTATATTTTATGATATAATGTACTGAACGGTAAACTTTACCATCTATAACGCTATCCGGAGGCAACACTTCATCATATAATTCTCTTGAGTCGCCATTTCTGATATGAACCTTTGGCTTTTCGGCTATATAGGAATGATCTTGTCTGTCATCAAAATCAGAAAGACAGTCTCTTATATAGTATTCTGGATTGTTTTCAAATTTTGATTCAATATAGTGATGAAAAGCTTGCCAGTCTGATTTGAACAGAACGAGACATCTTATTCCTATTAGATCAGTAATAAATTTCTCGTAGTTTTCCTTATTGAGATTTCTATATTTAATTTGGTTATGCTGCTTCTTTCTTATGATCTTAGCGATAAGGTGTTCCGGGTTTTTGATCCTTGTGCGAATAGAATGAATTTGTTTGTCATCAGTTTCCTTCAGATAGGTATTCATAAATTCTTCCAGAATCGTTTCGTATTTATTATACTTGATCTGACTGAAGTCATCATATATGTCATTTAAATCCTGCCATGACATTTCGGCACTTTGAAATAGTTGCTCTGAAATGTTATACTTTTTCAGAAATACCTCTTTTGTAATCAAATGCATACCTCTGCAGTGTTTTACACTCGCGTCTACTTGTTCTTTTTACAACTAACTATCAGTTTAATATAATAAAATGGAAACTTCAACCTTTTCTTTAAAAAATACTGTCTGGGGCTGCATTTGAGTATATTCAGTATAAGTGGTGTATATGCAAATGTCAATGTTTCAGACGCTTTATTGCGAATAGTATTGGGAAATAATATCTTTCTCAGCATGAAATAAAAAAAGATTATCGATGAGTCTGGTTTTTCTTGATAAAAGAGCAGGGATTTTCACTGTTTTTTTATGTATTTCATTTTTAAATAATACACTTTCCTAAAATGGGTGTGGTTGCTATAATAAGACATGAAGAAATACTAAGACGGCAAAGAACGCCGCCTAAGTATATCTAAATCATGTCTGGAAGAATGCGAAGAGCATGCATTCTTCCCAAGCAGTGCAGGGAGCGAAACAGTGACATGAAGAAATACTAAGGCAGCGAAACAGTGGCATGAGGAAATACTGAGGTGTCAGGGAATGTCGTTTGGGTATGTCATAGGCATGAACGGGTATATCCCAGGAAAATGAGAGGAGAAAGCAGAATGCAGATTAATTACAATGAACAGAACAGGGTGTTTAAGATAGATACGGAACATACCAGTTACTGTATTGGTATCGTGGATGAGGAAAACTTTGTCGGACACATTTATTATGGAAGGAAGCTGACAGATGATAATCTGTGCTATTTGATGCGGACGATGGAGCAGCCTTTCGTGCCGTCAAGGAACAACAGAGACAGGACATCTTTCCTGGATACGTTTCCGATGGAATACACAGGGCACGGACTGGGGGACTACCGTGAGGGTACTTTGATGGTGAGAACGGCGGGCGGTCACACGGGTGTGTCGTTGTCTTATGTTTCTCATAGGATCATTGATGGAAAAGAGGAGCTTGCGGGACTTCCGGCGACTTTCGGGGCGACGGATGCCTGCAGGACGTTAGAACTCACGTGTGAAGACAGGATCTTGGGGCTGCAGGTGATCTTATCCTATAGTATTTTTGCGGACAATGACGCCATAGCACGGAGCGTGAGAGTCGTAAATGGCGGGAAAGAGGCTGTCTATCTGACGAAGGTTCTGTCAGCCTGCATCGATATGGATAATGAAGATTACGAGATGATCACGCTGCAGGGTTCCTGGGCGAGAGAACGGATCATCCAGACAAGACCTGTAGTGAAGGGCAAACAGGGGGTATCTTCGGTGCGGGGAGAATCAAGTCATCAGGAACATCCGTTTATGGCATGGAAAAGAAAGACGACTACGGAAGAGACCGGGGATATCTACGCCATGAATTTTGTCTATTCCGGTAATTTCCTGGCACAGATCGAGGGAGATCAGTTTGGCAGTATGCGGGCACTGATGGGCATTCATCCGCAGGATTTCTGTTGGAAACTGGAGCCGGGAGAAGCGTTCCAGGCACCGGAGGTGATCTGCGTGTATTCAGCGGAGGGTATCGGCGGCATGACCAGAACCTTCCATGACCTGTATCGGAAGCATTTGATCCGGGGTGAATATAAGGATAAGAAGCGCCCCATCCTGATCAACAACTGGGAGGCGACATATTTCAACTTTGATACGGATAAACTGCTGGATATCGCACGGGAGGCGTCGGGTCTCGGCATAGAGATGCTGGTCATGGACGACGGCTGGTTTGGGTGTCGGAATGACGACAATACGAGTCTGGGAGACTGGCAGGTCAATGAGGAGAAGCTAAAAGGCGGCCTGAAATATCTGGTGGATGAGGTCAATAAGCTGGGACTGAAATTCGGCATATGGCTGGAGCCGGAGATGATCTCCCCGGATTCCAACCTGTACAGAGCACATCCTGACTGGGCATTTGCAATTCCCGGTAGAACGGGAAGCCTTGCCAGAAATCAGTATGTGCTGGATCTGACGAGACAGGAAGTGCGGGACTATGTGTATGATATGATCGCCGCGGTGCTGCGCAGCGCGAATATCGAGTATGTGAAATGGGATATGAACAGACAGTTGTCCGATATGGGAAGCTGTGGCCTGCCTGCCGACAGACAGGGTGAACTCTTCCACAGACAGGTGCTTGCGGTGTATGAGCTGCAGGATCGGATGACGAAGGAATTCCCGTATCTGTTGTTGGAGAACTGCTCCGGCGGAGGGGCAAGATTTGATCCTGGCATGCTCTATTACAGCCCGCAGATCTGGTGCTCTGATGATACGGATGCGGTGGAGCGGCTTTCTATTCAGGCCGGTACGGCGATGATCTACCCGCTGTCCACCATGGGAGCACATGTGTCTGACTGCCCGAATCATGCGCTTGGACGGACAACGCCTTTTGAGACGAGAGGATATGTGGCGCTGGCAGGCACTTTTGGCTATGAACTTGATGTAACTAAGATTCCGGAAGAAGACCGGGCTATGATACCGGCGCAGACGGCAATGTATCATAAGTACAACGATCTGGTGCGTGAGGGAGATTATTACAGGATTGCACATTATGCCGAAAACCATTATTATGATTGTTATGAGGTTGTGGCCAAGGATAAGAGCGAGTCGCTTGTCACATACATTCAGGTGTTGAACCGTCCTAATAGCCACAGCAGGCGTATCAGGATTCCAGGGCTTGACCTGCAGGCGGTCTATGTGATAGAGAATATAGAGGACTGGCCGGAGATCGCACAGACAGAGTACAGAGGAGATGCGCTGCAGTTTGCGGGCATTAATATACCGCCGCTTTGGGGTGATTTCAAGGGGAGGCTGCTGCATCTTGTGAGGAAGTAGCAGGAAGGTTGAACGAATTTATGCTGAGGCGTCACAGATTCTATTGCTCGCGTCCTCAGCGTAAAACGCTTCGGAACGGAGGTAAATATGATCGTACAGAAGTACAAGGATATGTTACAGGGGAAATCGGTTATTCGCCAGTTGTCAGAGTTTGCGGCGGCCAGGGGGGCCGAGATCGGATATGAGAATGTGTTTGATTACAGCCTGGGGAATCCATCGGTACCAACGCCGCGGGCGTTTACGGAGACGATGATCCGTCTGCTGCAGGAAAAGGACCCTATGGAACTGCACGGATACAGCCAGAGTCTGGGTATTCCGGCGGTGCGGGATAAGGTGGCGGCATCACTGAACAGGAGGTTCGGGATGCAGTATACGGGAAACCACATTTTCATGACTACGGGAGCGGCGGGTGCTATCGCCCATGCGGTGCGGTGCGTGAGCCAGCCGGGGGATGAGATTCTGACTTTTGCACCTTATTTTCCGGAGTATGGGCCTTATATCAACCTGACAGGGGCCAAACTCAGGGTGGTGCCGGCAGATATGGAACATTTCCAGGTGAATCTGGAGGCATTTGAGGAAATGCTTACAGATAAGGTGGCGGCAGTGCTCATCAATACACCTAACAACCCTTCGGGAACGGCTTACTCCACCGAAACGATCAGACAGATGGCCGCAATTATGACGAAGAAGCAGGAGCAGTATGGGCATGATATCTTCCTGATCTCGGATGAGCCATACAGGGAGATCGTGTTTGCCGGGGTGGACGCGCCATATCCCGCAAAATTTTATGATAATACACTATCCTGCTATTCCTTCTCCAAATCTTTATCCCTGCCGGGAGAGCGGATCGGGTATGTGGCGGTGAATCCGGCATGCACGGATGCAGAACTGATCAGTGCGATGTGCAGTCAGATTTCCAGAGGGACGGGGCACAACTGTCCGCCGTCTATTATACAGCTGGCAGTGGCGGAGGTGCTGGAACTGACTTCGGATCTGTCGGTTTATGAGACGAATATGAACATACTATATAAGGAACTTACTGAACTGGGCTTTGCGTGCGTAAAGCCGGGCGGCACTTTCTACATGTTCCCGAAGGCGCTGGAGGAAGATGCGGTGGCGTTTAGTGAGAAGGCGAAGAAGTACGATCTGATCCTTGTACCAAGTGACAGCTTTGGTGTCAAAGGGTACTTCCGGATCGCATACTGTATCGACACGGATAAAGTGGAGCGTTCCCTGGATGCATTCAGAAGACTCGTGAGAAGTGAATACTAAGTGGAATGAAATACTTTCCGTAACAGTTCAGCCTTCGGCTTCACTGTCACGCTTGATGCACACAAAATGCTCCAAAGTCGCATTTTGGCGCCTGCGCAACTCGCAAAATCGCATACAGAGCGATTTTACTCGCGGAATATCCTAAGGCTGAACTGTTACTATTTTCCATAAATTTCGTAAATCCGGCATAAATTATGGTATGGCATCAATTGGAAAAAGGTGATAAGATGATACTATTTGCGGCAGATACCTTAAAGAGTACACTTTCGATTGCAGAAAAGTGGCAGCCGTGGAGAAGGTTTAAAAATCACACTGATGTGCGGATTTTTCAACTGCGAGTTTGTGCCGGAGCCACAAACTCGAGATCGCAGAGCCAAATTTGAAATTTGGCTCGCGGCCTTCGCAAAAGAACTGCTTCGGAATGGAGGAAAAAATGGTATAACAGGAGGTTAGCAAGAATATGATAAGTATCATGGAGATCATCAAGACGATCTTATTCGGCATTGTGGAGGGGATCACGGAGTGGCTGCCTATTAGCAGTACAGGTCATATGATTCTGTTGAACGAATTTGTGAAGCTGGATGTGTCGGAAGAATTCTGGGAAATGTTTCTGGTGGTGATCCAGCTGGGGGCGATCCTGGCGGTCGTTTTATTGTTCTGGAATAAGATCTTTCCTTTCAAGTTTAAGGAGAGACCGGTGATCCGGACAGACATCTTCGTGCTTTGGTTTAAGATTCTGGCGGCGTGTATTCCGGCGGCGGTGATCGGACTGGCATTCGACGATGTATTTGACGCACTTTTTTATAATCCGACCTGCGTGGCGATAGCGTTGATCGTATTTGGTATTGCCTTTATTGTGATTGAGAACCGGAATAAGAATCTGTCGCCGAAAATTACAGAGCTTGGTCAGATCACATTCCAGACTGCTTTTATGATTGGCGTATTTCAGCTTCTGGCGGCTGTTTTTCCGGGGACGTCCAGATCCGGTGCAACGATCGTGGGAGCATTGCTTATTGGGGTATCCAGAACGGTGGCGGCGGAGTTTACCTTTTTCCTGGCGATCCCGGTCATGCTGGGTGCCAGTCTGCTCAAGATTGTAAAGTTTGGCTTTAGCTTTACAGGAGCGGAACTTACTGTATTGATATTGGGTATGGTGTCAGCGTTCCTGGTATCCGTGATCGTGATCCGTTTCCTGATGGGGTATATCAAGAAGCATGATTTCAAGGTGTTCGGATGGTACCGGATCGTGTTGGGGGCGGCAGTACTGTTGTATTTTACTGTAGCGTCATAAAACGGAGCGGGGTAACGGGTCTGTGGTAGAAAATGGGCATTTTTATGACTTATTTATGTCATTTCGTATAGAATGCAAGTAGAAAGAGTAACTATTTGCTACAGATTGTTGATTGACACTGCATTGCTATTGCGTTAAAATCCCCATAGAGTCCCAAACTGCAGGGGTTTAGGGATTATGAAAAAGTAAGCATTGTAACATTTTTATGTCCGACGGTTCGGACTTGTGGGAAGGAGAATTTTCATGGCAGCAGCGAAGAAGACAACGGCAGCTAAAGAAGTAGCAGCTAAAGTTGCAGATACAAAGACAGACGAAGTTAAGACAGCTAAGGAAGCACCTGCAGCAAAGACGGAAGCAGTAACAGAGACCACGACAACAGAAGCTAAGAAACCGGGCAGGAAGCCTGCGGCAGAGAAGGCACCCGCTAAGAAACCGGGTAGAAAACCTGCGGCGGAGAAGAAAGCGCCGGCTAAGAAGGAGACAGTAAAGAAAGAAACCGTAAAGAAGGAGCCTGCAGCGAAGAAGGCTGAGGTGAAGGAAGCTGTACATATCCAGTTTGGAGGAAAGTCCTATGCATCGGAGGATCTGATTAAGATTGCGAAGGATGTGTGGGTTTACGATCTGAATCAGGAAGAGAAGAACTTCAAATCTGTAGAGCTGTATGTGAAACCGGAAGAGAACGTAGTTTATTATGTGATCAACGGGGAAGTACAGGGAAGCTTCAACATTTAAGCTTCGGACTTACATATTTTAATCTTTTTCCGGAGAAAATAATTTCGGAAATTTGTAAAAGTGATGGTGTGTGGACAGTCAGTTTGAGAAGAGTCTCAGATTGACTGTTTTCTTTACACTATTTTTTTTCATACTTTTTTAATAATTATTTTGCAGGGAGATGTTGACAACAAAAATCTTAAGTGATAACTTACTACTAGAAGATGTTAGCACTCTTAAGGGTTGAGTGCTAACAATAGGAGAAATGGTATGCAGTTAGATGAAAGAAAATATACAATATTGCAGGCCATCATCCGCACTTACTTAGAGACGGGTGAGCCGGTAGGAAGCAGAACGATCTCTAAATATACCGACTTGAATCTGAGTTCAGCGACCATCCGCAATGAGATGGCAGATCTGGAGGAACTGGGCTATATCTTACAGCCCCACACTTCCGCGGGACGCATTCCATCCGATCAGGGATATCGCCTGTACGTGGATAAGATGATGGAGGAGAAGGAACGGGAAGTGGAGGAGATGAAGGAGATCCTTCTGGAGAAGGAAGATAAGATGGATCACCTCCTGAAACAGGCCGCGAAGATGCTGGCGAATAATACAGAGTATGCCGCCATGGTGTCCGCGCCGCAGTATCACCGCAACAAGTTGAAGTTCATCCAGCTTTCACGGGTAGACAGCCGCCATATTCTGGCAGTCATCGTTGTGGAAGGCAACGTGATCAAGAACACGATGTTGACGGTGGCTGAGGAGTTAAGCGATGAGACACTCCTGAAGCTGAACATTCTGCTGAATACACACCTGAACGGTCTGACTATGGAACAGATCAATCTTGGTATGATAGCAGCGATGAAGCAGCAGGCGGGAATCCACAGCGATATCGTAGCAGGTGTGATCGATGCGGTGGCCGAGGCCATCAAGGCAGATGAAGATCTGGAGATCTACACGAGCGGCACGAAGAATTTCTTCAAGTATCCGGAACTGGCCGATCACGAGCGGGCCAGCGAACTGATCACTACCTTTGAGGAGAAGCAGCTTCTGAGCGAATTGGTGCAGGATAACCTGGCAGATGAGAACAATACAGGCATACAGGTCTACATTGGCAATGAGACGCCGGTACAGGGTATGCGGGACTGCAGCATCGTGACAGCCACTTACGAGCTGGACGCAGGGATGAAAGGAACTATAGGCATCATCGGACCGAAGAGAATGGATTATGAGAAAGTGGTCAAGAACTTGAAACTGTTGAAGAATCAGCTGGATGACCTTTACAGGAAGTAAGAAACAGATATAGAAGATATAGATTAGGAAGAACAGGCATGACAGAAAGGAATGAGGAGCATGGCAGAAGAAAAAGATATCCTGCAGGAAGAAGATAGAAGCAATGAGAATACACCGGAAACAGAGACAGAGACCGGGGAAGAAGTAACCGGCGAGGAGACGGCAGCGGAATCTGCAGAGGAAGAGACTGCAGAACCTTCCAAAGAAAGCCGAAAAGAGAAGAAGAAAAGAGAGAAGGCAGACAAGAAGCAGGACGCCCTGAAAGAGAAGATCGAGGAACTGGAGGACAGAGTGAAACGCCAGATGGCGGAGTTTGATAACTTCCGAAAGCGATCCGAGAAAGAGAAGACGATGATGTTCGAGACCGGGGCAAAGAGCGTGATCGAGAAGATCTTGCCGGTGGTGGACAATTTCGAGAGAGGGCTGGCATCTGTGCCTGAGGAACAGAAGACGGATGGCTTCGCACAGGGCATGGAGATGATCTACAAGCAGCTGATGACAGAGCTTGAGAAGATGGAAGTAAAACCGATCCCGGCTGTGGGAGAGGACTTCAACCCGGATTTCCACAATGCAGTGATGCAGGTGGAGAGCGAAGAATATGAGTCTGGCGTGATCGCGCAGGAGCTGCAGAAGGGATATACCTATCGTGACGGTGTCGTGAGACACAGCATGGTCGCAGTAGTGAGTTAGAAGGCAGTGCGCAGGGAAGAGGTTCAGGGCACATGCCAAACGACAGAGCGGATAGTCTGTGAAAAGAAGCCGGGTCTTACGGAGCGGTTACTCTTTTCAGATGATCATAGATAATCAATGTATATAGCAAGAAAAGGCATCTTTAATAGGAGGAAGAAATTATGAGTAAAATTATCGGAATTGACTTGGGAACAACCAACAGCTGTGTAGCGGTCATGGAAGGCGGTAAGCCGGCAGTCATCGCTAATACGGAAGGAGCAAGGACAACACCGTCCGTAGTGGCTTTTACAAAGACAGGCGAGAGACTTGTAGGTGAGCCGGCGAAGCGTCAGGCGGTTACTAACGCCGACAAGACCATCGCGTCTATCAAAAGAGATATGGGTACCGACAGAGGCCGTACCATCGACGATAAGAAATATTCCCCGCAGCAGATCTCTGCTATGATTCTGCAGAAACTGAAAGCGGATGCCGAGAACTATCTGGGTGAGAAGGTGACGGAAGCTGTCATCACCGTTCCGGCATACTTCAATGATGCGCAGAGACAGGCGACTAAGGATGCCGGCAAGATCGCGGGTCTGGAAGTAAAGCGTATCATCAACGAGCCTACGGCAGCAGCGCTGGCATACGGCCTTGACAATGAGAAAGAGCAGAAGATTATGGTATACGACTTGGGTGGCGGTACTTTTGACGTATCTATCATCGAGATCGGTGACGGCGTGATCGAAGTACTTTCCACCAACGGCGATACCCGTCTGGGCGGCGACGATTTCGACCAGAAGGTGATCGACTGGATGTTAGCTGAGTTCAAGGCACAGGAAGGCGTGGATCTGTCTGGTGACAAGATGGCGCTGCAGAGACTGAAAGAGGCGGCTGAGAAGGCGAAGAAGGAGCTTTCTTCCGCGACGACGACCAATATCAACCTGCCGTTCATCACGGCTACGGCTGAGGGCCCGAAGCACTTTGACATGAACCTTACAAGGGCGAAATTTGACGAATTGACACATGATCTGGTTGAGAAGACAGCTATCCCGGTACAGAATGCGATGAAGGATGCTGGTCTGACCAATTCCGATATCGGTCAGGTACTGCTGGTAGGCGGTTCCACACGTATCCCTGCGGTACAGGAGAAGGTAAGAATGCTGACAGGCAAAGAACCCAGCAAGTCCCTGAACCCTGACGAGTGTGTGGCGCTGGGTGCATCTATCCAGGGCGGTAAGCTGGCAGGCGACGCGGGTGCAGGCGAGATCCTGCTTCTGGACGTGACACCGTTGTCTCTGTCCATCGAGACCATGGGCGGCGTAGCTACCAGACTGATCGAGAGAAATACGACGATCCCTACCAAGAAGAGCCAGATCTTCTCCACAGCGGCAGACAACCAGACAGCGGTTGACATCAACGTGGTGCAGGGTGAGAGACAGTTTGCGAAAGACAACAAGTCCCTCGGCCAGTTCAGACTGGACGGTATCCCGCCGGCAATGCGCGGTGTGCCGCAGATCGAAGTTACCTTCGATATCGATGCTAACGGTATCGTGAACGTTTCCGCGAAAGATCTGGGAACGGGTAAGGAACAGCACATCACCATCACGGCAGGTTCCAATATGTCCGACGACGAGATCGATAGAGCTGTCAAGGAAGCGGCTGAGTACGAGGCACAGGATAAGAAGCGGAAAGAAGCCATCGACACCAGGAACGAAGCGGATTCCTTCGTATTCCAGACAGAGAAGGCCCTGGGGGAAGTGGGCGATAAGATTGACGCTTCCGATAAGGCAAACGTAGAGGCAGACTTGCAGGCAGTTAAGGATATTCTGGAAAAGACGAAAGACCAGGAGATGAACGACAGCCAGATCGACGAACTGAAAGCGGCAAAAGAAAAACTGACCAATTCCGCACAGGCGCTGTTCACGAAGATGTACGAGAACATGCAGCAGGCACAAGGCGGTCCGGATATGAGTAATATGGGCGGTGCAGATGCAGGTGCACAGGGCGGTGCAGCAGATGATGTGGTAGACGGAGATTACAGAGAGGTCTAAGCTGGCACGCACAAAGGCGGCGCAGATGAAGATAAAATGAAATTCAGGAATCCTTGGATGTCGAAACACGGCATCCAAGAATTTCTATGTTTTGTCAGGAAGCATATTTATAGAGACGGACTTTCTGAGTAGAGCAGATTTGGAGGATAATAAATATGGCGGAACAGAAACGGGATTATTATGAGGTGCTTGGAATCGAGAAGAATGCCGACGACGCCGCAATCAAAAAAGCATACAGAGTTCTGGCTAAGAAATATCATCCGGATATGAATCCCGGCGATGCGGAAGCTGAGAAGAAATTTAAAGAGGCTTCCGAGGCGTATGCAGTCTTGAGCGATCCTGAGAAGAGGCGACAGTACGACCAGTACGGTCATGCGGCCTTTGACGGTGCGGGCGGACCTGGCGGTTTCGGCGGCTTTGATTTCAACAGCGCAGATTTTTCAGATATTTTCGGTGATATTTTTGGTGATATCTTCGGCGGCGGGCGCCGTGGAGGCAGGAGCAACGGTCCCATGAAGGGGGCGAATATCCGGTCCAGTGTGCGGATCACTTTCGAGGAAGCGGTATTTGGCGTGGAGAAGGAGATCGAGCTGACACTGAAGGATGAGTGTACAGCCTGTCATGGAACCGGGGCGAAGTCCGGGACCAGCCCGGAGACGTGTTCTAAGTGCGGCGGCAAGGGTCAGGTGGTATTTACTCAGCAGTCCTTCTTCGGCACGGTCAGAAATGTGCAGACTTGTCCGGATTGTCACGGAACCGGTAAAGTCATCAAGGATAAGTGCCCGGACTGCCGGGGTACAGGATTTATTGCCAACAGAAAGAAGATTCAGGTGTCCATCCCTGCCGGAATTGATAACGGACAGTGCGTCCGCATACGTGACAAAGGGGAACCGGGGACAAACGGTGGCCCGAGAGGGGATCTGCTGGTAGAAGTCATTGTGGGCAGACATCCCATCTTCCAGCGGCAGGATGAGAACATATACTCTACCGTACCGATGTCCTTTGCCATCGCAGCATTGGGCGGTGAGATCGTGATCGATACAGTGGATGGCAAGGTGATCTACGATGTGAAAGCCGGGACCCAGACTGACACAAAGGTGCGTCTGAAGGGTAAGGGTGTTCCTTCTTTACGCAACAAGGACATACGGGGTGACCACTATGTAACGTTGGTAGTTCAGGTGCCGGATAAACTCTCCCATGAGGCGAAAGATCTACTGCGGAAATTCGATGAAGAGACAGGCGATACTCTGAGTGCCGCGAAGAATGTTACATCCAGGAAGGCTGAGGAGGCACCGATGGGTAAGGGAAGAGGAAAGAAGAAACTCTGGAAATAAATAGAACGCGATGAAATGCACTTTTCTGTAATGACAGGGAAGTGCATATTTGATTCTACTGTTAGCCGATCTATTGCTTTGCAAATGTGACAGTTCCCTCACACAGCTTGTAGATTATTTCATGTCTGAATTGTTGCTTGCAAACTGAAAAAATGTCCGAAGATATTGAAAATAGTACTGATCATTGCTATGATTATTATGTTTGTGGGATACGGTCATCAGTGAAAAAACGGACTCGGAAGAAGGCATTTTATCATACTTAATAAGACTGGAAATGGAAAGTCGTTTTTAATATGTGTCGTGCTCAAGTGAAGTGAAAGGAACGGATGTAGCTATGAGAATAAAGAAACTAAGCAGGATTATGGGATCGTTTGTGCTTTCGGCGGCTTTGCTGGCTGAACCTGTTGGGAGCATGCCGGTGATATATGCGCAGGAGGAACAGGTAGCAGAGCAGGATAATACGGATTCTTCAGATTCGCAGCAGGAAATACAGGACAGTAATGAGCAGGACGATGTGGATGAGGAAACGCTGAAGACAGAGGAGAATAAGGACACGGAAGGGGAACTGCCGACAGATACCGATTTGGATGAGCAGCCTGATGAAAATGGTGAAGAAGTGGAGAAAGAAGAACCAGACTCTTCAGAGGGAAATGTGGGAGAAGAGACGGATTCACTGGAAGAAGACACAGAGGAGGAAGTCGGTGATAGTGATGATATAGACGGCTCTCTGGAAGATGATGCGGTTGAAGATACAAATGAGGAAGATGAGAATGCTTCCGATAGAGAAGATGACAGCACTGCCGAAGAAGAATCTGAGATGGAAGCCGTGGACGAGTTGTTCTCTGATATGCCTGCCGGATATCAGCTTACATCCTTGCAGCGGGAATGGAAGGCAGATATGGCAGATGCGGTTGACCAGCTGCAGGACAGCGATGAAGGAGTGGACTTTGCCAGCGGACGAGTGGTCACTTTCGCAGATAGCCGCGAGGAGGCTGAGATGATCGCCGAAGCGTATCATGCGGAAATAGAAACCTTTGAAATGGGGGTCTTGACTTTAAAGCTTGGTGAGGGCAGAACGGTAAAAGAGGCAGTGAAAGCGGCAGCATCTCAGGACAATGCTCTGCCGGCAGTATGGCCGGATTACCGCCGTGAACTGTACGGTGAGATGAGCTTTGAAGTGGAGGATGATACACCTTCCGTGGAAACTTATGCGGAGGTTTTTGACGAACTGTATGGGGAACGTGATCCTTATCTGGATTCGGCCAGTGACCGGTATCAATGGTTTCATACGGTCATAGGTTCGCCCTATGCGTGGGATGCCGGGTACACAGGACAATCGGTCACAGTGGGTGTTATCGACAGTGGTGTTAGCCCGAATCCAGATCTGGATGCTAACGTGAGCGGTAGATATGATTTCTGTGACGGAACACCTGATGCGCTGGATTGCCGGCAACACGGAACGCATGTAGCCGGAATCATAGCAGCTCTGGCAAATGGTACTGAGGGAACAGGCGTTGCACCGGATGCGAAGATTTTTAACGCCAAAGTGTTCGGAGAGGACGCGTCAAAAAGCGGTTATGATTCCACTATCATGCGGGCGATCCTTTACCTGATCAGTGAAGAGGATAACGCTACCGAAGAAGTGAATGCAGAAGCACCCAGAGTGGATATCATCAATATGAGTCTCGGAGGATCCGGAGACACCTCCGGGTTTCAGGCAGTAATTGACAAGGCGCATGCCAAAGGTGTTATCGTGTTTGCTGCCACAGGAAATGACGGTGATCTGGCAATGATGTATCCGGCGTCTTACGAGCATGTTATTGCAGTGTCGGCTACGGATAAAACTAACGAGCGAGCTTATTTCGCCAACTATGGGTCGATCACTGACTTGTCGGCTCCCGGGGTGAATATCTGGGCAACTTATGTAGATGGGAACGGTAACTTTGGCTATGCTTCTTTGCAGGGCACTTCCATGTCGTGTCCGGTCGCAGCAGGACAGGCGGCGATCATTCTGTCCGGGCAGTCAGATCTTCCGGCGTTACAGGGGAAGACGGGTGCACAGAGAGTGGATGCACTGGAAGCCATTATGAAAGAGAATACGGTTCCTGCCGGAAACGGCATGGGCAGAGGTATTACGAGCCTGACAAAAGTATTTAAGCTGACAACGGCTTCTGCGAAGCCGAATGCACCGAGTATCAGCATTGTGGATAATTCCGGGGACGCAGGACAGTCGGTGCAGGTAACGATCAAGGCGCAGGTTGGCATGAAGCTGTGTTATACTACCAACGGTAAGACTCCTGTCTATAAGAATGAAACGGCGGGAGCGGGTACCGTCTTTGTGGATGATGATACGGTGACTTTTACGATAGATGGCACACAGGCGGCGCAGGGGACAGTGAAGGCGTTTGCCATCAATGAAGCGGGTGTGGTCAGTCAGACGAAGTCCGGAAAGTATAAGCTGACTCCCTACGTCAAGACAATCACGGTCACGGGCTCTACAAGAGTAGAGAAAGGAAAAAGTATTCGCCTTACGGCAGCTGTTGCACCTTCCTATGCGGCAGATAAGACAGTGATATGGAACTTGGAAGATGCGGCGGGACAATCGGTGGACTCTGCTAAGATCAAGATTGATGCGAAAGGCAAGATCACGACGACAGAGAATGCGGATCCTGGAATTTATACGGTGATCGTGAAGGCGCGGGATAAAGGAGGAGTGGAGAGTACATGCGAGATTGAAGTCATAGAGAAGGGCCGTGCGCTCAGCAGCCTTATTTTTGACAAGGCAGGGAGTAATACAAAGCAGGAACTGTGGATCACGAAAGATGTAGCGGAACCGACACTGAACCTGGCAGAGCAGCTGATCGCGAAGGAAAAGGATGCAGAGGGAAATTCGATACTGATTGCTAAAGATACACTGGACAGATATGTGACATGGTCAAGCAGCAAACCAACGGTCGCGGTAGTGGATGGAAAGGGAGTAGTAACTGCAAAAAGTGCAGGAAGCGCGACGATCACGGCTAAGGCGAAGGACAACGGCAATAAGAAGGCAACGATTAAAGTTACTGTGAAACAGGGTATTACGGACATTACGATTACAACGGCGGGCGGTAAGACAGAAGCCGGGCTCTTTACGGTGGCGGCGGGTAAAAGCATGACTCTCAAGGCAATAGTGAATCCAACTCGACCAACCAACAAAAAAGTGAATTGGAGTATCAGCCCCCAGACAGAGAACGTGAAGATCGGTCTCACTACCGGCAAGATATCTGTTGCGAAAGGTACGCCTACCGGAAGCTATATGGTAACGGCAGCGGCAGTAGACGGTAAAGGAGCAACTGCGGTACAAGAGGTGAAGGTGTACGGCGGGGCTATCGGAAACGTCAGTCTGAGTGAGAAGAAAGCAACTCTCTATACAAAGAAGGTAGATGAAACCAAAACAAATACGAAGACGATAACCGCGACGTTGACGGGAGCGAACGGCACAACAGAGTTCGATCCTAATGCCTATACTGTTACGAGCAGCAATACGTCTGTTGTAAGAGCAGAGACGGAAAGAGGCATTGATGGTAAAATACAGATCATACTTACTGCGGTGGGAGAGAAGTACGGTAAGGCGAAAGTGACAGTCGCTGCTACGGACGGAAGTAATAAGAAAGCAGTGTGTACAGTAACGGTAAGCGGAGGAATCAAGAGCGTGTCCCTACGGGACGATAATGGTATAAAAGCCGGAAACCAAACATTGTTCAGAACGGCCGGAGCCGCCGGTAAAGCACCCGAAAGCAAAACGCTGAAGGCTGTCATCACAGGGTCTGATGGAGCCAATACCGAGGCATATGATGTACAGAGCAGTAATCCGGCATTGGTGAAGGTGTCGGTAGACAAAACTACGAATGAGGTAACACTGCATGCTGGCGGAAAATCCACCGGTAAGGCGAAGATCACGCTGAAGGCCACCGACGGAAGTGGCAAGAAAGCGTCTGTCAATGTAACAGTGATCAATCCGCCTTCGGGGATCAGCATCGCTCCCAAAGCAGGTAAGACTCGTTATGTTGTGCCGGGAAAGAGCGTACAGCTGACTGCCGCTTTGGAGACAGAGTATGGACAGATCACTAATAAGAAAGTAAAGTGGAGCATTGATAATGAGGCATCTGGTCTGGGGATCACCGTCAATTCTTCCGGTAAGGTATTTATTCCTGACCTGATAAGTACTTTTCTGGAAAACTGGCAGGCAAACAAGCTGACAGGGCCAATATTCAATTTTGAGGTATATGCGACAACTTGTGACGGGAGCGGATTGCGGGCTTCCTATGCGCTATGTCTGCGACAGCCGGTAACGCATCTTACGATGACGACATCCGAGAAGGAAAAACAGGTCTACATTCTTCATGCGGTGCCCTTCACCTCTGACTGTACATCACCTATGTCATGTACGTCTTCTTCATTGGAGACAGCATCGCCTTCTATTGTTTATACACCGTATGATCCGGTTAAGAAAACAGGCGGCAGTGGCTTTATTATGTTCATGGCTACAAAACCGGGTAAAGCAACCTTTACGATCAAGGCGCTGGATTCGTCAGAGCAGGTGTTTGAGTCGGAGTGGACATTTGTGGAAAAGAAGTGACTTTTTATATCCATTTATGTTGTAAGACTTTAATTTGTGAAACGGATATGCTATCATTATTAATGGTATGTAAAACATAGATTATGGTTGAAGGAGGTGAGAAATTGAAAATCAAAAGAGTGATTGTTGCGATCGGTCTTATTCTGCTCACCGTGGCCGGAGTCGTTGGTTGTGGTAGAAAGCGTGAACGTATCGAAATCAATGAATTAGCAGCGAACAGCGTAGAAGGAGAATTGATAGCTCTTCCGGTGTCTGAGAAAGAGACGGCTGCTACATCTGCTGAGGAGTCTGCGGACGGCGAATCAGAAGAAGCTACACAGTTGACTGCTTTGGCAGAAGACCTGCAGGAGGCTGAGCGAATTGCCGATTTATATGACATTGAACTCGATAGCTTTTCTTATGGAGTTGCTACTTATATAACTGATAAAGACGCGAAAGAGCTTATGGATTTGGGAGAGGAGAATGATTACCCTACATTGGCTCCGATTTATAAGAATGAACTCCATACATCACAGTAACAATATGGTTACAAAAGTTGGAAAAATAGAAAAAGAGGGGAAGAAAGATGAAAAAAACAAAAATTTTATCATTTTTGTTGGCCTTTTCTTTGCTGTTCCACTCGACGGGAATTGAAGCGCTGGCAACGGCAGCGACGGAACCAATCCCTGAAGAGCAGACTGTTGAAGTTTTGGACAACGTATCCACTGAGGAAGAAGAGGGAACAGAAACGTCTCAGCAACCCATAGAGGAAGATAAGGCAAACGAAGAATCTTCGGAGGAAGTGCAGAATCCGGAGCAGCCTTCTGATTCAGAGCAAGAAGAGCAGCCTCCGGTAGACAATGAGGAGAGTAAAGAACCTTCGGAAGAAACAGAGGCTCCGGAGATACCTTCAGAAGAAGAGGAGGGCGATATGCAGGAACCCTCAGAAGGAACGGATGCAGAAGAGCCTGATGTAGACGATGCTTCTGGAGAGGAACCTGACACGGATGATATTTCTTCAGAAGAGCCATCAAATTCTGAAGAAACCGTATCAGAGAATTCAATATCAGAGAATTCAATATCAGAGAACTCAATTACAGAAGAAGATGATTTTGCCATCTTCCCTGGATTAAGTGATAACTATACGTTGTCTTCAGCACAGATGGAGAACAAACGGATATTGTCTGCTCACGTAGGTGATATTGTAAGTTCAAAGTCTATGGATGCTGGGGAATATCCGGATGCAGAAGGGATTTATGAACTTGGTGAAGTAGTATATTTGGCAGAAACAGAAGAGGAAGCTATGCAGGTGGCGGATGCCTTTGGTGGTGTGCTGAAGAGCTATTCCTATGGAGTAGCCGTAATTGGTTTACCTGCAAAGGTTACGGTAGCCAGGGCGATTGCGGCGGCGGCAGATCCAGCTACCAAGTTGCCTGCGGTATGGCCAAACTATTACAACTATCTTCACAGTGATGAGAATGCGGTAAATGCAGTTGCTGGTCCCAGTGACCCTGAATTTGATACTCAATGGCAACATGATTATATAGGTACGAACTATGCTTGGGCAGCAGGTTATAAAGGCCAAGGTGTGAAAGTGGCTGTAATCGACACTGGATTACAGAGAAATCATGAGGATTTATCTGCAAATGCGGCTGCTGGGAGAAATTTTGTCGATGGCGCAACTGGTACAGAATATGATTTCGATAATCAAACGCACGGATCGCATGTGGCGGGTATTATTGCTGCAGATGATAACGGCATAGGCGGTGTAGGAATTGCGCCGGATGCAGAGGTTAGAGGGTATTGTGTATTCCCTGCGGGAGAAAACTCAGGTGCAAAGACTTCAGATATTATGGCGGCTATCCAGGCGGCAGTTGAGGATGGAAATGATATTATCAATATGAGCCTTGGTGGTCCTATGTATGACTATAATTATGAGACAGTGACTCAGAAGGCATATGAAAAAGGTGTCGCAATTTTTGCTTCATCAGGTAATGATGATACGGACGGATACAATTTTCCGGCGGCTTTCAGCAGTACGATTTCAGTAGGTGCTGTGGATCAGAACAGTGCAAAGGCAGCCTTTTCTAATTATGGCAGCACTGTTAAGTTAGCTTTCCCCGGAGTACATATTTATTCTACGGTTCCTACTGGTTATGATTATATGAGCGGTACTAGTCAGGCTTCTCCGGCAGCAGCAGGTACGGCAGCGGTAATTCTTTCCGCTAACGAATCCATTCGTAGCAAGAGTGGTAAAGCAAAGGTGGATGCGCTTCTTGCAGCGATGAAGTCTTCTACCGTTAAATGCAGCGGCGCTGGCATGGGGGCGGGCACAACGTGGCTACCGAGTGTTTTGAAGATTGCTACAGATATGACGGCACCGGATGCTCCGACTATTGCGATCAGCGAGACACCCAAGAGCGGAAGTATTTATACTGCGGAAAGTATAAATGCAACATTGACAACAAATACTGCTGTAGGTGTAGAAATCTGGTATACAACGAATGGTAAGAATCCTACTTACAAAAACGGTGAAGTTGCAAATGGTGAAAAGTATATAGAAGGTGTACCGGTTACACTGACCGGTGCAAAGAAGGTCACCATCAAGGCAATCGCGGTGAACCCGGTTACGGGTAAGGTGAGTAAAGTTGCATCGAAAGTATGTACCTTGGCGCCAATTCCTTCTGGAGTGGAACTGATATCTAAGACAGGGATTTCCAAAGTTGCTCCGGGCAAGAGTCTTGCTTTAACGGCGACTGTCGTACCGGATTATGCAGTTTCTAAGAAAGTACAATGGGTTGTGGATGAAAAGGCAAAAGCTGCGGGCATTACAGTTTCAAACGGTACAGTGAAGACGAAGTCCACTACTGCTACGGGAACATACACTGTCACGGCTACGGCAGTGGGAGCGGATGGTACATCCTTTAATGGCGTTTCAGATAGTTATACGTTTGAGGTGATCGCTAAATCTTCCATTAAGAAGATTGCGTTTATGGATGGGACGGCAAAATTAAAAGCACAGACGTTGAATACAGATGAGACACTGGATTTGATGCCGTATCTTGAAGTGACTGGACTTGATGGAAACAAGATTGAGAATGCTGGTGCTGATGTAGTTTGGATCAGCAGTAATAGCAAGGTAGCCAAGGTCGTGAATGGTCTCGTTACCGCGGTCGGCCCTGGTAAAGCTGTAATTAAAGCGGTTTCTAACGATGGTTTTAATAAGAGTGCATCTTGCAATGTGACAGTAACTCAACCTGTCACAGGGATTATATTGAATGGTCCTCAGAAAGTGGCTGTTGGAAAAGCGATTACGCTTAAGGCGACCATTGTACCGTCAAATGCTACTAACAAAAGGCTCACTTGGGAAGTGGTGGAAGGGAATAATGTAACCGTATCAAACGGTAAGGTTACTGCGAAACCAGGTGCGTCGGGAACTTGTACTGTAAAAGCTAAGTCTCCTGATGGTAAAGTTTCTTCCGATCCTTACACTGTTACGATCATATCGGGAAAGATTACAGGGATTAAGCTTTCTGAGAAGAACATGGTACTCTTTAGCAAAAAGGCAGCTTCTGGGACTCCTACAACAGGAACTCTGCAGGCTACCATAGAAGGGGAATCCGGTTCGGATAAGAGCCTGATCACATGGACGAGTAGTGCTCCTTCTGTAGCGGATGTGGATGATAATGGTAACATTACAGCCAAGAAGGCAGGAAAAACAGTTATAACTTGTGCATCAACTGATGGCAGCAACAAAAAGGCGACTTGCACAGTCAATGTTACTGTTCCAATGTCAAAATTAGTTATAGGGACTACAGACAGTTATGGAGATTACTTTGAGGACTTAGGGAACGGCGTTGCTGGTTATGGCGGTTATGTAGCTCAGGGTAAGAGTATAAAAATGTCTGCCAAGTATAGCAGTAACTATGGTGTACCTTCTAATAAAAAGGTGACTTGGTCTTCAAGTAATCCTGACGTGGTGTCAGTTGATAAAAACGGGAAAGTAACGGCAGATAAACAAGCAGCAATAGGTTCAAGTGCCATTATTACAGCGACAGCGGCAGACGGCAGCGGAGTAGTTTCTAATGAATATCTATTTTTGGTTACGCCGTTATACAAAAAGATTTCCGTGGATAATCTGTATGTGACTGCGGAGACAGATGAGGGTATACCGAGACGCCCCATTTATTATACTGCTACTGTATCAGGAGGTAAAAATCCTGGACTTTCCAAAGTATATTATGAACCGCTGGGGACGTATATCCTCGGACCGATTCCTGGTAAGGTTACCACGGATAAGCCGTCAAGTTCCCAAACCTTGTCTACTAGTGATTTACAGAAAATGACCGTTACAGTTAAGCTTAGAGACGGTTCAGGCTTGAAGGCGAAAAGAACGATTTATGCGGCACGATTTAAGGACGGAAAAGTTAGTTATTTTGATTAATGAATAAAATAACTGATTTTAGTCGCTCCTTAAGAAAATATAGTATAATTAACGTTTTATTGTCATGAGAAAAGTGACGTAAGTAAATAAGCGATAACACAGAGGCCGGGTGATGTTGATGAGACATTGCCCGACTTTGTGTTTTTGCTAATATTGGATATTTGCTGATGCATATTAGTTGGAAAAGGTGAATTTGTGTTATCGCGTGTTTCGATACCTCGATTAGGAGATGCTTCACATAGTGATAGAATAACAATATATTAGGCCTTTTAAAAGTGATATGGATAGTGCGGACAAAATCGTATTAGTTAGAATGTTTAACATTGAGCACATCTTGCAATGAAATAAAGAGTGTGTTACGATTGTTTAAAGCAAAGAACATGTCTGGGATTCTTACAGTATCTTATCGGATTTTATACTTTTTGAGAGCGAAATCCGAATCCAAACAGAGTTATCTTGGCCGGAACTCCTTGCTTACAACTAAATAACTGCAGGGAGGAGTAGTAGAGTGTGAGAGACGACACAGGTTTTCTTTGCTATAGACTAATGTTACATATACCGGAAAAGCCAGTTTGCAAAAGGAAATTTTGCTATGAAAAAGAAAATGCTTACAGCGGCGGTCATATTTATAACATTATTTTTATTTATAACGGCAGGATGGTATCTTATGTATATCTATTTGGGATGGGGAGCTATGCCGCCGTTCATGAAGGTCAGAAGGGTGGAACAAGATCCGATCAATGAATTTATGGCGGAAGATGCATCGCTGATGGCAGTGGTGGAGTCGGAAGAGGAAGCTATGGAAATCGCCGAGAAGTATATGATTGAGTTTGTATCTTTTCAGAATAGAATGGCTTTATTTCAAACGGAAGAAGATCCATATGCAGTGATCCGCAGGGGAGAAGAGAATGATTATCCACCCTTGTCGGTCAATTATGTCAGGACAATAGACGGTGTAATAGAAGAATGATTCGTTAAATAGAAATAGTGGATTCAGACTGTCCGACGGGTATAATCGGGTTGATCCTGATGACAGACACGGGAGATTTGGCAAAAATGTCAGGAGGAAAAAACAGTAAAGTAAGCAGAACAGGTATGGCGGTATTACTCGCAATATTGATAGTTGTAGGACATTTCAATATGGTGTTGCCTGTCTATGCAGAAGACTTGGGCAAAGTTAAAAGCAGCAGTCAGTACGGAGAAAATACGTTGCCAGAAGAGGACAGGGGAGAGAGCAATGTAGGAGATGACAGTTCTATAGAAGAAAATATCAATGAAGAAAGCGACGGAGAAAGTGCAGAGAGTACAGAAAAACCAGGAGTAGAGGATACTGAGGGAGATAGTGTCAGTGAAAACGCTACTGAGGAAGAGAATACGGATAAAGAAAGTGGAGAAGAAAACACGGAAGCGTTAGGGGAACCACAAGGTGAAGAGGCCGAGAAAGAAAGCGATGAGGAATCGGAAAACACCGAAGCCGAGGATGCCGGGGAAGACAGCATCATAGAAGACGCCGCCGAAAATGATACGGACAAAGAAAGTGGTGAAGGAAGCATTGAAGAAGAGGAAAGTATTGAAGATAAGAGCGAACTCGCTTTTTCTGAAATGCCTGATTCTTATTGTCTTTCCAGAGAGCAGCAGGAGGAAAAGTCTCTTTTATCGGAAAATATAAGTGATATAGAGGAGAAGGATGAGGGGATTAGATATGTCGAAAGACAGATCATGACCATGGCCGACTCACCGGAGGAGGCCGAGATGATTGCGGAAGCATATCGCGCATCGATTGTAAGTTTTGTGGATGGACTGCTTGTGATGGCTCTGGAAGATGAAGAGGTATCGGTATGCGATGCACTGCGGGCGGCGGCTTCTGCCAGAACGACATTGCCTGCAGTATGGCCAAATTATTATCGGTATGCTTACGGGGAGGCTTCAGAAGTCTACGCGGATGCGCTTTCTGTATACAATGATCCTAATCTTGTGGCAGATAGTGATCAATACCAATGGCAGCATGTGGCAGTGGGCTCACCGTATGCGTGGCAGCAGGGCTATACAGGCGATGGGATTAAGGTGGCTGTTATAGACAGCGGGATATCTCCGCATGCTGATCTGGTCATCAGGGATAATTCCGACAAATCTAACTCGGGTTCTGCGGAGGACGGTTTGGGACATGGGACACATGTGGCTGGTATTATAGGGGCGTTGGCCGATAATGGAATCGGGGGTGCAGGAATTGCGCCGGACTGTGAACTGTACAATATCAGAGTCCTGATGAGTAACGGGTCCGGAACCGATGATATGATCTGGCATGGAATGAACCAGGCTATTGAATGGGATGTAGACATCGTGAATATGAGTTTGGGTGGCCCGGGATATAACGGATTGCTTCAGGACAAGGCGACCGAAGCATATGAGAAGGGGATCGCCCTGTTTGTGGCGGCCGGTAACGATGGCGTATCCTGCATTAATTATCCGGCTTGCCTGGACAACGTAATCTGTGTGGCGGCCACGGATACGAACAGTGGGAGAGCCGAATTTTCCACCTATGGCGCATGGGTGGATCTTAGTGCTCCGGGAGTCAATATCTGGTCTACATACAGGAACGGAGGATATAAGGCAGAGAGTGGCACCTCGATGGCCTGCCCGATTGTTGCGGGAGAAGCGGCTCTTCTTCTGAGTTCGCATGCTTCATTAAAATCGGTAGAGAAGGGATCATGGCGTGTCGATCAGTTGGAAGAGCTGATGAAAAGCAACAGTACCAAGGTTTCGGGATCCGGTATGGGAACCGGGATTACGAGTTTGAGCAAGGCGTTCAACCTGTCAACAATGGCTGTGAAGCCGCAGACTCCCATGATCACGATCTTTCCGGATGAGGAGGAGCAGAGAGCGCAGGTAGTGATCACGTCGCAGGCAGGATTGAAGATATACTATACGCTAAACGGTAAGAATCCTTCTTTTAAAAATGGAGAACCGGCTGTCGCATCGGGAACGATGCTCTATGATTTTGATGAGAACAGGTCTCTATTGATTGACGATAGTGCCAGGATAACGGTCAAGGCGATAACGGTAAATGAAAGCGGTGCTTCCAGTGCGGTGAAAACTGCAAGTTATACATTGAAACCATATGTAACTGATATTACAGTTTCCGGAGTACAGAGGATACTCCAGGGTAAAAGTGTTCAACTTTCGGCAGCAGTAGTGCCGGTCTATGCTGACAACAAAAGGGTAAACTGGGCATTACAAAAGAAGGATGGAACACCGATCGATGCAAAGCTGGCCAGCACATTGGGTATTAGGATTTCGGGAAGCGGTAAGGTGACAGCGGCGGGAGATGCAAAGACAGGCAGTTATCTGGTGACGGTGACAGCGCAGGATGATGGGAAGAAGCAGGTTCACTATGAGATAGAGATAATTGATAAGTATAGAGTGAAATCTGTGAATTTCAGCAAAAGAAGTCTGTCGCTTGTACGTCCGAAAGAAACAACGTGTAATCTGGCACAGTTTCTGGAAATGGAGGCGGTGAGCGAAGGGATTGAACTGTCAGCAACTGATTTCAAATGGACAAGCAGTGACCATAAGATCGCATCGGTTGATCAGATGGGTGTGGTGACCACCTATAAAGCGGGGAAAGTGACGATCAAAGCAGTGGCGGATGATTCCAGTGGTCGGAGAGCTTCCTGCACGTTAAAGGTCACACAGCTTGCGCAAACAATCAATATAACCTGTCCATCTATTGCTGGCGATGATCAGGAAATACCTGCTTTGGCTGTGGGCAGAAGCGCTGCTTTCAAGGCGGAGGTTACACCATCTTTTACTACGAACAAAAGGGTGACATGGGAGCTTTATAAAGACGGAGTGAAGATAGATTCCAGGGAAGATGCAGATTTTGCACGTAGAATAGGTGTAAGTATAAGCTCGGGTGGTAGGGTGACCGCATCGAAGAATGCGCAGGCAGGCATCTATACTGTCAGAGCAGCTGCCAAGGATCAGAGTGGTACAGTTTCTGATGCGCTGACCGTTGCAGTAACAGACGGTAGGATCAATAAGCTCACTTTTGCGGATAAGGCGGATGCTAAAGTTTCTATTTTCCGTAAAAAGTCTGTCAGTACGACACCGACGGAGAAGAAGATCATAATTGAGATTGGTACAGAAGGTGTGGCGGATTTGAATGCTATAAAGGTGACAAACAGCAATCCGGGCATCGCTATGGTGAACTACAGTAGAGAGGATAAATATATTACGCTGACTGTCGTGGCTACCGGCAAAGCAACGGGCAAGACTAAAATTACGGTCAGTTCGACTGATGGTTCGGGTAAGAAAGTGAACTGTAATGTAACTGTCAAAAATCCGGTATCCAAAATTCACATTGCATCGAATACGATCACTTCGCGGGCCTATAAAGTAAATATGTGTATTGTGAGGGGCAAGAGCATCCAGCTGAAAGCTACGATGGAAAGTGAGTATGGTACTCTTTCTGATAAAAGGGTAGCCTGGAGCATCAATGCACCGTCGGGAAGCGGTGTGAAGATCAGTAGTTCCGGCAAAGTAACCGCTTCGTCGAAGGCAAAGAGTGGACAGACTTATACGGTCACTGCCAAGGCCAGAGATGGAAGTGGCGTGTCAGCCAGTTATGTTGTGAAGGTGGTGAACAAGGCTACCTATATCAGTGTTAGAGGATTAGACAGTGGCGGACGCACGATCAATGAATTCCCACAATATCCGGATGTAAACGGGATTCAACAGTTTTCACAGCACAGGATCTATTCGGATATCGCAGGCGGATATGTGCAGGCATCCACATCTAATAAGAAGGTGATAGAGGTGACGACGGCACAAGGGTATTTACTGCTGACGCCGCGCAAAGCCGGGACGGCGACGATCACGCTTAAGGCTACTGATGGAAGTGGTGTAAAGGTCAGGTACAGAATTCGCGTGACGGATGCAATATATGATTCCAAATAGTAAAGTGGCAATTCTTTACTTTTTCCTAAATCTGGACAGGATTGTGAATGAAGTGATGCAGACAGAGGAATGGGAGGCTGTGAAGATGAATATTTTAGAGATTGGAATGGCCCAAGGAATGGAAACTGGCTTTCAAAAGGGGATTCAAAGAGGCGAAGACCGCCTGGCGCAGCTCTTAAAACTGTTAAAGAGTGCCGGAAGAAATGAGGACGCGGACCGGGTTGTTTTTGATGAAGAATATCGGAAACAGTTGTATCAGGAGTTTGAATTCTTATAATTTCCTTAGTTTTACAAAATCTGAGTGTACAGCTTTCCATTTTTCGGCTATAATAAAAATGTTTTTTGACCGCATACTATAAAAACGACATAACCAAAGAAGGGGAATGTGGAAAAGAGGTAAAGATGTTACGTAGGAGAATTGCATTAGCGGGAATTACAGTTTTATGCATAGCGGCAGGTCTGACAGGGTGTGGCAAGGAGCCTGAGCCGACACCGGTGCCGGAGGTAGATGCTGTTGTGGAGGAGCCGGAGCCAGAAGTTGAGGAGGAGCCGGAAGAGGAGGTACCTGAGATTACGACGGCTTATCCTGTGATCGGAGAGCGGATAAGTGAGAATGGCAAGATCCAGAGTTATCTTACAGGGGAATGGACGGATGAGAAACAGGCTAACCGCAGACCGATCGCAGTCATGATTCCTAACAATGCACCGGCAATGCCGCAATATGGACTTTCGAGAGCGGGCATCATTTATGAGGCGCCTGTAGAGGGACGTATCACCAGACTGATGGCTGTGATCGAGGATTTTGACGACCTGGACAGAATCGGACCTGTGAGAAGCAGCCGCGACTATTATATCTATATTGCTATGGGGTATGAAGCGATCTACTGTAACTGGGGATTGGCAAGGCCTTATGTGGAAGAACTGATCAACAGGCCGGAATATTATAATGTCAGTGCAGCAGTCGAAGGTATCCATAATCCTGCCGATGAGGCTTTTGGCAGAGTGAGCCGGCCGGGATATGCCAAGGAATTTACAGGATATGTAATGGTGGACGGCGTGTTCGATGCGGTGGAGAGACTTGGCTATGACTGGAATTATGATGATAAATATGTACCGCCGTTTCTGTTTGCTGCAGATGATGTGACAGCAGATTATGCAGACAAGGAAGACGCTCTTTTAATATATCCGGGCGGTAAGTCGGGCAATAATGCCAGTGGATACGGGTCTTATCATCCGTATTTTGAGTATCATGAGGACGATCATCTTTATTATAGGTATCAGGATGGCAAGAAGCAGATTGACGAGTATAATAACGAGCAGCTGGCAGTCAGCAATGTTGTCTTCCAGTATTGTCACGGTGAGGTAAGAGACTCGCATGACTATCTTGCTTTCGGTGTACACGGAGAAGGTGATGCCATCGTCTTTACCAATGGTAAGGCGATCAAGGGTACATGGAAGCGTTATGACGGTGATTTTACGCCGGCTAAGTTCTATGATGAGAATGGCGAAGAGATTATCTTTAATCAGGGTAAGACTTGGATCTGTAATATCTGGCAGGAATACGGGGAGTTTGTGGAGTACGGTAAGGACGATACAAGCTTGACCACGCCGGACATGCCATCTGTTACAGCGGCAGAATGACAGGCGTTGCCCTGATCTGCTGATCTGCAGCCGTCTGGCTGACAGAGGACAGTATAAGAAGTGCATGCGGGTTGGTGTGAGAATGCAGGGTAACAGGACGTTTTCTGTATAGCCGTATTTGCTGGGCCGCGGGAATGAAAAGGAACTAAAGTGTAAGATGAGGCAGCATCCGGCTGAGATACTATCGGCCCGGGTGCTGTTTTTACGGGCTGACCAGTTACTTTATGTTAGTAACAGTTCAGCCCTCATCATTCATAAAAGCGTCTGCTGCGCATCCGACGCCGCTTCGCGGCTCATCTTTTATTTCATTTGAGGGCGCTCTGCACATGAAATAATTCGCAGTCAGTGTTTTGTGTGCAAGCACCCACACACAGCCTGCAAATTATTTCATGGCTGAACTGTTACTTCATGTTATAAGAAATTCCGCTGTAAAGTATACATCTTTTCCAACTGTGCGGTTGAATGCTCCAAAGAGCATCCAACCTGACTTCCGCATTCGTAAAGCCCGTGCTTATGCACTCCTGCGTCTGCTTACGCATCCGCGTTTTACTCATTTGGAAGTGGGTTGCTAATAAAGTTGCCTGTCTGCATTGCCATAAATGGCATACAGACAGATTATTGGATTGCAACTGCACAGTTGGCATCTTTTGTGATTTCGGTTATAATAAAAACATTGGTTTTATGAGAGTATTGGCGGCAGCCAGACAGGACCGCTGATCGCATCGAAATATAGTGGTCTGCAGGGCGTGGGTGTACTTGCGATGTCATGCCGGAGGGAGCGAAAGATCACAGCAGACTGAGAGAAAGGCGTGGATATCAATATGAAATGGACAAAATTCAGGATCAAGACAATTACGGAGGCGGAAGATATCATCATAAGCACTCTCTATGATATCGGATTGGAAGGCGCGCAGATCGAGGATAAGGTTCCACTGACGGCGCTGGAGAAGGAGCAGATGTTCGTAGATATCCTGCCGGAAGGACCGGAGGATGATGGCATAGCTTATCTCAGCTTTTTTGTAGAAGAGAAAGAGGACGGGAGCCTGGAAGTGAATGGTATGCCTTCAGATAGAGATACTATCGTGAAACAGATCAAAGAAGAGCTGGATGGCCTGCGGCTTTTTATGGAGATAGGGGAAGGCTCAGTGACGGTGTCGGAGACGGAAGACATTGACTGGATCAACAACTGGAAACAGTATTTTCACCAGTTCTACATAGACGATCTGCTTGTGATCCCTTCGTGGGAGACGGTGAGGCCTGAGGATGCAGACAAGAAAATATTGCATATCGATCCGGGCACGGCTTTTGGAACAGGCATGCATGAAACAACACAGCTCTGTATCCGGCAGATCAGGAAGTATCTGACTTCAGAGACAGAGATTCTGGATGTGGGTACGGGCAGCGGTATTTTGGCGATTCTGGCGCTGATGTATGGTGCGAAGCATGCGGTCGGTACTGACTTGGATCCTTGTGCGGTGGAAGCGGTGGCGCAGAATATGGAGTCTAACGGTATTGCGAAGGACTCTTTCAGAATGATGATCGGTAATATCATTACCGATAAGGATGTGCAGGATCAGGTAGGCTATGAATGCTATGATATTGTGGTGGCAAATATCCTTGCGGATGTTTTGGTACCGCTCACACCGGTCATCGTCCGACAGATGAAAAAAGGCGGCATTTATATTACATCAGGGATTATAGATGACAAAGAACAGACGGTCAGAGATGCCGTGGAGGCCGCAGGGCTTGAGATCGTGGAAGTTACTTATCAGGGAGAGTGGGTTTCAGTGACGGCCCGCAAAGCGTCACAAACTCCTTGATCACAGAGCAAAATAGGAGTATTCTTTCGGAAAACTCCAAAATTCTGCTCGCGTCCTCAGCGCAGGGTGCTGAGGAATAGAGGTAAGGAAATGAAAGGTGAACGATGAAGGTAAACGACAGCAGCAATGTGTGATGAACGATATGGATCAAACAGGAAAGAGATATCGAAGCGTCGGATGAAGAGCAATGTGGCGGGTATTCTGGCGGTATTGTGGATGGCGGTCATTTTTGCCTTTTCCGCGCAGCCGAAGGAAGAATCCAGCAGGGTCAGTGAGGAGGTCAGTGAGAGCCTGCTCAATGTGACGGGATGGCTTTTTCACTTGAATATTGACGAGGAGAGGGTGTACGAGATTGCACGGGCACTGGAACGTTTCGTCCGCAAGGGGGCACATATGACCGAATTCGCAATTCTGGCAGTCCTGCTATACTTGTGGATCGGCAGATGGCGGATGCCACGGCTGCGTCAATATGTCATAGCAGTTATGTTGGCGTTGTTATATGCCGGCAGCGATGAATTCCATCAGCTTTTTGTGGAAGGACGGGCTGGGCTGCTGAGTGATGTGCTGGTGGACGGAACCGGGGCAGCGGTGGGACTTGCTCTTTTTATTCTGGTACCTCTTTGTGTCAGAAGAGTACTACGGAGTGCTCAGCGTATTTGTCGCACTCAATGAAAAGGCATTTGTAAGAATGCAACGGCACGGTGTGGCAGAGTGGAATCATAGGGCCGGCATGCTTGGCTTATGGAGGGAATATGTATCAATTTTTTGTAGAACCGCAGCAGATACAGGACCGGACGATCATCATCACGGGCAGCGATGTCAATCATATACGGAATGTGCTTCGCATGAAACCGGGGGAGGAGATCGCGGTGAGCAATGGGCTTGACGGCAAGGAGTACCGTTGCGGCATAGAATCTTTTACGCAGGACGAGGTGATCTGTACGCTGCGGTTTGTCAAGGAGGAGGGCGTGGAATTGACTTCCAGGATCTTTCTTTTCCAGGGGCTGCCCAAGGCGGACAAGATGGAACTGATCGTACAGAAGGCGGTGGAACTGGGAGTGTACGAGATCATTCCGGTGGCGGTAAGACGCTGTGTGGTGAAACTGGACGAGAAGAAAGCCGCAGGGAAGATAGCCAGATGGCAGGGGATTGCTGAGGCGGCGGCTAAGCAGAGCAAAAGAGCTGTCATTCCGAATGTGCATCCGGTAATGCATATGAAAGAGGCGGTCGAGCGTGCAAGGAGCATGGATGTCAGACTGATACCGTATGAACTTGCGGGGGATATGGGGCGTACGAAGGCCATCATAGAGACGGTGAAGCCGGGAAAGGATATCGCGGTGTTCATCGGACCGGAAGGCGGATTTGAGGAGAGCGAAGTACGGATGGCAACAGAGGCAGGGATAGAACCTGTGACGTTGGGCCGACGTATCCTGCGGACGGAGACGGCAGGACTGACAGTGCTGTCTTGGTTGATGTATCATCTGGAATCCTGATGACATATGATAGGGTATAGGGAAACAAGCAAGAGAAAGGAATTGTGAAAATGCAAGTGTATTTGGATAATTCCGCGACTACCAAATGCTATGATGAAGTTGCGGAATTAGTATGCAGGGTCATGTGTGAAGACTATGGTAATCCTTCAAGCATGCATCATAAAGGTGTTGAAGCGGAACAATATGTAAGATACGCTAAAGAGACCTTGGCCAGACTGATGAAGGTAAATGAAAAGGAGATTCTGTTTACGTCCGGCGGCACGGAGTCTGATAATATTGCGCTGATCGGCACTGCGATGGCTCATCACCGGAGAGGAAGACATCTGATCACGACGAGGATGGAGCACCCGGCCGTTCTGCAGACCATGACGTATCTGGAGAGACAGGGATTCGACGTGACTTATCTCTCGGTAGATCGCGAGGGAAGAATCCGTCTGCAGGAGCTTGAGCGGGCGATCAGGAAGGATACGATACTGGTATCGATCATGCATGTCAACAACGAGATCGGAAGCGTACAGCCCATTGCCGAAGCCGGTGAACTGATCAAGCGCTGCAATCCGCAAACGCTGTTCCATGTGGATGCCGTGCAGGGATTTGGTAAGTTCAGGATCTACCCGTCCAGAATGAATGTGGATCTGCTGTCGGTCAGCGCTCATAAGATACATGGGCCGAAAGGCGTCGGATTTCTGTATATCAGAGCCGGGGCAAGAGTGAATCCTATCATATACGGTGGAGGACAGCAGAAAGGGATGCGTTCCGGGACCGAAAATGTTCCGGGAATCGCCGGGCTTGCCAAGGCGGCTGATCTGGTGTATGAGAACCTGGACCAGGATGTGGACAGAATGTATGAACTGCGTCAGAAGCTGATCGACGGTGTCAGCCGTATCGAGGACGTGCGGGTCAACGGATGCCCCGGACGAGAAGGCGCACCGCATATTGTCAGTCTTTCCGTGCGTGGCGTACGCAGTGAGGTACTGCTTCACGCGCTGGAAGAGAAGGAGATCTATGTGTCGGCAGGGAGTGCCTGCTCTTCCAATAAACCGCAGATATCGGATACGCTGAAGGCAATCGGTGTGGAGCGGGATCTGCTGGGTTCTACTATACGTTTTAGCCTTTCCGTCTTTACAACGGCGGCGGAAATCGAGTATACTATACAGGCACTGGAAGAAATGGTTCCGATGCTTAGAAAATATTCGCGCCATTAGTACTCTGTACTGGGCCAGGAGGAAATATGTTTACAGCTTTTTTGATAAAATATGCTGAGATCGGTGTGAAGGGAAAGAACAGATATCTGTTTGAAAATGCGCTGGTGCAGCAGATCAAGTACGCTTTGAAGAAATGCGAGGGTGAATTTGCCGTGCGCAAGACGGACGGACGTATCTATGTGGATGCGGTCTCGGAATTTGACTATGAGGAGACAGTGGCGCATCTGCAGAAAGTATTCGGAATATCCGGGATCTGTCCGATGGTCTATGTGGAAGATGAAGGGTTCGATAAGCTGAAGGAGACGATCGTGAGTTATATCGGCACGGTTTATCCGGATAGGCATAAGAGCTTTAAGGTTGCGGCCAGACGTGCCAGAAAGAATTACCCTCTCAATTCCATGGAGATCAATATGGAATTGGGAGGCACCGTTTTAGAGGCTTATCCGGAGATGCATGTGGATGTGCACAAGCCGGACATCCTTCTGAATGTGGAAATAAGAGATAAGGTTTATATTTATTCCGAGATCATTCCGGGGCCGGGTGGCATGCCGGTAGGCACGGGCGGCAAGGCTATGCTGCTTTTGTCCGGTGGCATTGATTCGCCGGTGGCCGGATGGATGATCGCGAAGCGGGGTGTCAAGATCGATGCGGTATATTTCCATGCACCGCCTTACACCAGTGAGCGGGCGAAACAGAAGGTGGTGGATCTGGCGGCCAAAGTGGCGGCCTATACGGGTCCGATATATCTTCATGTCATCAATTTTACGGATATACAGTTGTATATCTATGATAAATGTCCGCATGATGAGCTGACGATCATCATGCGTCGGTATATGATGCGCATTGCGGAGCGGATCGCCAGGAAGACGGAGTGTCTGGGTCTGATCACCGGTGAGAGTATCGGACAGGTGGCTTCTCAGACAATGCACAGCCTGATGGCGACCAACGAAGTGTGTGAATTACCGGTCTACAGACCGCTGATCGGGTTTGATAAGATGGAGATCGTGGATATTTCGGAGAAGATAGACACATATGAGACTTCAATCCAGCCTTTTGAGGATTGCTGTACGATCTTCGTGGCCAAGCATCCGGTAACGAAGCCTAATTTGAACATTATCCGCAAACATGAACATAATCTGGATGAGAAGATTGAAGAACTGGTGCAGACGGCATTGGATACGGAAGAGTTGATCATAGTCAGATAGATTAAAGAAAGATGGTTAAAAGGTATCCGGCCCATCGCAAAGCATTCTGGATGGCCGGATACACGTAACGATAATGATGTTACGATCACCTGTAAAGGTGATTCCGGGATCTTAATGATAAGTACGATTAGATGATGTATGGCTTCAAAGCTGCCAGTACTTCATCGATCGCGTCTTCGGCGTGGATGTTCAAGTCGATCGGCTTGGACAGATCCAGACTGAAGATGCCCATGATGGACTTTGCATCGATGACGTATCTACCGGATACCAGATCAAAATCATAATCAAATTTTGTAATGTCATTTACAAAGGACTTAACCTTATCAATCGAATTTAAAGAAATCTGTACGGTTTTCATGTCAAATTTACCTCCTTTGATTATTCATACCTTCTGCTTTAATACTAAATGTTGGAAGTGTAAAAGTCAATGATAAAACAACACAAAAAACGTGGAGAATACGATGAAAAGTGTAGCACTACATAATTTGGGGTGTAAAGTCAATAGTTATGAAATAGATGTAATGCAACAAAGGCTGCAGGAAAGCGGATATAAAATTGTGCCATTTGATGAAGCGGCCGACGTATATATCATAAATACGTGTACCGTGACCAACATTGCAGACAGGAAAAGCAGGCAGATAATCCATCGCGCAAGGCGGCTGAATCCGGATGCTGTCGTAGTGGCGGCAGGATGCTATGTGCAGACTGCGGGAGAAGCGGTGTGGCAGGACGGTGCAGTCGATATTGCCGTAGGGAATAACCGCAAGAAGGATATTGTGTCCATATTGGAAGAATATTGGCAGGCGCAGCAGCCGGCGGCGGATGTGATCGATATCGGCACAGTGAGAGAATATGAAGAAATGCAGCTGTCCCATACGGCTGAACACACGCGGGCTTATATTAAGATCCAGGACGGGTGTAACCAGTTCTGCTCTTACTGTATTATCCCATATGCCAGAGGACGGGTCAGAAGCCGCAGGGAGGAGGATATTCTGCGGGAAGTACAGGGAATCGTGGATGCCGGATACAAGGAGATCGTGTTGACGGGTATCCATATCAGTTCTTATGGGATTGACAGAGGCGGATCGGAACTGCTGCAGCTGATAGAGAAGCTGCATGTGATCGACGGACTGGAGAGGATCCGCTTAGGATCGTTGGAACCGCGTATCGTGACGGACGACTTTGCGGCGCGGATCAGTGCCATGGCTAAGATCTGCCCACATTTTCACTTATCATTGCAGAGCGGATGCGATTCGGTCCTGCGCAGGATGAATAGACACTATACGGCCGGGGAATACTTTCAGACAACAGAAGCACTTCGGAGATATTATCGCGATCCTGCAATAACAACGGACGTGATCGTAGGATTTCCGGGAGAGACGGAAGAGGAATTCCATATGACGGAAGAATTTGTGCATAAGATCAATTTCTACGAGATGCATATTTTCAAGTATTCCAAAAGGCAGGGGACCAGGGCGGCACAACTGAAGGATCAGCTTACGGAAGCGGATAAGAGCAGGAGGAGCGAGATTCTTATGGGGGCGGAGAAGCAGATGTCGTATGCCTACAGAGCGGGGTATCTGCACCGTGAGGTGGAAGTCCTTATGGAGGAAAAGAAAGAAATAAACGGCCGGGTGTATTGGATCGGACATACGCCACAGTATATAAAGGCGGCGAAAGCAGTCGGGGAATCATCTAATCTGAGTAACCAGATTGTGAGAGGTGAGATCACGGAGTTTCTTAAGGACGACATTATGCTTTTAAAATGATTGAATTTTGTGTGGCGATAGAGTATGATGATACAGTAAGGACAGATGAAGATGGACGGATGTCCGTAACAGGGAAGCCGAAGGTGAACTGTTAAGGGTAATAGCAAAACAACAATGGATAAGGGCGTAAGAATATGCGGGATTTGGAAAACACACAATTTTTTAAAGTAGAGACAGAACCGGAGACGGGAGTAAAGATCGTACTCTCCACGGTGTATGAGGCACTGACAGAGAAGGGATATAATCCGGTGAATCAGATCGTTGGCTATATCATGTCAGGGGATCCGACTTATATTACCAGCCATAAGAGTGCACGCAGCCTGATCATGAAGGTAGAGCGTGACGAGCTGGTAGAAGAGATGCTGGTGGAGTACATCAGGAATTCTCTGGGGAAATAGTGGATTCCGTGGACAGAAGGCTTTGCGGTAATAACGAAAGGGAGATACGTTGCTATAAGCGGATCAGGTGCCGTGCGTAGCAACAAGAATACAGGAACAGGATGAGGATCATGGGGTTGGACCTCGGTTCCAAAACAGTGGGGGTGGCGGTAAGCGATCCGCTTCTGATCACGGCGCAGGGACTGGAGATCATTAGAAGAAAAGACGAGAATAAGCTGCGGCAGACATTGGCAAGGATAGAGCAGTTGATCGAGGAGTACGAGGTGTCGGAGATCGTGCTGGGTCTGCCGAAACATATGAATGATACGTTGGGTGACAGAGCAGAACTGTCGCTTGCGTTTCAAGATAAACTGGAAAGAAGGACGGGCCTTCCCGTGACGATGTGGGACGAGCGTCTCACCACGGTGGCAGCAGACAGGACGATGATGGAAGCGGGGATCCGCAGAGAACATCGCAAAGAATATGTGGACAAGATCGCGGCAGTTTTTATCCTGCAGGGTTATCTGGATTATCGGGCTAACAAGGAGAATGCGTAAGTGGAGAAGATTGTTTTTACACCGGAAGGTGAGGAACCGGTACAGTTCTGCGTCCTGGAACAGACCAGGCTGGGAGGTATCGATTATATTCTGGTGACAGATTCCGAAGAGGGTGACGGAGAAGCTCTTATTCTTCGGGATATGTCTGCGGTGGATGACAAAGAAGCCGTTTATGAGATCGTAACAGAGGATGAGGAATTAAACGCAGTGGCGGCTGTGTTTGAAAATATGCTGGAGGACATTGAGTTATCATAGTGTTTTGCGGCAAATATCATAACCTTTCGGGGATACATATAGAGGATCACAGTACATCAGAGACAGTGTCAGAGATCGCAGCGGGTCGTAAGCGGCAGGGCGATCGGCATGAAGACTCGTGTACCGGTCGATACTCTGGTTATGTATTTTCCGAAGAACAACTATTTGTGTCAGAACCGATCTGGGCACGGATATGAAAGAATGGAGGAAATATATTTGAGAAAAATTGAACATGGAAGAACTGCTTCCAAGCTGAAGGTGATTCCGCTTGGAGGCTTAGAGCAGATTGGACTTAATATTACTGCCTTCGAGTATGAAGACAGTATAATTGTGGTAGATTGCGGCCTGTCGTTTCCGGAGGACGAGATGCTGGGGATCGATCTGGTGATCCCGGATATCAGCTATCTGAAGGATCATGCCGATAAGGTAAAGGGATTCGTGATCACCCATGGGCACGAGGATCATATAGGTGCATTGCCGTATGTACTGAAGGAATTGAATATTCCTATCTATGCCACCAGGCTTACTATGGGAATCATAGAGAACAAGCTGGCAGAGCATGATCTGACGAACAAAACGAGGCGTAAAGTTGTGAAATTCGGCCAGTCGATCAATTTAGGAAAGTTCCGGGTTGAATTTATCAGAACCAATCATAGTATCGTAGATGCGGCAGCGCTGGCGATCTACTCACCGGCCGGTGTGGTAGTGCATACAGGGGATTTTAAGGTGGATTATACGCCTGTATTCGGTGATGCCATCGACTTGCAGCGTTTTGCGGAGCTCGGGAAGAAGGGCGTGCTTGCGCTGATGTGTGATTCCACGAATGCGGAGCGGCTGGGTTTTACGGCTTCCGAGAGAACGGTAGGCAGGACGTTTGATACGCTTTTTGCAGATCATAAGGATACAAGGATCATCATTGCGACTTTTGCCTCCAATGTGGACAGAGTACAGCAGATCATTAATTCCGCATACAAACATGGAAGGAAAGTCGTGGTAGAAGGCAGGAGTATGGTCAATATCATAGAGACGGCTTCTACGCTGGAATGTTTGCATATTCCGGAGAACACTCTGATCGACATAGAACAGCTGAAGAATTATCCTAATGATAAGACGGTGATCATTACCACCGGCAGTCAGGGTGAAAGTATGGCGGCGCTCAGCCGTATGGCCAGTGATAATCACCGGAAGATATCAATCTTGCCCGGAGATACGGTCATCTTCTCATCCCACCCCATACCAGGCAATGAGAAAGCCGTTACCAATGTGATCAATGAACTGCAGATGAAAGGTGCGGATGTTATCTTTCAGGATGTGCATGTTTCCGGACATGCCTGCCAGGAGGAGATCAAGCTGATCTATAGTCTTGTGAAGCCGCGGTATGCGGTGCCGATCCATGGAGAGTACAAGCACCGGAAAGCACAGGCTAAAGTTGCGGCAGATCTGGGTATTCCGAAAGAGAATATCTTTATGATACAGTCCGGTGATGTGCTGGAGATGGACAACGAGAAGGCGGAAGTGACTGGGAAAGTGCCTGTCGGGGCGATCCTGGTAGACGGACTGGGAGTAGGTGATGTAGGCAATGTCGTTCTGCGCGACAGACAGCACCTGGCGGAGGATGGTATTCTGATCGTGGTGCTGGCGTTGGATTCCTACAGTGACCGTCTGGTGTCCGGGCCCGACATCGTGTCAAGAGGATTTGTGTATGTCCGCGAGTCGGATGAGCTTCTGGATGAGGCCAGACTGCTGGTAGATGAAGCGGTGCACGGATGCCTGAGCAGAGGCCAATCCGACTGGGGTAAGATCAAATCGTCGATCAAAGATGTGCTCAGCGAATTTGTCTGGAAGAAGACGAAGAGAAGACCGATGATCCTGCCGATCATTATGGAAGTGTAGGAATGGGTTGAATATATATGCTAAGGATGACATGGGGGTGCAAGTATAATGAGAAGAGAGCCAATGGCAACAGCTCTGCGCACTTGCTGCGCTGAGCGTACAGGCGCCATGCAGCCAAGGCAGCTTGCCTGCATTGGTGCATGTGTGCATGGTGATACTTGCACCGGTCTTTGTGTGAATGCTTATGTTAAGGATGACATGGGGGTGCAAGTATGACAGAGAATGATGTTATGGAAAGTGCGAAACAGCTTGCGGGAATCATTCGGGAGACGGATGTGTACAAAGAATACCTGCGTCAGCGGGAAAGATTGAAAACACAGCCGGAACTGTATGCCCAGGTCAACGAATACAGGCAGAAGAATTTTGATATACAGAACGAGTCGGACGGTATGGAACTGTTTGACAAGATGGAAGCATTTGAGCGGGAATACAGAGAGTTTCGGGAGAATCCGGCCGTGGATGAATTTCTTCGCGCCGAGTTGGCTTTCTGCCGTATGATGCAGGAAATGAATGTCCTGCTTACAGCGGAGATTGATTTTGAATGAAGTTTCGGAAGAAGTGCAAGAACGAGAGGGACTTGCGGAGGATAACAGGTATGAATGTTAAGTATGTTATTGGCTCGATAGTCGAGATGGTCATTAAGATCGTGGTATTTATTTTTATTGCCATGTTCGTTGTCAGAACTGCTACGGCGGCTTATGATTATGGATTTCGAGTATTTGCGGAGAAACCGATCGATGTTGGAGAGGGCAGGACCATCAGTGTATCTATTGGCAGTACGGATTCCGCGAAGGAAGTGGGCGAGATGCTGCAGCAAAGAGGATTGATCCGGGACGCTAATCTTTTCAGGATCCAGGAGCTATTGTCGGAGAACCATGGCATGATCCAGCCGGGTATCTATGATCTGAGTACTGCCATGACAGCGCAGGAGATGCTTGCGGTGATCGCAGCGGAACCGGAAGAGGAAAGCAAGGAATAGAGAAGAAAGGGTATGATACGATGACGGGTGACGAGCGCCTCAATGCGTTTATTGATTCGCTGGATGCCGGAAACACTCCCTTTTTGAATGTGATAGAGAAAGAGGCCAGAGAAACCAATGTGCCTATTATACGCCCACCGGTACAGAGTCTGCTCAAGCTGCTGCTTGCGATGCGTAAGCCGGCATCGATTCTGGAGGTTGGCTGTGCCATTGGTTTCTCTGCACTTTTGATGAGTGAGTATGGGCCGAAGGATTGTCATATAACGACCATTGAGAAATACGAGAAGAGAATTCCTGTCGCCAGAGAGAATTTCAGGAGGGCCGGAAAAGAAGAGCAGATCACACTCTTAGAGGGGGATGCTGCGGATATTCTGCATGAAATGCAAGGTTCTTATGAGATGATATTTATGGATGCGGCGAAGGGGCAGTATATTCATTTCATGCCGGATGTCCTGCGTCTGCTCGCTCCGGGTGGCATCTTACTGTCTGACAATGTGCTGCAGGACGGGGACATCATCGAATCACGGTTTGCCGTGACCAGAAGGAATCGGACGATACACAGCCGCATGCGGGAGTATCTGTATGCACTGAAGCATGATCCGGCTTTGGAAACGGTGATCCTGCCGGTGGGGGATGGGATAACGGTCAGCGTGAAGATCAGTTAGAGTTTATGGCGCTTCGGAGTGGAAGACAAGATTGATATGGACCGGCCTTTATACCGAGGCGGATATGGAATAAGCCGGTTTACGCGGTATCGTGAGGAGACCATAAGAGTATGGAAAAGAAGATCAGAAAGCCGGAATTGCTTGTTCCGGCAAGCAGCCTGGAGGTATTGAAAACAGCGGTCATATTCGGGGCCGATGCGGTTTATATCGGCGGGGAAGCATTTGGGCTGCGTGCAAAGGCGAAAAATTTCACGCCGCAGGAGATGGCGGAGGGTATCGCTTTTGCCCATGCTCATGGAGTGCGGGTGCATGTGACTGCCAATATCCTGGCACATAATTATGATCTGGAAGGGGCAAAGGCCTATTTTAAGGAGTTGAAGGCTTTACGGCCTGACGCGCTGATCATTGCCGATCCTGGAATGTTCATGCTGGCGAGGCAGATCTGTCCGGAAATAGATATCCATGTATCGACGCAGGCCAATAATACCAATTATATGACTTACCGTTTCTGGCATGAACAGGGTGCAAAGCGCGTGGTTTCTGCAAGAGAGCTGTCTTTGACAGAGATACGGGAGATACGGGAGAAGATACCGGCAGATCTGGAGATTGAAAGCTTCATTCACGGCGCCATGTGCATCTCCTATTCGGGACGGTGCCTGTTAAGCAGTTATTTTACGGGACGGGATGCTAATCACGGGGCATGTACCCATCCCTGCCGTTGGAAATATGCGGTGGTGGAGGAGACGAGACCAGGGGAATATCTGCCTGTCTATGAGAATGAAAGAGGAACTTATATTTTTAATTCCAAGGATCTGTGCATGATCGGCCATATTCCGGAGATGATCGAGGCCGGTATAGACAGTTTCAAGATCGAGGGGCGTATGAAGACGGCACTCTACGTGGCAACGGTGGCGCGCACGTATCGTCGTGCTATTGATGACTGCCTGGAGTCCGTGGAGAAATACCAGGCAAATATGGACTGGTATCTGGCAGAGATCGCCAAATGTACTTACCGTCAGTTTACGACGGGGTTCTATTTCGGGAGACCGGATGAGACGACTCAGATCTATGATAACAATACTTACGTGAATGAATATATTTATCTCGGAATTGTCGGAAAGATTGTTGAGACGGGAGGGGAGGCCCGTGCCCGTATCGAACAGCGGAATAAATTCTGCGTCGGAGATCTTATAGAGATCATGAAGCCGGACGGCAGCAATATAGGAGCAAAGGTACTGGCCATGTATAATGAGGAAGGAGAGCGCGTAGATTCCTGTCCTCATTCAAAGCAGGTGATCGACGTGGCGCTGTCGATACTGCCGGAGCGTTATGACATTCTGCGGGTAAGTGCGTGCCCTGGCTGATTTTGTCAGAAACTGATAGGGAGGCGCTTTTGGCAGCCGTAAAATCTGTCAGAAATCACAAAATTTAAATTGCGGTATTGCATTTTAAAAAAAAGTAAGGTATTTTATAAAAGGGTTGTAGACGTATAATGGTATTTTGAGTGAAGGTGTTCCAAAAAGGGTTATTTTTGGAACATTTTTTTATCCTACTGCGGCGGAACGGAATCATGCGTGTAGTGATCTTTAAAAAGGGAAAGGAATAGGTAGGGAAATGAGCGCTGTGTTTAATGTGGAAGAGATTTTTGCAAGAAATGTGTTTACGCTTGGCAAGATGAAAGAGCGCCTGCCAAAGAACGTGTATCAGGAAGTCGTCAAGGTGATGAATGAGGGCGGCGAGCTGTCCAAGGCGGCGGCGAATGTGGTTGCCAAGGAGATGAAAGACTGGGCCGTAGAAAACGGGGCGACACATTATACACATTGGTTCCAACCCCTTACGGGTATCACGGCGGAGAAACATGATGCATTTGTGGCACATCCCGACGAGACAGGCAGAATGCTGACGGAATTCTCGGGAAAGGAGCTGATCAAGGGCGAACCGGACGCTTCCTCGTTTCCTTCCGGCGGCCTGCGGGCTACTTTCGAGGCGAGAGGATATACGGCGTGGGATATTACTTCGCCAGCGTTTTTGAAGGAGTCCGGCTGCGGTATGACGCTGTGCATTCCCACGGCATTCTGCTCCTATACAGGGGAAGCGCTGGATAAGAAGACGCCGCTGCTGCGTTCCATGCAGGCGCTGAGTGAACAGGCACTGCGGATCGTCCGTCTGTTCGGCGACAAAGAAGCTACGAAGGTTACCGCATCCGTGGGAGCGGAACAGGAATACTTCTTAGTAGATAAAGACTTATATATGAAGCGGACTGACCTGATGTTTGCGGGCCGTACGCTGTTTGGTGCACCGGCGCCTAAAGGCCAGGAGATGGAAGATCATTATTTTGGCGTGATCAGGGAGCGTGTCGGCGCTTATATGAAGGATCTGAACGAGGAACTGTGGAAGCTGGGCGTTACGGCCAAGACACAGCACAATGAGGTGGCTCCGGCACAGCATGAACTGGCACCGATCTATGAGACGGCAAATATTGCGGTGGATCATAACCAACTGGTCATGGAAGCCATGAAAAGAGTTGCAATCCGTCATGGCATGAGATGTCTGCTTCACGAGAAGCCCTATGCGGGCGTTAACGGTTCCGGTAAGCATGACAACTGGTCTATCACCACGGACAGTGGTGTCAATCTGTTGGATCCGGGAGATACCCCCAATGCGAATATACAGTTTCTGCTGGTATTGGCCTGCATCATGAAGGCTGTAGACACCCATGCAGACTTGCTGCGGCAGTCGGCATCCGATGTTGGTAACGATCACAGACTGGGAGCGAACGAGGCGCCGCCAGCGATCATGTCCATCTTTCTGGGAGAGCAGCTGGAAGACGTTGTGAATCAGCTGATCGAGACCGGTGAGGCTACCAGCGTAAAAGAGGGCGGCAGACTGCGGACCGGTGTCAAGACGCTGCCTGATTTTAAGAAGGATGCGACAGACAGAAACAGAACCTCGCCGTTTGCGTTCACAGGTAATAAGTTTGAATTCCGTATGGTCGGTTCGGCGGATTCCATTGCCAGTCCGAATACGACGCTGAATGCCATCGTGGCTGAGGCTTTCTGTGAGGCGGCAGACAGGCTGGAGAAAGCGGATGACTTGGAACTGGCCATCCATGACTTGATCAAGGAATACATGTCAGAGCATCAGAGGATAATCTTTAACGGTAACGGGTATGCGCCGGAGTGGGTAGAGGAGGCTGAGAGAAGAGGCCTGCCCAATATTAAGTCGATGATCGAAGCGGCAAGCACATTGACGACGGATAAGGCTGTTAAATTGTTTGAAAAATTCCACATATTCACGAAGGTGGAACTGGAATCCCGCGAGGAGATCATTTACGAGACGTACGCGAAGACGATTAATATTGAGGCGCTGGCGATGATCGATATGGCCGGCAAGCAGATCATCCCTGCGGTGGTGAAGTACTCAAAGAACATTGCGGATACAGTGATCGCGGTCAAGGAGGCAGGAGCGGATGCTTCTATGCAGCAGGATCTGCTGAAGAGAGTCAGCACCAGACTGGCAGCTATGCAGGCAGCGCTGACCAGGCTGAAGCAGGCGGAGGAAGAGGCTTCTGCCATAACGGATGCGAAGGAGCAGGCATTTTTCTACAAGAATACTGTCAAGAGCGCCATGGAAGAACTGCGTACGCCGGCAGATGAACTGGAGATGATCGTTGACAAAGAGATCTGGCCAATCCCTACTTATGGCGAACTGATGTATGAGATCTGATAAGATAACGCTTTCTGATACAAAGATGAGAGAGGATGCGGGATGCACTTTATCCTTGCAGCAAAGCGGCGGGGGCCTTCGGCTTCAGTCGAGGGCGCTCCGCATATGCAAAAAATTAAAAAAATTGATAAGTTTTAGAATGAAATTCGACAAGAGGTTTTAAGCCTCTGCCGAATTTCTTTTTTTATTGAAATAGCAGAGAAAAAGAGAGCGTGCAGAGTGTAGAAACTCTGACACGCTTATTTTTTACCATTAAGCAGAAAGGAGCGGGGACGGTGGCAAGGAAGTATAAAAGATTACGCTATGAGGACAGACGGACAATAGAAAAGATGCTTAAGGCTGGCGACAGCGTAGTAATGATTGCAGGAGCGCTGGGAGTGCATAGAGATACGATTTACAAGGAACTTAACCGCAGCGGCACAGACCAGCACACATATACAGCAGACGTAGCGCAGGCGACACTTTAAACCCAGAGGGGCAACGAAAGAGAGGTAAACAGTATGGCAGCAGTAATGATGCAGGCACACGGCACAGAAACAATGATAGTAAAGGACGGCAATAAGTATAGCGCAGATTTCAGATATAAAAATGTTGATTATGAGCAGGACGAGTATAACGGCAGATGCTATTTTCTTGATACGTCAAGAAGTTTTACCAGCCAAGTAGCCAGAGAGGGCGGCTTAGTGCGCAGGCGAATAAGCAGGGCTGCATATGAAGAGGCAAAGGCAGCAGCTATTAAGGTAGTTGAGCAGGCAGCGGCACTGGAAGAGGCGGCAAAAGGGACGCAGGAAGAGTGGGAAAAAGCGCTTGATTTGTTCGGGGAGTATCTGACGGGAGAGCAGGAAGAGCCGAAACGCCAGAAAGTGAGAGAGCCATACACAAGGGAAGAGTTAGAGGCTGTATATGACAGAAAGATAGAGGCAGAGGTTAGGCACTGGGGAGAGCATAGTTTCTGGGCGAACATGGCAAGGGAAGTGAAAGCAAAAAGGCTGGAAGAGTTTGACGCTGGCAAGGTAGTGGGCGTATACAGCAGCGAGTACCACGCAGACGGCATGGACTGGGCAGACAATTACTATAGCGACGGTACGACAGATAAGAGCTGTTACGGCTATTCAGATTGAAACGAAAGAGAGGTAAACACAATGGCACGCACAAAGATAGTACCGACAGAGGGATTATTAAGCGATTTGGAGTATACCAGCGTAATAGTAAGCTACTCAAACGGGATAGACAGCACGGGGGCGCTGTACTGGGCGGTTAAGAACTTCCCTAAAGAAAAGATATATCTGCTTTATTGTGATACTGGCTGCGAGTACCCAGAAAACGTAGCGCTGTTTTACAAGGTGGCGGCGTTCATGGGAGTTAAGCCCGTTCTGTTATCGGATACCAGAGGATTTTTAGGGCTGCTGCTGAATGAGCGGCTTAAGTTTCCAGATATGAAAAATAGATGGTGTACGGCTTATCTGAAAACGGCGGTAACTGACAAATGGATACGGCAGCATAGGCAGCAGTTAGGCGCAAAGTGCTTATTTGTATCTGGGGAGCGCAGGGACGAAAGCACGGGGCGGGCAAAGCTGCCAGAGCTGGAATATCACAGCACGACGCTTAAGACAAAGCGGGTAGCAGATTTTACGTGCCATTGGTACAGACCTTGCCTAGATTATGAAAAAGGCAAAATGTTTGAGCAGGGCAGGGAGCTTAAGCTAGAGCCGCACCCGTGCTATGAATACGTCGGTAGGTGTAGCTGTATGTTTTGTATGTTTATGCCAGAGCGCCACGCCGCAGAGAATATGAAGAGATACCCAGAAATGGCGGCAGAGTATGTACGGGCAGAAATGAAGATACAGCACACATGGAAAAAGGCAAAGAGCCTGCAAAGCGTTTTCAATGAATGTATGGATATAGACGACATAGACGAGGACATAAGGCAGGAAAATAGGCAGTTAAGCATATTTGACGAATAGGCGGCAGCGCCGCCAGCACCCGCCCTTAATTTAATGGCAGAATACCGAGCTTGTTAAAACTGACTATAGCAGTACAAGCCTATAGCGGGGCGCTGGTTCAATTCCAGCAGGGCGGTTTTGGTAGCAGGCATGGCGAGCCTGCACCAGAGGGCAGCAGGCTAATAGCTGCATCTGGATACCGTGAAAAAATAGCAGCGGTCATACCAGCTAGAGAGTATGTGGACGGTCAACAAGTTTTCTGCGGCTTTTTAATGTGAAAAGCAGCCCACACGGTAAATAAATACGCCAGAGCAGGAGTATAGCGGCATGGAAAGACAGAGAGCGCCGCCGCAAGGAAAGGTTTAAGGGATTTGGCAAGGCAAGGAAAATATATCACGGTGGGCGGTAGTGGTTGTAATGTTGACTACCGCCCAAACAGAAGAGAGGTAGGCAGGAAATGGTACAGATATTGGAGCTTTTCGGAGGAATAGGTAGCCCACGCTGCGCACTGCGAAATATAGGTATACCCGTAAAAGCCATTGATTATGTGGAGATAGACGAAAAGGCGGTACGCTCTTACAATGCTATGTTTTCTGATGAATTGGAGTATAAGACACAGAGCGTAGTAGGCTGGAACTTAAAGCCAGACATTTTGATACATGGTAGCCCGTGCCAAGATTTCAGCATAGCAGGGCATCAAGGGAAAGCGACGGCAGAGGCAGGACGCATAAACCGTGGAAAAGGAGCGGACAAGGGGAGCGGGACACGTTCAAGCCTTATGTGGGAAACCATTCACATCATAGAGCAAATGGGGGAATGGAAACCAAAGTACGTTATCTGGGAAAACGTGAAAAATGTATTGAGCCGTTATATGCGGGTAAATTTCAATCGGTATTTATCGGAAATGGAGCGGCTAGGATATAGCAATAATTTTGAGATACTGGACGCTAGGGAGTTTGGGCTGCCGCAGGCAAGGGAAAGAGTTTTTACAGTATCGGTACTGGGGAATGAAAAATTTTCTTTTGATGATTTAATTAAAACGCCTATGAGGAATATAAGCGATTTTCTGTTATCAGATGCGCCGCCAGTATATGACGTGACGCAGCCAAGTGTTTTAGAGGCAATAGGCAAAAAGGGAATACGGCGGGCAACGGTAATAGAGGATTACGCTTTTACAATTACTGCAAGGCAGGACAGAACGCCAGCACAAGTAATAGATATGGGTAACGGGCGCTATAGGTATCTGACAGAGTTAGAGTGCTGGCGATTGCAGGGCTATACAGATGCAGATTTTAAAGCAGCGGTAGCAGTGCATAAGAGGGTAGGGCGCTATACAATGCCTCTTTATAAACAGGCTGGCAATAGCATACCCGTACCGATATTTGAAAGTCTGTTTAGAAAAATGATACTGCATGAAACGACAGAAAGTGAGGCGGGCAATGGCAATATATAGGGAAGTACGAACAGAGGTATACTGCGATATATGCGGCGAGCAGATAGTAGCCTTTAAAAATGCAGGCAGGACGGGTGGAGTAAGTAGGGGCTGGGCGGCGTACTTTGCACGTCAAGAGGGTTGCACGACGGGTAAAAAGGTTATCTGTAAAAGTTGCCGCATAAGCAGGCGTATAGAAAAATGCAGCCTGCAAAAGAAGTGCGGGGTAGCAGGCGTGGACGGTAGCGGCGCTTGTCTGGGATTTGGCAAAGAATTTGACGACGAGCCTATAGAGCAGTGCAAGCGCTGTATTGCGTGTACTTCTTTTGACTGGGAAGAGGAAAAACAGCGGTTAAGCATAGAGGGCAAACATAGAAAGCGAGGCAGACAATGAGGCGACGCAGACGGGAAAACCAGATACTTAAAGGGCTGATACGGGCGGCAGTAGCCGTGGCAATCTGCATAGCAGGGCTGATACTCTTTTTTGTGTTCGTTTGGTGGCAGGCGCAGCAGGCAGAACCGACGACGGACGAAGAGATAGCAGCATTGATGCAGCGGCAGCAGGCAGAGCCGCTGGTTATTGAAACGCCAGAGCCAGCCACAGAGGGCAGCATAACCATATACACGCCAGACGGCGCAGTATACGGCTATTTTGGAAATATAGACATTATAAGCGACGGCAGGGACGGTAGCCAGATAAATATAGTGCTTACGGGCTGGCTAGTAGGAGAAACACACGAAGAGGCAGAAAGCGAGGCAGGAAATGAGTGAGGTATATTTACGAAGTCAAAACAAAAAAGGGCTATTCTGCCTTAACAATACAATGGGGATAGTGTGCAGCAGGAAAGAGGAAAGATTTATAAAATTTGGCGATAATAACGAGCCAGAAAAAAACAAGAAAGAAAAGTATTGTCTTTTTCTGCAAGGAAACGGCACACAAAATGAGCTGGGAGAGTATGAGAGTATAGAACGTTGCATAGAGGTACTGGACGAAATAGAGCAGAAATGCGGGCAGTATTTGTATGCGGCGGGAAGTCTGGGACTTATAAGAGGTAGTGAGGCTATACCGCCTATGGCAGCGTCAATACCGAGATTATACCAGATGCCAGAGAAATAGCGAGGGCGGCGCATGGAAGAGAACGACGAGCAACGCAGGGAGCTTATACACAAATTCTACCAGATTTACAGACCGATACAGAAGAGCTGCGGCTTAAGGGAACATAGCCATTTTGATATATACGGCAATAACCTTATTGAAATCTGGGAGTATAAGGGCGAAAGAAAAGGGCGTTGTATCTGCAAAGTGAAAGAGGATACAGAAATAGCCTGCTACCAGCGGGCAATAGAAATGCTGGAAAATTACAGCGGAAAGGAAACAGTAAGGCATGAAAAAAGAGCAGGATAATAAGCCAGATTTTTTACGGGACATTAACACGGCGATTATGGAAGATTTGACGGCGGGCGGCATCAAGGACAATGCAGCGGGACTGGCAGGGGAGCTGAAAGAGGTTGAAGAGGTTACGGAGCTTTGCGGGCTGCGTTTTAACGGCTATCTGGCAAAGATTGAAACGCCACGCCCACGGGGGACGCTGGACGAGGTTATAGTAGCCTTTACGGACGGAAAAGTAGACGTAGGGCAGCAGAGGGACGGGCGACCGCTTAAAGAGTTTATGACAGCAGGCAGCAAAGTTATTGTATCTGGCATAGCGCAGACGCTTAAGGACTTTGAAAGCGGTAAGGTGCTGGTATTCATTCTGGCGGACTTTGTGGGGCTGGTTAAAAATCCTATGATGCAGGACGACGTAGCGCTACGGGGCGTTATTGCGCATGAGCCAGTATATAGGACGACACCGAGGGGCAAGCGTATTACTGATATTTCAGTGATTGTAAAAAATGAGCTGACGGGTAACAAGTGTTTTATTCCCTGCATCTGCTGGCAAGAGCAGGCAGACGAGGTAGCAGGCTGGCAGCAAGGCGACACGGTAGAACTGCTGGGGAGATACCAGAGCCGCCAGTATGAAAAGGTTATTGATACCGACAGCGGCAGCAGGGAGCGCCGCACGGCTTATGAGATATCGGTACAGCTGATTAACAGAAAGGAGCGGGCGGCTAATGTGTGAATTTTGCGGTAATGCTGCCTGCACGCTGACAAAGCAGCAAGTAATAGAACGGGGCGCTATTCTGGAAAGCAACGCCTACGGCATTATGAGGCTGGCGACAGAAGAAAGCCCGCAGACATACAGCTTTAAGGGCGTACCAGCATTTTACAGCTTAAGTGCGCTGATACCAGACGAGGACGAGGAAAGCCCGCACGCATACTTACGCTTTATATTTGACGAGGACGAGGGAGCGGGCGAGTGCTGGGAAGAGCGGGAAGTAGAAAACCCGCTTGCATGGCAGACAGAGCGGGAATTTATAGAACGCTTTGAAAGGGCGGTACATGATAGCCAGTGAAATCTGCCGCAGCTATCACAGCGCACGGCATAAGGCGCAACAAATACAGATACTTGCAGAGCTGAACGACACAGACAGTCTGGAAATAATCAAGGCTTTAGTGCGTGGAGGGGAAAGGCTGCCAGACAGCACGGTAAATAAGCTGTTTAAGCGGCTTGACAAATTGGAAATGGAGATAAGGGAAAGAGAGCGGGAATATAAGGCAATAGCGGCAGCATTGAAAGGAGAGCTATAAAAATTGAGGAAAGTATACATATGCAGCCCGTATAGGGCAAAGGACGGCGCACAGCTGGATAGAAACATAGACTATGCGCAGGCGCTTACAAAGCAGGCGATAGAGGCGGGATTAGCGCCGATTACGCCACATTTATATATGACGCAGTGCTTAAATGAGGACAAGCCAGAGGAACGGGCGGCAGGCATGGCAGCAGGCTTAACGCTGCTGAAAAGCTGCGACTTTGTGATAGTGGGCGTTAAGTACGGGATAAGCGAGGGAATGAGCGCCGAAATAGCGGAGGCAGATGCGGCGGGCATAGAGGTAGTGAACGCAGACAAGCTGCGCTACAAATTGGAACATGACCGCAGGGCGTGGCTGGAAGAGTACGCAAAGCTGCACGCCTGCGAGTTTTGCAGGGGCAGCAGGCTACACACTTGCACAAGCTACCGTTGCCAGCAGCCCTACAGAGAGGCTTACAAGTATGCGGAGAAACTTTTTACAAGTGGATAAAGTAAAAAGCCCTCTACGGTACGGGAATACCTTAGAGGGCTAAGCTATACAGCTTTTACAACCTAAATCCAGTATATCACTGTATGGCGAAAATATCAAGCAAAATGCGGGCAAAGCGCCTGCTTTATCACTTGATAAAAGTATTAGCTTTAGGACAAGGATAGCCAAAAAAGGAGTAAAAAATATGCCATACGTTGAGAGGATTACAAGGGCGGGTAAAACCATAGAGGTAGAGCGCTATTTTACGAGCAGATATAAAAAGCAGGGGATAAAGAGGGGGGATAAGGTTAAGCCCACCACAGAGCAGCAGGAGAAAATAAACACAAGGCAAGCAGAAAGAAAGCTGCGTATTCTGATAAATGCAAATTACGGATATGGCGACTATCATTTAGTGCTGGACTACATACGGAAAAAGGGAGAGCCAGAGAGAACAAGAGAGCAGATGCGGAAAGACATAGATATATTTTTGAGGGAGTGCCGCAAGGAGTATAAAAAGGCTGGGCTAGAGTTTAAATACATACACGTAATGGAGATAGGCAAGAAAGGTGCAAGACACCACCACTTAGTTATAAACAAGATTGATACAGAGATATTACAGCGCTGCTGGTATAAGGCGTATGAGGGGCATAACAGAGTAAAAGTATTTCCTCTGGACGACAGCGGAAACTATGCGGACTTAGCCAGCTATCTTATCAAGTACACGGATACGCACAGAAAGGCAGAGGACGGGGCGCTACAAGGCAAGCGCTGGAACTGTAGCAGGAATTTAGTAAGACCAGAGCCAGAGATACGGATAATTTCAAGCCGTGAATGGTTTAAGGCAGAGGCAAGACCGATAAAGGGCTACTACGTAGACAAGGACAGCGTAAGCAAGGGAGTACATAGCCCAGAGTATTACGGATATGGGTATTTCAGATACACGCTTGTAAAAATGGAGAAAGAGGGGGGATAAGATGCAGGCAGTAAAGGTTATAGGGATTGCGGCAGCAGTCATAGGGGCAGGGCTTTTGAGTGCGGGGCTGGCAGCAGTAGGCGCACTGGCGGTAGCCATAAAGCACGCCAGCGAGGATATGAGGAACTGGGAACGCTGGAACGATAACGACGACAGAGGGGCATAAGGAATGGGGCAGAGGCTTATATACTGGCTATTCCAGAGAGGCAAGAACTGTAAACACTGCTGCCTATGGTGTGAGTATTTCAGCATATGCAGGGCAGACGTGCTGGCGCAGGACGAAAGAGAGGAAAACCACAGAAAGGAGAGAGCGGGAACATGAGAAACTTTAGGCTGGACGACGAGAGCGGGCATCAAGAGGCGCTATTTAGCTGGGCTGCGTATCAGCTGGGGCGTATGCCAGAATTAGAGTATCTGCATCATGTACCAAACGGCGGCAAAAGGGACAAGGCGACAGCCACGGCGCTTAAGAGGCAGGGCGTTAAGGCGGGAGTGCCAGATATTTGCCTGCCAGTAGCAAGGGGCGGCTATCATGGGCTGTACATAGAGCTTAAGGCAGGGAGAAATAAAGCAACGGATAATCAAAAGCGCTGGTTAAAATTTCTTGAAGAGCAAGGGTATTGCGCTGCGGTATGCTATGGCTGGAATGAGGCAGCAGACAAGATAACAGAGTATCTGGAAATGGAAAAAGAGAAACATTGTACAGAGTGTGTTTATGCTGAAACGTGCATATGGAGAAACAGAGAAGATAACAGACCAACAGAGTGCGGGGAGTACAAGAAAAAATCATAACCAAAGAAATCAACGCATAAAGAGCAGATGCGCTAGAGGCGGCGCAGAAAGAGAGGCAGAGAATGAAAACAATAAGTATTTTGAACTTAAAGGGCGGCGTAGCCAAGACCTTTACAGCGGCAAATATGGCGTATGAGCTTTACCGCAGGGGCTATAAAGTGCTGCTGCTGGATAATGACAAGCAGGGGAACTTAAGCAAGGCATACGGCAGATACGACGCAGAGAGCGTAGCACCGATAACAAAGCTGCTTAGCGGGGAATGGAAAAACCCAGAGGAAATAATACAGCATACGGAGTATGAGGGCATAGACATTATCACGGCGAATATGTCACTTTTCGGCGCTACATGGAATTTAACCAAAGAGGAAAACGAGAACCAGACGGAGCGGTATAGCGCTTGCAAGTTATGGCACTATGATTACTGCATCATAGATAACCCGCCAGACATAGGGCTTAACGTGATAAATGCGCTGGCAATAACGGACGAGGTTATAGTACCCGTAAAGCTGGATAATTACGCTTTAGAGGGGCTGGACATTGTAGCAGAGCAGATAGAGGACGTGCGGGGATTTAACCCAGCAATCAGACTGGCTGGCGTTCTGATTACGTCATACCAGAACACGGACGGGGAGAGCGCAGGCGTGGAGTGGCTGGAAGAGCAGGGAGTGTATAACATTCTGGGGATTGTAAGATATTCCAAGAAAGTAGCGGAAAATTCTTTCATGCGAAAGCCTATTTATGAGTATAGCCCGTGCTGCGGGGCGGCGCAGGGATACAAGAAGTTTGTAACAGCTTATACGGGGAAAGCGAGGTAAGGCATGGCACATAAAGAGAGCTATTGCGCTTATTGGTATTGTAGCAGAAACGGCGGTACTACGTGCTGGAACTGGGGCGGAAAATTTGCTGGGCGTGCCTGCCCGCAAAGCGACGCTTGCGAGCATTGGAGAACTTGCGAAATGTGCAACGGAGTAATGGGAAAGTGCAAACAAAAGATTGAGATAGAGAGGCAGAAAGCGAGGTAAAGAATATGGCAAAGTTTGGTATAAATGACATTTTGAACGCAAAGACAAAGGCGGCGGGAGCGCCCACAGCGGCAGAGGGATACAAAGAGATTTATTTAAGCCCGTATGAGGTAAAGGCGGCGCAGGAGAACACGCACCAGAGCTTAGAGAACATAGAGGAACTGGCAGACAGCTTTTTACACGTAGGGCAAGAGCAGCCAACGGTTTTAGCAAGGATAAAGGGCGAGTATTTCATAATCGACGGACATAGACGCAACGCTGCAAATATTCTGAATTTAGAACGGGGACACAAAGAGTATGAAAAAGTGCTTTACCGCTATATGGATATGAGCGAGGCTATGTATGAGCTGCGGCTACTGGCTGGCAACGGATACACGCAGCCGCTTACAGCATATGAGAAAACAAGGTTAGTAGAGCGCACCAAAGCGGCGCTGATGCGGGCAAAGGAAGAGGACGGGCTAGAGATACAAGGCAAAATGCGTGATTTGATAGCCGCTATGCTGAATGAGAGCAGCACCAACGTAGCCAGAATGGAGAGCATAAACAATAACGCCACGCCAGAGGTTAAAGAGCAGCTTAAGAGCGGCAATATGGGTATCACTGCTGCGTATGAGGCGGCAAAGCTACCGCCAGAAGAGCAGAAAGCCATAGCAGATAAGGTGGCAGCGGGCGAGGAAATAAGGGCAAAAGAGATAGCCGCAAAGGTGGCAGAGAAAACAGCCGCCAAAGCCGCAGAGGACGCAGAGCAGGCGCAACGGGATTACGAAAAGCAGCAGGAAGAGAGCGACAAGGAGATAGAAAAGGCAGAGCGCAAGAGGGAAGAGGCAGAAGAAAAGGCAAAAGAGGCAGAATTAGCCGCACAGCACGCAAAAGTATTGCGGGAGTGGGTAAAGGAGAGCGTAAGCGCCGCAACGAAAGCCGCCGCAGATGCCGTGCTAAAGGTGTCCGAAACGGACACGCCGCAAAAGGACTGGAATAATACGGAGTGGGTAGTGTTTACTGCAAGGGAGATTATGCAGCAGGCAGACAAGGTAAGCGAGGACGATTTATATTTACTGCATGAAATCATGTTACGCTGCCAGACAGAGCCGCAGGACGCAGCGGGGGGGGGCAGAGCAGATAGCGGGACAAATGAGCATTGAGGATTACCAGAAAGGCGGGCAGGCAGGAAATGAACAGACGGCAGCGGAAAAAGAAGAGTAAGCAGCAGGAAATAACAATTTTCATAGGCTGCGAAAGGGTAGCCAAAGTAGAGGACTACCGAAAAATGAAAGAAAGCATAGAGTACCAGCTTAGAGCGGGCAGCGTAGTTTTGCTGCCTGCCTATCTGCACGTTGAGGCAATTATACAGCAGCGGGGCAGCAGGCGTATTGAGATTAAGCAGGAAAGCGAGGTAAAACGGCATGAAGTATAGGCAGTGGAAAAAGAATTATAAAAAATTGCATGGAGTAAACCCGCCTTTAGAACTGGATAAGCGCAAGCAACGCAGACTTGCGAAAAAGGCAGTTAAGACTATAAGACTTGTGGACTTTACGGCAGCAGCCACAAGAGCGGCAGAGGCACTTACAAACGCTTTTGCATCTGTAATGCGGGGGCTGGGCGGTGCTTTTGATACGGCGGGGACGGTATGCAGGAATGTTGCGGATAATGTGCAGCCGATAGAGATTAGAGGGCGTGTATTCAGCTGGCAAGTAAGGGAATACGGCAGCAGTCATTACGCAGTGTATGAGATAAACGCACTGGGCGGCGCTGACGAGCTTAGAGCCATTACATACAGCCAAACAGCGGCAGAAAAGATAGCGGAGATATTAGAGAGCGACCATTTAGAGCATACAAGGCAGACAAGCCCAGATAGGATACAGCGCAGGAATGATGCAGCAGACGGCTTGCGGGCAGCAGTCATTACGGCGTATGAAAGCGGGGTGCTAAAATGAGCGAAAAAGGCAACAGCTGGATTTATGTAAATCCTTACCCAGAATACGAGGAATTATTTAAGCGTATTGAGGTGGCATTAGGATTTAAGTTATTTACATGGCAAAAGAGCTTTATAGTTTTGGGACATTTCAGACGGTACGGGGAAACAACAGCAATGATTTTAAAAGAATTGCTGGATACAGAGGCAGCGCCATTAGATTACACAAGGCGGGATATGAGCCATAGAGAAGATTTTTATAGACGGGAGCTTAGAGGGATACAAGAGCGTCTGAAAGATGCGGGGATAAAAACAAGGGTAGTGTTTTGGAGTGCAGAAGATAAACAGAGATACAGAGAGAGTTACAAGGGGACTTGCGAAAAGCGGGACTGTAGGCGCTGCCCGTTTCCACCGTGCAGGAAAGGAGAGGGCGGGCATGACTAATATTTTATTGATTATTGTTATTCTGCTGCTGGTAGACATTTACGGGCAGCTTAAGAAACTGAATGAAAGGCAGGGTAA
>CAJUQJ010000021.1 GCA_910588215.1 uncultured Lachnospiraceae bacterium
CATAAAAAATAGCAATATAACGATTTGAGTCAATATTTTACAACTTTAGGGCTATGAGATGATGATCACCACGTTCCCGCCCGTGAACGAATCCTATCACGGCACCTAGATGGTGCGCAGACGGGCATACTGGAGTCTGTTGTCGGGCTCCTTCGGGCATACCTACGGACATGCTTCGGTATGGTGTTCGATCGGTGAGAAGGAGAGAGGCATCATGACCAAATACTCCTGGTATGAGGCGCTGCAGTCGGAGGGCTCCGGGCAGATGAAATATCTGCGGGAGATCATGGAAGATCTGCGGTTGATGACCTGTCTTCCGGCATCCGGTATCGTAGACGGACAGGACGGCAGTGAGGAGATGAACAGGCACGTGGCGGTCAGCGAGGAGACGGAGGGAAGGTTCCTCTGTGCTTATCTGCCAAGCGGCGGCAGCGCGGCGTTTGCGTTAAAGAAGCTTCCGGTGCCGCTTACCCTGCAGGAAGACTGTCTGTACGGCTGGTGGTGGAATCCTTCCGACGGTAAGTTTTATGACCGGAAGAATCAGCCGGCAGAGTCTGCACAGGCAATTTCCGTGACGGACGGAAGACTGTCTGTGACGGCGCCCACGGAGGGAGAAGAGAAGGACTGGGTGCTTATTCTGATGACGGAGAATGGTGAGCCGCCGGTGAAAGATCGGGTGTATTACGAACTGGAACAGGCAGAAGAGAAGAAAGTGTTTGAGTGGTAGGTGTGCTGCATGGCCATCCATGTCATGAAAGAATAACAGATTGTGATTACAAATAGAACTATATGCCGGGAAAATTGCGATAATTTTCCCGGTATTTTTTTGGTGTTGTTCCGTATTTTTTCTGAAAAGAACTGTAAAAGTATGTCAGATTTGAAAAATGTAAAGTATTACAGATTTCATTTACCGGCATATCTGTGCTTTGAAGCAAATCAACTGCTTCTTTCAGGGAAATGGAAAGAGCATATTGCTTAATACTATAGCCGGTATATTTTTTTACAATTCGATTGAGGTAGGAACCGCTATACGATAATGTGGTTTCAAGCTCTTGTCTGGAAATGTGTCCGTGGTGGTTTTGAATCTGGTTACGAATGGCTTGAAACAACTCTGTTTCCGCATCAGTACCAAGATTTAACGGGATTATTTGATAATGTGAGGAGTCGGACAGTTCACATAAAATCTGCATAAGTATACATTTCACAATGTATGTGGAACCGATTGTAGGGTTGGTTATTTGTCTTGTCAGGCTGTCAAAGAGATGATACATATATTGCCTGGCACCTGGGAACTCCTTTTTGGGGATAAAATCAAGATACTCTTTTCGGAGAGAATATGACTGTTCGGGCAAATTAAGAGTGTTTTCAAAAAAATGTTCTACTAATCGATTCATATAGTTTTGTTCAATCTCAAAATAGAAATTGTTTATATCATGCAGCAAGGTTTTTACAAGGGGAATAGGAAGGCGCAAAAACAGAGCACGAAAATCTGTAGAATATTCCTCCTGATGACTGATAAAACAGTTTAAGAGACAGAGACTGCCGGCCGGGTACAAATGGCGTTCTGTTTCAATTTGCTGATACATGGTACCGGATATAACATAGATCAGTTCAAAAAAATCATGGTAGTGAAGTTGTTGGTAAGTTATTGGACTTTGAGGATCATTCAATTTGTATGTATGAGAAAAAAATGTATCAGGATTAATAAACGTAAAAATATAATTATTTTCCTTATCATCAGGGTGAATTGTTTCAAATATGATATCCGGAGCACTTGGCGAATCAGAAACTGATGTCCGGCTCATGATGCGGATGTTTAGATTGTCAGACTTCATACTTACCGGAGTATGTTTTTTATTCTGCATATCTCTTATAGTTCCTTTCACTTATTCTGGCTCATTTCTGATAGTATTATAACAAATTGAGTCCGTTTTTGCCATAGGAATATCAAAAATAAAACTATACACTGTAGATAGCATTTTGATATAAATCGATTTGAAAGCCAGGAAATGACACAAAGAAATGGAAGGAGAAGGAATGTGGAGAAAATTAATTTTTGTAAAGACTGGTTATTTTGCAAAAAGGACAGCAAGATTCAAAAAAGTGTAACGCTTCCGCATGATGCAATGCTTGGGGAAGAACGTTTGGCGGACAATCCAAGCGGCTCCGGAGGGGCTTATTTTTCGGGAAATGCCTACGTATATGAGAAAATCTTTGAGGCGCCGCTTGAATGGAGCAATAAGAAAGTTGTTTTTCAGTTTGAAGGGATTTATCAGACGGCTGTAATTTACCTGAACCATCAGGAAGCCGGGAGGGTATTTAACGGTTATACGACAACAGAGATTGTTGCAGATTCTTTTTTGAAATATGGAAGCCAGAATCTGATTCAGGTTGAAGTTGACAATCAGAACCAGCCAAACAGCCGCTGGTATAGTGGGGCGGGAATTTATCGGCCTGCATGGATTTATCTGACAGAAAAAGAAGGGATTGAACTTCATGGAGTAAAAATCAAAACAGTTTCCTATAGTCCGGCTCAGATTGAAGTATCTGTATCAGCGGGCAGGGGAACGCCGGAAATCACTATTCTTGAAGGAACAGATGAAGTTGCAGCGGCGAGGGGAAACTGCGTGACAATCGATATTCCGGATGCAAAGCTATGGAGTGACAAATCGCCGGATTTGTACACCTGTCATGTGGAATTACACGAAGAAGATATAGATGATGTCTGGGAAGAGACTTTCGGTATTAGAAAACTGGAATGGTCTCCTGAAGGCTTTTTCGTAAATGGACAAAATGTGCTGCTTCGTGGTGGCTGCATACATCATGATAATGGTATTTTAGGCGCCTGCGGATATGAGGAAGCAGAGTGGCGTAAGATCCGTATTATGAAAGAACAGGGTTTTAATGCAATCAGGTCATCTCATAATCCATGTTCACAGGCAATGCTGGAAGCTTGTGACGCATTAGGAATGTACATGATCGATGAAACATGGGATATGTGGTACCATCACAAAACAAAATACGACTATGCCGCTTTCTTCCGGGAGAATTTCAGATCTGATTTACATACGATAGTAAATAAGGATTTTAATCATCCCTGTGTAATCTTTTATTCGATTGGAAATGAGGTTAGCGAACCAGCATCGGAAGAAGGCCTGGCAGTCGAGAAAGAAATGATCGAATATTTACATGTACTGGATGCGGACAGAGCAGTGACAGCAGGTTTCAATCTGACAATTATTGCGAATGCAGCAAAAGGCGAACAGCTGTATGACGGAGAAGGCGGCATGAATACCGGCGAATCCGATGGTATGGAAATGCCAAAGATGGACAGCGCAAGGTTCAATCAGCTTGCCCAGCAGATCGGCGCCGGAATGAATCATGCAGCAGACAGTGACGAGGCGGATGCAGCCATTACCCCTGCAGTGGATCTTTTGGACATCGCCGGATACAATTATGCCTCCGGACGTTACCCGTTGGAAGGAGAAAAACATCCTGGCCGCATCATTTTCGGCAGCGAGACATTTCCGCAGGATATCGGCCAGAACTGGGAAATGGTGAAAAAGTATCCATATATTCTCGGTGATTTCATGTGGACGGCCATAGATTACATAGGAGAAGCCGGTATTGGAGCATGGTCGGAATCAGCAGATGCAATGGGATTTGGCAACCCATATCCGTGGCTGCTCGGCGGAGCGGGTGTGCTTGACCTTTTAGGCAATCCGGATGGACAGGCATTGTATGCGAAAACGGTATGGGGCTTGTCTGACATTCCTCTGATTGCGGTCAGACCGGTTAACATGTCGGATGAAACAACGAAACGTTCGGTATGGCGTGGAACCAACGCCGTTCCATCGTGGTCATGGAGAGGATGTGAGGGAAGACATGCTCTCGTGGAAGTTTATGCAGAAGGCACAGAAGCAGAACTGATCATCAACGGAAGAGTCGTAGAAAAAAAGAAACTGGAAGCGAAAAAAGCTTGTTTTGAAACGGTATATGAAGCAGGTGAGATAGAAGCGGCGGCCTATGATCAGAACGGAACTGAAATCTCAAGAAGCAGACTGACATCGGCTGAAGGAAAACTGTATATCGGTATCATTCCGGAAACTCAGGCAGTAAAGGGAAAACTGTTATATGTAAATATCAATATCTGTGACCAAAAAGGTGTTGTAGAAAGCAATGCAGATAGAAAAATGCAGATTTCTGTTGAAGGAGGAGAACTGCTTGCATTCGGAAGTGCGAATCCAAGAACGGAGGAGTCTTATCTGGCAGGTGAATTTACCTCATTCCGTGGAAGAACTCAGGCAGTGATTCGTGTTGGAAATGATGAAAAACTGAAAATATGCGTAACAGTGGAGAAGGAACAGGTGGAAGCTTCCTTTGATGTTGTAGAGAATTGATGAAGGAGGAAACGAAAATGAAAGAAACAAAAGTTTATAATCCCGAAAAAGTGTCTTTGGAAAAAGCCTTATTGTGGAATACCAGACCGCTGTCTTTTGGGGCAGTAACGATTCTTATGGGTTACCTGTCTATGTTCTGTACAGATATCTTACAGATGCCCGCAGCTCTGGTGGGAACACTTCTGATGGCAAGTAAGATTTTTGACGGCGTTACAGACCTGATTGCAGGATATATCGTTGACAACACAAAAACGAAACTTGGAAAAGGAAGACCATACGAGCTGTGTCTGATTGGAGTATGGGTTTGTACTTTCGCTTTGTTCGCCTCCAATGTTGAGTGGAGTATGACTATGAAATCGGTATGGCTGTTGATTATGTATACTCTGATCTGGTCTATTTTCGGCACCATGCTGAATGCAGCAGAAACACCTTACATCATCAGAGCATTCGGCAATGCGATAGCGGTAACAAAAGCATCAGCAATCGGCGGAGTATTTATCACGATTGGATGCATGGTTGTGTCAGTTTCCCTTCCGATGGCAATAGGCGCACTTGGAACGACAGTCGCAGGGTGGAGAAAGATTATTATAATGTATGCAATTCCGCTTCTTTTAATTGGCCTGCTTCGTTTCCTGCTTGTTCCTGAATCGTTTATACCCGAACAGGATGCGAAAGAAGAAAAAGTTGCGATAAAGGATATTCTTACGGTATTAACGAGCAATCGTTATATTTGGCTTCTTGCCATTATATCGATGATTCCGCAGACTATTTCCGGAATGGGCGCTACCACATATTACTTTAACGTTGTTGTAGGAGATATCACTAAGCTTTCTGCGATTTCGATGCTGGGTCTGGTGTCCACATTGTTTATTTTGTTTTTCCCTGCAATGATGAAAAAGCGTACGGCTATGGATCTGATTGGTATTTTTTCAGTGATTGGTATGATTGGATATGCTATGGTCTTCTTTGCAGGCAGTAATATGGTAGTTCTTATCATTGCATTTTTCTTAAGCGGTCTTGCTGTTTTACCGACGTCTTATATGCGTTCCCCGATTATTATGGATGTGGCGGAATACAACGAGAGACAGGGACGCCCCAGAATGGAAGCAACACTGGCTGCTGCAACAAACTTTACAGTTAAGATCGGACAGGCTCTGGGAGCCTTCTTATTAGGCGCTTTATTGAGCGTAGGTGGATATGACGGCGCACTTGCGGTACAGCCGGACAGCGCAATTATGAGTATTCGTGTATTATGCAGTTTCATGCCGGCTGCTCTGATGCTGCTTTCCTTTATCTGTGCGGTTGCTTATCGTCCACTGGATGCATTCTTAAAAAATGAGAGAGAAAAAAATAAACAGTAGTAGTGACATAGGAGATTTCAATTATGGATATGATGGAACAGATGCAGGAGATTATGAAGAGACCCTTGGTTTTGCCTTACCCGGAGCATCTTGAGATCACAAGAAAAATAGCGGCTGACGGGATTGTCCTGCTAAAAAATGCGGAAGAAATTCTTCCATTGAAAACAAAAACAGTTGCCCTGTTTGGCGCCGGTGCAGTTGACACGATATCCTGTGGTACCGGCAGCGGTTATATTTCTGCCCCACATGTAGTGACAGTTAAGGAAGGAATGGAAAATGCTGGATTTTCCTTGACATCAGAGGAGTGGCTGGAACGTTTTTTGGGAGAAAGCCGGAAGGCAAATGAAGAAGATACCACACTGACTCAGATGGATCGGATATGGAGCGGAAAAAGGATTCTGATCGACGATATTCCAATTACAGATACGGATCTGGTGAAAGCAAAAAAAGCAGATACAGCGATATATGTGATCCGCAGAAATGCAGGAGAGGATGATGACCGTAAAGCGGAAAAAGGCGACTATTATCTGACAGAGAGAGAGGAAGAAAACCTCAGGAAAATAACACAGAACTTTGAGAATACGATTGTGGTATTCAATACCTGCGTCATGGATGCTTCTTTTTTGGAGACAATTACAGGAATAAAGGGAGCCGTACTAATGGGACTTGCCGGAAATGAGTGCGGAAATGCACTGGCTGATATTCTGTCAGGAAAATGCAGTCCTTGCGGAAAGTTAACAGATACCTGGGCAAGAAAATATGAAGACAATCCGGCAAGTGCTGCTTTTGGACGCAATGACGGTAATTCACTTCAGGAAGACTACACGGAAGATATCTATGTCGGATACCGGTATTTTGATAGTTTTGGCGTTGAACCGCTGTTTCCATTCGGATATGGTTTGAGTTATTCTGCATTTCAGATTCAGACAAAGAAGATCGTTGCTGACTGGAAGGAAATTTCTGTAGAGGTTGAAGTGATCAATACGGGCAATGATTCCGGCAGGGAAGTCGTGCAGTTATATGTGACGGCCCCGGAAGGAAAACTGTGCAAACCATTTCAGGAGTTAAAAGCATTTGGAAAAACGAAAATGCTTAAGCCTGGCGAGTCTGAGAACATGACGCTCAGTTTCCCAACAGAATCGATGGCTTCTTACGATGAGGCAAGAGCGGCATTTATCATGGAGTCAGGGGATTATCTGTTTCGCATCGGAACAGACAGCCGTCATACCAGAGTGACATATGTCGTAAGAGTAGAAGGAGAAGCAGTTTTACGTCAGGTACGAAATGAGGTAGTACCAGATCGTGATATAGAGCTGTTAAAAGCGCCTGAAAGAAGTGCTTTGCGACACATGATTCAGAAAGGAACAGATCTTGCAGATTTACTTGAGGAGTGTTTTGTTGATTATGTGCCGGATATTGTCTTACTTGGGACGGACTGCGTGACAATTGACGGAGCATGTAAAACAAGAGAAGCAGATCAAATCAATAAAAAACGCTTTGGGGAAGTAGAGCCAGCCAGCAGCGCAACCTTATTTGACGTAAAGAACGGAACAGTTTCAATGGATGCGTTTGTGGCATCGCTGGAACCGGAAGTGCTGATGCGTTTGATCACAGGCGCTGCCAATGAAACACCGTATGAAACGGCAGACCGTCTACACAAAACAATCAAGCAGGTAGAAGCTCCGGTATCTTCCGGGTCTACAACATCGCTTTTCGTATCTACACTCGGAATTCCACAGTGGAGAATGACAGATGGACCTGCAGGACTGCATCTTACGATGCTTGGGGCAACTTGTTTTCCGACTGATATTGTTGTTGCGCAGACGTGGGATCCGCAAATGGGCTTTCTGATGGGCGAAAGTCTCGGAAAAGAGATGGTCTTTTATAATCAGGACGTGGTCCTGGGACCTGGTATGAATATTCATCGTGATCCTTTATGCGGAAGAAACTTTGAGTATTTTTCTGAAGATCCTGTGATTAGCGGAAAAATGGCTGCGGCTGTAACAAAGGGAGTACAGTCGCTTCCAGGAACATCCGTATCCATCAAGCATTTTGTATGTAACAATCAGGAGGCAGACCGTTTTGTTACAAACAGTACAGTATCTGAAAGAGCGCTGAGAGAAATTTACATGAAAGGCTTTGAAATCTGTGTACGCGAAGCAGATCCGCATACTGTAATGTCAAGTTACAATAAGGTGAACGGAATTCACACATCTTCAAATTATGAGTTGCTCACAGAAGTTCTTCGTGGAGAGTGGGGCTTCCGCGGGCTGGTAATGACAGACTGGGGAACAAGAAGTGAGAAAGCGGAAGATTACCATGCGGGAAACGATCTCGTAATGGGTGGTTATCGGACAGATACGCTGATGGCTGCTTTGGAGGGAAAAAAGGCAGAGTTTTCCGATGATGGGTATGTAATCACACAGGAGTTTCCGATTTATGGCGGATTTGCCACAGAAATTGTGGAAAGATGGAATTCATTTTACTTATGTGCAAAGGGCTCTGATAAAATTTCCATGACCGTGAAACCAGAGAAAGATTTAAATCCTAAGGTAACCGAGAAGATACAGGAGGGTATGGCTGAAATAGAAACGCTGGAAGACGGAACAAGAGAGATTACATATTTTGGAAAAGACCGCGGTAAATTTCTGGATCTGGATGATGTCAGGGCTTGTGCAGCCAATGTATTAAAACAAATTATGGAATCTGTTTCATTTATCAGATTATCTGAAGGTATGACAGAGAAATAGAGAGGTGTGTACATGAAAAAACAGGCATATAATCCGTATCTTCCAGCATGGGAATATATTCCGGACGGCGAGCCGAAAGTGTTTGGCGATAGATTATATATTTTTGGCAGCCATGACAGATTTGACGGAGAGGGATACTGTGAGAACGATTATGTTTCATGGTCAGCGTCGACAGATGATCTTTCAAACTGGCGATATGAAGGGACTATTTTTCGTAAAGACCAGACACCCTGGAATACCAAAAACGAACCGTACTATGCACCGGATGTGATTCAGGGAATAGATGGGAAATTTTATCTCTATTATTTCGTAGCCAACAGCAGTATCATATCTGTTGCTGTTTGTGATACCCCTGCCGGAAAGTATGAATATCTTGGAGATGTTCATATGCCGGATGGACACACATACGGATCAAAGCCGGAAGAGTGGTTTACATTTGATCCTGGAGTTCTGGTCGATGATGATAATCGAATCTGGCTTTATACAGGAAGTGGTCAGGACTCCAATGGACAATACGGACACAAAATAAAAGGATGCTTTGTACTTGAACTGGCGCACGATATGCTTACAATCATCAGTGAACCGAAGGTATTGCTTCCTGCAAACTGGACGAGAAAAGAGCCGAATTTTTTTGAAGGAGCATCAATTCGTCATATTGGCGAGTGGTATTATCTAGTATATCCGGCAACAGATTTAACCGGTTTGAATTATGCAATGAGTAAGTACCCGGATCGTGATTTTGTGCATAAAGGCAGAATTCATTGTACAAGTGATATCGGATTTGATGGACGTAAATTAACAGACTGCACATATCCGATTGGTAATAATCATGGAGGTCTTGTATGTGTAAATGGACAGTGGTATATTTTTGACCATCGAATGACAAATGGATCTCAATGGAATCGACAGGGAGTTGCAGAACCTGTATGGATCAAAGATGACGGTACAATTGAAATGGTTGAATCGACCAGCTGTGGGTTGAATAATGGCCCATTAAGAGGACAGGGAAAATATCCTGCATATATATGCTGCAATCTTGTAGGAAGAAAAATATTTGGTCTCCGGAATCCGACCAAATGCCCAAAAGTCACACAATCAGGAAAAGATTATAATCCACAGGAGAACACAGTTTATGAAGTGACAGCTGATACAGAATTGGATGCACCGTATTCCTATGTTTCAGATATTACAAATGGTTGCCAGATCGGATACAAGTATTTTGATATGGCCAATACTACACGCCTGAAGATTGAAACGCGGTCTGCAAAAGGAAAAATTCAGATCCTGGATCAGCTTGACGGAAAAGTAATCGCAGAAAAAGCTTTAAAAGAAGGGAAAGAGTGGACAGAAACAGAACTATTATTTGAACCAGACAGGATTGCTGCCGGTCAAATTGATGGAGATATAAAGAAATGTCCGCTATTCTTAAGATACATCGGATCAGGAAGTGTAGAAATGTTGAGCTTTACACTGAGTTAATTTAACAAGGCAATAACTCTAAGGTTTTTATACGGATATGGGTAACATTTTGCATCTTAAAGCACTTAAGAGAAATTTGTTCTTTCTGAACTTTGGGTATAATCAATAAATAAGACAGGCATTACGCCTGTCTTATTTAGCTCCTTTAAGGATGAGGAAGTCTGTCCTTTTAATTCGGCAAGATGCCCTTCCATGCTTTTAAGGGTGATATATCCATGCTCCTTATATAAGAGTGTTTTTATCGGCAGGAATTTCATGCTGACTGACAGATTTCAATGAAAAAGACGAATTTTGTAACTTTGATTATGAGTAACAAGACTTTGTTAAAAGTTAGCGGTTGGAGTATCAGACCTGGGAATCCATGGGCTATGAAGATCAGACAGCACCGTTTATGAAAACAGCATATGTTATATCGGCCATTTACGGCTCAATATAGTAGATTATGAGAGCATTTGTACCTCGCCGACCGGAGAGGAACGTAGACACTTGGAATGTGCAAATACCGTTACTATGAGCAGCTGGAAGAAGTGAATAGTAACAAGTGGCATAATAAATCACGAAAAAGAAAAATTTACTCGGATGAAACCGACTCGGATTCATCCGAGTAAAAATTGACTTTGCTTTTTTCCTATGTTATATTGATTTGAAAGGGAACCGCACGGGAGGCAGGGCAGAAGAATGAAATTTTTGGGCAGAACAGAGCAGAGGAAGAAACTACATCGGATGATAGATAAGAGCGGACAGACAGTGTCGTTGGTTTATGGCCGCCGGCGTGTCGGAAAGAGTGAATTGATCAAGCAGGTGCTCAGAGAATCCGATCTTCCGGGTATTTATTATGAGTGCAAACAGACAACGGAGTTAAATAACGTAGATAGCCTGGCATTGCTAATTGCAGCAGAATATAATCTGCCCAGGCCTGCATTCAGAAGTATAGAGGAAACGCTGGATTTTCTGTTCCAAAAGGCATGCCGGGAAAACATGATTTTTGTTCTGGATGAATATTCCTATCTTCGGGACTGTGTAAAGGGAATGGACAGCATTTTGCAGGCTTTACTCGATCGATACAGTGATCGGTCTGCCCTTAAACTGATCCTGTGTGGATCCTATGTGGACACGATGGAATCTCTTCTCTATCATGAGAATCCCCTGTATGGGCGTGTGGATCTGACAATCAATTTAAAGCCAATGGACTATTTTGAATCGGCACTGTTTTACCTTCCTTTTTCGGAGGAAGATAAGGTCAGGCTGTACAGCGTATTCGGCGGTATTCCTTATTATAACAGACTGATCGACCCGGCGCTTACCGTGAGGGAGAATATTATGGAAATCATAGCGTCTCCGGGAGCAAGGCTGGAAAACGAAGTATCCATGTATTTGAGATCGGAGATATCCAGGCTGATCAATGCTAACGAGGTATTTGATGCAATGGCGCGCGGCTTTTCAAAATACAGTGATATCCTTTCCCAGTCTCATGTATCCAGCGGGCCTGCCATGGTTGATGTTTTGGATAAATTGATCCGTATGGAGATGGTGGAGAAGCAGGCGCCGATCAATGATGAACATAATCGAAAAAGGATAGGCTATCGGATTGTTGATAATCTTACCCTTTTTTATTACCGATATATTTTCCGCTATTTATCGCAGATGAATGTTATGGAGCCGGAGCTGTTTTATGATCGGTATATTAAAGAAGATTTTGAGACTGCCTACGTGCCGCGCATTTTTGAAACGGTCTGCAGGCAGTATTTGATTCGCCTGAATCGCTGTGGCCTGTTAGAAGAACCATTTGAGAAGATAGGCAGATATTATTATGATGATCCGGTTCGGAAGAGGAACGGGGAATTCGATATTGTGACAAAAGATGCGAAAGGATATATATTTTATGAGGCAAAGTTTCGTAGAGAACCTGTGACGGAAGAGATGATCCGCACCGAGATTGCCCAGGTAGAAAAGGCGGGTTTTCAGTGTTATAAATATGGGTTTTTCAGCAGATCAGGGTTTCTGGCGAAGCAGGCAGAACATTTGATTTTGATCACGTTGGAGAACCTGTATCGTTGAAACTGTTATTACTCTTTCTCTTTGCGGCTGTCCGCCCTGTACTGGGAAGGCGTGCATCCATAGTACTTTTGAAAGCGGATGTGAAGGTTGAATAAATTCTCTGATGAGCAATTTATTCAACCAAGAGTTTGTGCCGAAGCGTCACAAATTCTGTTGATCGCAGAGCAAAATCGGAGTATTCCTTCGGAAAACTCCTAAATTCTGCTCGCGTCCTCAGCGTAAAACGCTTAGGAATGGAGGAAAATATGGGTAATTATTGTAGCTGACCTCCAGGGCGATATTGGTGATCGGGGCGTCCGACTTGCGCAGAAGGCTGACAGCCAGATCTATTCGTGTCTGATGCCGAGAAGAAAAATTGTTGATCTTGAGATTCCAGGCGTGCAGTTTCCAGTGCCAACGGAGAGACAAGAATCTGTGCAGCGGCCGCTCTGCTTGGCTCTGGCCAGATAGGGGATATGATCAACGGTAATATACTGCCAGTCGGAGCGTTTTCGTTGAACATGAAATAGACGTCTCCGTTTTGTTTTGGCAGAGTGTTCTCGAGCATATCCTGGGAAAGAAAAGGAGCCACGGCCAGAATTCATATGTTACCTGTCAGTGCCATTCTGGAAACGTCCCATTGAATTCCGATTCTGGATTACAATCTTCTGATGAAACTTACATTGGAGAGTATAAAGGACTTTTCGGAAGTTTACGGCGTCCCTGTCCGCTCCCGCCGCGCCGCGGAGGGCGTGCACCCGTACAGTTCCTTGAAAGCCGCATTGAACAGTTTCTGGTTTGTAAAACCATTTGCCTCCATGACTTCGGAAATGGGGGCATTCGTATTTAACAGGTCTTCGTAGGTATGGGAAAGCCGTACCTCGTTTAAGTAATTTAGGAAGGTCATCCCCATATTTTTCCGGAAAAAGCGGCAGAAGTATTCCTTCCCGAGTCCTAACAGGCCGGCCACGTCGTCCAGTGCGACAGGTTCCCGGAAATGGGATTCCACATAAGTGATCACATCCCGGATGCGCTCCATGGCCAGGTTGTCTTCGGCAGGTTCCGGGAGCGGACGCCTGACGGCGAAAAAGCGGATCAGGCGGGACAGGATCTGCAATACCAGGCCACTTGCCTCCATCCGGTAGGTGAGCGGTTCTTCCATATACAGGCGGGTCAGCGCCTCCAGCAGTTCGCAGGTAGCCCGGTATACCGGGAACTGTTTTTCCGTGGCGTCTTCCGGCGTACAGCGGATCTGCCAGGCGTCTATCTCCGGAAAAAACTGCCGCATATGTTTCCTGGAAATATGGATACAGACGAACATGGACAGTTCGTCGTAAGAATAGGTGCTGTGAACCTTGCGGGATTCCACCACCAACATATGTTTCTTCAGAAGATTGAATTTCCGGCCTTCTATGATAATGTCGGCGGTGCCGTTCAGCGGATACAGAATTTCCAGTTCCTCATGCCAGTGCAGCGGGAAGTAGCCGCCGGGCGTTGTCGCGTAGGCGATCGTGATACCGGTATATTGTATGCTGGGGATGATCTCGTGTTGGGAAGTAGTTTCCATAGGGTGGTTTCCTCCTGTTCGTATCATAAGGGATGATCTTCGAAAAAGTCCTGCCATCCGTGTCCTGTCTTGCGCAGTCCTGCTTTGTTTACTTTATCAAAGCCAAGTTGAAAAGTCAATATCGACTTAGAAATAGTCAAAATCAAACCTATCATCCATTGAAAATTCGTTGTATGATACAACATGTAAAGCAAAAACAACGTTGCTGACGCCAAAGACACCTTAAGGGAGGCAGATCAGAAGGCGGATGCCCGCGAACCGTAGGCGGAAAGAAAACCGCATATGGCGACTGGGCGGCACGGCAGCGGGAATGAAAGGAGATTTACGAACATGACAACAGTAGCATTAAACGGAAGAGCCTATACAGAAAACAGGAAGAAAGGATCTTTGAAGGTAAGAATCGCGGAGAGCGTCCGCGCTCATTTTGAGGAGTTCGGTGCAGAGATCGCGTGCGGCATGCTTTCTCTGTCAGGCAACACAAACGCAGCCCATGTTTATCAGATGCTGAGGAAATAAGTAGATGGGCGAAGAAGGACAAAAGAAGAACGAAAAGGAATAAGAGAGCCGGTAAGATGCATGTGGATGCAGATTATCGGCTCTTTTCATGCAGCAGACCTTATGGGTTAAGAATATGAAATATGTCTTCGGTTGTCTTTGAAATCTTAAATAATATCGGACAGACGATAAATGTTGTCGTATCAATTCCGGACCGTCTGTATTAAAATAGATGTAATAGAGGCGAAAACATCGTCCGGTGGACGGAAGTAAGGACGGACGAAGACAGGGAGGTATGGGTATGGAAAGAATCTGCTTTAACGAAAACTGGAAGGTCTGGAAGGATCTGGATCCCTTTGAACTGGTATTTCATGTGCCGGAAGATGCGGTGAGCGTTGATCTGCCATATGACGCCATGTTCCATGAGGAACAGAAGCAGGGAGCCGTGAACGGCGGTTATACGGGAAGTATTGACGCCGGGGAATATAAATATTACAAGAAATTTTTCGTGCCGGAGGAGTACCGGGGCGGGCATGTGCTTTTGCAGTTCGAGGGGATCTACCGGAACGCCAGCGTGTTCGTGAATCAGTCGAAGGTGGGCGGCAGTGCCTACGGCTATACGGATTTTACGGTGGAGGCGGGAGATTATCTGCGTTACGGTGAGGAGAACGAAGTGCTGGTTGCCGTAAAATGCGGCACCAGGAGCAGCCGCTGGTACAGCGGCGCCGGCATCTACAAAGATGTATGGCTGCTCCACGGCGGGGACGTCTATGTGAAGCCCGCAGACCTGCGGTTTACCACCCTGGAGATTGACGAGGACGGTGCGCTTACCGGTATTCAGGCGAAAATACACAACGACAGCCTGACTGCACGGACGCTGCAGGTGACGGTGGAAATACGCGAGGCGGCAGTGTGCAGCACCTACCCGGTGCGGATAGGCAGCAGATCCGTCGTGGAACTGCGCAAGAATATCTATATCGATCAGGCGAAACTGTGGGATGAATTTTCACCCTTTCTCTATACGGTCACGGTGACAATCTCCGAAGGAGAGAAGATGCTGGACAGCGTTACGGTCACTTCCGGCATCCGGAAACTTACCGTGGACAGCCGCCACGGCCTGCGGGTAAACGGCAGGACGGTGAAACTCAGGGGCGCCTGCATTCACCATGACCAGGGGATTTTGGGGGCTGCCACTTACGACGATTATGAGTACCGCCGGGTGAAGCGGCTGAAGGAGGCCGGCTTCAATGCGGTGCGCTCGGCCCACAACCCGGCGTCCCAGGCGCTGCTTCGGGCCTGTGATAAGCTGGGTGTCTACGTGATGGACGAACTGGTGGACGTGTGGAACAAGAGCAAGGTAAGTTATGACTATGCCATAGACTTTACGAGGAGCTGGGAGAGCGATATCGAACATATGGTGGAGGCAGATTACAATCATCCTTGTGTAATTATGTATTCCACGGGCAATGAGATCTTCGAGATCTGCACGGAAAAAGGATTTGAGACGAGCCGGATGTTGGGTGACAAGTTCCATGAACTGGATTCGACCCGCTTTACAACCAACGGCATCAATGGCGCTTTTGCGGCCGGAGACGGGCTGGCAAAGATCGTGGACGACATCACGGAAGGAGCGGCCGATACGGGTAAGGGGGACGTGAATGTCTTCATGATGGCCATGGAGACGAACATGCCCGGTATCGTAGCCCATCCGATCATCGGCGGTATTCTGGAGAAGCTGGAGACTACCATGGACATCATGGGGTATAACTATATGACTTCCCGCTATCTGATGGATGCGGCGAACTATGCAGACCGGGTAATGGTGGGGACGGAAACGTATCCGAAGCAGATCGCGGAGAACTGGGAGGCGATCACCCATTGTCCGGCAGCAGTCGGAGACTTTACCTGGACGGGTTGGGATTATCTGGGTGAGGTAAGCCCGGCCTGTCCGGATCTGATGAATGTGGGCGGTGATCTGTCCGTAACCGGTAACAGACGTCCTGTCTCCTATTACAGGGAGATCGTGTTCGGCCTGACGAAACAGCCCTGCATCGCGGTGCAGGCTCCGGGCAGCTATGGCATCCCGCGCAACTTCGGCCCCTGGTGCTTTACGGACTGTACCTTCTGCTATTCCTACGAGGGACAGGAGGGCAGGCCCATCATGATTCAGGTGTATGGCGGCGGCGACAGTGTGGAACTGTTTGTGAACGGGAGATCTCTGGGCGTACAGCCCTGCGGCGCAAAGACCCGCTATGAGACACAGTTTAACACGGTCTATGAGCCCGGAGAACTGACGGCCGTCGCATATGAGAACGGACAGGAGATTGGCAGGACCACGCTGCGGACGGCAGGCCGGCCGGAGACGACGGTTCTGACGGCGGAGCAGTACGACACGCTGGTATTCGTCAATATTGACGTGGTGGACGGGAATGGCCTGCTTCGGGCGGATGCCGCAGCGCCGCTGTCTCTGCAGGTGGAAGGCGACGCCAGGCTTCTGGCTTTCGGCGGTGTGAAAGCACTGCATCATAAGGGCTATGAGCTGCCGGATACCACGGCGGGAGAAGGCCATGCGCTGGCAATCCTGAAAAGGACGAAAGAGAATCGAAGCGGAGGAAAAATCAGGGTAACGGTGACAGGCGAGAATCTGAGAACGCAGACGATCGAGATTACGAAAACCAGGTAGACTATTTCAGAACGGAGGTCATTTATGATCATGAAAAGAGATTACGAATCGAGAATACAAAAGCTGCTTTCCAGGATGACGATTGAGGAAAAGATCGGACAGCTGCAGCAGTGCGGTCCGTCCCTGGTGGGCGCTTTTGACGTCAGCTTTGAAGAACTGCTTAATATGATGTTTGACGGTCGTATTTCCCAGGAGGAATTCGGGCGGCTGATGAGCACTGCAGAGCAGGATTATCATGAGGAAGATCTGCGGGCCGGCAGAATCGGTTCCTACAATGGCGTAGGGGATGCGGCCACGGCGAACAGGCTGCAGAAGATTGCGGTGGAGGAGACAAGACTGGGCATCCCGCTGCTGTTCGGCTATGACGTAATTCATGGATTCCGTACGGTGACGCCGATCCCGCTGGCGGAAAGCTGTGCCTGGGAGCCGCAACTGTGGGAGAAGACCGGCCGTATAGCGGCGGAAGAAGCCACGGCAGCAGGAATCCATATGACCTTCGCGCCCATGGTGGATGTGGCCAAGGATGCCCGTTGGGGACGGATCAGCGAAGGTGCGGGGGAGGACGTGCTCTTAAACGGCGCCTACGGTGCCGCCAAGGTGCGGGCATTCCAGAGTGATGACCTTTCAAAGGAAAATGCCATGGCGGCATGTGTGAAACATTTTGCGGCTTATGGTGCGGGAGAAGCGGGTCGGGACTATAATCGCGTGGATATGTCCCTGCAGCGGCTGTAGGAAGAATATCTACCGTCTTACAAGGCCTGTGTGGATGCGGGCGCCCGAGCGGTGATGCCGGCTTTTAACGATATCAATGGTCTTCCCTGCAGCGTCAACCGCTGGCTTTTGCGGGACATTCTGCGGGAGAGATGGGGCTTTAACGGGATGGTGATCAGCGACGCCAATGCCATCGCGGAGTGTGTTGCCCACGGGATTGCGGCGAACAGGAAAGAGGCGGCCAGACAAGCAATTCTGGCAGGTATGGACATGGACATGACATCCAACTGCTATATGGAATGTCTGCAGGAACTGGTGGAGAGCGGCGAAGTACCGGAGCATGTGCTGGATGAGGCGGCGGGAGACGTGCTGAGGCTTAAATTCGAGTTGGGCTTGTTCGATCATCCTTATCGGACCACGGCGGACAGGGAGCAGGATACGCTGCTGCGATCGGAATATCGTGCAGTGGCCAGGGAAGCGGCTATAAAATCAATCGTGCTTTTGAAAAACGAGAACAATGTATTGCCTCTTAAGTCGAAGGCGAAGGTGGCTCTGTTCGGTGCACTGGCGGCGGACAAAGGGCAGATGACCGGTGCGTGGGCCGTCGGCGGGAAGGCTGAGGATTGTGTCAGCATGGTGGAGGCCTGTGCGGCGCGGGGACTTTGTTGGCAGTACTGCGGGTCGGATGCGGATGAAGCGGCGCTGCAGGCGGCAGCGGAGACATCGGATGTATTAGTGGCTGCGGTGGGAGAGACGAAGGAAGAGAGCGGTGAGGCGGCAAGCCGAGCGGACATTACAGTGAATGAGGAACAGATGACACTCATTCGGAAACTGGCGTCTACCGGCAAACCGGTGATCGTGGTTCTCTTTAACGGCAGACCGTTGGCGATACCGGAACTGCATGAACTGGCGGCAGCCGTCGTAGAAGCATGGCATCCCGGTGTGGAGGCAGGTAATGCCATCCTGGATATTCTGTGCGGAGATGTGAATCCCTCAGGGAAGCTGACTACCACATTTCCGGCGGCCACCGGTCAGTGTCCGATGTATTATGCTCACATTAACACCGGCCGTCCGGGCGGCAAATCGAAGTTTACATCCAAGTATCTGGATGCACCCTTAGAGCCGCTTTATCCGTTCGGATACGGTCTTTCTTACACGACTTACGCTTACACAGGCCGGAAAGTCGAGAAGAGAGAAGACGGCATCCATGTATTCGTGTCGGTGACCAATACCGGCGGGCGTGACGGAGACGAGATCGTGCAGTGTTATGTACAGCAGATGACCGGCAGGCGGGTGCGTCCTGTGCGACAGCTGAAAGATTTCACGAAAATCAGTTTAAAAGCCGGGGAAACGAAGACGGTGACGTTTGTGGTTCCTTTTGCAGGATTATGCTATTATGACTGGGAGATGAAAGAGATGCCCGCAGAAGGAATTCTTAGAATTTATGCGGGCGGAGATTCGCAGGCAGAACTGGTAGGACAGGTGGTGTTGTAAATCTACCTTTTTATCCGTAGAACCATCATAAATTTTGTTGATCAGCGCATTTTGTGAGAACATGATTCAGGAGCGAGAGGGACGTGAACAGCAAAAGAAGTCTGTAAAATCCGGGAACATTTTGCTATAATATATTAAGATGCCAGATTTGGAGAAGAAGCGAAGATCGTTATGCAGAGGTAGACTTATGTCAGATGCCTATTATACAGGGAACGGAATATATGAGTACCTTGCCAAAGGTACAAACAGGGATGATTTCTTCTGGACAAGCGGCCATTTATGGCTGCTTGTGTATGGGGATGAATGTTTTGTGCCCAAAGTGCTGACAGTTGCCTCTGGAAGCAGGCTCGGTGTCAACACAACGGATGAAGAAAGGATGGCTGTACATGTGGCCGGTCAGATCATACAGGGAACAAACATCCCTGTTAATTTTATTCGGTTTGATCCTGATAAGCCTGTGGAAACGATCCAATATTGGGAATCCAAGATGAAGTGCTTGTCGGAGATCTCTTCGGAAGAACTAAAGAATAGATTTGCACGGTACGGACTGAAAATGAACGATATAATGACGCACAAGTCTATCAATGACAGAAGTTCAAGCCCATTTCATGACTGGCAAAGAAAGAATATGGGAGATTCTGTCGTAGTTGCCGATATCGACCTGGTAAGATACAGGAACAATGTTCCGGTTGAGATCATTGAGCTAAAACGGTCTTATATAGAGTTAGAAAGATGGGAGCCGTATCCGGTGGACTATAAGAATTTTATTCTGCTCTCAAAACTGTCTCATGCGAGGGGACTTCAGTTTTACATAGTATATAACAAGCGGATCAAGACGCCGTTCTATGATGATGTGTCAAGACTAAAGATCTTTGAATTTGATGACCGAAGGCAGCCATACTGCCGGCTGGCAGGTTACAGGACGATAGGACAGTTTGCAGAGAGCACGGCAGGGGAGCAGAGGTAAGGTTGAGTCAATTCTCTGATGAACAATTCAGTTCAACAAACTGAACAAGTTCAGTTAAAGTTTGTGCCGAAGTGTCACAAACTCCTTGAGTGTAGAGCAAAGTGCTTCGGAATGGAAGGTATAATGGATAAAATGAGAATGGAATCTATGGATATGGTTTCCAATAATGTAGCTAGGTTAGGGGAAATTTTCCCGAATTGTATTACAGAAGGTGTTGACAGGAATGGGAACAGAAGGCTGTCGGTCAATCTGGATGTGCTTAGACAGATGCTTTCAGAAGATATTCTGGAAGGGGAGGAAACATATGAGTTTACCTGGGTCGGCAAGAAAGCGTCAATAGTCGAGGCGAACAGACCGATCAGGAAAACATTAAGACCGGATATTGCGGAAAGTAAGAATTGGGATACAACAGAAAATCTGTATATCGAGGGAGATAACCTTGATGCGCTCAAATTGCTGCAGGAGAGCTACTTGAATGCGGTAAAGCTGATCTATATAGATCCGCCTTACAATACCGGGCATGATTTTGTCTATCCCGATTCTTTCATTATGGATAATGAGGAATATGCAAACGGTACAGGCTATTTTGATGCGGACGGGAATGTCAACTTCAGCAGGGAAAACAGTGAGACCGCCGGAAAATACCATTCTGACTGGTGTTCTATGATATATGCAAGATTGATGTTGGCCCGCAGCCTTTTGACGGATGACGGTGTTATCCTGATCAATATGGATGAGAATGAGATCAGCAACCTGCAGAAGATATGCACGGAAGTTTTCGGTGAGGCCAATGATCTCGGCACTATAGTATGGGACAAGCGAAATCCTAAGGGAGACGCACGTGGAGTTTCGTATCAGCATGAGTATATTGTCGCGTACGCCAAAAGGAGGGCCGTGTTTACCGAAAAGTGCAAAATGCAAAGACCAAAGAAGAACGCTGAGACTATTCTTAAGAAAGCGGCGCAGCTGTTTTCCGGAGTAGGGGATACGTATTCTCTAGAAGATGCAAATAACGAGTTTTCGTCCTGGATCCGAATGCAAAACGATTTTAGCGGGGGAGAAAGAGCCTACAATAAGATCGACGAGAACGGAGATGTGTATCGTCCGGTATCGATGGCTTGGCCAAATAAGAAGAAGGCACCGGAGGACTACTTTGTGCCGCTGATACATCCGGTCACGGGAAAACCTTGTCCGGTTCCGGATAGAGGATGGAGAAATCCGGCAGCTACCATGAGAAAGATGATGGATGAGGGAAGGATCCTTTTCGGAAAAGACGAGACCACGATTCCGAACAGCAAATACCTGTTGAAGGATAATATGTATGAAAACATACCGTCCCTGTTGTATTTCGGTGGGAGCGATACGGAAATGCTCGCACAGATGAACATTCCGTTCGATACCCCGAAGGTGGTGAGCATATGCAAGGAACAGATCAAATCTTTTACTGGTGATAACGATATTGTAATGGATTTCTTCTCCGGATCGGCAACGACTGCACATGCGACAATGCAGGCAAATGCAGAAGACGGGGCCGCCCGGAGATTCATTATGGTGCAGGTGCCGGAGAGTATCGCCGAGAACTCAGAGGCATACCGCCGGGGCTATAGAGATATCTGCCAGATCGGTAAAGACAGAATCAGGCGTGCAGGGGAGAAAATAGATGCAGAGACGCACGCGGATATTGACTATGGCTTCCGTGTCCTGAAGGTGGATGAGAGCAATATGAACGATGTTTATTATGCTGCAGGAGATTACACGCAGGACTTACTTTCTATGTTGGAGCCAAATATCAAGAGCGATCGTACCGATCTGGATCTCTTATTCGGCTGCCTTCTTGAGTGGGGACTGCCGCTGTCATTACCTTATACATCGGAGAAGATCGAGGGATATATCGTACATACTTATAATCATGGAGACCTGATCGCCTGTTTCGATGAGAATATACCGGATTTGGTAATAAGAACAGTTGCGAAGCGACAGCCGCGTCGTGCCGTCTTTCGGGATGCCGGGTTTAAGGACGATCCGTCGAAGATAAATGTGGGGGAAATATTTAAGATGTTTGCGCCTGATACGCGGGTAAAAGTGATCTAGGGGAGCGGCCGAATGAGAATACAATATAAACAGCAGAAGTTCCAGGCTGATGCGGCAAAAGCAGTTGTCGATGTCTTTGCGGGGCAGCCGTATCTGACGCCGACTTACAGGATGGATAGAGGTTCCGGCTATATTCAGCAGAGCTTTACGGAGGATACGGATCTTATCGGTTGGAGGAACCAGAGGATCGTGCCCGAACTAAACGACCGGTTGATCCTTCAGCAGCTGCAGAAGATCCAGCGCGCCAATCAGATCGCACCGTCAAACAGGCTGGAAGGAAGAAGTACCGGGTATCACCTTACGGTTGAGATGGAGACGGGGGTCGGAAAGACGTACACTTATATTAAGACGATGTATGAGCTGAACCGGGCTTACGGGTGGAGCAAATTCATAATCGTTGTCCCGAGCATTGCGATCCGTGAAGGGGTATATAGATCCCTGGAGATGACTCAGGAGCATTTTGCAGAGGAATATGGCAAAAAGATACGGTTCTTTATCTATAATTCTGCCCGTCTGACAGAGATTGACCGTTTTGCCTCGGACAGTTCGATCAATGTTATGATCATCAATTCCCAGGCGTTCAACGCAAGGGGGAAGGATGCCAGAAGGATTTACATGAAGACGGACGAATTTCGTTCGCGCAGACCGATCGATATCATTGCGCAGACGAACCCGATCCTGATCATCGATGAGCCGCAGTCTGTGGAGGGGAAACAGACAAAGGAGAATCTGAAACAGTTTCATCCGATGATCACACTCCGTTATTCAGCTACCCATAAGAGCGACAGCATCTACAATATGGTCTATCGTCTGGATGCCATGGAAGCATACAATAAACGACTGGTAAAGAAGATCGCGGTCAAAGGGATCGTGGAGAGTGGGAGCACGGCGACGGACGGCTACCTGTATTTGGAAAGCATAAACCTGTCGAAGAAAGACCCGACAGCCACGCTGCAGTTTGAGAGGAAGATGGCGAACGGTGCCGTGAAGAAAAAGAGCAGGATCGTAAGGGAAGGGGATGATCTTTATGAGCATTCCAATGGTCTTGAAGAGTACAGGAATGGATTTGTAGTCAGCCGCATTGACGGTCGTGACGATTCCATAGAGTTCCTTAACGGCATCAGGATATATGCCGGTGACGTGGTCGGCGCGGTTGATGAAGACCAGCTGCGCAGGATCCAGATCCGCGAAACGATCCTGTCGCATCTGCAGCGGGAGAGGCAGCTGTTCTATAAAGGGATCAAGGTTCTGTCTTTATTTTTTATCGATGAGGTGGCAAACTATCGTGAGTATGACGCCGCGGGGCAGCCGGTAAACGGAAAGTATGCCAGGATGTTTGAGGAAGAATATGAGGATATTCTGAAGAACATGCAGATGACTTCAGGGGAGGATGATCATAGCAGATACCTGCGGGCGATTCCGACAGGAAAGACGCACGCAGGATATTTCTCTGTTGACGGTAAGGGGAAGATGATCAACTCCCGGGCCGGGGGAAAAGAGGCGACTTGTGATGATGCCGGTGCATATGAACTGATCATGAAGAATAAGGAATTGCTTCTGGATCGTGATCCGAAGAAATCTCCGGTGCGCTTTATCTTTTCGCATTCAGCGCTGAGAGAGGGTTGGGATAACCCGAATGTATTCCAGATCTGTACGCTGAAGCAGAGCGGCAGTGAGGTCCGCAAGCGCCAGGAAGTGGGACGCGGACTCAGACTTTGCGTCGATCAGAACGGTGAACGGATGGATATGAATGTCCTGGGCAATGATGTCCACAATGTCAATGTGCTGACGGTCATCGCGAGTGAGAGCTATGAGTCCTTCGCGAAGAGGCTTCAGGCAGAGATGGCCGAGGACGTGGCGGACAGACCGAAGGCAGTTACCAAAGAGCTGTTTGCCGACCGTGTGGTGAAAGACGATCAGGGAAGGGAAGTCCTTATCACCGATGATATTGCCTCGGCGGTCTATTTTGACTTGATCGTGAACGGATATATCAACAAATCGGGAGAGTTTACGGATAAATACTACGAAGACAAGGCAGACGGAAAGATCAGGATCGCGGAGGAAGCGAAGGGCATTGCGTCCGCAGTCATTGAGATCATGGAGGCAATCTATGACAGTAAGGCATTATGGCCTGAGAATGCCCGCAGCAATAATGTGGAACTGCAGCTGGATGATGAGAAGTTGAACAGCAAAGAGTTCCGGGCATTGTGGTCTAAGATCAATAAGAAGTCTGTTTATGTGGTGGATTTTGACACGGACGAACTGATAAGGGAGTCCGTCGCCTTGCTTAATGCCAAGCTTCGCGTGGCAAAGATATATTTCCGGGTAGAGACCGGTGCAATGGATTCTGTCAAGTCAAGGGAAGATCTGGCTGCAGGTACTTCCTTTGCGAAAAAGGAATCCGCAAGCTACCGTATGTCTGCAGCGCTTCATTCCAACGTGAAATACGATCTGATCGGAAAGCTGGTGGATGCGACAGGACTTACCCGTAAGACAGTCATCGCGATCTTGCAAGGGATAAGACCTGCGGTATTTGATCAATTCAAAGATAACCCGGAGGAATTCATTGCCAGGGCGGCGCAGCTTATCAATGAGCAGAAAGCAGCCGCGGTCATCGAGCATATTACCTATGATGTGTTGGATGAGCAGTACGGAATGGATATCTTTACAAAGCATACGCTCAAAGGCCGGCTGGGAGTCAATGCGATGAAAGCAAAGAAGCATCTGTACGATCATATCGTATATGATTCTTCCAGGGAACGTGACTTCGCGACAGAATTGGACACCAACACAGATGTGGCGGTATATGTGAAGCTGCCGGACGGATTCTCTATCTCGACACCAGTTGGACAGTATGTGCCGGATTGGGCGATCGCGTTCTATGAGGACCATGTGAAGCATGTTTACTTTGTGGCGGAAACGAAAGGATCTGCGAATTCCATGCCGTTGAGAAGGATGGAAGAATCGAAGATCCATTGTGCGAGAGAACACTTCAGGGCCGTTTCCGATGGAAGTGTCGTCTATGATGTGGTAGACAGCTATGCAGCGCTGATGCAGAGGATCATGCAATGATCTGTCATCGGGGCGCGCTGCCAAACAGATCCAAAATACTGTTATAGGCCAGGGCTGCTGTCAAGGAGGAGGCAGGATTTTTCGGCAGAGGCAAATGAGAGGCATTGGGAGTGCCGCTAGTCAGGAAGCAATGCTGGCGTCTGAGGCTTATATATTGCTGTCTGGCGTATTCCTCGCGTAAGACGGCGCGCTTGGCAGCGTCTCTTTTCATCTCTCGCTCCACCTGTTCCTTCATCAGTTTTTTCATACGTTTGTGACGTTTGATCCACCAGTCCTCCACGTCATCGTCATCATCGTCATCGTCAGGCCGGCTGCCTTTCAGGGCGGATTTGCTAAAGCCATCTCCACGGTGTTCTTCTATCGAAGCACCGAAACGCTCAAATATAACGCTGCCTTCGTTGTTCCCCCAGCCGAAGAACGGATTGCGCACAGACCTGTCCTCTACGAAATAGCCTAGGATCCATGCTTCATAATCCGGATCCTTCCGCATCTGTTCCCAACCCTTATCGGAGATAGAGATAGACGTCGTGTCGTTGACCCTCGTAGGATCATAGGGGATCGTATTAAGCAGGGCGTAGAACCAGGCCTGATATTCTGCCATTGTCATAGTTTCGGTAGAGATTCCGCCACTGTTTTTTTCACGCACTGTTCTGCCGGCCCTAAGCTGTTGGTCCACATGGCGGGCACGATCAGGATGTCTTCTTTTATATTCGTCTACTACACTTTCCAGTACGAGTTTTTTAAAGTTGTCTGTGGTATTGCTTGCTTTCCCGGCATTATCTGCGGAAAATCCTGAGGAGTGTTCTATTTGTGCTGTATGATGATTGAGGACGGCTGTGTATGTTATACTCATGATCTTCTCCGTTTCTGAGGCATGGTCTCTTGGGATCTTACCTGCATTTTCTTCTTGTTATTTTTCTCGTCAGAAATGGGCGGAATATACAGGGAAAAGCCGTGAAATGAGAGTTCTGTGTCATGAATTGACAAAAGAGAAGAAAATGTGTTATGTAAACCCTTGACAACCTTTTCCAGAACCGCTAGAATTTTACAAGAATACGGAAGAAAAGACTGTACAAGGACAAAGTCGGACCTTCCGAAGAAGAACATATAAATGAGGTAAGATCCATGAGACGAAAGAGAATTCTGGCGGCCGTATTGGCTGCAGCGCTGGTGGTACCCGTTAGTCTGACGGGAGTTGGCAGCGTTGCAAATGCTGAGAACGGGAAGCAAGACAGGTACTATTATGAGCAGCTGGAGACTGATGCGAAGGGCATCTACGATGCCATGTATGAGATGTACGAGAAAGAGATCTTCATGACAGGGACTCAGGAATATGATCTGGTGGCGAACGGCCATATAACAAGCGATCAGCTTGCGGCCTACGGCGGGAAGCAGGAGGCGGTGCTGAAGGTGTTCGGTGCTGCGAGGGATGCCTTTTATGCGGACTATCCCGACATTTTCTATGTGGACTTCTCTAACTTGTCCATAAATGTAACGGAGAAGACGATAGCAGCCCCCAGTGTGTCGGAGAATGATACGATTGTGTACGGAGCTTCACTGGGAACCGGAAGAACGGATACCTATTATGTACAGGGATTCGGCGATCAGGCACAGGTAGAGAAAGCGGTCGGTGAGCATGAGAAGAAGATCGATGCGATCGTGCAGGGAGCAAGAAGTAAGTCGCAGTCAGTACGGGAACAGGTGGCCTATGTAAATAATGCCATTATCGATAATACGGTCTATAAACTTGACACAAACTGCAGTCCCGGCAATAGCGGGCATGTGAGGACTTCTTATGGTGCGCTGGTGAAGGGGGAGAGTCTGTGTGAAGGATACGCGAGAGCGGTCAAGGTAGTACTGGACGAACTGGGGATCAGAAGCGTGTTGGTACAGGGAAGCTATCGGGCGCCGGATGGCAGTGATAACCTTCATATGTGGAATTATGTACAGGTTGACGGGAAATGGTATGGGTTGGATGCTACCGCCAATGACGGGATGAAGGGAGGTGCGGATCGCGAGAAGTACTTATTGGCAGAGAAGGCGGTGATGGAGAAGAATCATATCCCGGATGGCATTATGTCGGGAGCGGGTTTTCGTTTTACTTATCCGCAGCTTGCGGGAGTCGATACGTCGGACGAAGAAGGACCGGACAGTCAGGAGTATAAGACGATCTTTGAGGAAAGCGAATTTCTTGTGCAATATCGGGACGGCACTGAATCGGAAGGGGATGTCGGCATATTTAAAGTCAGCTATAAGGGCATGGGATATCAGGAAGCTGTTGATCGGGAAGGCGTATATATGCTTACTCGTTTTTACCAATATATGCCAGCTACCGATACTTATAAGGTCGGTGATTGGGGGTATTCGGATCCCAAACCATTTATGATGCCACAATTGAAAGAAGCCCTGCTCATAGCGAATGGAAACAGCAGATATATTGAGTTTGCCATTACGAAGAAAGAGCCGGTCGGCCCCTTGTATGGAACAGATCTGACAGCGGAGGAACTGAAAAGGAACTGGACGTTCCAGGGGACTGAGAGCGATTTTCTCGTATCTACAGGAAAGCTGGATAATCCCAAAGGAACTTTTGTGCCGGCTCCTTTTGCAAGGAAGCTTACGCCGAGTAATACCGGATATCTTTCTATGGGCAAAAAACATCATATAACGGCAGTATATAATGAAACGTTGAAAGAGATCGACGGGCAGTCTGCCGGCTATAAACTTACGGTGAAGGATGGCTGGAGTGCAGAGGAAAACAGCAAGATTGAAAATTTTAAATGGGATGGAGACCGTACGATAGAATTTGATTTTACGCCCAGCAGAATGCTTGCGGATAATTATGCCGGCTATATTATACAGGTTACGGGATTACAGGGAGCGGAGAGCTTGAAGGCACCGGACAGCTTTCGCTATGATGTGAAGAAGAGGATCGCCATCTGTGCTTACCGCCCGGAGGGGATCGATCTGACGCTGGGCGGAAAGCCGGTATTGTTGGAGGAAGGAGATCTTTCTTATAACGATTGGCAGACTGAGGACGGGAAGAAACTTACCGATGTGGTGGATAAAATAAAGCTGGTGGCAACGAAGCCGGTGCTGGAGAGTGAGCAGCCGGCAAAACAGGGCGATCAGATGCTGGATGAGATCAAAGACCAGCTGGAGCCGGGAACTACGATCACAGAGAGCGCTACTTTTGATATCAGACTTCAGCACTGTAATCATTATATTATTCAGACCGGAAACAGTGTCAGACTTTTTATCGGTTTTCCGGAAGGATTCAGCCCGGAGCAGGTGGGAGTTACATATAAAGCCTACCACTTCAGAACCGATGAGAATGGGAAACTTGTTGCCGAGGAGATCAGCTGTGTTGTGACAGATGTAGGGCTGATGATTACCTGTGATGCGTTCAGTCCCTTTGCTATTGTCGGAGTGCAGGATTCGACGGGAGCGCCGCCGGTGGCACAGAGGCTGCTTGTCATGAACTCCAAGGGCGGGGAAGTGACGATAGAGAATAACAATGGTGACAAAATATGTGAGTTGACGGGGAAAGAGGATGCCAGGACGATCGCCATCAAGGCGAAAGATGGCTACTCCATAAGTAAGATCTACCTGTCAGATATCGGAGAACAGAAGATAACAAATACTAAGTCCATGCAGCTTACACTCAAATATGAGGATTTGGCGGGCTGTAATAATATCCTGGATGTAACCTTTGCGGAGGAGAAGCAGGAGGAGCCGACGGAGCCGGAGAAGCCAAATCCGGAGAAACCAAAGCCGAGTAAGCCGAGCAACCCCAAGCCAAATAAACCAACACCGGATAAACCGCAGCAGGAGACGACGCCGACACAGAAAGATCCGTCCACGAATACGAATTCTGCCGGGACGCAGCAGCAGAACAATGCAGCTTCCGGAAGTTCCGGAAACAGTGCAGGCAGCGCTTCCGAAAGCAGTAAGCAGTCGGCATCCGGTACGGATAAGATAATGGCGGTGCAGGAACCGTCTACATCATCGCTTCCTGGAAAGGATGACGCAGATGGCACCGAAGGCGGCACGGCGCCGTCACCTTACGACCAGAGGGCAGAAACGGTGGCAGAGACAAGCTCAGAGAGTGAAGAACAGCTGACGGCACCGAATACGGAGGATGACGCCGCGCCGGAAGGCAGTGATGATGCCGCACCGGAAAGCAGTGATGACGGCGAAGCCGGTGAGGGATCAAGGATGAGAGATATTTTCTGGACGATCTTGCTCTCGATGGCAGGTGCTGGCATTATCGTCGGCGGTATTGCAGCTTATGTGAGAGTTAGAAGGAACTGGGAGGAGTGATCCGGTTTCTATTTTCTCCTTTTGTAATTTTGGTATTCCTTTGGTGTACATTCCATGGCGTTGCGGAATACCTTGGAGAAATAGCCGTTATCACCGAAACCACAGTTTTCGGTGATAACGCCGCAGCCGATCTTGTCGCCGGCGTTTCCGGAAGGCTGTGTGGTGAAATCATCGGGTGCGCTGTGAATGATCAGTGAGCGTCCTATGATCTCCGGCAGTTCAAATCGATCGGTATAAAAGGCGCCGTAGGAATACCCCTTGTTGCCGAGAAGGGGAGGCAGGTCGCCGGCATGATCCGGGTGCGGCAGTCCGCCGGGATTGTAGTGTCCACCGGTCTTATCGAAGGGAAGAGCGCAGTTGCCCGTCTCGTGAATATGCATGCCGTAGAATTGACTGTAAGGTGCGGTATCTTCGTACGGCAGACCGTAGACTTCTGTTTCGATCAGCACACCACCGGACGGAACCGGGTAAAGATAGGCGGTTCCATGCAGGGAAGGATGATCGGAGCTGCCTTCGATCTTTGCGTAAGCGCTGGGATAAGTATAATGTCGCATGTTGATTTCCTGTTTTGAAAAAGTTATTATAGTATATGCGAGACAGTGGGAGATTCCACGGTGAAAACAGCAGGGGCGAGGAGTTTGTGCCGAAACGTCACAAATTCTGCTCGCATCCTCAGCGCAAAGCGCTTCGGAATGGAGGGAAATATGGAGAAAGTGGATGATGTGATCAGAATGTTAGACAATATGGCTGAGAGCGGGGTGAGCCGGATCAAAGTGGAGATATCGGAGGAGGTGACGGACGGGGCCGTCAAGAAGGCTTATCACCACGGAAGATGTGACGTGGGCAGTCCGTTTGCCACCGGGAAGCTCTTCGATGCAAAAGAGTCGGACTGCGGCTAGCAATATAGGAGGTGTGATCTGATCGTCTGCAGTGTAGTAACCATCGATCTTCAGGAACCTGACAGAGGGATTGTGATCTGCGAAGCAGGAGCGAAAGCTCTTCCGGGATGAAGATATTGATGACGAAGCCTGGGAGGATTTCTACAGCAGAATGGAATTCTAGCTGCTTTTCATGGGCAATGGAAGGCAGTCCGTAGAAGAAACTGTTGCAAATTGCGGAAAAGTGTAGTATAAATAGAACAGATCGCAGTGTAATAGAATAACAGGGGCGCTGGGCACAAGTCCGGCTGAGATGTAGAGGCGTAATGTCGCTTCCGGTCCCTTGAACCTGATCCGGGTAATGCCGGCGTAGGAAGAATATTCGACAAATAGAATACTTGTCGTTTTTTCGTACCGCGTTGTGCTGTTTACACCGCGGTACTATTTTTTGGAGGAAACGACTATGACACAAAAATCAACCAAAGTCCGTGCCCTGACAGAGGGCGCGGTCATGATCGCCGCGGCAACGGTGCTGGGGTATCTGCGGATCTTCCGTTTCCCCTTCGGCGGCTCCGTGGATCTGGCGCTGGTGCCGATTCTTGTCTACTGCCTGCGGTGGGGGCCGAAGTATTCCCTGCTATGCTGCTTCGTCAATGGCATGCTGCAGTATTTTCTGGGCGGCGGCATCGCTATTTCCTGGCAGTCTATGCTGCTTGACTATGTGGTGGCCTATACCCTTGTCTTCTTATGCGGTTTCGGGTCGGGAAAGAAGCTTGGCTGGCTGTGGGGAACGATCCTTAGCTCTTTTGGACGCTGGGTATCGCTGACCCTGTCCGGCGGCCTGCTCTGGTATATGTACATGCCTGAGTCTTTTCTGGGGATACCGATGGTGAATCCCTGGGTCTATTCCGTTCTGCTTAACGGCGTGCTTGTCATCGCGGTGATGGCGGTGGATCTGGTGGCGCTTGGCATCATGCAGAGTATCCCGGCGCTGCGCAGGCAAGTGCTGGCGAAGCAGACAGTATAGTGAGGTATGCGGCCGATCTGACGCCCGCGCAATGAGCCAAGTGACGTGCGTGCACGACTGTTTGGCGAATGTCGTGAGGTTTTTGACTGAAGATTAAAATGCCATATTTGACATGTTATGCCAGGAAAACGTATAATATAAGTCAAGTATGGCATTTTTGTCCTGCGGGCATTTTGTTTTGTCTTGCAGACATGTCAGGCATATGGTAGTATGGCAAAGGATATCGGCGGTACAGCCGACAGCATTTTTGTAAAGGTAAGAACGACGAATCGGATATGGACTGATGGAGGGAGCGCGCTATGGGCGGATTTTTTGGAGTGGCATCAAAGGAAGATTGTGTGTTTGACCTGTTCTTCGGGACAGATTATCATTCCCACCTGGGGACAAGACGGGCAGGCATGGCTGTTTATGATGATAAGAAGGGCTTTGACAGAGCTATACATAATATTGAGAACGCGCCGTTTCGGACTAAATTTGATAAGGATGTCAATAACATGCATGGAACCAGTGGCATCGGCTGTATTTCAGATTATGAACCGCAGCCGTTGATCATCCGTTCCCATCACGGGACCTATGCGATCACGACGGTAGGTAAGATCAACAATAAGGATGAGATCATAGAGGAACTTTTTAAGAGCGGTCATGGCCATTTCATGGAGATGAGCGGCGGCGACATCAATTCTACGGAACTGGTGGCGGCGGTGATCAACCAGCAGGAGAATCTGATCGAAGGCATCCGCTACGCGCAGGAGTTGATCGAGGGTTCTATGACCATGCTCCTGCTGACGGCAAAGGGGATCTATGCGGCCAGAGACAGGTATGGCCGTACACCGGTGACGATCGGACGCAAAGAGAATGCCTGTTGTATCTCTTTCGAGAGTTTTGCCTATCTGAACCTGGGCTATGCGCTGGAACGGGAATTGGGCCCGGGGGAGATCGTGGTGGTGACGCCGGAAGGTGTCCGGACGTTGGCGGCACCGGGTAAGGAGATGAAGATCTGCACGTTCCTCTGGGTCTATTACGGTTACCCTTCATCGTCTTACGAGGGCATCAGTGTGGAGCAGATGCGGTATAACTGTGGTGCCATGCTGGCAAAGAGGGATGACGCTCGGCCGGACATCGTGGCGGGAGTGCCGGATTCTGGAACGGCACATGCCATCGGTTATGCCAATGAGTCGGGAATCCCGTTCTCCAGACCTTTTATCAAATACACGCCTACCTGGCCGCGGTCTTTCATGCCGACGATTCAGAGTAAGCGTAACCTGATCGCCAAGATGAAACTGATTCCGGTACATGAACTGATCAAGGGCAGAAGTCTGCTTCTGATCGACGATTCCATCGTACGGGGAACACAGCTGCGGGAGACTACGGAATTCCTTTATCAGAGCGGAGCTGATCAGGTTCATATCAGACCGGCCTGCCCACCGATACTGTTTGGCTGCAAATATCTGAATTTCTCGAGAGCGACTTCGGAGATGGAACTGATCGCGAGACGTGTGATACAGGAAATCGAGGGGGAGAATAAGTACCCGAACCTGAAAGCCTATGCGGATCCGGACAGCGCAGAGTATCGCGCCATGCTGGATAAGATAGGAGAGAAGCTGAACTTCACCTCTCTCCGCTATCATCGTCTGGACGACATGATTGAGTCCATCGGTATGGACAGATCCAAGCTATGCACTTACTGCTGGGACGGCCGGGAATAGGGATCGATGTGCTGCTGGCGCAGCCAGATCTTCATTACGACTCGTTGTGGCAACAGTTTGGCACCTATGTGGCAGAAGTTGACATAGAGACCATAGACCGAGAGGTCTTTGCCTTTGTCGGCATCTGCCACTGCTTTGCGGGCGATCTTGTCCGGCGCGGTCATTCCGAAGAAGCTGCGGGGAGCTTTGGCGGCGCCGATATCGGCCCGGTCGTAGAGATCGGTCTTCAGCCAACCGGGACAGACCGCAGTGGCACTGATGCCCCGGTCTTTCAATTCGACATGCAGCGCCCTTGTGTAGTTGCGTACGAAAGCCTTCGTGGAACTATACAGATTCTGGTAGGGAAGCGGCTGGAAGGCTGCTTGGGAGGCGATGTTGATGATATGGCTTCCTACAGGCATATAAGGGATACAGGTCAGGCCCATAGCCACGACGCCGCCGATATTTAAGTCGATCATGTTGAGGGAGTCGGCTATGCTTAAGTCGCCGTAGGAGCAGAATTTGGCGTAGCCGGCATTGTTGACAAGATAACGGATTTCCACACCGCTTTGGGCAAGTCGGTGACCTAACTCCTCGATCAAAGAAGCCTGAGACAGATCCAGGCTGATAGGTATCACCTTCGGTCCCATCTGCCTGCGCAGCTTATCCAGTTTGTCCCTGTGCCTGGCAATGGCCCAGATCTCATCGATCTCCTTTTTCTCTTTGATGATTCTTACAAATTCTCTGCCCAGCCCTGTGCTGGCTCCGGTTACGATCGCAATCTTTTTCATAGAGTTCTCTTCCTGTAGTTTGTTATGATGAGGATGCCGAAGCTTACAGATCTTCGGCCTTTTGTCCTTGATATCTTCAACTGTTGCTTATTAGATAGTATAGCAAAGGATGTGTCAAAATTAAAGTTTCTATTCAGAAAAAGTAGTTACATGCTTCCTCCCTTATAGTATTTTTGATACAATAAATCATAGATACAGATTCCGGAAGTTGGTGGATGGAAAGAGAGCAGAGTAAATAAATGATTTAAGGCAACAATAAAGAAGATATCAATCTCCTGCGTAAGATAAAGTATGGCTGAATCATAATAAGTAACAAGTGTTATCTTGCTGGTATAGCGAATGATCAAAGACCCCGCTGCAAGCAGCCACTTGGCTTGTTGCTCGCGGGAATAAACAGCCTGGCATATCATTTGTCTGGCGTGCATGCTTTGTTATGCCGGAATATTTATTGAGAAGGAGAGACATTTATCATGGCGAAAAGGATATTAGATTGTTATGCGTCAGATTTCGCGGGCTTTACGAAAGCAGATCTGCTGGAGTCCATACGAAAGAGTGAGGGACGCGTCATGCTCTGTGAGACGATCGGCACGGTACGGCCAATGCTGGGGGATGTGACAAACGCGGAGTTCGTGTCGGCTATGGGGGCGGATTTTGTGCTGTTGAATATGTTCGACGTGAATGCGCCTGTGATAGAAGGACTGCCGGAGGGGAGGCCGGAGGATACCGTGCGACTGATCAAGCATCTGACAGGGCGGCCTGTTGGCATCAATCTGGAGCCGACGGAGGCAGGCGGGGAGACGGAAACGGCGCCCCTCTGGCAGATGTCCCTGGGACGGCGTGCCACTCTTGAGAATGCACGGCGGGCATGTGAAATGGGAGTGGATATGATCTTGCTGACCGGGAATCCGGGGATGGGCGTTCACAATGAGGCCATTGAGGAGACGCTTCGGTCGTACAAGAAGAATCTGGGAGAGCGGATCATTCTGGCAGCAGGCAAGATGCATGCAGCGGGCATTCTTACGGAGGCCGCAGAGCACATTATGACGAAAGAGGATGTCAGGCGGTTCAGGGAAGCCGGGGCGGATATCCTGCTCTTCCCTGCGCCGGGAACAGTGCCGGGAATCACGATGGAGTATGTGAGGGAGCTGGTCGGCTATGCGCACAGTCTGGGTGCCTTGACGATCACGGCTGTCGGTACATCCCAGGAGGGCGCGGATACGGATACTATCCGCCGGATTGCTCTGATGTGCAAGATGACCGGCACGGACATGCACCATCTGGGTGACACGGGTTATACAGGTATGGCTCTGCCTGAGAATATACAGGCGTACTCGGTGGCCATACGCGGCATTCGGCATACGTATCACAGAATGGCGGCTTCGGTGCGGCGATGAGACAGGAAACGTAAAAGGGATACAGAAAATTTGAGAAACAGGGGAAACGGAAATGCAAAAGATATTGGTGGTAGATGACGCAGCGGTAAACCGTGAAATGCTGCGTGAAATGCTGGAAGACAATTATGAGATCGAGATGGCGGAAAACGGGCAGCAGGCACTGCGGAAACTGTTAGAATATAAAGGGGTACTGACGGCGGTACTCCTTGATCTGCAGATGCCGGAGATGGACGGTTATGCGGTGATCGATGCGATGAAAGAGAACGGATGGCTGGAGCAGATTCCGGTGCTCGTTATAAGTATCGAGAGTACGGCGGAGATCGAGAGTCGGTGCCTGGAGATCGGAGTCTCAGATTTTATCCACAAGCCCTTCGACAGATCCATTGTGAAGCATAGGGTCAGGAACACCATCGATTTGTTCGCTTATAAGAACAGTTTGGAACAGCAGGTAGAGGAGCAGCGGCAGACACTGAGGCAGCAGGACCGGATCATTCGGATCCAGGCCGAGAAGCTGAAGGAGGCGGAACCTTTTGACAGATTGATGATGGAGTACCGGTTTGCCATTATGGAGATCGAGACGAGACTGAAAGTGCTGAATGAAGAGTTCTCGCGGGAATACAAGCGTAATCCCTTTGAATCTATCAAGAGCAGATTGAAAACGCCGGAGAGTATCTATGAGAAACTGGAGCGCAAGGGTTATCCGATCACGGTGGATAATATCAGGGAACATTTGACCGATGTGGCGGGGCTGCGGGTCATCTGCTCCTTCCCGGACGATATCTACCGGCTGGCGGATTTAGTCATCAGGCAGGACGATATCCTTCTTCTGCGGAAAAAGGACTATATTCAGAATCCGAAGAACAACGGCTACAGGAGTCTGCACCTCATACTGAGTGTGCCGATCTTCCTTTCCAATGAGAAAAAGTACATGAAGGCGGAGGTACAGTTCCGAACGATCGCCATGGATTTCTGGGCCAGCCTGGAGCACAAGCTGAAATACAAGAAAGATGTGAACAACGCGGAGGAGATCGTAGCACAGCTGAAAGACTGCGCGGATTCCATCGAGATGCTAGATCACCAGATGCAGGATCTGCGCAACAAGATCGATATGGACGGCAGGTAGGAATTGATTAATCTTACATTTTGTCATATACTGGATTTATGCAAAAACTAGCAGAAGAAATCAAAACAGGACAACTGAAACAGGTCTACATTCTGTACGGTGAGGAGACCTACCTGCGCAGCCAGTACAAGGATAAGCTGAAAAAGGCATTGCTCGGTGACGGAGACGATATGAACTTTCACTATTTCGAGGGGAAGAATATCTCATCGGGGGAAGTGATCGATCTGGCTGAGACTATGCCCTTTTTTGCTGAACGGAGAGTGATCGTGCTGGAGAACAGCGGCCTTTTTGCAAAAGGCGGGGAGGAACTGGCGGCTTATCTTGGCAATCCGGCACAGACAGCTTCTTTCGTGTTCGTGGAGCAGTCGGTCGATAAGCGCAGCAAGCTGTATAAGGCGGCGACGGTCAAGGGGCGCGCCATCGAGTTTAAGGCGCAGGATGAGGCTGTACTGAAGCGCTGGATCCTCGGCTTTTTGAAGAAAGAGAATAAGAATATCACGGAACGGAATCTGGATCTTTTTCTGGATAAGACCGGCTCCGGTATGGAGAATATCCGGGGGGAACTGGAGAAGCTTTTCTGCTATTGCATGGGGCGGGATGTGATCACGGCACAGGACATCGAGGCGGTCTGCACGAGACAGGTGAGCAGCCAGATCTTCGATATGATAAATGCGGTGGCGGAGAGACGGCAGAAGATGGCTCTGGATCTGTACTATGACTTGCTGACTCTGAAAGAGCCACCCATGCGGATTCTGTTCCTGATCACCAGGCAGTTTAACCTTCTGTTGCAGGTGAAAGAACTGAAGAATAAAGGTTACGATGCGAATACCATTGGCGGCAAGGTGGGACTGGCCGGATTTATTGCCAGAAAGTATGTGACGCAGGCCGCCAAATTCCGTGAGGAAGATCTGCGCAGGGCGCTGACAGACTGCATAGAGGCAGAGGAGGCGGTCAAGACGGGCAGGATGAATGATGTGATGAGCGTGGAACTTTTGATCGTGAAGTACAGTGCGGTATGACTTTTTGCCTGAGAGCATAGAGCAGCACGGTGAGAAAGGAGCAAGGAGATAAAGTATGAGTATGAATATTGTATGTCTGGATCTGGAGGGAGTGCTGGTGCCGGAGATTTGGATCGCTTTTGCAGAAGCCAGCGGGATACCGGAATTAAAGCGGACTACCAGGGATGAGCCGGATTATGATAAGCTGATGCGCTGGCGAATCGGGGTGTTGAAAGAGCATGGATTGGGTCTGGAGGAGATACAGGCCACGATAGCTACGATCGATCCGATTCCCGGGGCGAAAGAATTCCTGGATGAACTTCGCAGTCTGACGCAGGTGATCATCATCAGCGATACATTTAGGCAGTTTGCAGGACCTCTTATGGAGAAGCTGGACTGGCCTACAATCTTCTGCAATTCTCTGGAAGTGGCTCCGGACGGTGAGATCACGGGATTCAAGATGAGGATCGAGAATTCCAAACTATCAACGGTGAAGGCACTGCAGTCTATTGGATTTGAGACCATTGCCGCCGGCGACAGTCATAACGATCTGGACATGATCCGGGCCAGCAAGGCGGGATTTTTGTTTAAGAGTACGGAGCAGATCATTCGGGAGAATCCGCAGTTCCCGGCTTATGAGACATATGAGGATCTGATGGCGGCGATTCGGCATGCGCTTTAAGAGATTTATATTTCGGTCAGTCCTGCTGGCCGTCACGCTGCCGCTGCTGACTGCCTGCAATCCCATACATGGCAGGACTGAGGCCTATTCAAAATCTTTCTTTGCCATGGATACCTACATGACGTTCACCGTTTATGATGACAATGCGGAGGATGCCCGAGCGGCTTTAGCGTGCGCACAGGAAGAAATCGATGCACTGGAAGCACTTATCGCCGTCACGGATGCACAAAGCGATATCTATGCAGTCAATCATGGCGGTGGACAGCCGGTGGCCATACAGGAGAGGACGGCCGAACTGCTTTCCTTTGCACTGAGAATGGCGCAGGAGACGGGCGGCGCGCTGGAGCCGACGCTGTATCCGGTCCTGAGTGCATGGGGATTTACAACAGATGAGAACAGGATTCCTCCCGGCGATCAGATCGACGGGCTTCTGGAATCGGTCGGATATGACAGGGTGCAGGTGACAGATGACGGCGTTACCATGGCGGATGGCATGATGCTGGATCTGGGTTCCGTTGGAAAAGGATATGCGGGGGATCGGGCGGAACAGATCCTCAGGGAAAAAGGCATTGATTCGGCAGTTTTGGACATCGGCGGCAATATTCAGGCGGTGGGGACGAAGCCGGATGGCAGTGACTGGAAACTGGGGCTGCGCAGTCCTTTCGGGGAAGGAATATTCGGGACACTGCAGATCGCTGATAAAGCGGTCGTCACCTCGGGGAATTACGAGCGTTATTTTATTGGAGAGGACGGTGTCCGATACGGCCATATCCTGGATCCCAAGACGGGATATCCGGTAGATAACGGGTTGGCATCCGTGACGGTCATCGCCAAGGAGGGGAAGGTATGTGATGCACTGTCCACGGCGCTCTTTGTTATGGGCCTGGAGAATGCGGTGAGATACTGGAGATCCCGTCAGGAAGAGCAGCCTTTTGATATGATACTCGTGACGGAAGAAAAGGAAGTATATGTGACGGAAGAAATTAAAGACAGATTTAACTTAATGAAGGAATATAGTTCTATGCCAGTTCATCAGATAGCTCTGTCGGAATAGGGAAAATAGTGGAGAATAAGGGAGAAAAGAAAAATTATATCGAGATTTAACTCTGTAGCATCTGGAAATTCAAACAAGTGGATCGAAGGGAAAGAAGACAAACGGAAGAATATGGACAGCAATAAACTGCCGCTGTATCAGCAATGATACAACGGCAGCTTTACGTAGTGTAAAAAGGTTGAATAAATTCTCTGATGAGCAATTTAGTTCAACAAACTGAACAAGTTCAGTTAGAATATGTGACGCTTCGGCATGGATGTAAAGATGCAAAACACTCGTTATTCACGCTTCATATTCTTGATCACGAGTAGTGTGAGCAGTAATAATAGGATGCCCACCGGCATGGAGATCCATGCGCTCTGTGCGAAACCGGCTACGATATAGGTGATAAAGGAGATCGCGGCTACTACGATCACATAGGGCAGCTGTGTGGACACATGATTGACGTGGTCACACTGCGCGCCGGCAGAAGCCATGATCGTGGTATCGGAGATGGGGGAGCAGTGATCGCCGCATACAGCGCCTGCCATACAGGCGGAGATGGAGATGATCATCAACTGCGGATTGGAATTCATAAATACATCCACAACAATAGGGATGAGAATGCCAAACGTTCCCCAGGAAGTTCCGGTAGAGAAAGCGAGGAAACATGCCACGATGAAAATGATAGCCGGCAGGAAGTTCATGAAGGATCCCGCACTCTTATGTACGGCATCGGCTACGAAGGTCGCCGCGCCCAGTGAATCCGTCATGGCCTTCAGTGTCCAGGCAAAAGTAAGGATCAGGATAGCCGGGACCATGGCCTTGAAACCGTCAGGCAGACAGGCCATACAATCTTTGAAACTTAAGACTCTTCTGATCAGATAGATAATGATCGTCAGGAGCATGGCGCAGATGCTGCCAAGCGCAAGACCGACAGAGGCGTCGGAGTTGGAGAATGCTTCCACGAAACTCGCACCGTCAAAAAACTCACCCGTATAGATCATGCCGATGACACAGCATACGATCAACATGATGATGGGAATCAGCAGGTCGATCACTTTTCCTTTTAGATTTACGGTCTCTGTCTTCAGAGTGTCTTCTTTCTTACCGGTGGAGAACAGATCCCCTTTGAGGGCATTGGTTTCATGTGTTTTCATGGGGCCGAAATCTACCTTCATCAGTATCAGTGCGATCATCATGATGATAGTCAGGATCGCATAGAAGTTATAGGGAATGGCGCGGATAAAAATGGAGAATCCGTCTTCGCCCTCCACAAAACCGGAAACGGCTGCCGCCCAGGAAGAGATCGGTGCGATGATGCAGACAGGAGCCGCAGTGGCATCGATCAGATAGGCCAGCTTCGCGCGGGAAACTTTGTGCTCATCCGTAACGGGCTTCATGACGCTGCCCACGGTAAGACAGTTAAAATAATCATCGATAAAGATCAGTACGCCGAGTGCAACGGTGGCAAGCTGTGCGCCGGCTCTTGTCTTGATCTTCTCTCGGGCAAAATGGCCGAAGGCTGCGGAACCGCCTGCACGGTTCATCAGGCTGACCATGGCGCCCAAGATCACGAGAAACACCAGGATACCTACATTATAGGCATCGGACAGGACGGAGACAAAGCCGTCGTTGAAAATGTGTGTGAGTGTCCCCTCGAAGGAGAAACCGGAATAGAACAGGCCGCCCACCAGAATACCGATGAACAGCGAACTGTAAACCTCTTTCGTGATCAGGGCCAATACGATCGCGACGATAGGCGGGATCAATGCCCAGAAAGTGGCATACATGGCAGGTGTGTACTCGGCCTGCGCATCTGCGGCAAACGCGGTAAGCGGCAGAAGCCCAAGACAGAGAAGCATAAGGCCTGCTCCTCGTAACAGTTTTTTCTTTTTCATTTGTACCTCCATTCCGAAGCGGTTTATGCTGAGGATGCGGGCAGAATTGCAGATTCTGCTCTGCGATCAATAGAATTTGTGACGCTTCGGCACAAATTCAAACTGAACTTGGTCAGTTTGGTGAACTATCTTGCATAAAAATACATGAAAGTCATGTGGCAAGACAGATCTTTTTGTATGATTGCCGAAGTTAGTATACCATTGCTTACTGCATTTCACAAGAAAAAAGACATAATATATGAATATTTATGTAACATTGGGTGTGAAATGGAACTAACAGTGCAGCCCTATTATGTAAAGAGTCTGTTGCGTATCTTCAATCAAAAATACTGCACTTGCTGTAAGTAGAGGGGAGAGCAGATATGCAGAATGTAGAGTTTTTGGTTGCTATATCACCTGTTATTCTGGTACATTATGCTAAACGCCATGAGACGGGAAACAGGAGATGGATGAGATATACTGTTGAAATGCCTTATCAAGGTAATCTTATCGAGGGGAGCAGTATGTTAACATTAAGTAGAGAAATACATTAATGAAGAAGTAGGAGGGTATCGTATGACGAGAGAAGAGGCGAGAAAGAGAGCGTCTGAACTGGTGGAGCAGATGACAGTGGAGGAGCGTGTGGGGCAGCTTCGGTATGAGGCGCCGGCCATAGAGCGGCTTGGCATTCCGGCCTATAACTGGTGGGGAGAGGGCCTGCACGGTGTGGCCAGAGCAGGGACGGCGACAGTGTTCCCACAGGCGATCGGTATCGCGGCGGCATTTGACGAAGAGCTGACAGGCAAGATTGGGGAATGCGTGGCCACTGAGGGCAGGGCGAAATACAATGAGTATTCTGCCCACAATGACAGGGATATCTATAAAGGGCTTACGTTCTGGTCGCCGAATGTCAATATTTTCCGGGATCCCAGATGGGGAAGGGGACATGAGACCTATGGAGAGGATCCTTATCTGACTTCCAGACTGGGTGTTGCTTTCGTCAAGGGCCTGCAGGGAGATGGTGAGGTCATGAAGGCGGCGGCGTGCGCGAAGCATTTCGCGGTGCATTCCGGACCGGAGGCGCTGCGCCATGAGTTTAATGCAAAGGCCGACCCGAAAGATATGGAGGAAACATATCTGCCTGCATTCGAGGCGCTTGTCAAAGAAGCGCATGTGGAGGCGGTGATGGGCGCTTATAACAGGACGAACGGGGAGCCTTGCTGCGGAAGTGAGACATTGATTCGTGGCATTTTGCGTGGAAAGTGGAATTTCGAGGGACATTTTGTGTCGGATTGCTGGGCGATCAGAGATTTTCATGAGCATCATATGGTGACCGCAACACCGGAACAGTCTGCCGCTATGGCGTTGAATGCAGGATGCGATCTGAACTGTGGTGTGACTTATCTGCATCTGCTGGAGGCGCTTAAGCAGGGGCTGGTGACGGAAGAAAGCATCACGGAGGCGGCGGTGCGCCTTTTTACGACCAGATTCTTGTTGGGACTTTTTGATGAAAGTGAATATGATAAACTCGACTATGAGGTGGTGGAGTGTGAAGAGCATATCGCGCTGGCAGACCGGGCAGCCAGGGAGAGTATCGTCCTGCTCAAGAATGACGGCATCTTGCCTCTGAATGTGGATAAGCTTAAGACCATCGGCGTGATCGGCCCCAATGCGGACAGCCGTAAGCCGTTGGTTGGCAATTACCATGGGACCTCATCGGAGTATATCACGGTTGCGGAAGGCATCCGGGATCATGTGGGTGGTAAGGTAAGAGTCCTGTTCTCAGAAGGCTGCGGGCTGTTCGAGGATAAGACGGAAGCATTGGCTTTTGCCGGGGACAGGCTTGCAGAAGCCAGGATCGTTGCGGAACACAGTGACGTGGTGGTGCTGTGTCTGGGACTGGATGAGACGCTGGAAGGAGAAGAGGGAGATACCGGTAACAGCTATGCTTCCGGAGACAAAACGGACTTGCTGCTTCCGAAGCCCCAGAGGGATCTGATGGAGGCAGTTGCTTCCGTGGGCAAACCGGTAGTTCTGTGCCTGATGACAGGAAGTGCTATGGATCTGCGTTATGCGACAGAGCATTTTAACGCTGTCGTGCAATTATGGTATCCAGGTGCCAGAGGCGGCAGAAACGCGGCAAAGATTCTGTTCGGAGCGGTGTCTCCGTCGGGGAAGCTGCCGGTGACCTTCTATGAGGACAGTGACAGACTGCCGGAATTTACCGATTATCGTATGGCAGGCAGGACATATCGTTATATGGAAGAAAAGGCGCAGTACCCGTTTGGATTTGGTCTCACCTACGGGGATGTGGCAGTGACGGCAGCAGAACTTGCCGGAACCGACAGGGAAGAAATATCTATAAAAGTAACTTTGCAGAATAAGGGACAGCGAGACACAGATGATGTGGTTCAGATTTATATTAAGAATACGGATTCGGCACATGCTTTGAAGAACCCTGCACTCTGTGCATTCAAACGGGTTCATGTTAAGGCAGGAGAGACGGTGCAGACGGTACTGCAGATCGCGCCGAGGGCCTTTACGGTAGTGACGCCGGAAGGAGAGCGGATGATGGACGGTAAATGCTTTGAGCTGTATGCCGCTACTTTCCAGCCGGATGAGCGGAGTCAGGAACTGCTGGGGAGAGAGGCCGTGAAGGTACCTCTTTGCTTTCTGTAATTGACGCGTCTTATATAAAAGGGCAGGAGGGATGAAAGGTTGGATCAATTTTCCGGTGGGCAATTTGGTTCAACAGACTGTACAAGTTCAGTTAGCAATGTCAGCTAGAGTTTATAACGCTTCGGAATGGAGGAAAATGTATGGCAAAAGCGTATGACATGAAACCGTATCTTAGTGAGATTGAAAAAGTGATACAGGAAGGTCCGTACAAGGACAGCTGGGAGTCATTATCGGAATATCAGGTTCCGAACTGGTATGAAAAGAAGAAATTCGGGATTTTCATTCATTGGGGTGTATTTTGCGTTCCGGCATTCGGCAGTGAATGGTATCCGAGGAATATGTATATTCAGGGCGAGAAGGAATATCAGCATCATATTGAGACATACGGACAGCACAAGGAATTCGGGTATAAGGATTTCATACCGCTGTTCAAGGCTGAGAAATTTGATCCGGAGGCGTGGGCAGAGCTGTTCAAACAGGCAGGAGCAGAGTATGTTGTGCCCGTTGCGGAGCATCATGACGGATTTCAGATGTACCGAAGTCAGATATCCGAGTGGAATGCATGGGATAAGGGACCCAAGAGGGACATACTCGGGGAACTGCGGGAGTCGTTTGCCAAGAAAGACCTTATTCTGGGCGCTTCTTCCCACCGTATTGAACACTGGTTTTTTCTGAGTCATGGCAGAGAATTTGACAGTGATATCAAAGAGCCGCTGGAACGCGGAGATCTCTACTGGCCGTCGATGCCGGAAGCGGATCATCATGATATCTTCAGTCATCCCGTACCGACGGAAGAGTTCCTGCAGGATTGGCTTGTGCGGACTTGTGAACTGATAGATGAATATCGGCCGAAGATCCTCTACTTTGACTGGTGGATCCAGCATTCCAGTGCAAAACCATATATAAAGAAGCTGGCGGCTTACTATTATAACAGGGCGGCCCAATGGGGAGAGCAGGTTGTGATCAACTATAAGCATGATGCCTATCTCTTCGGGACGGCAGTGCCGGATGTGGAAAGGGGTCAGTTCGCTGATATGAAGCAGTACAGCTGGCAGACGGACACGGCGATCGCATTGAATTCCTGGGGATATACGGAGAATAACGTTTACCGTTCTGCCAGCGACATATTGTGTGACCTGGTGGACATCGTGAGCAAGAATGGCCGGCTGCTTCTGAATGTCGGACCAAGAGCAGACGGTTTGATCTCCGAAGAGGAGACGAAGATTCTTAGGCAGATTGGGGATTGGCTTACGGTGAATGGAGAAGCGATTTACGGATCGAAACCATGGAGAGTTTTTGGGGAAGGGCCCACGCAGATCGTCGAAGGGCAATTCTCGGACGGTATCAAGAAGAATTTCACCAGCCAGGATTTCCGCTTTACGATCAAAGGAGGGAAATTGTATATCATTGCACTGAAATGCAGTGAGACAGGCAAGTACTGCGTGAAATCTCTGGGGATACGCGATGCATCGAGAGTAGCCAATTTTAGCGGGATCATTAAGAAAGTCGAGATACTTGGATCTGACCGGGAACCTGTATGGGAGCGGGACGAAGAGGGATTGCAGATCTCTTCTGATATCAGGAGTGATATGCCGGTGGTATTCAGAGTGACAATAGAATAACTGATCTTATTTCAAGGGAGTCTGTTGATCATATGTATGACAGACTCTCTTTATCTGTGTGCGCTTCGCTCATGAATAGCGAGCATATTATACTTGCACTGTACTTTTCATAGTCTGCTCACGCCCTCGGCGTAAAGCGCTTTGGAATGGAGGAAAGACTGAATAATTTATAGCAATATAGTCCGATTTATAGGACATAAATTATGCTATTATGGCATTTATCAGGCAGTCATCATAAACATAACAGGTAAGAAGGGGGATTTATGTCTAACAGGAAATTTATACTATATTCGTTTGTATTGGGAATGATCATTATCTTTTGTGTGAGAGAAACGACACTGCATATGGAGAACGAGCAACTTACGGAGGAGAAACATTACTATTCAATGTTGGAACAGGAGTATACACAGAGTACGAGGGCGGTATTGGAACAGGAAGGTTTCGGTAACTGTGGAGTATCGATGACCAAGGTGACAAATATAGATGGCAGCAGAGAATATATGGTTCGCATTTATCATAGAAGATTGGAACGTATGTCCGAGATGGATAAGAGTATTTTGAAGGACAGGCTGGCACACTCAGAATTCAGGCATGATGTATGTACATTTCAATATGATCTATAAAGATTGACAAAACGGAACATTTGTTCTATTCTATTTAACATACAGAACGTTTGTTCTCGTGTTTGAAATCAAGAGAAATCGCCTCCGAAGCTGTAAGGTTGAATAAATTCTCTGATGAGCAATTTAGTTCAACAAACTGAACAAGTTCAGTTAGAATTTGTGCCGAAACGTCACAAATTCTATTGATCGCAGAGCAAAATCGGAGTATTCCTTCGGAAAACTCCTAAATTCTGCTCACGTTCTCAGCGTAAAACGCTTCGGAATGGAGGTAAAAATGACAATGATCCATGGTGACCGGTCCTGTACTCCGCTGCAAGACATCCGGTCGTGAAAGCTGAGGTTTCAGACGATCGTTTGTAGCACAATAAATTTCATGAGTATAAGGGAATGACTTTTTTCTGGTTTGGGATTATACTAAGTAAGAATACGGTCTGATAGGAAGGCCACACTTAGTATAGGAACTGTTTTTCTATGCAGACAGATTGGAGAAGAATATGCGATCAAATCCCAAACCTCAAGAAATGTATAGACACCGTAAGGGAGATATTTATCAGATTCGTTGTCTTGCGAAGCACGGTGAGACCGGAGAGATGATGGTAGTTTATCAGGCGATGCATGGTGCTTTTCAGATTTATGTCATTTCACTTTCTATGTTTATGAAGGAAATAGATACGGCTGTATATTCGGATGCCGGGCAGCAGTATGAGTTCGAACTGATATCGGATATCGAATTGGCTTCCGAATCGCAACTGATGAGTACAAGTGAACCGATAGCGGAAGAGAAGATACAGGAAGAAGATGAACAATTGAATATTGACCCTCTGGTGATGGAGTTTTTGGAGGCAGATACTTATGAGCAAAGACTCAACATTCTGTCTGCGCTCCGCCACAGAATCACGGATGATATGATCAATATGATGGCCCTGGCGGTCGATCTGGAGATCAAGGAAGGCGATGTGGAAGAGCGCTATGAGGAATTTAAGAACTGCCTGCTGACATTTGAGAGATATGAGTGCAACAGACTACGCTGAGCTTTGAAGTTTTGAGGCATAAGGGCATATAGTTGACTACCGGAGGATCATATTGATCTTTCCAGCTGCGGCCGAATTGCTGTGGATCATGGACAGATTGGAATTTAAACCGGGAGGTGGCGTATGGCATATGACTTGGACAATAAATTGGTGATAGGTGTCTCTTCAAGAGCGCTGTTTGATCTGACATATGAGAATACGATATTTGAAGCGGATGGCGTGGAAGCTTACTGCAGATATCAGGTCGAGCATGAGGACGAGATCCTGCGTCCGGGACCTGGATTTCCGTTGATCAAGGCGCTCCTGAATCTGAATGACCTGCCAGGTAAAGGAGACAGCGTGGAGGTCATTATCATGTCCAGGAACAGTCCGGATTCTTCCCTTCGGGTTTTCAATGCGATCGAACATTACGGATTGAATATCACCAGGGCGGTACTGGCCAGCGGCGCATCGCTGGCACCGTATCTCTCGGCTTTCAAGACAGACCTGTTTTTGTCAGCCTATGAGGATGATGTGCAGAGCGCTATAGATTCCAATATTGCTGCAGGCATTATATGTACAGATGGGCTGTATACATACGACTGCGACCATCAGATCAGACAGATTCGTATAGCGTTTGACGGAGATGCGGTTTTATTCTCGGATGAATCCGAGAGGATCTTTAAGGAGCAGGGATTGGAGGCTTTTGAGGAGAACGAGAGGCGCAATGCCAATAATCCGCTGGAGGCAGGGCCTTTTGCTAAATTTCTTTCGATGCTGTCTGAGCTGCAGAAAGATTGTCCTGCGGAGGAAGCGCCGATCAGGACGGCTCTTGTGACTTCCAGATGTGCACCAACACATGAGAGAGTGATTCGGACGCTTCGGGCATGGAATGTACGTATAGACGAGGTGTTTTTCTTGGGTGGGGTCAGAAAGAAAGAAGTTTTACAGGCTTTTGGAGCTCATATATATTTCGACGATCAGTCAATCCATACGACGCAGGCGTCAGAGGTAGTACCGGCAGCCAGAGTGCCTTATAAGAAGAAGGTTCCGTCTGAAGAAGAGGAGGAACTGGACAGCAGTTGATCTTATCCGGGAAGGATAAAACGACGAGACTATTGCGAGTACTATGATCATCCGGGGAACGCGTGGTCTATGACGGTCGTAAAACAGAGTAGAGGGGATTGACAAGTTTACATAATATGAAATATTACAATATAATCGAAGCCAATTTCATAGAGAGACCGAACCGATTTATAGCCTACGTGGATATAGCAGGTGAACGGACGAAAGTGCATGTCAAGAATACAGGGCGGTGCCGGGAATTGCTAAGGGACAATGCGCCGGTATATTTGGAGCGGAGCGGGAACCAAACACGGGCCACTGCCTACGATCTGGTTGCGGTAGATAAGGATGGCAGGCTGGTCAACATGGATTCCAATGCGCCGAACAAAGTTGTAGGTGAATGGTTGGAGAATGGCGGATTGTACCGGGATGTCAGTCTTGTACGGCCGGAGACGACCTTTGGAAATTCACGTTTCGATTTCTATGTGGAGAGCGAGTCAGGGCATAAAGCTTTTATAGAGGTCAAGGGTGTTACGCTGGAGAATGACAATATAGCAGCTTTTCCGGATGCGCCTTCCGAGCGTGCTATCAAGCACGTGGAGGAGCTGATCGAGGCGCATGCGCAGGGCTATGATGCTTACCTGATATTTGTGATACAGATGAAGGATATTTGTCGCGTGGAGCCTAATTGGGCGACGCAGCCTGAATTTGGGGAAGCGTTGAAGCGGGCAAGAAATTCCGGCGTACATCTGCTTGCATATGATTGCCTTGTGGAAACGGACAGCCTATCGATCAATGAGCCGGTTCCGGTGGTGCTGGATAGTCTTGATCTGATCGCATCGCCGCTGCTTGCCTGGTATGATGCCGGAAGGCGGATTCTGCCATGGCGTGAAGAACCGACCCCGTATCATGTATGGCTGTCGGAGATCATGCTGCAGCAGACGAGAGTGGAAGCCGTCAAACCTTATTATGACCGGTTTCTGCAACATCTTCCTGACATAGCGAGCCTGGCGGCAGTGGAAGAAGAACAGCTTTTGAAATTATGGGAAGGGCTGGGATATTATAACAGAGCCAGAAACCTGAAGAGATCTGCGGTGCAGATCATGGTGGAATATGGCGGTGAGATGCCGGGAGAGTATGAACAATTGCTTGGACTTGTGGGAATAGGCAGTTATACGGCAGGAGCTATCGCATCTATAGCTTTTCATAAGGCAGTTCCGGCGGTGGACGGTAATGTACTGCGGATCATTTCCAGACTGCGGATGGATGGCAGAGATATTTCGGATGCGCGTGTCAAGAAGTCTATAGAAGTGGAATTGCAGGGTGTGATACCCAAGGACAGGCCCGGAGACTTTAATCAGGCGCTGATGGAACTGGGGGCTATGGTATGCATTCCTAACGGAACTCCTAAATGTGAGGAATGCCCTTGGAAAGAACTTTGTCAGGCAAGAATACAAAACTGCATTACAGAGTATCCTAAGAAGGCACCCAAGAAGCCGCGTAAGATAGAACATAAGACTGTGCTGGTCCTTTTGGATGAACACTGCGTGGCACTCCGCAAGCGAGGAGAGAAGGGACTGCTTGCAGGTATGTATGAATTTCCGATGCTGGAGGGACATAAGAGCGAGGAGGAAGTGATCGCTTACCTGAAACGATTAGGTCTCTCACCCCTGCGCATACAGAAGCTGGATCCGGCAAAGCACATTTTTACCCATAAGGAATGGCATATGATCGGCTATCAGGTACGTGTAGATGAACTGATGAAGGCAGACACAACGGATAAGGATGGGAAAGAGACACAACGGAGAGACAGACAGGACTATATTTTCATCGATCCTGCAGAGACAAGGAGCAGATATCCGATTCCATCGGCATTTGCCGCCTATGCAGATCATATGGAGATGAAGCGCGGTATTTGACAAAAGCTATGGCAGACAGATAAGGGGAAAAGAAGGTTGAATAAATTCTCTGATGAGCAATTTAGTTCAACAAACTGAACAAGTTCAGTTAGAATTTGTGCCGCTTCGGAATGGAGGGAAATATGAAATTATTATCAGTGGCAATACCAAGTTACAATTCGGAAGCCTATATGCGTAAATGTATTGACTCGTTGCTTGCGGGTGGAGAGGATGTGGAGATCCTGATCGTGAATGATGGATCGACAGACAGGACCGGTGTCATTGCGGATGAATATGCGGCCAGATATCCGTCCATCGTGAAAGCGATCCATAAGGAAAATGGCGGTCATGGATCGGCAGTCAATGCAGGTCTTGCACAGGCCGCGGGCTTGTACTTTAAAGTGGTTGACAGTGATGACTGGGTGAAAGAGAGTGCTTATTTCAAGATTTTGGAGACACTGAAAGATATTACGACCGGGGATTCCAGTTTGGATATGTTAATCAGTAATTTCGTCTATGAGAAAGAGGGAGAGAAGAAGCATAAGGTCATGAAGTATAGACATGCGCTGCCTCAGGATCGGATCTTTACCTGGAACGATGTTAAGCATTTTCATAAAGGGCAGTATATCCTGATGCATTCCGTTATCTTCCGGACCAGATTGCTGAAGGAATGTGGGCTGAAGCTTCCGGAACACACCTTTTATGTGGATAATATCTTCGTGTTTGAACCGCTTCCTTTTGTGAAGAATATGTACTATCTGGATGTCAATTTCTATCGATATTATATAGGAAGAGAAGGGCAGTCAGTCAATGAAGAGATTATGCTATCCAGAGTAGAGCAGCAGATCAAGGTCAACAAGATCATGATCGATTATCTTGCAGAGAATAAATCGAAGATAGTCAGCAAACGAAAACTGAAGAATTATATGTTCAGTTACCTGGAGATCATAACGGTCATCTCCTCTATACTGCTGATCAGGGCCGGAACGGAAGAGGCACTGGAGAAGAAACAGGAACTTTGGCAGTATATTAAGCAGAAGGATGTAGGGATGTATGTACGCCTGCGGTATGGCGTGTTGGGAAATTCCATGAATCTGCCCGGAAAGGGCGGTCGGAAGATATCGGTGGAAGGCTATAAGCTCTGTCGGAGATTCTATAAATTTAACTAAAAATAGGATGCCAGGGTTTAAAGACATAATATAAGGAACGGCTAGTTTGCCGTTCCTTGATAAGATCAGCCAATCTTCGGATTGCGTTTTCTTCTGGCCTGAGAACTATGATAGAAGTTGAGCAGCACATCGGAGCGATACACGAGTCCATACATGACTGCAGCCATGATGAAGGCGGTCATCACATCGAACAGAGAGTGCTGTTTGATGAATACTGTGGACATAATGATAGAAGTACACAGGATAAAAGAACCGATTCGAATGCCTTTATATTTTTTCAGGCGCTGACTTTTCACAATAGCTATATGGCAGCCAAGCGAATTATACACATGGATACTGGGCCACAGATTGGTGGGAGTATCTGTCCGATACAGTGCAGCTACCAAATCGGTAAATATGTTGTTCCGCGGCATGATGTAGGGGCGCAGGTGATGACCGTTTGGCCACAGCGTGGATACCAGAAGGAAGATTGTCATTCCGGTAAACAAAAAAGTGCAGGTTCTGAAATAGTCATCTTTGTCGCGGAAGAAGAAGTACATGACAACCACCGCTACGTATGCAAACCAGAGCAGGTAGGGGATGACAAATACTTCACAAAACGGAATATAGTCGTCAAAAGCTACATGAATGACACGATAATGACTTGTAATGGTCCGTTCCAGATGACCGAACCAGGAAAGATAGATGATACCGTAAATGATCAAAGGAATAGCGTGCCGGTATTTTTTAGCTGTTTTTTCCATGATATTGATTCCCCATTTAACTGATGATCTTTGCGGTTGCCATTTGTCGTTTTCCTTAGGACATTTCCGGCGCAGATCTTGCTGCGTGTAAATGTTATTAAAGAAAATATTAATGACATGCAGTCAGTTCATAGAAGATATCATAGCAGATTGGGCATAAAAGTCAAAATAAGATTTCCATAAATATTTCTTAATTTTTCCTGAAAAAGTATCCATTATGTTCAATGTCTTATACTAGAAACCGAATTCTTTGACGGAGACAGGAGACGCTGATCCAGTCTGACTTTAAATATACCTCACCGTCTGTATGTACCCACAGGGGGGAGGAAGTCTTGAGCTGCACGGAAGAAGCAGTGTAATGGTTGATCTTTGGGAAAATATAATGTTTGCCGAAGAATGCGGTTGGCAGCGCAAACAGGATCAGTGGTTTGGGGAGGTCTCCTACGACACACAGATTCAGTAACCCGTCTTGATCATCAGCCTGCGGACAGAAACAAAAGCCGCCCCCTTCATAAGGGTGGATCATAAAGGCTGTAAACAGCAGTTTCGGTATATGGATCGTCTCGCGGCCATCCAGTATGATATCACAGGAAATGGATTTGGCAGCAAATAACTGTCTCAATGCAATACAAAGATAGGTAAGCCTGCCCAGCTTTAATTTATTCAGGGTGTCTTTGATCGGGGAAGAAAGTGCTTCTTCACAGACTGCGGCATCAAATCCGATCCCACTGCTGACGATGAAGTATCTGCTCTTATGGACAGGGCATCTGTGCAGCCGGGAGGTGACTTCGGCATTACTTTCATAGGTCAGGATGCCTAGGTCGATCATGCGGACATGGGATTCTTCCAGAATATGCAGCAGTAGTTCCCTTGGATCGTTGCTTAATCTGAGTGCTTTAGCCAGATCATTGCTGGAACCGGTGGGAATATAGCCGATGCTCGCCAGTTCAAAGTCCTCGATACCTTGCAGCGCTTCATTGATCGTGCCGTCGCCGCCCAGAATGATCAATTTAGTGGGCTGTCTTGTGGAAGTGATCTGTCGCGTAAGTTCCGTCACATGTCCGATGTGTGTAGATTCATATAGTTGGTAGGAGACTCTCTTTTCGGACAAAATGGATTCCAGTGACTGCCAGACAGATAATCCTTTGCCGGATTTGGAGCCGGGATTCATGATGATATGGTACATGGCCTTTGTGCTTCCTTTTTAGTTTTCTAAAGTTATATATTCTATATTACTATATGATACTATCATAAATATACGACGGGGTCAAAAGATGTCCTACGGATTGTACCGTGCCATGCATGAAACCGTAAAGTCATCGGCGAGTACTACGTACTCAATGCCCTTGCATCGGGGTGCAGGGCACTGTGAATAGTGACCGACAGTATAACATGTTCTTGCGGTGGTCTGCTACAAATTTGTAACATCTTGTTGCGCCGAGAATCGTGCATATGATATACTTATACCGGATTTTGGGCAATATCGAGTAAGAACTGTAAACTATATAATCTAATAGAAAGAAAGGCGGGAAAAGGGAATGTATTCATTGGAGGAAGTAAGAACAACAGATCCGGAGATAGCGCAGGCTATTGAGGCGGAGCAGCAGCGGCAGAATTCTCATATCGAGCTGATCGCATCCGAGAACTGGGTAAGTAAGGCTGTCATGGCAGCTATGGGCAGTCCGTTGACGAACAAATATGCTGAAGGCTATCCGGGTAAGAGATACTATGGCGGCTGTGAATGCGTTGATGTGGTGGAGGAATTGGCGAGAGAACGTGCCAAAGAGCTGTTTGGATGCGAGTATGTCAACGTACAGCCTCATTCAGGCGCTCAGGCTAATATGGCGGTATTTTTTGCAGTCCTGGAACCGGGCGATACGTTTATGGGAATGAATCTGGATCATGGCGGGCATCTGTCCCACGGTTCACCGGTGAATATGTCCGGCAAATATTTTAATTGTGTTCCTTACGGAGTGAATGATGAAGGATTCCTTGATTATGATAATGTTCGACAGATCGCTTTGGAATGTAAACCGAAGATGATCGTGGCAGGGGCTTCTGCATATGCAAGAACGATCGATTTCAAGAAATTCAGGGAGATCGCGGATGAAGTGGGGGCCGTACTGATGGTCGATATCGCACATATTGCCGGGCTTGTGGCGGCAGGACTGCATCCAAGCCCGATTCCTTATGCGCATGTTACCACGACGACTACACATAAGACGCTGCGTGGTCCCAGAGGCGGTATGATCATGTCGAGCCAGGAAGTGGCGGACAAGTACAACTTCAACAAGGCTATATTCCCCGGTACGCAGGGTGGGCCTCTGATGCATGTGATCGCGGCGAAAGCTGTCTGCTTTAAGGAGGCACTGGATCCTTCCTTTAAGGAATATCAGCAGGGTGTGATCGATAATGCTCAGGCACTTTGCAAGGGCCTGCAGAACAGGGAGATCAAGATCGTATCGGATGGGACGGATAATCATCTGATGTTGGTGAATCTGACGGCATATGATGTGACCGGTAAAGTGCTCGAGAAGCTTCTGGATGAGGCGCATATCACCGCGAATAAGAATACCATTCCCAATGATCCCAGATCACCTTTTGTCACAAGCGGTATCCGTCTCGGCACACCGGCGGCTACATCCCGCGGTCTGAATACAGAAGATATGGACCGGGTAGCGGAAGCAATCTCTATTGTTATTAAAGAGGGCGAAGCAGGAATTGAGAAAGCGCGTGCGATCGTCAAGACGCTCACAGATAAGTATCCGCTGATCTGATCGTTTTATCTGGATGTTTTACAGATATATAGTTATAATGAATTCGGAGAAAGAGGGGCAGACATGGAATGAGTTTGTCCCTCTTTTTATCATATAAGAAATTACTACGAATTTCCTATATGATAAAAGTAATGATCACACTGGAGATTTTTCTTCAGGCCCAGCGTTAAGCAGAATTTGAATGTTTTTCACAATTTTTACTTGCTATTATTATGCAGTTATGCTAGAATATCCCTCGGTGGCAAACAAGTGTCTTTGAGAAGAAGACTTCTGCGGACGATTGTACGCGTATTAAGTACGTCGGAGTCAGATGCCCTTGCAGTATGATGGCAAGGGATCAGGTTAGTAACGCAACAAGCTGCGGGAAGGAAGCGGAAGCCTTTTACGATGAGGAGCTACGGACAGAAAGGCGTGAATGCGTTATGCAGGGAAAAAGCGGCTATTTCGTGGTAAAACAGAAGGCTGTTCCGGAAGTTCTGCTTAAGGTCGTGGAAGCCAAGCGGCTGGTGGAATCCGGGAAGACGGTATCCATACAGGAGGCAGTTGATGAAGTGGGGATCAGCCGCAGTTCCTTCTATAAATATAAGGATGATATTTTTCCGTTTCATGAAAACTCACTGGGAACAACGATCACTCTCACGTTCCAGATGAACGATGAGACGGGGCTTTTATCTGATGTACTTAAGATCGTGGCGGATTACGGTGCTAATATTTTGACGATCCATCAGAGTATTCCGATCAACGGTGTGGCGTCGCTTAGCCTGAGTGTGCAGGTACTTCCGACTACGGGAGATGTCTCGGAGATGATCGAGGCCATGGAAGAAAAGCAAGGTGTCCATAATGTCAAGATCCTGGCGCGGGAGTAAGGACATCCGCACATCTGATATATGGAACGGACAATATGATACAAAAGAGGCGAAGGAAGAAGCATAAGATTGAGATCTGTAACTTTCAATCGCGAGATTTGTGTTTACGCGTTGCTTGTCACAAACTCGTTGGTGCGGTGTCTTGGTCAAGTTGAGACAAAAGCAGCGCAGAAATGGAGTAAATTATGATTCATGTGGCAGTGTTAGGATACGGAACGGTGGGAAGCGGTGTCGTAGAGGTCATCGAGACGAATAAGGAAGCGATCGATAAGCGGTCGGCAGCGAACTTGAATATCAAATATATTCTGGATCTGAGAGATTTTCCAGGAGATCCATATGAGGATAAGGTAGTACATGATTATGATGTTATTCTGAAGGATCCGGAGATTGCGATCATATGTGAGACGATGGGTGGACTTCATCCTGCATATGAATTCTCTAAGCAGGCTCTGCTCGCCGGCAAAAGCGTGTGCACATCCAATAAGGAGTTGGTTGCCAGCCATGGCCCGGAGCTGATCAGGATCGCCAGGGAGAATCACTGCAACTACTTGTTTGAAGCAAGCGTAGGTGGTGGGATCCCGATCATCAGACCTTTAAATTATTCACTGACAGCAGAAAAAATAGACTCCATAACCGGTATTTTAAATGGCACTACAAACTATATTTTAACTAAGATGGATAAGGAAGGCGCTGATTTTGAGGAAGTGTTGAAGGAAGCGCAGGAAAAGGGATATGCGGAGAGAAATCCGGAAGCGGATGTGGAAGGATACGATGCATGTCGGAAGATTGCGATCTTATCATCTCTGATGTGCGGTAAGAATGTTGGATATGAAGAGATTTATACGGAAGGCATCACGAAGATATCCGCAATTGATTTTTTATATGCCAAACAGATGGATAAATCCATAAAGCTGTTGGCGATGAGTCGGGACAGGGAGGATGGTTTTTTTGCAATGGTGGCGCCCTTCTTGATTTCCAGATCCCATCCGCTTTACAGTGTGAACGGTGTATTTAATGCGGTCTATGTCCATGGAAATATGCTGGGGGATTCTATGTATTACGGGCGGGGAGCGGGCAAGCTTCCTACGGCGAGTGCGGTAGTTTCGGATGTTGTGGATTGTGCGCGGCATCTGGGCAAGACGGTCATGTGTTTCTGGGAAAATGAGGACGTGAGAGTTGCCGATATTGAGACGGATCAGGGGAAATATTTTGTCAGAGTGGGCAGCGGTCAGAGAGAGGCCGTGATGGAAGTTTTCGAATCGCTGGCCGAGATCAGTGTAGGAATCTCTGAGGAATTTGCATTCATTACAAAGGTGATGCCGGAAAGAGAATTTAATGAGAAGATAGAGCAGGCCGGTGGGTATATTAACCGGATCAGGATACTCAGTGCATAAGTTTTGTGAGGAATAAATATAGCAGGAATGAATGTGTGATAGGACAGAGGAGCGGGAAATGAAAAAAGTAGTAAAATTTGGCGGCAGTTCTTTGGCAAGTGCGGAACAGTTTAAGAAGGTAGGCGAGATCATACGGGCGGATAAGGAGCGTAGGTTTGTAGTGCCTTCCGCGCCTGGGAAAAGGTACATTGATGATACGAAAGTAACAGATATGCTGTATACCTGCTACGATCTGGCAGAGGCTGGCAAGGACTTCAGGGTACAGCTTAAGGAGATCAAAGACCGGTATCAAGAAATTATTGACGGATTGGAATTGAAGCTTTCTTTGGAAGAAGAGTTTAAGACCATTGAGAAGAATTTCAAGAATAAATCCGGCAGCAATTACGCGGCTTCGCGTGGAGAATATCTGAATGGGATCATCATGGCAGCGTATCTTGGGTTTACCTTTGTAGATGCTGCTGAGGTTATCTATTTTGACGAAAACGGCGAGTGTGATGCGGAAATAACCAATCAGAAGATGTGGGAAAGGCTGGAAAAGCTGGATGCGGCGGTAATTCCCGGATTTTACGGTGCATATGCCGACGGGACAGTTAAGACTTTTTCCAGGGGAGGATCTGATATTACCGGTTCCATTGTGGCACGGGCAATCAAAGCTAACGTGTATGAGAACTGGACAGATGTGTCGGGATTTCTGATCGCTGATCCCCGTATCATCTTTAAGCCTGAAGGAATCGAGACGATTACCTACAAGGAACTGCGCGAGTTGGCTTATATGGGAGCGTCTGTGCTGCATGAGGACGCGATCTTCCCGGTCAGACGCGAAGGGATTCCGATCAACATCCGCAATACGAACGCTCCGGATGATAATGGTACATGGATCGTGGAGAGTACCTGTCAGAAATCAAAGTATGTTATTACGGGTATTGCCGGTAAGAAAGGGTTCTGTGCCGTTAATATTGATAAGGACATGATGAACTCTGAGATTGGGTTTGGACGTAAAGTGCTGCAGGCCTTTGAAGAGAACGGGATTTCTTTTGAGCATGTACCATCCGGTATCGATACGATGACCGTATTTGTACACCAGGATGAATTCATGCACAAGGAGCAGAGAGTCGTGTCGGCTATCCACAGACTGGCTGATCCGGACCGTATCGATATCGAAGGGGATTTTGCGCTGATCGCCGTTGTGGGACGGGGGATGAAATCGACGAGAGGTACGGCGGGGAGGATTTTCTCCGCACTTGCACATGCCAATGTGAATGTCAAAATGATAGACCAGGGTTCCAGTGAGCTGAATATCATCATCGGTGTGTCGAATGCCGATTTTGAAACTGCGATCAAGGCGATCTATGATATTTTTGTATTGATGCAAATTTAATATATCGAGACTGTTTGGAGAGACAGAATGCGTAAGGCGTCGCTGTCTCTCTTTTTGTTATATACGATTAGGGAGTACAAGGTATTTTTATAGAGTGAAAGCACATACTGTACAAAAAGCTCCCTTGTGTTGTCTCCGTCAAATGGATTTTCTAATTGCCATTCTGGTCTTCACTGAAATGAGTGCTTTATGAAGCAAAAGCTCTGGGAAATAATGTGCAGCTTTGTACGGTAAAACCTATGACTATTGTTCCGAAAGGCTGCCGGCATAGAACCTGACACATGAATGGTGACCTATTCCATAAAATGGCATAGATAAATCAATAGATTTGGTGGAATTGAACAGCATATTAAGGTAAAATAAGGTTGAATAAATTCTCTGATGAGCAATTTAGTTCAACAAACTGAACAAGTTCAGTTAGAATTTGTGTCGAAGCGTCATACATTCTATTGATCACAGAGCAAAATCGGAGTATTCCTTCGGAAAACTCCTAAATTCTGCTCACGTCCTCAGAGTAAAACGCTTCGGCATGGATGTAAAAATGGAAATAATTATAGAAAATAGAAAGATACATAGCGGAGTGCTTCGGTAATATGGCGATATAATACATAAAGGAAACGGAAGTTTATGATCAGGAGAAGAAGCAAAGCAAAGAAGATATTAATCGTGGCAGGAATGACAGCACTATTATTGATCGTGTTGTATTTTGTTCTGGTCAATTTCCTTGTCAGTGCTGCGCTGGTTCCTTCCTTTATGGAGAAATTACAGGCATTTGAACGGATCACGGAAGAAAGTTATGCCGCGCAGGTACAGACTTCAGATATTCAGGTTAACCGTCAGATTGCTTTGAATGAGACAGCCAGATGGCTGGAAACCGTAGAAGCACAAACGCTTTCAGTGGTGAGTGCGGACGGTTACAGGCTGGTTGCGACAGAATTCCTGCCGTCGGAGGAAAGTGATATATGGGTACTTATCCTGCATGGCTATACAGGATGGAAGGAGGAGATGTATCCTTTTGCATATTGGTATCATAGGGAAGGATATCATGTCATTGTACCGGATCTGCGTTGTCAGGGAGAGAGTGAAGGTGATTTCATCGGAATGGGATGGACGGATCATTTTGATTGTATGCTCTGGATCGATCACATTCTGTCGCAGGACCAGAATGCCCGGATCATCGTTCACGGGCAGTCTATGGGGGCCGCGACAGTCTTGATGATGACCGGTGAAGAACTGCCGGATAATATTATTGCAGTGATCTCAGATTGTGCATATACGGACGCTTACTCAATGTTCGGAGAGAAGATCAGGGAATGGTTTAACCTGCCGGCCTTTCCGCTTGTCGATTCGGCGTGTGTCATTCTCAGGTTCAGAGGCGGCTATGATCTGAAAAAGGCATCCGCGATCGATGCAGTGGCAAAGAGCAATGTGCCGACTTTGTTTATTCATGGAGAGGACGATGCCATGATCGATGTACAGATGTCCAGAGACTTGTATAAAGCGGCCGCATGCCGAAAAGAGTTGCTGATCGTGGCGGATGCCGGGCACGCACAGGCTCAGGACAAGGAACCTGCGGTCTATTACGGGACGATAAGAGAATTTCTGAAAAGATGCGGGACGGTAGTGGATATTGAGTAGTCGCCCTTCCTTTCGTGTGTGTTTGTATCAGAAATGATATGGTGCAATGATGTCGGTTTTTGTAAAATTACCAGCAAATAACAGGCAAAATGCGCTAAAAATGAGATAATTTGCCGTGTTTATAATTAATTTGAAAAAATAATAAATTTTTTGAAAAAATGTGTTGACAAATAGAAGTAAGATGTTATAATTAAGTCATAAACAAAACAAATTCAGATAGATAAAATTAAAGAAAAGGAGGTACGGTCCACCGAAAACATAACCTATCATCCATTGTAAAGTACAAATGAATAAGGAACCAATGATAAAGCAAAGAGACGTAGTCGAGTACATGAGAGAAAGTAACGAATCACAGAAGAAGAAAGAAGAAGACGTTACAGTATATGCATACGAAAGAAAAGTGGAAAGAGTACGAAAGAAGAAAACGGAGGTATAGGCCATTGGATAGCGTAGCATAGAAGCGGGTATTAATTCTCAGAGAGTTAGTACCCGCTTCGACGTGTGCGAAGATTTGAGGCAGATGCTAAGTACTGCAGAGTGCTTTTGACGGCAACAGGTACGATCCGGTATCGAAAAATGTAAAATCAAGTAGAATATTTTCTTGAAATAAGTTATAGTATAGTTGTTGTACGTTTTATAGGATCTTAACAGCAAGGTACAGCAGGAGGACTGATATGGGAAAGCTGTTTGGTAGAAAAAGACGCTATTCTGATGAAGAATATGAAAATGAGGAATTTGATGATGAGGAAGAACTGGACGAAGACGACGATGACGAACTAGAAGAAGATGATGATGACGAAGACGATGATGACGAACTAGAAGAAGATGATGATGACGAAGACGATGATGATGAGCTAGAAGAAGAGGAAGAGGATGAGGACGACGAAGACGATGACGAATTAGACGAAGATTATGATGAAGATGAACGTCGTGTTTTCAGACACCGCAGGAGAGTCCGCAATCAGATCATTGCATATTCAGTTGTGTTTGTGTTTCTGGTTCTTGTGCTCGTAGGGTGCATTTCGATAGGAAGAAGCATTGTTGGTACTATTAAGACGAAGAAGCAGGCGGAAGAGAGTGAAAAGCTACAGGCACAGATGGAAGCGGAACAGGCTGCGCAGGAAGCGCATGATGTAGTGATCGACACGCCGGAGACATTGGAGGAGGAACCGACTGAGACGTCAGAGGAAGACTATCTGCGTGAGATTATGGACGGTTACCTTTCGGAAATGCCTTTGAAGGATAAGGTGGCCGGTCTATTTATGGTGAGGCCGGAGGCGATCACGGGCGTCTCAACTGTTACGCAGGCAGGGGATGGAACGAGGGAAGCGCTGGATGAGCATGCTGTAGGTGGACTTGTCTATTCTGAGAAGAATATTTTAGATAAAGAGCAGATAACTACGATGTTGGGCAACACGGTTTCCATGAGCAGATATCCAATCTTCCTGGGAGTAGATGAGGAAGGCGGCAGCGTTAGTAGTGTGGCTCAAAGCGGTATAGATGTTGCAAAAGTTGGGGATATGGCAACGATCGGAGAGACAGGTGATACGACTCAGGCATACGAGGCAGGTACGACGATAGGTGCTTATCTGAAAGAATTAGGATTTAATTTGGATTTTGCTCCGGTAGCAGATGTGGCAGACAATGGAAACGGTGAGTTGGGAGACAGGGTATTTGGGTCCGATGCGCAGGCTGTAGGTGCCATGGTCTCCAGTGTGGTGGAAGGGATTGAAGGTGTGGGAGTGAGCTCCTGCCTGAAGCATTTTCCGGGAGTCGGCAATGTGGAAGGAGACACAACTGACGGAAGAGTGGAGACGACCAAAACGTTGGAGGAGATGAGAAGTTCGGATTTCCCTTCCTTTAAGGCTGGAATAGAAGCGGGAGCGGACTTTGTCATGGTCAGTCATGTGACAGCATCGGCCGCAGAGGAAGATTCCCTGCCCTCGTCCTTGTCCAAAACGATTGTGACCGATCTTCTGCGCAACGAGCTTGGTTTTCAGGGTGTAGTCATTACCGATGCGCTGGATAAGAATGCGATCACTCAGTATTATACCTCGGAAGAGGCGGCGGTAATGGCGATAGAAGCAGGTGCGGATATGCTGCTTATGCCAGAAGACTTTTCGGCAGCTTATGACGGACTGCTGACAGCAGTGCAGGAGGGGATAATCTCCGAGGAGCGAATAAATGAATCCTTGGAGCGCATTTATCGAGTGAAATCACGCTGGAAGATGATACAGATGCAAGAAAACTAAATTGTGCGAAAAAATAAAAAAATTTAAAAAGATTATTGAATTTTAAAAATTTCAAAAACTTTGTTGACAAAGTGGAAGGGATATAGTATAGTAATACTTGTCCGAGGGATACATAAGAAATTAAGTCGAGTCGGGCAAGTGATATGCGCGAGTGGCTCAGTTGGTGGAGCACGACCTTGCCAAGGTCGGGGTCGCG